>NZ_JAJNRO010000002.1:0-699540 GCF_021083605.1 Nocardioides sp. cx-169
CCTGCGTTGGGGGCGGGGGGGGGGGGGGCCCCCCCCCCCCCTGCGCCGGCGCCCCCCACGCCGGGGCCGCCTCCGTCGACGCCGTGTCCACGACGAGGTCGGAAGCGGCCGCCGCCGGGGCCGCGGCGACGGCCGCGACAGGGGGCAGCAGGCCCATCAGGCCTCCGGCCAGCGCGGCCACGAGGGCGGCAGCGAGGCCGCGGCGCGGGCCGCTGCTCACGGCGGAGCGGGAGCGTGCGCTCTCCGAGATCACCGAGTTCTGGGGCATGGAGCGTCGCCTAGCCCTTCCGAGTTGGCCAGCGGCCGAATCGCCGTGATGCCCGTCACACTATGGAGCACATTTGCCCGGCGTCAATACATAAGTGTCGATCTTCTCGCCATGGCGAGGGTGCGTAACGCGCAGCGGTGGTCAGAAGGGTCTGCCGACTCCGGCAGGCCGAACGTCCGGGCGGGGCGACCGGGGCGGGGCTGCCGCTCAGGCGGTGATCGTCTGCCAGGTGCGGGTGTCGCTGCTGGTCTCCACGGCACTCAGCACCCGCTGCACGCGCAGACCGTCGGCGAACGTCGGGGTGGGCTGGGTGCCGCGGGAGAGGGCGTCGACGAGGTCGACCACCTGGTGGGTGAAGGCGTGCTCGTAGCCAAGGCCGTGACCCGGGGGCCACCAGGCGCCCACATACGGATGGGAGGGCTCGGTGACCAGGATCCGACGGAAGCCGGCGGTCTCCTCGGGCTCGGCGGCGTCGAAGAACTGCAGGACGTTCATGTCCTCGAAGTCGAAGCACAGGCTGCCCTTCGAGCCGTTGACCTCGATCCGGATCGCGTTCTTGCGGCCGGTCGCGAACCGGGTGGCCTCGAACACCCCGGCCGCACCGCCGCGGAATCGGGCGAGGAACATCGCGGCGTCGTCCACCGTGACCCGCACCCGTTCCGCGCCCTCGGAGGCAGACCCTGACAGACCGGCGTGCCGGTCGGCCTGCGGCCGCTCCTTGACGAAGGTCTCCAGCTGCCCGGAGACCTCGGCGATCGTGTCGCCGGTGATGTGCTGGGTCAGGTCGATGATGTGGGCGCCGATGTCACCGAGCGCGCCGGAGCCCGCCTTGTCGCGGTCCAGGCGCCACGACATCGGCGCCTCGGGGTCGGCGATCCAGTCCTGCAGGTACTGCGCGCGAACGTGGCGGATGTCGCCCAGACGGCCCTCCGCGACCAGCTGCCGCGCCAACGCCACGGCAGGGACGCGTCGGTAGGTGAACCCGACCATCGCCCGCACCCCGCGGGCGGCGGCCGCCTCGGCGGCGCGGGTCATCTCCTCGGCCTCGGCGACCGAGTTGGCCAGCGGCTTCTCGCACAGGACGTGCTTGCCCGCCGCGAGGGCCGCGATGGCGATCTCGGCGTGGGAGTCTCCAGGGGTGCAGATGTCCACGAGATCGACGTCGTCGCGCTCGGCGAGGCGGCGCCAATCGGTCTCGGTCGACTCCCACCCCAGCCGGTCGGCGGCGGCCCGGACGCGAGCCGCGTCGCGCCCACCGAGCACCCGCATCACCGGGTGCAGGGGCAGGTCGAAGAACCGCCCGGCCGTGCGCCACGCCTGGGAGTGGGCGGCACCCATGAAGGCGTGACCGATCATGGCGACGTTGAGCGGGGCGGACGACGAGCCGGAGGGCGTGGGGTCGGCGTCGGCGGGCGAGGTGCTGGTCATGGGGAGCTCCAGGGCAGGACGGGAACGTGCCCACCACGGTCCGCGCGACGGCGCGGGCCGTGGTGGGCAATGTCATCGGGACAGCGGGTCAGGACCGGAACGCCGTGTCCAGGTACTTGTCGACGTTCTCGGCGGTCACGACCGGCGCGTAAAGCTGGACCACGCGCGGGACCTCGACCTCGACCAGGTCGTCGACGGACTTCTCCTGGGCGAGCAGGCGGGCCAGCTTCAGGCCGTCGGCGCCCTGGGTGGAGGGGTAGATGACCGTCGCCTTGAGCACGCCGTTGTCGGCCTTGATGGCCTCCATGACCTGCCGCGAGCCCGCGCCGCCGATCATCGTGAACTCGTCACGACCAGCCTCCTCGATCGCCGCCAGGACGCCAACGCCCTGGTCGTCGTCATGGTTCCACAGGAAGTCGATCTGGGGAGCGGCCTGGAGCAGGTTGTTCGCGGCGTCCGAGCCGCTCTCCACGGTGAACGAGGCCTCGACCTGGTTGTCGACGTCCAGACCGCACTCCTTCAAAGCGTCCTCGAAGCCCTGGCTGCGGTCCTGGGTCAGCGGGAGGGAGGCGATGCCCTGGATCTCGGCGACGACCGCGTCGGTGTTGCCGTCGGCCTGCTCGCAGACGTACTCACCCGCCGAGACCCCCATGCCGTAGTTGTCGCCCAGCACCGTCACGCGCGCGGCGTTGGGGTCGTTGAACTCCCGGTCGACGTTGACGACCGGGATCCCGGCCTCCATCGCCTCCAGCGCGATCGGGGTCAGGGCGTCGCCGTCGTGGGGCAGCAGCACGATGGCGTCCACCCCGTCGTTGATGAACGTCTCGATCTGCTGGATCTGCACGGACGGGTCGTTGGTCCCCTCGGCCATCAGGAGCTCGACGTCGTCGTACTGCTCGGCCACGGCCTCCGTGGCCTCGGTGATCGCCCCCATCCAGCCGTGGTCGGCAGCAGGGGCGGAGAACCCGATGGTGACCGTGTCGCCGGCCTCGTCGTTCGAGCCCTCCTCGGCCTCCGAGGTGCCGCCCGACACGTTCTGGTCGTCGTCGGATGACTCGTTGCTCGTGCAGGCGCTGAGCCCGATCACGGCGAGCACGGCGAGAGCGGCCGTGGCCTTCTTCGAGATGGTGCGGTGATGCAGGGACATGTCGCGCTCCTTGATGGGTCGAACCTGAGAGGTGAGGCAGTGGACTTGGTCGTGCCCGGCGTGCCGATCGAGCCGCCGGCCCGGCGGGCCCGGCACTAGGTGGTGCTCGTGCTCTTGCGGGCCGCCAACCACTGCTGCAGGAGCACGGCGGCGACGATGATGGCGCCCTTGAGCAGGTCCTGCTCGGATGGCTCCCGGTTGTTGAGGGTGAAGACGTTGGTGAGCATGGTGAAGATCAAGACACCCAGGACGGTGCCGGTGATCGTGCCCCGGCCGCCTGCGAGCAGGGTGCCGCCGATGACGACCGCCGCGATCGCGTCGAGCTCCAGGAGCTCGCCGTGGGTGGAGGATCCGGTGGTCGTGCGGGCCACGATCATCAGCGCGGCGATTCCGGAGCACGCCCCGACGAGCACGTAGAGCCACACCGTGTGACGGCGCACGTTGATCCCGGCGAGGCGGGCGGCCTCGGGGTTGCCGCCCACCGCGAAGGTCCGCCGGCCGAACGTCGTGCGGTTGAGCAGGATCCAGCCGAGGACCGCGACCAGCACGAAGAGCCAGATGGACATGTCGACGCCCAGGGGCTTGGCTCGGAAGAAGTCGTAGAAGCCGGGCACGTCGGAGACGATCTGGGTGCGCTGGCCGGAGATCTTCTCCGCCAGTCCGCGCGCGGCGACCAGCATCGCGAGGGTGGTGACGAACGCGACGACCCTGCCGTAGGCGATCAGGACGCCGTTGACCAGCCCGGCGCCGGCGCCCACTCCGAGCGCGGTCAGGACCATCACGCCCCAGAAGGTGTCGGCCGCCAGCTCCTGGGTGGCGATCGTGGTCGCCCACACCGAGGAGAGGGCCAGCACCGCACCCACCGACAGGTCGATCCCGCCGCCGGTGATCACGAAGGTCATCCCGACGGAGACCACGCCGACCGCGGTCGACAGGCGCAGGATGGTCAGGAAGTTGTCCGCATCCAGGAACCGGTCGCCCGCGGTGATCGTGCCGACGATCACGATCAGCAGCAGCACCACCACCAGGCCCACGACGCGGAAGAACCCCGTGTCGGCCAGGCGAGCCATCGTTACGCCGCGCCCGCCGGGACCCTGAGCGTCCTTGCCGGCGCCGGGGTCCATGGTCTGGTGGGACGCCGTCGTCTCGGTCACCGGCAGCGCGTCGACCGGATCGCCCGCAGACGAGGCACCGGCGTCGCCGCCGTGCTTGCCGTGCTTGTCGTGCGCCGTGGAGCCGGTGGAACCGCTCGGGCGCTCGGTGTCGGAGTCGGTCATGCGGGGGTCCCTTCCATCACCAGGTCCAGGACCTGGGACTCATCGATGTGGGCGGCGGCGGCTTCGTGCACGACGCGTCCTTCGCGGACCACCAGCACCCGGTCCGCCAGGCCGAGCACCTCCTCGACCTCGCTGGACACCACGACCACGGCGACCCCCGAGTCGGCCAGGGTGCGCACCAGCCGGTAGATCTCCGAGCGGGCGCCGACGTCGACGCCGCGGGTGGGCTCGTCGAGCAGCAGCACCCGGCAGCCGCGCAGCAGCCATCGGGCCAGGACCACCTTCTGCTGGTTGCCGCCCGACATGGTGCGCACGTGGCGCGAGATGGTGCGGGGACGCACGTCCAGGGACTCGACCAGCTCACGGGCCTTGGCCTTCTCACGCCCTCGCAGGACGAACCCGGCACGTTGGAAGGACTTCAGCGACGACACGCTGATGTTGGCGTAGACGGCCTGGTCCAGCAGCAGCCCCTGGCTCTTGCGCTCCTCCGGGGCCAGGCCGATCCCGGCCCGGACCGCGACGTCGACGGCGCCGCGTCGCAGCTTCCTGCCATCCACGCTCACCGTGCCCGACGTGGCTCGACGCGCCCCGTAGATGGTCTCGAGGATCTCCGTGCGGCCCGATCCCACCAGTCCGGCCAGGCCTACGATCTCCCCGGCCCGCACCGTCAGGTCCACCCCGGAGAACACCCCGTCCAGCGCCAGGTCGCGCACCTGCAGGACCGGATCGCGCGACGCGTCGGGCGCAGCCTCCTGGTCGCGCTGCGGGAAGACGTACTCGATGGAGCGGCCGGTCATCAGCTTGATCAGGTCCCCCGTCGGAGTGGTTTTGGCCGGCAGGCCCGTCGCCACGGTCACGCCGTCCTTCAAGACGGTGATCCGGTCGCCGATCTGGCGGATCTCCTCCAGCCGGTGGGAGATGTAGACGATCGCCACGCCTTGCGCGGTCAGTCCGCGGATGACGCGGAAGAGGTTCTCCACCTCGCCGTGGTCCAGCACCGCCGACGGCTCGTCCAGGATGAGCAGGTCGACCTCGTGCGACAACGCCCGCGCCATGCTCACGACCTGCTGTCCGGCGGGCGACAGCTCGCCCACGAGCCTGGTCGGACCGATCTCGCTGTGACCCAGCCGCGCAAGGATCTCCCGCGCCCGCTGGTTCGTCGCGCCTCGCCGGGAGAATCCCCCGGCCGAGATCTCGTGGCCGAGGAAGATGTTCTCCGCCACCGTCAGACCCGGGACCAGGTCCAGCTCCTGGTAGATCGTCGCGATGCCGGCCTTGATCGCCGCCAACGGGTGGGCGAACCGGGCCGGGTCTCCCTTCCACGTGATCGTGCCCGCGTCCGGCAGGTACGACGCCGAGAGGATCTTGATCATCGTCGACTTGCCCGCGCCGTTCTGGCCCACCAGGCAGTGCGTCTCGCCCGCGCGCACTTCGAAGTCCACACCGCCGAGCGCGCGCACGGACGAGAACTCCTTGACGATCCCGGACATCTGAAGCAGCGCGCCGGAGCCGGCCGGGAGCCGCGACTGCGCCGGCGCTTCGTCGGTCTGACCGAGATCTGCCAAGGTAAGGCCCCTCGTCGCGTCTGTGACGGCCCTCACAGAGTGTGCGCGTACCCAAAGTAGAGCGCCTTCTGTCGTATCGGCAAGAGGTTCTGCCTAGCAATCGCGCAAATGTCAGGTGGCGCCTCGGCGCCCGGCACTGTTCACCCGAGCCCGGCACACGTGCCAGGACCTGCCGGTTCAGGACGGCTACGCTCGCGGGTCTGCCGCAGGGCCCGCGAGTCTGCCGAGATGGGTCCGTGTGTGGGCGGCGGCTGGCTCGCACGGGTTGTCGCCCCGTAGGCGGAGGTCTCTGCTCAATGTCGAGAGTAGGAGCTCGCCACGTAGAAGGAAGCTGATGTGGGTCACCCGCAGCTCGATCGACACCGCCAAGGGGCCGGCCGCCTATCGGCAACCGGATAGAACGCGTCGGGCTTGCGTCTCCGCAGGTCAGAAATGCCCCGAGGTCTCGGGTCCCCGGGGCATCGGAGCCGCCTGTCAGAATCGAACTGACGACCTAGTCATTACGAGTGACTCGCTCTACCGACTGAGCTAAGGCGGCCTGCCGCCCCGTCGTGCTCGGGCAGCCTGCGGAAGTATACGGAGCCCGCGCGGGTGGCGCGAAACCGGCACCGCTGCAGCTCAGCACTCCGTGCCGTCGTCGGGCACGACCCCGTCGATCAGGTAGTCCTCGATCGCGGTGTCGATGCACTCGTTGCCGGCGTTGTAGGCGGTGTGCCCGTCTCCGTCGCGCGTGAGGAGGACACCCGACTCGAGGCGCTCGGCGAGCGCGACCGCCCACTCGTACGGCGTGGCGGGGTCGCGGGTGGTACCGACCACCAGGATCGGCGGCGCGCCCTCGCCGCGGATGTCCAGGGGCTGCTCGCTGGAGGCGACCTCGATGCCCTTGCAGTTGAGCAGACCCCAGGCGAAGACCCGGCCGAAGGTCGGCGAGACCTTCTCGAACGCGGGCACCTGCGCCTCGACCTCGTCCGGCTCGACGTAGTAGGGGTCGTCGAGGCAGTTGATGGCGTAGATGGCCTCGGTGCTGTTGTCGAGGTAGCGACCACCCTCGCGCGAGGCGTAGGCGTCGGCGAGCAGCATCAGCGTGGTGCCGTCACCCTCGAGGGCGGTCGAGAGGCCCTGGTCGAGGAGCCGCCAGTAGTCGCGGTTGTAGAGCGGCGTCACAATCCCGTAGAACGCGCTGCCCACGGTGAGCTCGCGCCCGTCCGAGGTGGGCAGCGGTTCGGCGTCGATGTCGTCGATCAGCTCGGAGATCGTGTCCAGGCCCTCCTCGACGGAGTCGCCGAGCACGCAGTCGCCCTTCTCGACGCAGTCCTCGACGTAGGCGCGCAGCGCGACCTCGAAGCCGCGGGCCTGGCCGAGGCTCTGGGCACGGGAGGGGAGCCCGACGTCGACGGCACCGTCGAGCACGAAGCGGCCGACCCGGTCGGGGAACAGCTCGGCGTAGGTGGCGCCGAGCTTGGTGCCGTAGGAGGCTCCCAGGTAGTAGAGGGACGCCTCACCGAGCGCGGCGCGCAGGACGTCCATGTCACGCGCGGTCTCGGCGGTGGTCACGTGCCCGACGAGGGTGTCGGAGCGCTCCGCACAGCCCTGCCAGAAGTCCGCGAGGTCGTCGACCAGCTTCTGCTCCTCAACGGCGTCGTCGGGGGCCGGGTCGAGCGCGAGGAACTCGGTCAGCTCGTCGTCGGGCAGGCAGTCCAGGGGTGCCGAGCGGCCGGTGCCGCGCGGGTCGAAGCCCACGACGTCGAAGGCCTGCGTCAGCGGCTCCCGGAAGACCTGGCGCGCCTGCCCGGCGTACGACGTGCCGGGGGCGCCGGGCCCGCCGGGGTTCACCACGAGCGAGCCGACGCGGGCCTCGGGGTCGCCGGCGGGCACCTTGAGAAGGTTCAGCTCGATCGTCTCGCCGCCGGGCTCGCGGTAGTCGACGGGGACCGTGAGCGTGCCGCACTGGTCGCTCCCACAGGTCTCCCAGTCGATCTGCTGGGAGTAGTACGGCGCGAGGCCGGGGCTCGGGGCGTCGGTGGCGCCCTCCGCCGGTGAGGTCGTGACGACGGTCGGCGACGGGTCGGCGGAGCCCCCGTCGGAGTCGTCGCCCAGGAGGAGGTACATCACCCCCAGCCAGCCGGAGCCCACCAGCGCCAGCACGACCAGCGCGACGACGACGACCCTCACGGTGCGGCTCATGGCCTGCCCCTCTCTGGCACCTTGAGCGCCACCATCATGGACTCCAGCGCGAGCGCCACCGGCACGTTGAACTCCAGCATCTGCTCGCGGGCCTCGAAGATCCAGGAGATCCGCCGCAGGTTGAGCTCCGGGGTCGAGGAGGCCGCGATCTGCTCGATGTCGCCGCGGATCTCCTCGTTGACCATGGGCCCCTCGGCGCCCACGCCGACGGCGATGGCGTCGCGGTAGACCGACACCAGGTCCATCAGGCCCCGGTCGACCACGTCGAGCTGGCGCCGCTTGGCGCGGGTCTTCTGGGCCTTCTCCAGCGCGGAGAGGGCCGGTGCGTACTCGCGGGGACGCCGGCCGCGCTCCACGACGCCGTAGGTCGTGTCGAGATCGGCCTTCTCGGCGGAGTCGAGGTCGCCGGTGATCGCGTCGGCCTCCTCCTTGGCCACCTCGGCGAGGTTGGCCGCGGCGTTCATGCACGCGCCCAGCGAGGTGAGCCGGGCCGGCAGCGACACGATCTCGCGGCGCCGGTTGCGGGTGGCCTCGTCGCGGGCGAGCGCCCGGGCGCGGCCGATGTGGCCCTGGCTGGCGCGGGCGGCGTACGCCGCCAGCGCCTCGCCGACGCCCTCGGTCCGGGTCAGAAAGGACGCGACCTCGCTGCTGCTCGGGGTGGCCAGCGTGACCAGGCGGCAGCGCGAGCGGATCGTGGGCAGCACGTCCTCCACGGTGGGGGCGCAGAGCATCCACAGCGTGCGGTCGGTCGGCTCCTCGATCGCCTTCAGCAGCGCGTTGCAGGCCTGGTCGGTGAGCCGGTCGGCGTCCTCGACGATCATGATCTGCCAGCGGCGCCCGGCCGGGGCGAGGGCCGCGCGGCGGACCAGGTCGCGCACCTCGTCGACGCCGATGGAGAGCTTCTGGGTGCGCACGACCGACACGTCGGCGTGGCTGCCGGCCAGGACCGTGTGGCACTCGTGGCAGGTGCCGCACCCGCCCTGCTCGCACTGCAGCGCGGCGGCGAACGCAATGGCGGCGTTGGAGCGTCCGGAGCCAGGAGGCCCGGTGAACAGCCACGCGTGGCTCATGCCGTGGCCGCCGGCGGCCGAGCTCAGGGCCTCGACGGCGTGGCGCTGGCCGACCAGCCGCTCCCAGACGGTCGCGGCGGTCATGCCCGCTCCCGGCGGGCGGCCTGGTCGAGCAGCGGCGTCACCCGCGCGCGCACGGCGTCGGCGATCTCCTCGACGCCGGCGCGGGCGTCGAGGACCAGGTAGTGCTCGGGGTCGGCGCCGGCCATCCTCAGGAACGCCTCACGCACCCGCTGGTGGAACTCCAGCGACTCGCCCTCCATCCGGTCGCGCTCCTCGAAGCGGCCCAGCCCGGCCTCCGGCTCGAGGTCGAGTACGACGGTCAGGTGCGGCCGCAGGTCGTGGGTGGCCCAGCGCATGACCCGCTCCACCTCGGCGACCGGCAGCGGCCGGCCGGCGCCCTGGTAGGCCAGCGCCGAGTCGACGTACCGGTCGGTGATGACCACGGCGCCCCGGTCGAGCGCGGGCTGGACCACGGTGTCGACGTGCTCGGCCTTGTCGGCGGCGTAGATCAGCGTCTCGGTGCGGTCGGACAGCTCGCCGGTCTCGGGGCTGAGCACGATGCCCCGCAGCGCCCGGCCCACCTCGGTGTCGCCCGGCTCGAAGGTCAGCACCACGTCGTAGGCGGCCTCCTCGAGCTCCGCGGCGAGCCGGCGCGACTGGGTCGACTTGCCGGACCCCTCGCCGCCCTCGAAGCAGACGAACAGGCCGGTGCGGGTGTAGACGCCGGGCGAGCTCACCCACCGAACCTACGGGGCCCCGCCGACGCAATCCAACGCAGGTCGGCTCGCTGGCGGCTCAGGCCTTCTTGGCCGCCTTCTTGGCGGCCGGCTTCTTGGCGGCCGTCTTCTTCGTCGCGGCCTTCTTCGCCGGGGCCTTCTTCGTCGCGGCCTTCTTCGCCGGCGCCTTCTTCGCGCCCTTCTTGGCGGCCTTCTTGGCCGGGCCGCGCTCGCGACGCTCGGCGAGCAGCTCCGCGGCACGCTCGATGGTGATCGACTCCACCGTGTCGTCCTTGCGCAGCGTGGCGTTGTACTCGCCGTCGGTGACGTACTCGCCGAAGCGGCCCGACTTCACGACCACGGGCTGGCCCGACACCGGGTCGTTGCCGAGCTCCTTGAGCGGCGGCGCGGCCGCCGCCCGGCCGCGCTGCTTGGGCTGGGCGTAGATCTTGAGCGCCTCGTCCAGCGTGATCGTGAAGAGCTGCTCCTCGCTGGTCAGCGAGCGCGAGTCGGTGCCCTTCTTCAGGTACGGCCCGTAGCGACCGTTCTGGGCGGTGATCTCCTCGCCGTCCTCGGCGGTGCCGACCACGCGAGGCAGCGACAGCAGCTTGACCGCGTCGTCCAGCGAGATCGTGTCCAGCGACATCGACTTGAACAGCGAGCCGGTGCGCGGCTTGTCGCTCTTCTTCGCGTCCTCGGGCAGCTCCTCGGTGACGTAGGGGCCGTAGCGACCGTTCTTCGCGACCACCCGCAGGCCGGTCTCGGGGTGGGTCCCGAGCTCGATCTCCTCGCCGGCCGGGTTGGCGAACAGCTCCTTGGCCTTCTCGACGGTGAGCTCGTCGGGCGGCAGGTCGTCGGGCACGTTGGCCCGCTTGCCGGCGGGGTTCCCCTCGTCGTCAGGGCCCTCGAGGTAGGGGCCGTAGCGGCCCACGCGCAGGTTGATCCCGAGCTCGGGGTCGCCGATCGGGAAGGTGGCCAGCTCGCGGGCGTCGATGTCGCCGAGCTCGTGCACGAGCGCGTGCAGCCCCTTCACGTCGTCGGAGCCGTAGTAGAACTCGCCCAGCTCGGAGACCCGGTCCTTGCGGCCCCCGGCGATGTCGTCGAGGACCGTCTCCATGGTGGCGGTGAACTCGTAGGACACCTGACGCGGGAAGTGCTCCTCCAGCAGGCGGGTGACGCTGAACGCCAGCCAGGCCGGCACCAGCGCCGTGCCCTTCTTGTAGACGTAGCCGCGGTTGAGGATGGTGCCGATGATCGAGGCGTACGTCGACGGGCGGCCGATCTCGCGCTCCTCGAGCTCCTTGATCAAGGTGGCCTCGGTGTAGCGCGCCGGAGGCTTGGTCTCGTGGCCGGTGGCCGTCACGGAGGCGGCCGAGACGGAGTCGCCCTCGGCCAGGGCCGGGAGGCGGGTCTCGGCGTCGTCCTTGGCCGCGCCCTCGTCGGTGCCCTCGACGTAGGCCTTGAGGAAGCCGTGGAAGGTGATCACGCGACCGCTCGCCGAGAACACGACGTCCTCGCCGGTCGCGGCCGTGCCACCGAGACGCACGGAGACCGACTGGCCCACGGCGTCCTTCATCTGGGACGCGACCGTGCGCATCCAGATCAGCTCGTAGAGGCGGAACTGCTCACCGGTGAGCCCGGTCTGCGCCGGGGTGCGGAACGTCTCGCCGGCCGGGCGGATCGCCTCGTGCGCCTCCTGGGCGTTCTTCACCTTGGAGGCGTAGGTGCGCGGCGAGTCGGGCAGGTAGTCGGCGCCGTACAGCTCGCGGACCTGGGACCGGGCGGCGTTGACCGCGCCGTCCGACAGGGTCGTGGAGTCGGTGCGCATGTAGGTGATGAAGCCGTTCTCGTACAGCCGCTGGGCCACCGACATCGCGGCCGAGGCGCTCATGCCGAGCTTGCGGCTGGCCTCCTGCTGCAGCGTGGTGGTGCGGAAGGGCGCGTACGGCGAGCGCTTGTAGGGCTTGGACTCGACCGAGCGCACCTCGTACGTCGAGTCGGCGAGCGCGGAGACCAGGGCCTCGGCCCGGGCCCGGTCGACGTGCACGACCTTGCTGGTGTCCTTGAGCAGGCCGTCCTGGCCGAAGTCGGAGCCGCGGGCGACGCGGGTGCCGTCGAGGGAGTGCAGCTTGGCCGGGAACATCCGCTGCTCGTGCTTGGCGCCGGCGTCGAAGGTGCCCTCGAGGTCCCAGTAGGACGCCATGCGGAACTTCATCCGCTCGCGCTCGCGGTCGACGACCAGGCGGGTGGCGACCGACTGGACCCGACCGGCGGAGAGGCCGGACATCACCTTCTTCCACAGGACCGGGGAGACCTCGTAGCCGTAGAGGCGGTCCAGGATGCGGCGGGCCTCCTGGGCCTCGACCAGGTCGTCGTTGATCTCGCGCGGGTTCTCGACGGCCGCCAGGATCGCGGCCTTGGTGATCTCGTGGAAGACCATCCGGTGCACCGGGATGCCCTTGGGCTTCAGCTCGTCGAGCAGGTGCCACGCGATCGCCTCGCCCTCGCGGTCCTCATCGGTGGCGAGGTAGAGCTCGTCGGCGTCCTTGAGCAGGCTCTTGAGCTTGGAGATGTGCGACTTCTTGTCGCGCGGCACCACGTAGTAGGGGGTGAAGCCGTCCTCGACGTCGACGGCCAGGCGGCCCCAAGGCTTGTCCTTGATCTTGGCCGGGGTGTCGGCGGCGTTGTTGGGGAGGTCTCGGATGTGCCCGATCGACGACTCGACGACGTAGCCGTCGCCGAGGTACCCGCCGATGGTGCGGGCCTTCGCCGGGGACTCGACGATCACCAACTTGTGTGCCACTGCTGCTCTTTCTTCGTGCGTTGCCTCGTGCCGTGTCGGGCCGGGGAGGGGCCCACGGCCAGTCACGGTAGCGCGTCGACCCGACTCCGCCCCGTTCGGCCGCCCGGAGGTGGAATCTGCGAAAGCGCCCCCGGGAGCGCCGTCTGTGCGCGAGTATCTGGGCCGTGCGGCCCTGGAATCGGGCGGGTGCACAGTCGTCCACCACCGTTGACCGTCCTCCAGAGGAACCCACATGTCGTCCGTCGCACGCCATCTATCCCGCCCGCTCGTCGCGCTCCTCGCGATGCTGCTGGTGCTCCCACTCAGCCAGCTGCTGGTCGCGGCCCCGGCGCACGCGGTCGCCTTCCAGGCACAGGGCATCGTCACCGACGCGCTCGACAACCCGCTCTCCGGCGTCACCGTGACCGCCTATGAGGGCAGTGTCGCGGTCGGCACCCCCGTCGCCACCGCCGCGGACGGCGCCTACGCGCTCACGCTGCCGAGGGCCGGCAGCTACACCCTGGGCTTCAGCAAGAGCGGCTTCGTCTCGACGTCCTACGGTGGCGACCCGGCGGAGATCCTGGAGGTGAACGCCCAGGGCGACATCACCGCCTCCGGCGACGACGAGCCGTACGAGAACAACGAGCTGGACACCGTGACGCTGACCTCGGTGGTGACCCGCACCCTGAGCGGCACCGCGGTCGCTGCCGCGGGGGGCGCCCCGTTGTCCGGCGTCTCGGTGTCGCTGTTCGCCGCCGGTGACGAGAGCGAAGCGCTCGCCGCCACCACCACCGACAGCCTCGGCGCCTTCTCGTTCTCGGTGCCCAAGGGCCGCTACCAGCTGTACCTGGCGCACCCCTCCTACTCCCCGCGCTGGTTCGGTGACGACGCCCCCGTGGTCGTCGACAGCACCGACGCCCCGACGGGCGCGATCGCGCTGACGATCGTGGCTGAGGGCACCAGGTTCCCCATCGCCGGCCGCCTGGTGGACGCCTTCGACGAAGGGGTCAACGGAGCCAGCGTCACGGTCACCGGCGCCGGAGTCACCTCTGGCGTCCACACCGGCACGACCTCCGGCTCCGGCGACGAAGCCGGCGCCTACAGCGTGAGCGTGCTGCCCGGCACCTACGAGGTCGAGTTCTCCGCGCCCGGCTTCCTCACCCAGAAGTACACCTCCGACGACGTCACCGCGACCATCAGCGTCTCGAACAACGGCACCCTGTCGGTCACCCCGGCCGACGCCCTGACCTCCAACCGGCTCAACGACGTCACGCTGCCCACCCAGGCGTTCCCGGTCGGCGGGCGGGTCACCGCCACCAGCGGGGCTCCGCTGAGCGCCATCACCGTGACCGCCGTCGACGCGGACGGCGTGGCCGTGGCGCCGAACGCCGTCACGAACTCGGCCGGCGCGTACTCCCTCTCGCTGCGAGCGGGGATCTACACCGTGCGCGCCACGGACGCCAACGGCGACGCCACCTCCTACGACACCACCTGGCTCGGCGGCAACGCCGTGCCCGCGGTGGTCACGGTGGCGCGGGGTGGCGCCGTGAGCGTCGGCGGTCAGCCCGCGCCGCTGCCCGACCTCGTCATGCCGCCGTCGTCGCCTGACACCCCGCACCCGGTGGTGGGCGAGGTCGTCGACGTCAACGGCGACGGCATCGACCGCCTGACCGTGACCGCCACGAAGGCCGGCACCTCCACCGTCGCCGCCACGGCCGACACCGGCCCCGACGGCGACCTGGGCGACCACGGCCGCTTCCGGCTGGCGCTCAAGGCCGGGTCCTACACGATCAGCGTCGCCGCCGCCCGCGGCTTCGCCGCCGGCGCCTACGTCGGCGACGGCGAGCGCACTGCGACGGTGACGGTGGCGCTCAACGGCCTCGTCACCGCCACCGACACCGAGGTCGAGGGCAACGACCTCGGCTCGATCACCCTGGTGGGCACCGCGACCTCGGCGCTGAGCGGCACCGTCCTCAAGGAGGGTGGCGCCGGGCTGGACCAGATCACGGTGATCGCGACCCCGATGAGCGGGGCCACCACCAGGACCGCCAAGTCCGGCGCCAACGGCGCGTTCACCTTGAACCTGCCGGTCGACACCTACCGGATCCAGTACGTCGACGACCTCAACGACGCGACGACGTACACCAGCGCCTACTACGGCGGGACCACCCCGGCCCTGGTGAAGATCGCCAACGACGGCAGCTTCTCCGCCGACGACACCCCGATCTCGGGTCTCGCCTCGGTGACCCTGTCCGTCGCCTCGGCCAGCGTGCCGCACCCGGTGAAGGGCACCGTCTACGACCCCGACTACACACCGCTCAGCGGCGTCACGGTGACCGCCACCCCGGTGAGCCCGACACCCGCGGGCCACCAGGTCACGGGCACCACCGGGCCCGACCCGGACGCGGGCTCGCCGCTGGGTGACGCCGGCGTCTACAAGCTGATGCTCCTGCCCGGCAGCTACCGGCTCACCTACACCAAGGCGGGCTACCAGCCCACGCCGCTGGCCAGCTTCGACGCCCCGGGGACGCCGGTGACCCTGACGGTCGGCCTCGACGGCCGGGTGCGGGCCCCGGGCCTGGAGATGGCCGGCAACGTCGTCGACGACGTGCAGCTGCTGCTGCCGGCGCCGAGGATGCTGAAGGCGCCGAAGCTGACCGGCAAGCTGGTCTACGGCCAGGTCGTGACCACGACGTTCGGCACGTGGAGGCCCGACTTCGGCAAGGACAACGCCTTCATCGAGTGGTTCCTGAACGGCAAGCCGGCCGACTCCTTCACCATGGGCAACTACGGCGAGAAGTTCCGGGTGCCGGCCTCGGCTGTGGGCAAGAGGCTCAGCTACCGGATCCAGATCGACGACCCCGACGGCGTCATGGCGCCTGCGGTCTACACGAGCAAGCCGACCGCGGCGATCAAGAAGGCGCCCTCGGCCGTCTCCGGCAAGTTCAAGAAGGGCAAGCTCACGGTCACCGTCAAGGTGCCCGGCGTGCCCAAGCCCACCGGCAGGATCACCGTGTTCGACGGCAAGAAGAAGGTCGGCACCTTCAAGCTCTCCGCCAAGAGCAAGGGCAAGGGCGTCATCAAGCTCAAGCTCAAGAAGGGCAAGCACAAGCTGACGATCAAGTACGTCGGTCCGGGCGCGGTCAAGCCCGGCAAGAAGGTGCTGAAGATCAAGGTGTGACCCGCGCCTGACGGGCCACCGGAGCAGTACCTCACGCCATCGCGGATCGCGCCGATCCGCGGTGGCGTGACTGCTACCCGGCTCCCGCCAGCGCCCGCCGCGTCGCCTGGTCGGCGGGGTAGAAGGCCTCGATGGCGAGCTCGCTGAGGGTCACCTCTCGGGGGGTTCCGAACACGGTGGTGGTCGAGAGCAGGCGGAGCTCCGCGCCGTCGATGCGCAACCGCAGCGGGACGACGAGGCCGGGCGACACGGCATGCGGGCCAGGCTCGTCGAGCTCGGCCAGGAGCGAGGCGATCCGCTCGTCCCGCGCCGCGTCGTACTCGCGTCGGAGGCGGGCAAGCAGGTGGCTCCGCCACTCGTCGAGGTTGACGATCCGCGGCGCGAGGCCGTCTGGCGCCAGGCTGAGCCGCACCACGTTGACCGGAGGCTCGAGCAGGTGCGCAGCGACCCCGTCGAGCAGGGCGTAGACGGCGTCGTTGGCGGCCACGAGGTCCCAGCCCGGGTCGAGGACCAGTGCGGGGTAGGGCTGGTGCGCGGTGAGGATGCCGTCGATCGCGGCTGCCACCTCCGCCATCGGCGGCTCGTCCAGCCGATGCTCGGGGTGGACGGGTGCGAACCCGCCCGCCAGCAGCACCCGGTTCTGCTCCCGTAGCGGCACGGCGAGGCGGTCACACAGGCGCAGGATCATCGCGCTGGTCGGACGGGAGCGGCCGGTCTCGATGAAGCTCAGGTGGCGGGTGGAGACCCCGCAGCGATGCGCGAGCTCGAGCTGGGAGAGGTTGCGCCGGCGACGCCAGTCGCGCAGCAGGTCTCCGGCGGCGGCGCTCATGGCCGCCACGCTAGCGAGCGCGGGACACCGGGCCCATGACCTCAGAGGTAATCGACGGTGCGCGCACCGTTGCGGTGGGCTGAGGGCTCCACCACCGACGAAGGAGAGCCCCATGAGCACACCGTCCGTCCCCGCCTACGCCGTCGCCTACCTGCGCGAGGTCGACCTGGGAGAGGCGATCATCGACTACCTCCAGCGGATCGACGCCACCCTCGAGCCGTACGGTGGTCGCTTCCTGGTCCATGGCGGCCACCTGACTCCCGTCGAGGGCGCCTGGGACGGCGACCTGGTCGTCATCGCGTTCCCGGACCGGGCCGCGGCCCTGGCGTGGTACGACTCCCCCGCCTACCGGGAGATCCTGCCGCTGCGCGTCGAGCACTCGCGGTCCATCGCAACGGTGGTCGACGGCGTGCCGGAGTGCTACCGGGCCACCGACAAGCTCGCCGAGCTCGTGGCGCAGGCCTGAGATCGGTCAGGCGAGCTCGAGGAAGCCTTCCCGGACGAGCTCGCCGGCGACCGGGAGGTACGTCGCGCGGACCTGCTCGGCGTCGGCGTCGGTGAGCTGGGCGACGGCGTCGAGGATCTGGCCCAGGGTCAGCTCGCCGTCGCAGGCACCGACGAGAGCGGCCTCCACGGTGTCGACCTGGCGGGCGCGGCGCAGGCCCCACTGCTGGCGCAGCACGATCGCCTCCGGGTCCTCGGCCCCGGCCGGCCCCACCGTCTCCTGGCGCACGTCCTCGCGCGTCACCAGGCGGCTGCCCGCGTCGACCCGGGCGTGCGCGGCCGCGCCCCAGGCCCGAATCGCGGGGGCGATCGGCTGCTCGACCTCGTAGGGCCAGTCGAGCAGCTCGCTCACCACCTGGCTCTCCACCGGGCCGCCGCCCGAGGCCCGGAGGTTGACCCAGCCGAAGCCGATCGCCTCGACGCCCTGCCCGTCGAACCAGGAGAGCCAGGTGTCGTAGCGCTCGAGGTAGCCCGGCGTGCCGTGCAGCCCGGCGTCCTTGAGCCACAGCTCGACGTACGTCGCCGGGTCGACGACCTCGCGCTGCACGACGAGCGCGTCGCAGTCGCCGGCCAGCCAGCCCGCGAGCCGCTCGTCCCAGGGCCGCTCGCGGGAGATCACCCAGTTGGCGAGCACCTGGCACCAGCCCCCCTCGGTGAGGTGACCGGGCGCGGCCCGGACGATGTTCTCGACGACCCGGTCGCCGGGCAGGCCGGAGTCGCGATAGACCAGGCGCTCCCCGGTGCCCGGCGAGATCACGAACGGCGGGTTGGTGGCGATCAGGTCGAACCGCTCACCGGCGACCGGCTCGAAGTACGACCCGTCGCGCACCTCGACCCGGTCGGCGACGCCGTTGAGCGCGGCGTTGAGGCGGGTCAGCCGCAACGCGCGGGCGTTCACGTCGGTGGCGACCACCAGGTCGCTGTGGGCGGCCAGGTGCAGCGCCTGCACGCCGCACCCGGTGCCGAGGTCGAGGGCGCGGCCGACCGGCTCGCGCAGGGTCAGCTGGGCCAGCGAGGACGAGGCGCCGCTGATCCCGAGCACGTGGTCGGCGCCGACCCGCTGCGGCCCGCCGTCCAGCCCCGGGGTCAGGTCGCTGACGACCCACAGGTCGGTGTCGTCGGCGGCGTACGGGCGGATGTCGAGGCGCGCCGCGACCTCGCCGACGCTCTGCTCGAGGAGCCCCTCGGTGGCCAGCCGGTCGACCTGGCCGGGCAGCGCCCGCTCGGCCGCCTCGCGCGCCACCGGCACCTGCAGCAGGAACAGCCGCACCAGCGTCTCGACCGCGCTGCCGCCCGCGGTGCGCCGCCGGCCGGGGGTGGTCTCGTTGCGCATCAACGCGTCGTGCGCCTGGCTCCCGAGCAGGTCGCGCACCCCGTCATAGGTGAACCCCGCCTGCTCCAGGGAGTCGCGCAGCGGACCGGTGAAGTCGAGGGGCTCAGGCACCCCCGCATCCTCGCACCCCCCGCTGACCCGTCAGAAACTCACCGCTTAGGCCGCTGACCCGTCAGAGAGTCTCTGACGGGTCAGCGGTGGGACTGGGCTAGGCGGTGGGGGTGGGGCGGGTCGGGTCCGTGATGGTGGGCTGGGGCGGAAGCGGTGCCGGCGGGGTGCCCGAGCCGTCGCCGATCGTGGACTCGCGCTGCTTGGAGACATAGACGGCGCCGACGATGATCGCGGTCGCCACGAGGGCGATCAGGATCCGGGCGACGTCGTTCTCGTCCTCGCCGACGCTCAACGAGACGACGGCGCTGACGATCAGAAGGGAGACCAGGTTCATCACCTTGATGAGCGGGTTGATGGCCGGCCCGGCGGTGTCCTTGAACGGGTCGCCCACGGTGTCGCCGATGACGGTGGCCGCGTGGGCCTCCGAGCCCTTGCCGCCGTGGTGGCCGTCCTCGACCAGCTTCTTGGCGTTGTCCCAGGCGCCGCCCGCGTTGGCGAGGAAGACCGCCATCAGCGTGCCCGTCCCGATGGCACCGGCGAGGAAGCCGGCCAGGGCCGTCACGCCCAGGCCGAAGCCCACGGCGATCGGCGCCAGCACCGCGAGGATGCCGGGGGTGGTGAGCTCGCGCAGGGAGTCCTTGGTGACGATGTCGACGACCTTGCCGTACTCCGGCCGGCCGGTGCCCTCCATGATCCCGGGGATCTCGCGGAACTGGCGGCGTACCTCGTAGACCACCGCGCCCGCGGCGCGGGCGACGGCGTTGATCGCCAGTCCGGAGAACAGGAACACGACGGCGGAGCCGAGGAGCACCCCGACGAGCACCGAGGGGTCGAAGACGAAGAACCCGGCCAGCTCGGCGAGCGCGCCCTCGTCGGCGAGCGCGCCGGCGTCCTCGAGCGCATCGATCGCCGAGGTGGCATAGGAGCCGAACAGCGCGGTCGCCGCGAGTACGGCGGTCGCGATCGCGATGCCCTTGGTCACGGCCTTGGTCGTGTTGCCGACCGCGTCGAGGTCGGTGAGGATCTGCGCGCCCTCCGGGCTGACGTCCCCGGACATCTCCGCGACGCCCTGGGCGTTGTCGGAGACCGGCCCGAAGGTGTCCATGGCGACGATGACGCCCACGGTGGTCAGCAGGCCGCAGCCGGCGAGCGCGACCGCGAACAGCGAGACCGTCAGGGACGCACCGCCGAGCAGGAACGCCCCGAACACGGCGGCGCCGATGACCAGCGTCGTGTAGACGGCCGACTCGAAGCCGACCGAGAGACCGGAGAGGATCACCGTGGCGGCGCCGGTGAGCGAGGTCCGCCCGACGTCCTTGACCGGCTTGTACTCGGTCCCGGTGAAGTAGCCCGTGAGCGCCAGGATGCCGGCGGCCATCACGATGCCGATGACGACGGCCACGGCGGCGATCAGCGCCGGGTTGCCCTCCGGCACGCCGGAGATCAGGTCCAGGGTGTTGATGCCGACGCCCTCGAAGTCCTCGAAGCTGCTGGGCAGGTAGACGAAGGACAGGATCACGCACGCCACGGCGGAGATGCCGGCGGACATGTAGAACGCCTTGTTGATCGTGGTCAGGCCGCTCTCCCCGACCTTGGGCCGGGTGAGGTAGACGCCGGCGACCGCGGTGAGCGCGCCGATGGCGGGGATCAGGAGCGGGTAGACCAGGCCCTTGTCGCCGAACGCCTGCGAGCCGAGGATCAGCGCGGCGACCAGCGTGACGGCGTACGACTCGAAGAGGTCGGCGGCCATGCCGGCGCAGTCACCCACGTTGTCGCCGACGTTGTCGGCGATGGTGGCGGCGTTGCGCGGGTCGTCCTCGGGGATGTTCTGCTCGACCTTGCCGACCAGGTCGGCGCCGACGTCGGCGGCCTTGGTGAAGATGCCGCCGCCGACGCGCATGAACATGGCGAGCAGCGCGGCGCCGAAGCCGAAGCCCTCCAGCACGTGGGGCGCCTCGTCCTTGAAGATCACGACCACGACGCTGGCACCGAGCAGGCCGAGGCCGACCGTGAGCATGCCGACCATGGCGCCGGTGCGCAGGCCGATGGTCATGGCCGGCTCGCGACCGCCGGGCTGGTTGGCCGCGGCGGCGACGCGCACGTTGGCGCGCACCGCGAGGTTCATGCCGAGGTAGCCGACCGCCGAGGAGAACCCGGCACCCGCGAGGAAGAAGACCGAGCGCCCGATGCGCACGCCGATGTCGTCGGCGGGCAGCGCCAGCAGCGCGAAGAACGCGATGGCGGCGAAGATCGCCAGCGTCCGGAACTGCCGGGTCAGGTAGGCGTTGGCGCCTTCCTGGATGGCCTGGGCGATGTTCTTCATGTTGTCGGTGCCATCGTCGGCAGCAAGGACCTCCTGGCGGAACATGAACGCCATCGCGAGCGCGCCGAGCGCGATCAGGGCGACGACGAGCACCAGGACGAGGTTGCCGCCGGAGACGTCCACGACAGCGGGATGAATCCCGGCCATGTGCTTCCTCCTGCGAAGAGATCAGTACGAGCCGACGGTGTGGCTCAGGTCACGGAACGTGCGGAGTCTACGCACGCGCGTGTGCAGGAAGGACAGAAGGTGTGAGCCACGCCACTCGGGCGTGTCGGCTCAGGCGAGCGCGGCCTCGGCCGACTCGTGGATGACGAAGACCTTGGCGAGACCGGTGATCCGGAAGATCTTGAGCAGCCGGTCCTGGTTGCAGACCAACTGCAGCGAGCCGTCGTGGGCACGGACCTTCTTCAGGCCGCCGACGAGGACGCCCAGACCGGTGGAGTCGAGGAACTCCACGGCCTCCATGTCGATCACGAGGTCGTAGACGCCGTCGGCCACCAGCTCGGTGATGCGGTCACGCAGCTTGGGGGCGGTGTAGACGTCGATCTCGCCGCCGACGGCCACGATGGTGCGCCCACCGACCTCGCGCGTCTCAAGGGTCAGATCCACGTTCTCTCCCACCAGGCACTGAATTCGTCACCGTACGCGGGCAGCCTGCCCGACACCCGGCCAGGAATATCAAACCATGCCGACCGCTCGCCTGCACAAAGAAGCAACAGGTCCGTGCGTGCGGCCGTCTCGAACCGGCTCTCAGGACCGTCGCCCGGGCGGCCGTCGCGCCACGATGTCGGCGGCCCTTGGCACACTGGACCGGTGACCTCGACCGCCTCCTCACGCGCTCGCAGCGGATCCGAGCGCCTGCGAAGGCTGGCCGCGGGCCCGGGTCGCGAGGACCGGCTGACCCACCTCGAGACCCTCCCGCCGCGCCCGGCCGTCGAGGCGGAGTGGCCGGGATGGGTCGCGAGCGACGTGCGCGACGCGTTCGAGGCCACCGGCGTGTCGCGGCCGTGGCGCCATCAGCTGGAGGCAGCCGACGCCGCCCACGCCGGCGAGCACGTCGTGCTCTCCACCGGCACGGCCTCCGGCAAGTCGCTTGCCTACCAGCTGCCTGCCCTGAGCGCCGTACGCCGCTCGCGCGGGAGCCGCGACCAGCGTGGGGCGACGGTGCTCTACCTCGCGCCCACCAAGGCGCTCGCGCAGGACCAGCTCACGAGCATCACGTCGCTGGGGCTCGACGTCCGGGTGACGACCCACGATGGTGACAGCGGCCGCGACCAGCGCGACTGGGCCCGCGACCACGGCGAGTACGTCCTCACCAATCCCGACATGCTGCACCGCTCGCTGTTGCCGGGCCACGCGAGGTGGTCGGCGTTCCTCGGGCAGCTGCGCTACGTCGTGGTCGACGAGTGCCATCACTACCGCGGCGTCTTCGGGGCCCACGTCAGCCAGGTGCTGCGCCGGCTGCGTCGCATCTGCGCCCACTACGGCGCCTACCCGACGTTCGTCCTGGCGTCGGCCACGGTCGCGGAGCCCGCCACCGCGGCCGGCCGGCTGACCGGCCTGCCCGTCCGCGCCGTCACCGACGACGCCTCTCCCCGTGGCGAGGTGACGCTCGCCCTGTGGGAGCCTCCGTTCACCTCCTACGCCGGCGAGCACGGCGCCCCGGTCCGGCGGGCCGCCTCCTCGGAGTGCGCCGACCTGCTGGCCGACCTGGTCTCCGAGGAGGTCCGCACCCTCGCCTTCGTGCGATCCCGGCGCGGCGCCGAGCAGGTGGCCCTCACCGCCGCCGAGCTGCTGGCCGAGGTCGACCCCTCGCTGCCGGGGCGGGTCGCGGCCTACCGCGGCGGCTACCTGCCCGAGGAGCGGCGGGCGATCGAGCGGTCGCTGCGCGCCGGCGACCTGCTCGGCCTGGCCGCCACCAACGCGCTGGAGCTGGGCATCGACATCGCCGGGCTCGACGCCGTGCTGATGGCGGGCTTCCCGGGCACCCGCGCGGCCATGTGGCAGCAGGTGGGCCGGGCCGGCCGCGGAGCGCAGGACGCCCTCGGCATCCTCGTGGCGCGCGACGACCCTCTCGACACCTACCTCGTGCACCACCCGGAGGCGCTGTTCGGGCGCCCGGTCGAGGCCAGCGTCTTCGACCCCGACAACCCCTATGTCCTGGGCCCGCACCTGTGTGCCGCAGCCCAGGAGATCCCCCTCACCGACGCCGACCTGCCGCTCTTCGGCGGCACCGCGCGCGACGTCGTCGAGGGTCTCGTGCAGGCCGGGCTGCTGCGCCGCCGGCCCCGCGGGTGGTTCTGGACCGACCGACGACGCGCTGCTGACCTGACCGACATCCGATCGGTGGGGGGCGCGCCGGTGCAGCTCGTCGAGGCCGAGACCGGTCGCGTCGTCGGCACCGTCGACGGCGGGCGGGTGCACAGCACGGCCCACGAGGGCGCCGTCTACGTGCATCGTGGCGAGACCTGGCTGGTGGAGACCCTCGACCTCGAGGAGCACGTCGCCGTCATGTCCCGGGCCGACCCCGGCTACTCCACGTCGGCGCGCGAGATCACCGACATCACGATCGTCGAGGAGCGGCGACACCAGGCCTGGGGGCGGGCGCGGCTCTCGCTCGGCGAGGTGGATGTCTCCCACCAGGTCGTCTCCTACCTCAAGCGCCGCCAGCCCAGCGGCGAGGTGATCGGTGAGGAGCTGCTCGACCTCCCGGAGCGTGCGCTGCGCACCACGGCGGTCTGGTGGACGGTCCCGGACGACCTGCTCACCGACGCCGGGCTCACGACCGCGGACCTGCCCGGCGCGGCGCACGCGGCCGAGCACTGCTCCATCGGGCTGCTCCCCCTCTTCGCGACCTGCGACCGCTGGGACATCGGGGGGGTCTCCACCGCGCTGCACGGCGACACCGGTCAGCTGACGGTCTTCGTCTACGACGGCCATCCAGGGGGCGCCGGCTTCTCCGAGCGCGGCTTCGAGGCCGCCCGCGCCTGGCTGGGCGCCACCCGCGAGGCGATCGAGTCCTGCGCCTGCGCCGAGGGCTGTCCGTCGTGCATCCAGTCACCCAAGTGCGGCAACCAGAACAGCCCCCTCGACAAGGTCGGGGCGGCCCGCCTGCTGGAGGTGCTGCTCGACGGCTCTCGCGACGAGTAGCCTCCCCCCATGTTGATCCTGGGACTCCTGCTGGTCGCGGGCGGGGCGCTGCTCATCGTCGCCGCCATCTTCACCGCCGAGGTGACCGCCGCCGGCCAGGTCGAGCTGCTCGGCACCGAGGTGAGCGCGCTGCTGCTGTTCCTCCTGGGGGTGGGGTCCGGCGTCGCGATCCTCTTCGGCATCTCGGTCACCAAGTTCGCCGCCAAGCGCCAGCTGGCCAAGCGCCGCGAGACCAACAAGCTCCACGAGCTGTCCGACAAGCTGGACCGGGCGGAGGCCGAGCGCCGCCGCGACCTCGACGAGGACGACCGGGACCGCCCGCGCATCTGACGGGTCCGATCACCGCCGGCCGAGGCGGCCCGCGCGGCCCGGCTCAACGCACCGCCGGGCCGGCTCGCGCCCGGGCGACCGGGTCGGCGGACTGGCCGAGCCAGTGGGGCCCCTCGACGCGCACCTCCACGACCACGTCGCGGCCGTCGACCGCGCACGCCGCGAGCGCGCACGCCGCGAGCGCGCCGCCGTTGCTCGCCGCCGTGGCGGCGGCGGCGGCGCACGGGTCGCGGCCGCGCCCCAAGGTCTCGGCGCCGGCCAACGCCGCCAGATCAGCTGCTCCCTGCGCTGCGCGGTGCGCGGCGACCAGTGCGGTCACCACCCCCAGCGCGGCGCCCAGCAGGAGCAGCAGCGCGAGACAGGACACGGCGAACACGGTTGCCGCACCGCGCTCGTCGGGTCGGGCGGTCACGGCGCGGCCTCCTCCTCGTCGAGGGCCACGGCCTCGGCGCGCACCTGTGCTCCGGGTAGGAACTCGAACAGCGCGCCGGGCCCCTCGACCCGGCCTGAGGCCACTGCGACGACGGTGCCGTCTCGGCGGCTGAGGCTGACCGTGCTGCCCGGCACCGCGACCCGCTCGCCGGCGGCGACCGCCTCGGCGTCGCTGTCACCGCGGGCGGCCGCCCGCGCCGTCTCGCGCGCCGCGTCCACGGCACGCACCTGGGCGGCGCCGACCGCGAGCAGCCACACCAGCCCGACGGTGACCGCCACCAGGATCGGCAGGGTCAGGGCCGCCTCGGCGGTGACCGCGCCCCGCTCGGTGCGCCGGGTCATCCGATGCCCAGGAGCCCGAGCACGTGGTCGAACAGCGTCTTGAGCAGCCGGTCGCCGAACCCGCCGGTGAGGAGCTTGTAGAGCAGGCCCGCGAGGCCGGCACCGGCCGCGGTGCCGACCGCGTACTCCGCGGTGGTGATGCCGTCGTCGGTGCGTCGGCGGGCGAGGGTGCGGTGCGTCATCTGGTCCTCCTGGTCGTGGCCGCGGGCTGCGGCCGGATGAGCAGGAGCCTCAGCGACGGGGCCGACATCTCGCCCGGGCCGGGGCCCGACCTGTGCACGACCGCTGCGCGAGAGGGGACCTGTGGACGGGCGGCGGCCGGTCACCGCGTCACCGTGGCGAGTAGCCCGGCCACCAGGGGCACGATCCCGAGCAGGAGGAACGAGGGCAGCAGACACAGCCCGAGCGGCAGCGCCGCCTTGACCCCCACCGCGCGAGCGCGGTCCTCCACGGCCCCTCGGGCGTCGCGTGCCAGCTCCTCGGAGAGGCGGTCCATCGCGGAGACGACGGACGCGCCGGTGGCCTGCGACCGCGCCAGGGCCCGGCCGAGCGGGGCCAGCCCCGGCTCGCGCGCCACCTCGGCCCAGACCGCCGCCGGGTCGGCGCCGAGATCGAGCTGGGTCGCCGTGCGATGCAGCCACTCGGTGGCGGGCCCGGGCAGGGCCCGGCAGACCAGCCGCAGCGCCTCGGCAGCGCTCGCGCCGGACCGCAGCGCGGCCGCGAGCAGGGTTACTACGTGGGGGAGGTCGCGTGCCACCCGCTCCCGTCGCCGTCGTACGGCGGTCGGCTCGCTGCGGCCGAGCACCATCCAGGCCACCGCGGCCGCCGGTGGACCGGCGACCAGCCCGGCCGTGCCGCCGAGGAAGAGCGCCGCACCGGCGCCGACCAGCAGGGCGAGGAGCGGGCGCCAGCGCAGGAGTCCGCCCGTCGCGGCGGCGCCGGCCGGCTCGGCAGGCGGGGGGGCGCCGGTCAGGGGCCGGACCCTCATCGGGACCAGCAGCACGGCTGCGAGCGCTCCGGCGAGGACCGCCACCCACGTCATGCCGCCCGCTCCACACCGCGCGCGATCGCCTCGATCCACCACAGGCCCGCGAGGCCGAGCGCCAGCCCGGCTGCGAGGCAGGCCAGGCCGACGGGCTGCCCGAGCAGGAAGCCCCACGGGTCGCCACCGGCCCCGGAGCCCATGGCCAGCGCCAGCAGGGGCAGCCCGGCCACCAGCCGCGCGGTGGCCCGGGCCGAGGCCAGCTCGCCGTCGACGATGCGCCGGGTCGACTGGGCCGCACGCAGGTCGCGAGAGACCCGGTCGACCGCGTCCGCGAGCCCGGCCCCGGCGCGGTGGGCCAGCTGCCACGCCGCAGCGACCACGAGGAGGTCCTCGGCCCCCGGCATGTGGGCCAGCTCGCGCCAGGCCGCCGGCACGTCGGAGCCGATCCGGTGCGCCTCGGCGACCGGCGCGAGAGCCGGCCACTCCGCCGCGGCCCGGGCCAGGACCGCGCCCGGCGGCTGGCCCGCGCCCAGATCCGCGGAGAGGCTCTCGCAGAGCTCCAGGACTCGGCGCGAGGTGGCCCGCGCCGCCAGCCGTTCGCGCCGCGCCCGTAGCAGCGCCATGGCGGCGGCGACCACCACCGCCGCCAGGATCGCGAGGACGAGCAGACGCCCGGAGAGCAGCGCCACCGCGACCGCTGCCAGCACCCACCACCGCGCGCCCCGGTGCCGCCGCCCCGGCTCCTGCCCCGGCGCGCCCGAGCCCGGGGGGACCAGCAGAAGGGCGGCGACAGCCATCGCCCCAGCGGCGACCAGGGTGGCGATCGAGCCGGCGACCGGGGTCATGCCGCCCGGGCGTCGAGGAGGGCAGCCAGCCTCGCGCCGGCCGGCCCGGGGCGCGCGGCGCCGTCGGCGTCCACCTCCACGGCCGTCTCCGTCGTGACCAGCCCGTCGGCGTGGCGCCTCGGGAGGGCCACCTGGGCGAGGCGACGGCGGCCGTCGCGCCCGCGCACGAGGTGGAGCACCACATCGACGGCCGAGGCGAGCTGGCTGTGGGTGGCCGCACGGCCGAGCCCGGCCGCGAGCGCGAGCGCCTCGACGCGTGAGGGGACGTCACCGGCGGAGTTGGCGTGGATCGTGCCGCAGCCGCCCTCATGGCCGGTGTTCATGGCGGCCAACAGGTCGACCACCTCCGCGCCGCGAACCTCCCCGACCACCAGGCGGTCCGGCCGCATCCGCAGCGCCTGTCGCACCAGCGTCCTGAGGTCGATCCGACCCGCACCCTCCACGTTGGCCGGGCGCGCCTCGAGCGCCACGACGTGGGGGTGGTCGGGCCGCAGCTCGGAGGAGTCCTCCACGAGGACCAGCCGCTCCGACGGCGCGACCGTCGACAGCATGGCCGCCAGCAGGGTGGTCTTGCCGGTGCCCGTGCCGCCGCTCACGAGGAAGGCCAGCCGCGCCGCCACCACCGCCCGCACCAGCCCCGCCGACTGCTCGGTGAGGAGCCCCGCCGCCATCAGGTCCTCGACGCTGAACACCTGTCGGCGCGGCACCCGCAGCGAGATCACGGTGCCCGGGCGTGCGACCGGCGCCAGCACGGCGTGGAAGCGGGTGCCGTCGCCCAGCCGCAGGTCCACGAACGGCGTGGCGTCGTCCAGACGCCGCCCGCCCGCACCGGCGAGGCGCTGCGCCAGGCGGCGAACGGACTCCTCGTCCGGAAACCGTACGTCGGTCGTCTCCAGGCCGCGGCCTCGGTCGAGGAAGACCCGTCCGGCCCCGTTGACGAGTACGTCGGTCACGCCAGGGAGCCGCAGCAGCGGCTCGAGCGGGCCGGCGCCGACCACGTCGCGGCGCAGGGTCTCGTAGACGGCCAGCACGGTGGCGTCGCCGACCGGGCGCCCCGCGGCGCGCAGCGCCTCGGCCACCCGGTGCGGGGAGAGCTCGCCGGGGTCGCGGGCGAGCCGGTCGCGGACGAGGTCCAGCGCGGCCGGGTCCACGCTCATGCGGCCCGGCCCATCACCGAGACCTGCGCGAGCACGTCGGCGGCGGCGCGGCCGAGCCGCCCGCGCGGCGAGCGCACCGGCCCCAGCCCGAGGTCGATCGCCTCGGCCAGCCCGCGCTGGTCGGACATCTCGGCGAGCACGGGGACCCCGGTCGCCCGAGCCACCGCACGGGGGTCGAGCCCCGACCCACGCACGACCAGGCGCAGCTGCGGGCCGGTGCCGAGCCGGGGGACGAGGCGGGCGGTCGAGGCGACCCCCGCGACGGTCGGCTGCACCACCACGACCACCAGGTCGCAGCGCGCCACCACCTCCTCCACCAGCGGCGCGGTGGACCTGGGCAGGTCGACGACGACCACGTCGTGGCCGCGCCGCGCGGCCGACAGCGCCTCCCGCACCGCGAACGCCTGCAGGGAGCCGGCCGTGCCGGAGTACCACGACAGCACCCCCAGCCGTCCCCGCCGGGGCAGCGCCTCGCGCAGCGCACGACCGCTGAGCCGCCCGGTGGTCTGGCACAGCGCGTCCCAGCGGAAGCCGTCGTGCGACTCCAGCCCGAGCACCCGGTCGACCCCGGGACCGAGCGGGTCGCAGTCGACCACCACCGCGTGGCCGGTGCGGGCGGCCACCTGTCCCAGGGCGCACGCGAACGTGGTGGCTCCGGCACCGCCGGAGCCACCGACGACGCCCACGACCAGGCTGCGCGCGGGTGCGTCGTCCCCGAGGTCGGTGAGGGTCTCGGTGAGCCAGGTGTCGGAGCGCGGGAGCTCGGTCACGCTCTCGGCGCCGAGCGCCAGCGCCGTGCGGAAGAGCTCGTGCGGCACCGGCCCCCAGGACACGACGTGAACGCCCGCGCGGCGGTGGGGCCCGAGCCGCGCCGTCTCCTCGGCCGCGTCCGCACCCACCAGGACCAGCGGGGCGGCCGTCCAGGAGCGCAGGGCGGTGCCCGCCTCGGCCACCTCCGGGGTCGCCCCGGCTGCCGCGGCCAGGCGCAGCAGCTCGTCGAGCAGGGTCTCGTCACTGGTCACGAACAGCGGTGGGGTCATGGCCGCAGCGTCCCCGCGACCGCCCCCGTCGCGATCCGAGGCACCGGTGATCTGTGGACGAAGCGTTCCGCCACCCGGGCCTGTGCACGATGGGTGGCCTGCCTTGCCGCCTACGATGGTCACATGGCGCCCACCGCGGCCTTCTTCGACCTCGACAAGACGATCATCGCCAAGTCGAGCACCTTCGCCTTCTCCAAGCCCTTCCAGGCCGGAGGGCTGATCTCGCGACGCGCCGTGCTCCGCTCGACCTACGCGCAGTTCGTCTACATGGTCGGCGGCGCCGATCACGACCAGATGGAGAAGATGCGGCAGTTCATGTCGCAGCTGTGCGCCGGCTGGGACGTCGCGACGGTGCGCGAGATCGTCGCCGAGACCCTGCACCACATCGTCGACCCCCTCGTCTACGACGAGGCCGTGTCGCTGATCGAGGAGCACCGGGCGGCCGGGCGCGACATCGTCATCGTGTCGGCCTCCGGCAGCGAGCTGGTGGAGCCGATCGGCGAGATGCTCGGCGCGGACCGGGTGATCGCCTCGCAGCTCGAGATCGTGGATGGCCGCTACAGCGGCGAGATCGACTACTACGCCTACGCCGAGGAGAAGGCCGTCGCGATCCGCCGCCTCGCCGACGAGGTGGGCTACGACCTGGCCGAGTGCTACGGCTACAGCGACTCGGTGACCGACGTCCCCATGCTCGAGGCGGTCGGCTTCCCCTACGCCGTCAACCCCGACCGCGAGCTGCGCCGGGTCGCGGAGGCCAACGGGTGGCCGGTGCTGGTGTTCACCCGTCCGGTGGCGCTGCGCAGCCGGCTGCGCCTGCCCCCCGCGAAGCCGACGCTGGCGGTCCTCGCGCTCGGCGGCGCGGTCACCGCCGGTGGTCTGTGGTGGGCGACCGCACGCCGCCGCCGCCTCGGGGCCTGACCCGGCCGCCGCGGCTGGGTGAAGGGCTACGCAGGCGCCTCGCAGACCGCTCGAATGTCAACCCTTGTACCGGTTGCACCCGGTGCGACCGGGGCGTAGAACAGAGGGAGACAACTCAAGAGCAGCACGCGAGCCAGGTACCCACGCGGCGATCTCCCTTCTTTGAGGGCGCTGTCACCGGGTTCACCCGGAGCAGCAGTTGACGATGCACGCTTGGTAGCCGGTGCTCGCGTGTCAGCGGTGGCGTTCGAGTCCCTCGAGACTCGGGCGCCACCTGCATGCTCGTCCTGCTCAGTCAGCCCTGCTCAGTCGGCCGCCCGCCGCAGCGGGCTCGCCTCGGCGCCGGCGGCGTAGGCCTCGGCGGCGTAGAGCACCCACGCGTGCATGCCGGCCGCACCGCCCTCGGCGTACCCCACCAGGTTGGACTCGTACGCCGCTCGCAGCGCCAGGTGCCCGGCCTCGGGGACGACCAGCGACTTCTCGTCGACACCGCGCGCGACCAGCACGAGTCGCTCGGCAGCGCGGGCGACGATGCCGTTGTGGGAGGCGAAGGGGGCCGCGGTGACGAGCTCGCCGTGGACCAGCGCGGCCACCAGGAGGGCCGGCGCCTCGGTCGGCCGGGTGAGCAGCGAGCCGATGTCGCGCAGCCTGGCGGCCGACTCCGCGTCGCGGGGTCGGCCGCGCCCCTCGTCGGGCAGCGAGCCCGACGAGACCAGCGAGTGCAGCCGGGCGAACGCCTGGGCCGGCGTGCGGTCCAGCAGCGGCGACAGGCCCAGCAGCTCGGTCGACATCCGCACGACGGCGCGCGCGATCTCGTCACCGGCCCCCTCGCGCACCTGCGCGAGCGTGGAGGAGGACCCCTCGAGCACCGCGCTGGCGTGGGCGCCGCGCAGCAGCGACTCGGCGGTCGTCTCGGGCGAGGTGCGCCGCAGGCCGCGGTCGCGCAGCATCACGTCGATACCGTCGCGCACGGCGGCGTACGCCGAGGGGACGCCTTCCAGCGACATCAGCCACGCAAGGGGATCGGGAGCCACGGGGGAAGGCTATCCGCGGGTAGCCTCGACCCCAATGACCGACCACCTGCCTCCCGCCCGCTCCTTCGGGAGCGTCGCCGCCGTCTACGACCGCGGCCGCCCCTCCTATCCCCGTGACGCCGCCGCCTGGGCGGCTGGACGCGAGCCGCTCACCGTGCTCGAGCTGGGCGCCGGGACCGGCAAGCTCACCGAGCAGCTCGTCGCCCTCGGCCACGACGTCCACGCGACCGAGCCGGACGCCGCGATGCTCGACGTGCTCAAGGCCCGGCTCCCCGACGTGCGCACCTCCCTCACCGGCGCGGAGGACATCCCCGCCTCGGACTCGGCGTACGACGTGGTCGTGGCCGGGCAGGCGTTCCACTGGTTCGACCACGAGCGCGCCCTGCCGGAGATCGCCCGGGTGCTCAAGCCCGGGGGCGCCCTCGCCCTGGTCTGGAACACCCGCGACGAGCGAATCCCCTGGGTTCGCAAGCTCGGCCGGGCCCTGGGCCCGGCGGGGCAGGAGCACGACCCGACGGCCGTCCTGGCGGCGTCCAAGCACTTCCAGCAGGCCGAGGAGGAGACGTTCAAGCACTGGCAGAACGTCGACCGGGAGTCGATCCAGGACCTCGTCCGCTCGCGCTCCTACGTGATCACGCTCGACGAGGAGGCCCGCGAGGCCAAGGTCGCCGACGTCCTCGCGCTCTACGACGACTACGGGCGCGGCATGGACGGGATGCAGCTGGCCTATCTCACCCGCTGCCTGCGCGCCACCGTGGTGCACCGACCCGAGCCTGATCCGCTCACCGTGGAGCGCTCGAGCTCCGGCGCGCACCCGCCCGACCGCGAGCCCGCCGACGGCCCGGTCCCGCCGCCCACCGACGACGACAGCGGGATGCTCCTCATCGACTTCCGCTGACAACGGCGCCGCAGGGTGCAGCATGGGCACATGTTGGCGTGGCGGCGTACCCATCTCGGCACCGAGGCCGACCGCGCGACCTTCCGGACGCTGCACCGGGCGTCGCTCGCGGCCCCGGCGCTGCGCGAGGGGCTGACCACGGACTCGGCAGAGCGCTCGATCCGACACCTGCGCTCGTTGCTGGGCACCCCGGCCCTGGCGCTGACCGACACCGCGTCCGCGCTCGCGTGGGACGGGACCGGCCAGCACCACACCGAGCAGGCGGCCGACCTGGTGGCGGCGACGCTCGACCGGGGAGCGACCCGGGTCTTCGACCGCTCGGACCTGCACTGCGAGCAGCCCGGCTGCCCGGTGCGTACGGCGGTCGTCAGCCCGCTGGTCGTGGAGGAGCGCATCGTCGGCACCCTGCAGGCCTTTGCGCCCTCCCCCACCGCCGGGCTCGCGCGCGCCGCCGACGAGGTCGCCCAATGGGTCTCGGGCCAGCTGGAGCTCGCCGAGCTCGACGCGTCGCGGACCCGCGCCATGGAGGCCGAGGTGCGGGCGCTGCGCGCCCAGATCAGCCCGCACTTCATCTACAACTCGCTCGGCGCGATCGCCAGCTTCGTGCGCACCGACCCCGACCGGGCGCGCGACCTGCTGCTGGAGTTCGCCGACTTCACGCGCTACTCCTTCCGCAGCCACGGGGAGTACACGACCCTGGCCGAGGAACTGCGCTCGGTCGAGCGCTACCTGCTGCTGGAGCAGGCCCGCTTCGGCGAGCGCCTGCGGGTCACGCTGAGCATCGCGCCGGAGGTGCTGCCGGTCGCCGTGCCGTTCCTGTGCATCCAGCCCCTCGTCGAGAACGCCGTGCGCCACGGGCTCGCCAACGTCGAGGGCGGAGGGCACGTGCGGATCGTGGCGCTCGACCGCGGGCAGGAGTGCGTGATCGAGGTGGAGGACGACGGGGTGGGCGAGGATCCCGACAAGGTGCGCAAGGCGCTCGCGGGCGACTCCGCCCTGGACTCGGTCGGGCTGGGCAACGTCGACAGCCGGCTGCGCAACACCTTCGGCGACGACTACGGCCTCGTCGTCGAGACCGCGCCCGACGCCGGCACCAAGGTGGTCGTGCGGGTGCCGAAGTTCGCGCCGGGGGTGCGGGCATGACGGCGCCGCGGCTGCGGGTGCTCGTCATCGACGACGAGCGGCCTGCCCTCGACGAGCTGGCCTACCTGCTCTCCCACGACGAGCGCATCGGGGAGGTGCTCACCCGTGACTCCGCCGCCGAGGGCCTGCGCACGCTGCACGAGTCCGACGTGGACGTCGTCTTCCTCGACATCCAGATGCCCGGGCTGACCGGGCTCGAGCTCGCGCAGGTGCTGTCGCGCTTCCGCAGTCCGCCGCCGGTCGTCTTCGTCACCGCCCACGAGGCCCACGCGGTCGACGCCTTCGAGCTGCGCGCGGTCGACTACGTGCTCAAGCCGGTGCGCGCCGACCGCCTCGCCGAGGCCGTACGGCGGGTGGTCGCCGGCAGCGAGCGACCTCCCACGCTCGGGCCGGACTCCCAGATCCCGGTCGAGCGCGGCGGGGTGACCCGCTTCCTCGACCGGGCCGACGTGACCCACGTGGAGGCACAGGGCGACTACGCGCGGCTGCACACCCCCGACGGGTCACACCTGATCCGCACCCCGCTCTCCACCCTCGAGGAGGAGTGGCGCCCGGCCGGCTTCGTGCGGATCCACCGCTCGTTGCTGGTGGCACTGGCGCACGTGCGCGAGGTGCGCATGGACGCCGGGCGCTGCTCGGTGGTGGTCGACGGCCCGCCGGGCACCCCCGGCGCCGTCCAGCTCGGCGTGAGCCGCCGCCACACCCGCGAGCTGCGCGACCTGCTGCTGCGGCGCGGCCAAGCATGAGCGGCCAGTCGTGAGCGAGGGGCGCCCCGAGCGGGTGCGAGTGAGCGGCCCGCCGCGGCGGCACCTGCCCCGGGCGCGCACCGGCGACATCGACGACGAGACCCAGCTGGGCCGGGTCTACCTCGGCTCGCTGCTGCGCGAGCAGCTGCGCCTCGCGATGCGCACGATCGCCCTGCTGGTCCTCACGGTGGGCAGCCTGCCGTTGGCGTTCCACCTGGCGCCGCGCCTGTCCGACGTACACATCGGGGGGATGCCGCTGGCCTGGCTGCTGCTCGGCGGTCTGGTCTACCCGCTGCTGGTCGTGCTCGGCTGGTCCTACGTGCGCCGGGCCGAGCGCAACGAGCGCGACTTCGCCGACCTCATGAGCGAGGCCGACGGGTGAGTCCGCCATGAGCACGGAGAGCGTGACCGGCCTGATCGCCGTGGTCGTGGTGACCCTCGCGACGCTGCTGATCGGCACGTGGGGGCTGCGGTTCTCACGGACGACGAGCGACTTCTTCGTCGCGTCGCGCTCGGTGCGGCCGGCGCTCAACGCCTCGGCCATCGGCGGCGAGTACCTCTCGGCCGCCTCGTTCCTCGGCGTCGCGGGGCTGGTGCTCACCTTCGGTGCGGACATGCTCTGGTACCCGATCGGCTGGACCGCCGGCTACCTGCTGCTGCTCGTCCTCGTCGCCGCTCCCCTGCGCCGCAGCGGCGCCTACACGCTGCCGGACTTCGCCGAGGCGCGACTGGGCTCGCGCGGCGTCCGCGCCACCTGCTCGGTGATGGTGGTGGCGATCGGGTGGCTGTATCTGCTGCCGCAGTTCCACGGCGCGGGCCTCACGCTGCGCGCCGCCGTCGGCGCCCCCACGTGGCTGGGGCCGGCGATCGTGGGGCTGGTCGTCCTCGCCAACGTCACCTCCGGCGGGATGCGCAGCATCACCTTCGTCCAGGCGTTCCAGTACTGGCTCAAGCTCACCGCCCTGCTGCTGCCGGCGGCCGTGCTGCTGATCGTGTGGGCCGGCGAGGGCGCCCCCGGGAGCCGCATGGCCCCCGACGCCGGCTGGTCGGTCCCGCTCGCGGACGGCGGCACCGACGGCCTGTACCTCACCTACTCGCTCATCGTCGCGACGTTCCTGGGCACCATGGGGCTGCCCCACGTGGTCGTGCGCTTCTACACCAACCCCGACGGCCGCGCCGCCCGCCGTACGACGCTGGTCGTGCTCGCGCTGCTGGGCGTCTTCTACCTGCTGCCGCCCGTCTACGGCGCGCTCGGCCGGGTCTACGCCACCGAGCTGGCCGCCGCCGGCCGCTCCGACGTGCTCGTGCTGGAGCTGCCGCGGCTGATGGTGCCGGGGGTCGGCGGCGAGCTGCTCGCCGGCCTGGTGACGGCCGGGGCCTTCGCGGCGTTCCTCTCGACCTCCTCCGGCCTGGTCATCGCCGTGGCCGGCGTGCTCAGCCAGGACCTGACGCCACGGCTGCTGCGCGCCCGCCGGCTCTCGGGCGTGGCGGCGTTCCGCGTCGGCGCGGTCATCGCGGTCGCGGTGCCCCTGGTCGTCGCGCTCGCGCTGCCCAACGTCGGCGTCGCGCGGGCCGTCGGCCTGGCCTTCGCGGTCGCGGCCTCGACGTTCTGCCCGCTGCTCCTGCTGGGCATCTGGTGGCGCCGCCTCACCGACGTCGGCGCGGTCGCCGGCCTGTTCGCCGGTGGCGTCGGCTCGGGGGCCGGGGTGCTGTGGACCCTGCTCGACGGCTCCGCGAAGGGCTGGCCCTGGGTGCTGCTGGAGCAGCCCGCCGCCTGGAGCGTGCCCCTCGCCTTCGCGGTGATGGTGTCGGTCTCCCTCGCCACCTCCTCTCGCGTCCCCGTCCACACCCGGCGGTTCATGGTGCGTCTGCATACCCCTGAGGCGCTGGAGCTGGATCGGGGGTGAGTCGCCTACGCCGACCGCACCGCCCCGAGAGCACGCGCGCGCCGGACGACGAGGTCGGCGACGAGGGGGTCGGGGCCGATCACGTCGGCGACGCACACCGCGCCGGCGTCCAGCGACTCGAGACGCGCGCGGTCGGCGAAGAACCCCGGGGACAGCAGGTACGGCGAGACGGCGTCGCCGGGCCGAACCACCTCGGCCGGGCGGCGACCGAGAGCCGACAAGGTGGCGACCTCGACCGGCGCACCCCACTGGCGCGCGAGCAGCTCGGCGGCCCGAGTCATGTCACCGGTGGCAAGCGGGTCGGATGAGCCGGCGGCCACCATCACGACGCGCGCCCCGGGCGCCGCACCGGCCGCGATCAGCCGCGCGTGCTGCACCTCGGCGAGCAGGTGGTGCGGGCCGAGCGGCCGCCCGAGCACGACCGGCCCCGCGGCGCCGCGGGCCATGCGGGGCAGGTCCTGGCGGACGTGGAAGCCGGTGGACAGCAGCAGCGGCACGACCATCGTCGTCTCGGACGGCGGGGAGGACGCGACGACATCCTCGAAGAGCGGCTCGCTCAGCTCGACGTAGGAGCACACCGACTCGACGCCCAGCAGCCGACCGGCCCGGGCGGTGAGCGTCCGTGCCACCTCGTTGCCGGTGCGGGACCGGGTGCCGTGGGCGACGGTCACGAGCCTCACGTGGTCACCGCCAGCCGGTAGCCGCGCTTCACGACGGTCTGCACGATCCGGGTGCCCAGCGTGGCGAGCCGCTCGCGGCGGGAGTCGACGTGGTCGCGGTCGACCAGCAGGGCCTGGACAACGGCGAACGGTGCGGGCGACCCGCCCACCTCGCGGGTGGCGGCCGGCAGCGACGCGTCGTCGACTCGGTGGGGCTCGGTCGACGGCGCCGGCGCCCACAGGCCGGTCGCCCCGCGGCGCTCGACGAGCTGGACCTGCTCCCCCACCTTGCGCGCGGCGGTGACCCCGATCCGGAAGGTCAGGGGGAGGGCCGTCGCCGGGGCGTCGTCCACGCGGTCGATCTCCTGCCTCCCACCAGCACCATGTCCTCATCGCTCACCCGGACGCCGTACGCCGGACCCGTACTGTCGCGGCGCCAGCCACTGCCCGGGCCGGGCCAGCACCGGCGCCCGTCCGTACGGATCGTAGTTGGCGACTGCGAGGACGCGGGCCGACCGGCAACGCGGTCATCGCGGTAGCCCCGCCGCACTGGATGTCGGCGAGGCGATCCTCCTCGCTCCACCAGAGGGCGCCCAACCGTTCGTCGTGCCGGACCGACCGCTGGGCGCAGGACCGCGCCCATTGACCGCAGCCGGCGCCGGCACCCCTCACGCCCAGCGCCCTCCACTCCTACCGTGACGCGCATCACATCCCGCTGGAAAGGGGTCCGCTCGTGACGTCAGACGTCAACCCGCACTCGCAACCCGAACGGCATGCGCCGGTCTACGACGAGCTTGCGGCCGCCCCGGAGTTCACCGAGCTCCGGCGCCTCTACCGGGGCTTCGTGTTCCCGGCGACGCTCGCGTTCCTGTCCTGGTACCTGCTCTACATCCTGATGTCGAACTACGCCACCGGCTTCATGGACCAGCAGGTCGTGGGCAACATCAACGTCGCCCTCGTCTTCGGTCTGCTGCAGTTCGTGACGACGTTCCTGCTCGCCTGGCTCTACAGCCGCTACTCCGAGTCGAAGCTCGACCCGCTGGCCCGACAGCTCAACGAGCGCTACGAGGCAGGACGCTGACATGGACGACCAGGTACTGACCACGATCCTCTTTCTCGCCGTGGTCGCGCTGACCGTCGGCATCACGTTCTGGGCCAGCCGGCAGACCTCCGGCACCAACGACTTCTACGCCGGAGGCCGCTCGTTCTCGCCGGTCCAGAACGGGTTGGCCATCGGCGGCGACTACATGTCGGCGGCCTCGTTCCTCGGCATCTCCGGCGCCATCGCGCTCAGCGGCTACGACGGGTTCCTCTACTCGATCGGCTTCCTCGTAGCCTGGCTCGTGGCCCTCCTGCTCGTCGCCGAGATGCTGCGCAACTCCGGGCGCTACACCATGGCCGACCAGCTGGCGTTCCGCATGCGCCAGCGCCCCGTGCGCATGGCGGCCGCGACCTCGACGGTCGTCGTCTCGATCTTCTACCTGCTGGCTCAGATGGTCGGCGCGGGCGCCCTGGTGGCGCTGCTGCTCGGCGTCGACGACCAGGCCGTCAAGAACATCGTGATCTTCGGCGTCGGCGCCCTGATGATCTTCTACGTCACCGTGGGCGGCATGAAGGGCACGACCTGGGTGCAGATCGTCAAGGCGGTCCTGCTGATGACGGGTTCGGCGCTCATCGTCGTGCTGGTGCTGGCGAAGTTCGACTTCAACCTCTCCGACCTGCTCGGCACGGCGGCGTCCAACTCCGGCTCCGGGCAGGCGTTCTTGGAGCCCGGGCTGAAGTACGGCGCCACGGCGACCAGCAAGATCGACTTCATCAGTCTCGGCATCGCCCTCGTCCTCGGCACCGCGGGACTCCCGCACATCCTGATCCGCTTCTACACCGTCCCGACCTCGCGTGACGCTCGCAAGTCGGTGCTGTGGGCGATCGGTCTGATCGGCACCTTCTACCTGTTCACGCTGGTCCTCGGCTTCGGCGCCGCGGCACTGCTGGACGTCCCCGGCCTGCGCGAGTCCGGCGAGCTCGACGCGTCCGGCAACCTGGCGGCACCGCTGCTGGCCGAGGCCGTGGGAGGCGGTGCCGGCTCGACGGGCGGCGCCATACTCCTGGCGCTCATCGCGGCGGTGGCGTTCGCGACCATCCTTGCCGTGGTGGCCGGGCTGACGCTGACCTCGTCGGCCTCGGTGGCGCACGACATCTACAACAGCGTCATCAAGAAGGGCGAGGCCAGCGAGGAGCAGGAGATCAAGGTGACCCGGTACGCGGCCGCCGGCATCGGGCTCGTGGCCATCCTCCTGGCCATCCCCGCGCAGAGCCTCAACATCGCCTTCCTGGTGGCCCTCGCCTTCGCGGTCGCGGCCTCGGCGAACCTGCCGACGATCATCTACAACATGTTCTGGCGACGCTTCAACACCCGCGGGGCACTGTGGAGCATCTACGGCGGCCTCATCTCCTCGATCGGGCTGGTGATCTTCTCGCCGGTCGTGTCGGGCAAGGGGCTGGACCCGACGGGCAAGAACCTGTCGCTGCTGCCGACCAGCATCGACATCTCCTGGTTCCCGCTCGAGAACCCGGGCATCGTCTCGATCCCGCTCGGGTTCCTGTTCGGCTACCTCGGGACCATCACCTCGAAGGAGCCCACCGCCGAGGACCGCTACACCGAGCTCGAGGTCCGCGCGCTGACCGGCGCCGGCTCGGAGAAGATGATCGTGCACTGACCTTCTCCGCACGATCGGCCGGTGCCGGGTGGCCTTTGGGGGGAACCATCCGGCACCGGCGTCTTTCGTGGCCCCGCGTCGCCACCGTCGCCTAAGCGTCCTAGTGTGGCGTGTGCCACCCATCAGCGTCTGTCCCCAGGAGTGAGAAGTGAGCGAAGAGACCCTGTCGAACCTGTCGCGTGAGGACCGCTCCTTCGGGCCCCCCGCAGAGCTCGCTGAGACGGCCAACGTCGGCGCGGAGGCCTACGAGCGGGCCACCGCAGACGCCGAGGCCTTCTGGGCGGCGGCCGCCGAGCGCCTCGACTGGAGCCAGAAGTGGGACCGCGTCCTCGACTGGGACAACCCGCCGTTCGCCAAGTGGTTCACCGGCGGCACGCTCAACGTCGCGCACAACTGCGTCGACCGGCACGTCGAGGCCGGCAACGGCGAGCGGGTCGCCCTGCACTGGGTCGGCGAGCCCGCCGACGACACGCGCACGATCACCTACGCCGATCTGCAGGCAGAGGTGTCGAAGGCCGCCAACGCGCTGCTGGAGCTGGGCGTCGAGACCGGCGACCGCGTCGCCATCTACATGCCGATGCTGCCCGAGACCGTGGTCGCGATGCTGGCGTGCGCCCGGATCGGCGCGCCCCACACCGTGGTGTTCGGCGGCTTCTCCTCCGACGCCCTCTCCTCGCGCCTGGTCGACTGCGGGGCGAAGGTCGTCATCACGGCCGACGGCGGCTACCGGCGCGGCAAGGCGTCCGCGCTCAAGCCGGCCGTCGACGAGGCCCGCGCGAAGGCCTCCGGCCACGGCTTCGACGTCGAGCACGTGCTCGTCGTACGGCGCACCGGTCAGGAGGTCGACTGGGACGACCAGGTCGACGTGTGGTGGCACGACGCCGTCGACGGCGCGTCCGCCGAGCACCAGGCCCAGCCCTTCGACGCCGAGCACCCGCTCTACGTCATGTACACCTCCGGCACGACCGGCAAGCCCAAGGGCATCCTGCACACGACCGGCGGCTACCTCACCGGGACGTCGTACACGCACCACGCGGTGTTCGACCTCAAGCCCGAGACCGACGTCTACTGGTGCACCGCCGACGTCGGTTGGGTGACCGGCCACTCCTACATGGTCTACGGGCCGCTCGCCAACGGCGCGACCCAGGTGATGTACGAGGGCACGCCCGACTCCCCGCACAAGGGCCGCTGGTGGGAGATCATCCAGCAGTACGGCGTCACGATCTTCTACACGGCCCCCACGGCCATCCGGACCTTCATGAAGCAGGGCCGCGAGATCCCCGACGGGTTCGACCTGTCCTCGCTGCGGCTGCTGGGCTCGGTGGGTGAGTCGATCAACCCCGAGGCCTACATGTGGTACCGCGAGGTCATCGGCGGCGAGCGCTGCCCGATCGTCGACACCTGGTGGCAGACCGAGACCGGCCAGATCATGATCTCCCCGCTGCCCGGCGTCACCGCGGGCAAGCCGGGCTCGGCGATGACCCCATTGCCGGGCATCTCCGTCGACGTGGTCAACGACGCCGGGGAGTCGGTGCCCGACGGCGCCGGCGGCTACCTCGTCGTCAAGGAGCCGTGGCCGGCCATGCTGCGCACGCTGTGGGGCGACGACGAGCGCTTCAAGGAGACCTACTGGTCCCGCTTCCGCAAGCAGGGCTTCTACTTCGCCGGCGACGGTGCGAAGAAGGACGACGACGGCGACATCTGGCTGCTCGGGCGCGTCGACGACGTCATGAACGTCTCGGGCCACCGCCTGTCCACCACCGAGATCGAGTCGGCCCTGGTCTCCCACCCCAAGGTGGCCGAGGCCGCCGTGGTCGGCGCCGCCGACGAGACGACGGGCCAGGCGGTCTGCGCGTTCGTCATCCTGCGCGACTCCGCCGGCGACGGCGGCGAGGACATCGTCGAGGAGCTGCGCCGCCACGTGCAGAAGGAGATCGGCGCCATCGCCAAGCCACGTCAGATCATGGTCGTCCCCGAGCTGCCCAAGACCCGCTCGGGCAAGATCATGCGGCGCCTGCTCAAGGACGTCGCGGAGCACCGCGAGGTCGGTGACGTCACCACCCTCGCCGACTCCACGGTCATGGACCTGATCTCGCAGAAGGAGGGCTCGGGCTCCGGCGACGAGGGCTGATCGCACCGCGTAGGCTGGTCGAGGAGCGCCGGGAAGTCTGGTCGGCAACAGATTCGTCGACCCCAGGAGCACGCCCATGGCCCAGTCACCGCAGCGCCCGCGCCTGTTCGCGCGGGGGTCCTTCCTCGAGCACTCCCGTGCGGCGCAGATCCTGCGCGCCGAGACGACGGGCGGGCTGCTGCTCATCGTGGCGGCGGCCGCGGCGATCGTGTGGGCCAACACCCCGTGGGCCGACGTGTACGAGTCGCTGCGCGACACGCGCCTGGGCCCCTCGTCGCTGCACCTCGACCTGACGGTCGGCGCCTGGGCGGCCGACGGGCTGCTGGCGATCTTCTTCTTCGTGGTCGGCCTGGAGCTCAAGCGCGAGTTCGTGGCCGGCGACCTGCGCGACCCGCGGCGCGCCGCCGTACCGATCGCCGCCGCGGTGGGCGGCATGGCCGCGCCGGCGTTGATCTTCGTGATGTGGAACCTCGGCGACGACGGCGGGCTCAGCGGGTGGGCGATCCCCACGGCGACCGACATCGCCTTCGCGGTGGCCGTGCTGGCGGTGATCAGCACGCACCTGCCCAGCGGTCTGCGGACCTTCTTGCTGACGCTGGCGGTCGTGGACGACCTGCTGGCCATCACGATCATCGCGATCTTCTACACCAGCGACCTGGATCTGCTGTTCCTGGCGCTGGCGGTCCTCCCGATCGGCCTGTTCGCGGTGCTGGTCCAGAAGCGGGTGCGCTCGGGGTGGCTGCTGGTCCCGCTCGCCCTGGTCGCCTGGGTGCTGGTCCACGAGTCCGGCATCCACGCCACCGTCGCCGGCGTGCTGCTCGGGTTCACCGTGCCGGTGCTGCGCCGCAACCCCGACGAGGACGGCCCCGGGCTCGCCGAGCACTTCGAGCACCTGATCCGGCCGCTGTCGGCGGGGGTGGCCGTGCCCTTGTTCGCCTTCTTCGCGGCCGGGGTGAGCGTCGGCGGGCTGGACGGGCTGGCCGACTCGCTGCGCGACCCGGTCGCGCTCGGGATCGTGTGCGGCCTCGTGGTGGGCAAGACCGTGGGGATCATGGGCGCCACCTGGCTGCTGGCGACGTTCACCCACGCCGACCTCGACGAGGATCTGCGCTGGGTCGACGTCCTGGGACTGGCGATGCTCGCCGGGATCGGCTTCACGGTGAGCCTGCTGATCGGCGAGCTGGCGTTCGGCCAGGGCAGCGCGCGCGAGGACCACGTCAAGGTCGGGGTGCTGGTCGGCTCGCTGACGGCCGCGCTGCTGGCCTCCGTCGTGCTGCGGCTGCGCAACCGCGCCTACCGGCGGATCGCCGAGATCGAGACCCGCGACGACGACCGCGACGGCGTCCCCGACGTGTTCGGCGAGCACGGCCAGGAGCCCCACCCCTCCTGACGCGGCGCGCGCGCGGCCGGGTTCGGTAGGGTCGGGCTCACACTTCGAGACCAGAGGAACGCCGAATGTCACCTGAACCGGTCAAGGCGCCCGCCGACGGCGATCCCACCATCGGACGCCTCGTCGTCGACGCCAGCCGCGACATCTCATCGCTGGTGTCGAAGGAGATCCAGCTCGCCAAGTCCGAGCTCAAGGTGAGCGTCAAGGCCGGTGGCATCGGCATCGGCCTCTTCGCCGCAGCCGGCTTCCTCGCCGTACTCGCGATCATCATGCTCTCGGTCGCGATCGCCTACCTGATCCACTGGAACGGCTCGGGCCTGGACCTGCACTGGGCGTTCCTGATCGTCTTCGCGTTCTACGTCGTCCTCGCCGGGCTGCTGGTCGTCGTCGGCGTGCGCAAGGTCAAGCAGGTCCGGGCGCCGGAGAAGGCGATCGCCCAGGGCAAGGAGATCCCCCGCGCCCTCAAGGGCCAGAAGTAGCACCGACCCCGTCACCAGCTGCAGGACCCCACCGCTGACCCGTCAGAGACTCTCTGACGGGTCAGCGTGGTTGGGGGCCGGGGGCGCGGATCAGCCGGCGCACTCGCCGGTCGACTCCGTCTCGGTGTTGGTCCGACCGACCGCGGCGCTCTCGGCGACCTGGGCGGCGGTGAGGGCGTAGCCGGTGTCCTTGTCGGTCACGGAGGCGGCGAACACCACGCCTGCCACGTCGCCCTTCGAGGTGACGATCGGTCCGCCCGAGTTGCCCGGGCGCACCAGCCCGCGCAACGAGAAGACCTGCCGGATGACGGTGCCGTCGCCGTAGATGTTGGGCGAGCGCAGCTTCTGGTCGTCGCGGATGCGGCCGGGCTGGACGTCGAAGGGCCCGTCCTGCGGGTACCCCAGGATCGCGACGCCGTCACCGGGCTTGGACTGCGCGAAGCGCAGCACGGGGATCTGGTCGGACTCGAAGGCGAGGACCGCGATGTCGAGGTCGGCGTTGTACTCCACGACGTCGGCGTCGACCGAGGAGTCGCCGACGACGACCTCGGGGTCCTCGACGCCGGCCACGACGTGGGCGTTGGTCATCAGCCGGTCGGGGGCGTAGAGGAAGCCGCTGCCCTCGACGCCGCGACCGCAGCTGTTGGTGCCGAGCACCTTGAGCACGCTCTCCTGGGCGGCGAGCACGTCCGGGTCGTTGAGCAGCCGCCTCGGGCCCGGGCCCACCTCGACGATGCGCTCCGGGGCGAACGGCTCGAGGTAGTCGGGGAAGAAGCTGGTGCCGACCACGTCGTTGAAGGACTGCAGCACCCCCGATGCGGCCTGCGGCAGCGCCCGGTCGACCGCGGAGAGCACCGAGGAGCTGCGCACCAGCGGCGTGACCGAGCCGATGCGCGACCCGGAGACGGCCACGCCCAGCGCCCAGGCCACCAGGAGCACGGCGAGCGCGCTCAGCGCGGCGCCGCCCACGGCGTCGAGCGCGCGCATCGGCTGCCAGGTGATCCGGTCGCGCACCTTCGCGCCGGCGTACTGGAAGGAGGCCTGTCCCAAGGACGCGCACAGGATGACGATGAACAGCGCCCCCAAGGACACCATCAGCGCCGGGTCGACGTCACCGAGCAGGACCGGCGCCAGCCAGATCCCGAGCAGGCCGCCCAGCAGCAGGCCCGTGGTCGCGAACGCGCCGGTGACGAAGCCCTGCCAGTAGCCCGAGAGCGCGTAGGCCAGGACCAGCAGCACCAGCAGCCAGTCGAGCCCGTTCACGTGCGGTCCTGGAAGCGGGTGTTGGGCTGGACGCGGGGACCCTCGGTCTCAGGCTCCCACAGCATGTAGGACGGGAGCTCGTGCTCCGGCGGCTTGTCCTCGGTCGGGACGTTCCAGCCCAGGAACTCGAAGAGCCGGGAGATGATCCCGGCCGTGAACCCCCACAGGATGACGTCCTTGTCGTCGCCGATGAGGAACGCGGGGCCCACGAAGCCGCTGGGGTGGCGCACCGCGATCCGGTGGTCCGGCTGGACCAGCTCGCGCAGGGGCACGCGGTAGATCGCGTGGACCTCGTCGGGCGAGACCACCGACACGGGGCTGGGCTCGCGCCACCACGCCAGCAGGGGGGTGACGGCGAAGTTGCTGGGGGGCAGCCACAGCTCGGGGAGCTCCGCGAAGATGTGCGCGCCGGCGGGGTCGAGGCCGGTCTCCTCCTGCGCCTCGCGCAGCGCGGCCTCGCGGGGGGTCTCCCCCGGGTCGATCGTCCCGCCCGGGAACGACACCTGGCCGGGGTGCGAGCGCATGTGGTGGGCCCGCTCGGTCAGCAGCAGGTCCGGCCCCGCCGGGCCTTCGCCGAACAGCATCAGCACCGCGCCGCGGCGGGGCTCGGAGTCCTCCGGCGGCATGAACCGGGTCAGCTCGTGGACCGTGATGGTGCGCGCGCCCTCGGCGACCGGCCGCAGCCAGTCGGGAAGCTCGGTGCTCACAGGTCCACGTCCAGGTGCTCCTCGACCAGGTCGAGCAGCTCGTCGTAGCTCTCGATCCTCTCGGCCTCGCGGTAGGTCACCTTGCCGTCGGCGTCGACCATCCACAAGGTCGGCAGGTACCCGATGCGCGGGTTGGGCGGCTCACCGGTCTCGCCCTGGGGGTCGGCGAGCACGTCGAAGGTCACACCGGTGTCCTCGACCAGCTCGACCGCCTTGTCCGTCTGAGGGTCCGACCAGTTGAGACCGAGCACCCGGACCTCGTCGCCGTGCTCCTGGGAGAGGCGCTCGAACAGCGGCAGCTCCTTGCGGCAGGGTCCGCAGTAGTTGGCGAACAGCGGCACCACGAGCGGGCCGCGCAGCGAGGCCACGTCGACCTGACCGTCGCCCTGGAGCTCGCCCAAGGTCACGTCGGGCAGGACGTCGCGCGACAGCTCCTTCTCGGCGCCCTCCTTGGTGCAGCCCGTGAGGGCCAGGGCCAGGACGAGCGCGAGTGCGAGCGCGAGCCGCTTCATGCGGGCCCCTGGGTCTTCACCAGCAGCGCCGCGGCCACCGGGTCGGTGGGCCCTTCGCCGTACGACGGGCACATGCGGGCCACGGGGCAGGCGCCGCACGCCGGCTTCTTGGCGTGGCAGACGCGGCGGCCGTGCCAGATCAGGTGGTGGCTGAGCATCGTCCAGTCGGACTTGGGGAACAGCGCACCGATCGCGTGCTCGACCTTGACCGGGTCGGTCTCCTCGGTCCAGCCGAAGCGGCGGACCAGGCGCCCGAAGTGGGTGTCGACGGTGATCCCGGGGACGCCGAAGGCGTTGCCGAGCACCACGTTGGCGGTCTTGCGGCCCACACCCGGGAGCGTGACCAGGTCCTCGAGCCGGCCCGGCACCTGCCCGTCGTAGCGCTCGACGAGGACCGCGCTCAGCTTGAGCAGCGACTCGGTCTTGGCGCGGAAGAAGCCGAGCGGGCCGAGGATCTGCTCGAGGTGCTCGCGCGGCGCCGCGGCCATCGCGACCGGATCGGGATAGGCGGCGAAGAGAGTCGGCCGGACGGCGTTCACCCGGCGGTCGGTTGTCTGAGCGCTCAGGACGGTCACGACCAGGAGCTCGAAGGCGTTGTCGAAGTCCAGCTCGCAGCGGGCGTCGGGGTAGGTCTCGGCCAGCACGCGGTTGATGCGACGAGCGCGCCGGACCAGGCCGGTGTGGGTCTCGGGCGCTGGCACGCGCACAGCCTACGGCGCGCCTCGGACGAGCCCGGAAATGGCGATGACGTGCGGACCGGGATGGGTTCGGTTTCTCTGTGACATCGCCCACGGATAGGATCACGCCTGACACGACAACAGGAGGATCCGTGGACAACGACGTACTCCGTCAAGCCCCGCTGTTCAGCGCGCTCGACGATGAGGCCGCGACGGCGCTGCGTGCCTCCATGTCCGAGGCGCGGCTGCGCCGCGGCGACGTGCTCTTCCATGAGGGAGACTCCGGCGACAAGCTCTACATCGTGCTCGACGGCAAGGTGAAGCTCGGCCGCTCCTCCTCCGACGGCCGCGAGAACCTGCTCGCGATCCTGGGTCCCGGCCAGATGTTCGGCGAGCTCTCGCTCTTCGACCCCGGCCCGCGCTCGGCCACGGTCACGGCCGTCACCGACGCGACGTTCGCCTCGCTGTCCCACGAGGACCTCCTGCGCTGGCTCGAGGGCCGCCCGGTCGTCGCCCGAGGCCTGCTCACCCAGCTCGCCGGCCGCCTGCGCAAGGCCAACGACGTCGTCGCCGACCTGGTCTTCTCCGACGTCCCCGGCCGGGTCGCCAAGGCGTTGCTCGACCTCGCCGACCGGTTCGGCCGCACCGCCGACGACGGCGTGCACGTCCACCACGACCTCACCCAGGAGGAGCTCGCCCAGCTGGTCGGCGCCTCCCGCGAGACCGTCAACAAGGCCCTCGCCGACTTCGCCGCTCGCGGCTGGTTGCGCCTCGAGCCCCGCTCGGTCGTCATCATGGACGTGGAGCGGCTCGCGCGGCGCGCTCGCTGACGTCGAACTGAGGCGGACGAGTTTCACCGGGTACCCGGTGTTTCACCGGGTACGCGGTGAAACTCGCGCGCGACAGACCCCCGAAACCCCCCTCGTCCGCGTCGTCAGGGGTGGAAGGGGGTCAGAGGTGAGCCGACAGCACGACTTCGACGCGTTCGTCGTCGCGCGCACCCCTGCCCTGTCGCGTACGGCGTACCTCCTCACCGGGGACGCCTACCTCGCGGAGGACCTCGTGCAGACAGCGCTCTTCAAGGCGGCCAAGGCCTGGCACCGGATCGAGGGTGACCCCGAGCCGTACGTGCGGCGCATCCTCTACACCCAGAACGTCTCCTGGTGGCGCCAGCGCCGCCTCCAGGAGACCGCGCTCGGCGGGTACGACGCCGCGGCCCCGGCCCGCGACCAGGACCTGCGGCTGAGCCTGGAGCAGGCGCTGGCCCGGCTCACGACGCGCCAGCGCACAGTGCTGGTCCTGCGCTACTTCGAGGACCTCACCGAGGTGCAGACGGCCCACGCGCTCGGCATCGGCGCGGGCACCGTCAAGTCCATCGGACGCCAGGCGCTGGGGCGGCTGCGCACGCTCGCGCCGGAGCTCGCCGAGCTGATCGGGGAGGCGTCATGAGCATCGACCGTCTCCGCGAGGAGCTCGCCCGCATCGGCGACGACGCGCCCGTCGCGCAGGTGCCACGCGACACCTGGGTGCGCGCCGCGCGCGCCCGCACCCGCGAGCGGGTCCTGGGGGCCGCCGCAGCGGTGGCGGCCGTCGCCCTGGTCGCCGGGCTCGTCTCCTGGCTGCCGCAGCGAGACGCCACCCCCGTGGCCTCGGGGCCGGCGGGCGCCGCCGTGCCCGACCGGATCCACGCGGTGCCCGCCCGCCTGGCCGAGCGCGGGGGCGAGGACGAGTCGTGGACGAGCGACCTGGTGGAGACCGACGTCGCCGTCGGCCGCGCGGCCGCGGCCTACGTGATGAAGGAGGGTCTCCCCGTCGTCATCGGCGCCGAGGACGGCGCCTACCACCTGCTCGACCTGCCCGGCTTCGTCGGCAACGACGCGTTCATGAGCACCGCCGCCACCGCGCCGGGCCTCGCCCTGTCCCCGGATGGCCGGAGCCTCGCCTACGCCTGGGCGACCATCGGACCGGAGGCCGCCACCCGACGGATCCCGAGCGGCATCCGGGTGCTGGACCTCGAGACCGGAGACGTGCGCGAGGTGCCGCTCAGCGGCGGCGAGGGCGTGCTGGCCACCTGGATCGGGTGGTCGCCCTCGGGCGAGTGGCTGGTGTGGAGAGGAGCGCGGCTGGCCTCCTGGACGGCGGCCTCCCTGGGCGGCAGCACCGAGGTCGGCGGCCGGATCGCACCCGGAGCGACGAGCTCCGAGCCGGTCTCGGTGCCGCGGGGCAACGCCCTGCTCTCCTGGGCGGTCGGCGACGACGGCCGCGTGGTCGTGGTCGGCGACAGCCGGATGCTCGAGCTGCCGCCGGATGCGGCCGAGCCGTCCTGGGTGCCGCTCCAGGTCGGAGCGACGTTCACCCAGTACGCCGAGCTGCGCGGCCAGGTGGTCCTGGACGTCCGGGTCCGGATGGAGGCGGACGGCTACGTCGTCTTCCGCCATGGAGGAGAGCCGGCCCGGCAGCCGCTGCCCCCGGAGGTCGCCGGAGGGGACCTCGTGCCGCTGCGCTGGATCGACGGGGCGCACCTCCTGGCGCGGGCCGGAGACGGCGGGGACCTCACCAACGAGCCGACGCGCGAGACCGACCTCGTGCTGCTCGGGGTCGGCGACGAGCAGTCCTACGAGGCGGTGGGGTGGGTCGACGCCGACGTCCCGGCGTTGAGCGTGGCCACCGACCTCGTCAGCCTCGAGCAGCCGACCGTCGAGCGCCCCGAGCCGGACTGGCCGTGGTCGCAGACCCGCGTCTCGATCACCATCGGCGTGGGCGTCGCCGCGGCGATCGCGCTCGTGCTGGCGTTACGGCTGGGCTGGCGGCGCGCTCAGGCGCGCTGGGCGAGGTAGGCGAGCTGCGCCCGGACCGACCACTCGGCGGCGCCCCAGAGGGACTCGTCGACGTCGCGGTAGACGACCTCGACGACCCGGCGCGGCAGCTCGTCGTCCTCGGCGGACTCCGGGGTCAGGGTGGCGCCGAGCGCGGCGAGGGCGTCCTCGACCTGACCGAGGCGATCACGGCGGTGGGCGGCGTAGAAGTCGAGGACTCCGCCGGCCTCGTCGAGCACCGGCCCGTGTGCGGGCCACAGCGTCTCGACCTCGCCCGAGGAGACCAGCGCGCGCATCCGCTCCAGCGAGTCGAAGTACGGCCCGAGCTGGCCGTCGGGGTAGGCCACGACCGTCGTGCCGCGACCGAGCACCATGTCGCCGGTCAGCAGCGTCCGCTCCGCGGGGAGCAGCAGCGAGATCGAGTCGGCCGTGTGACCGGGGGTGGCCACCACCCGCAGCCGCAGGCCGTCGACGTCGATCGGCTCGTCGTCGGTCACCGGGTCCGCGGAGAAACAGTAGTCCGGGTCGAGGGCCCGCACCGCGCAGCTCTTGCGACGGGCCAGCTCCTGGGCGACCTCGGAGTGGTCGAAGTGGTGGTGGGTCAGCAGGATCAGCCCCACCTCGCCGGTGGCCTCGTCGAGGAGGTCGAGGTGACCGTCCTCGACCGGGCCCGGGTCCACGACGACCGACATCGACGCGCCCGGCTCCCGCAGCACCCAGGTGTTGGTGCCGTCGAGGGTCATCATCCCGGGGTTGGGGGCCAGCAGGCAGCGGCCGCGCTCGCCGAAGCTCCCGCCGGTCCAGGCCGGGGCGCTCATCGCCGCCGCTCCGCCACCAGCGGGCGCAGCCGGTCGGGCATCGAGAGGGTGAAGCCCCCGCCCAGCGGCTCGACCGACGGCGTGAACATCTCGAGCGTGCGCCCCTGGGCCACCGCCAGCACCTCGTCGGGCTCGCTGTGCTGCCCGATCTCCAGGCAGGTGAGGTACGTCGGCGGCAGCATCGCCAGCTCGCCCCGGTCGGCCTCGTCGGCCGCGACCCGGGCGGGCGCCCAGTGGACCGAGGAGGACTCCGTCGACACGTCGCGGGTCAGCTGCCCCTCGGGCAGGGTCGCGACGAAGAACCAGGTGCGGTAGCGCTTGGGCTCGAAGACGGGGGTCAGCCAGGCGTCCCACGCGCCGAGCAGGTCGGTGCGCAGCACCAGCCCGCGCCGGGTCAGGAAGTCGGTCATGGCCAGCTCGCGCGACTCCAGGGCGTGCCGGTCGGACTCCCACTCGTCCCCGGTCGTGTCGGCGACGACGTTGGTGTCCGACGTGCCGGCCAGCAGGACGCCGGACTCCTCGAAGGTCTCGCGCACCGCGGCGCAGACCAGCGCCCGCGCGGTGTCCTCGTTGGTGCCGAGCCGGGCGGCCCACTCGCCCGGCGACGGCCCGGCCCACGCGACGGTCGCGTCGAAGTCGCGCTTGTCCACGCCGCCGCCGGGGAAGACGCACATGCCGCCCGCGAACTCCATGGAGACCTGGCGGCGCAGGAGGTAGACCTCCGGGCCGTCGGCGGCCGGGCGCATCAGCACCACGGTGGCGGCGTTGCGCGGCTCGGCGGGCTCGCGGGCGCCGGCCTCGAACTCGCGGGCGACCTCGACCAGGTGGTCGGGCAGCGGCACCGGCGGCAGCGGAATCCGCACGCGCCTCAGACCTCGACGAGGAGCTCGACCTCGACCGGGGAGTCGAGGGGCAGGACGGCGACGCCCACGGCCGACCGCGCGTGGACGCCGGCGTCGCCGAAGACCTCGCCGAGGAGCTCCGAGACCCCGTTGGCGACGCCGGGCTGGCCGGTGAAGTCCGGGGTCGAGGCGACGAAGACCACGACCTTGACGATCCGCTTGACCGCCGACAGCTCGCCCACCTCGGCCTTGATCGCGGCGACGGCGTTGAGCGCGCACTGCCGCGCGCAGCCGTAGGCCTCCTCGGCCGACACCTCGCCCCCGACCTTGCCGGTCAGCATCAGCTCGCCGTAGCGCATCGGCAGCTGGCCGGAGGTGAAGACGTGGTCGTCGCTGCGTACGGCGGGCACGTAGGCCGCCACGGGCTTGGCGACCTCGGGCACGACCAGGCCGAGCTCCGACAGGCGCTCCTCGGGGGTGCTCACGGCTCAGCCCTCCAGCGGGCGCTTGAAGTAGCCGACGAGGTTCTCCGGGCTCATGCCCGGCGCGACCTGCACCAGCTCCCACCCGTCGGCCCCGAAGTTGTCCAGGATCTGCTTGGCCGCATGCGTGAGGATCGGCGCGGTCAGGTACTCCCATTTGGTCATGGCTCGCACCCTACTCGTGGCTGACGCGCGCCCGACCGGCTCATCCCGCGGGCTGACGCGCGCGGCCCTTGTCAGCATGGACTGACACCTGGGCCGGCTGCCCGGACGGGTTTCCTCACCAGCCGTCTGGTCTCCTGGACGCATGACGCTCAAGCTCGCCGTCCTCGGGGACTCGATCGCGTGGGGCCACGGCGCGGCCCGCGAGCGGGACCGCCTGGCCCCTCGGCTGGTCGAGGGACTCCTCGTCCATGGCGTCGAGGCCACCGCGCAGGTCTTCGCGGTGCCCGGCGCCCGCAGCCGGGACCTGGCCGCCCAGGTCGACGCGTGCGTCCCTGGGGGGCCGGACCTGGTGGTCCTGGTGATCGGCGCCAACGACCTCACCCACCTCGAGCCGCTGGACGGCGCGGTCCAGGCGCTCACGCTCGCCGTACGCCGGCTGCGTGCGGCCGGCGCCGAGGTCGTGGTCGCCCCCGCCCCGGACCTCAGCGCCGTGCCGCACGTGCCGGTGTTCCTCCGCGAGGCCGTCCGCGCCGCCGGCGACGAGCTGCGCACCAGCCAGGCCGCCGCGGTCCGCGCCGAGCAGGGACACGTCGCGGACGAGGACCAGCGCGCCTCCCGCGCCTTCGCCACCGACACCGGTCTCTTCTCCCCCGACCGCTTCCACCCCTCCAGCGCGGGCTACCGGGTCATCGCCGACTCCCTCCTGCCCGCGGTCCTCCAGGCGGCCCGGGCGACCCGGACGGCCTGAGCCGCACCCGCGGCGACGCGGGAGACTCGGGGCATGGTAGTCCTCAAGTCCCTGCTGCTCTTCGCCCTCGCCGCCGTCGCCGAGATCGGCGGCGCCTGGCTGGTGTGGCAGGGCGTGCGCGAGCACCGCGGCTGGGTCTGGGCCGGGGCGGGCGTCATCGCCCTGGGCATCTACGGCTTCGTCGCGACGCTGCAGCCCGACGCCCACTTCGGGCGCATCCTCGCGGCGTACGGCGGGGTCTTCGTCGCGGGCTCGCTCGCCTGGGGCATGGCGTTCGACGGCTTCCGGCCGGACCGCTACGACCTCGCCGGCGCCGCGATCTGCCTGGTCGGCGTCGCGGTGATCATGTACGCCCCGCGCTCGGCCTGAGCGCTACCGGGCGTCGCGGGCGGCCACGGCGGCAGCCCAGCGCCCGTTGGCCTTCGCGACGTCGACGGCGGCCCGGCCGGCGGGATGCATGCGGCCCTCGGCGTCGAGGCGCTCGACGCGCTCGAGATTGCTGACCGACCAGTTGCTGCGCGGCCCGCGGGGGGTCATGCGCAGGAAGGTGCCGCCGGCCTCGCGGCGTCGGCCCTGGCCGTCGATCCAGCCGAAGCAGACCGCCTCCTGGACCGCCTCCTCGTAGCTCAGCTCCGTGACGGTGTCGCCCTTCTTGCGCAGCACCAGCCACACGCCGGGGGCGTCGTCGTGGTGCTCCTGCAGCCAGGCGCGCCAGCCGGCCGCGTCGGGGACGAGCAGCTCGGCGAGCTCCGCCTTCGCGCTCACGAGTCCCCCACGAACGCGCAGAACTCGTTGCCCTCGGGGTCGGCGAGCACCGTCCACGAGGTGTCGTCGTCGGGCTCGCGCAGCACCCGCGCACCGTCGCCGGCCAGCAGCGCGACGTCCGGGGTGTCGACGTCCCAGTGGATGCGGTTCTTGACCGTCTTGGGCTCCGGCACCCGCACGAAGACCAGGCTCTCGAACGGCGCGCCCGGCACCGGCACGCTCACCCAGCCCTCACCCGGGTCGCCCTCCACGTGCGAGCCCAGCACGTCGGCCCACCAGGTGCCGACGCGCTCGGGGTCGGCGCTGTCGACGCCGAGCTCGTAGAGCCGCTCGGACGGGACGACCTCCCGCTCGAAGACGCAGAGCTCCCCGCCCTCGGGGTCGCGCAGCACCTTCCACGGGAACGACTCGAGGTCGAGCGGGGTGGCGCCGGCCGCAAGGACGTCGGCCACCGACGCCGCGTGCACGTCCAGGTGCACGCGCTGCTTGACCGAGACCGGCTCCGGCACCGGGTTGATCCACACGCGGTGCCGCTCGGTCGGTCCCGTCAGCTGCACCAGGCCGTCCTGGCGCGGCTCGCGGAGCTCGCGGGCGAGCACCTCGGACCAGAAGCGCCCGAGACGCAGCGTGTCCACCGCGTCGATGCACAGGTCCTTGTACGTCGCAGCGCTCATGACCCAGGCCTACCAGAACGGCAGGTTCTCCTCCAGCACGTTGCGCAGCTCGTTGACCGCGAGCGCGAGGAACAGCACGGCGCACAACGACATGAAGCCGTTGGAGAGCCAGCCGTTGCGCCACTCTTCGGGCACCGCTGAGTGCGGCAGAGCGCCGGGGCGCCGCTTGTTGAGCAGCACCAGCAGGGTGATCGCGAGGAACGGCATGAACAGCGCCCCCAGGCTGCCGTAGGCCAGGATCAGCCCGACCGGCTCGTCGAGCAGCAGGAGCAGCATCGGCGGGAAGGTCAGCCACAGCATGTACGCGCGGAAGTAGCGGCCGCCGGTGCGGGTGTCGGGGTGCCCCGACGGCAGGTCGCGCAGGTTGCCGACGAAGTCGGCGAACATCAGGCTCACCCCGCTCCACACGCCGATCAGCGACGAGAACGACGAGGCGAAGAACCCGACCAGGAAGACCTTGCCGAAGACCTCGCCGTAGCGGTCGTCGAGCACGTCGGACAGCTGCACCAGCGCCTGGTCGCCGGTCTCGGCGGCGATCCCCGCGGAGTAGTAGAGCTCGGCACCCACGACCAGCATCGCGACGACGAAGATCCCCGTCACGGCGTACGCGACGCCGTTGTCGAGGCGCATGACCCGCATGAAGGCGGGCGTGGCCCAGCCCTTCTCCCGCAGCCAGTAGCCGTAGGCCGCCAGGGTGATCGTGCCGCCGACGCCGCCGGCGATGGCGAGCACGTTGACCACCGAGTCGTCGGGGAAGATCGGCCGCAGCCCGAGGACGATCTCGCCGAGGTTCGGGGTCGTGAGGACCGCGGCGCCCACGACGGTCACGAACATGATCCCGACCAGCACCGCCATGACCTTCTCGAAGGCCGCGTAGGTGCCGAACCACACCAGCACCAGGCCGACCAGCCCGATCGCGATCGCGGTCCAGCGCAGCGACAGGTCGGGGAACAGCGCCACCAGCGGCAGCGCCGAGGACGACATCGCGGTGGCGCCGTAGACCAGGCCCCACACCACGATGTACGGCGCGAAGTACCACGTCGTCCAGCGGCCCAGGCTGCGCCAGCCCTCGAAGATCGTGCGCCCGGTGGCCAGCGAGTAGCGCCCAGCCCCCTCGACCAGCACCACCTTGATGACCGCGCCGAGCACGGCGACCCACAGCAGCGTGTAGCCGAACTTGGAGCCGGCCACGAGCGTGGCGACCAGGTCGGCGGCGCCGACGCCGGTCGCGGCGACCACCAGGCCGGGCCCGACGACCCGCCACTTCGGGGGGCGCCCGGCGGAGTCGGTCTCGACGGGCGCGTCGGAGGCGGTCACGAGACGGTTCCGAGCAGTCGCATCGCGACATCATCACCGACAACGCCGCTCACCGCGAGTGCCTCAGGTGGCGGCCAGCCACTGTGCGAACGTCTGCCGTCCGCGCGGCCCGCCCCCCGAGGAGGTCAGCGCTCCCGCGCGGATCGCCCGTCCCGCACCGCCGGGCACCCGGAGCGGCACCACGCGGCGGCCCAGCCTGCGGGCCCGCGCCACGCGGCGCGAGAGGTCCACCAGGTCGCACCGCTCGGGACCGGCCAGGTCGGGCACGCGGCCCGACGGGCCGGCCTCCGCCAGGTCCACCAGCGCCTCGGCCACCTCGGCCGCGGCCACCGGCTGGGTGAGCATCCGCGGCACCAGCGAGACCGGCCCGAGCCGCATGAAGTCCAGCGACTGCTCCGCGAACTCGTGGAACTGCGTGGCGCGCAGGATGCTCCACGGCACCGCGCCCTCGGCGACGATGTACTCCTGGAACCGCTTGCCCTGGTAGTAGCCCAGCCCGACGTCGTCGATGCCGACGATCGAGAGCACCACGTGGTGCTCCACTCCTGCCCGCTTCTCCGCGGTCAGGAGGGTGCGCGAGACGCTGCCGAAGAAGCTCTCCGCCGCGCTCTGCCGCTGCGAGGCGATGCTGGTGGTGTCGACGACCGCGTCCACGCCCGCGAGACGCTCGGCGAGCCCGCTCCCGGTGGTGAGGTCGACGCCCAGCGACCGGGCGAGCCCCACCACCTCGTGCCCGCGGCCCTGCGCGACGTCGACGACGTGGTGTCCGACGACACCGGTGGCCCCCGCGACCGCGATCCTCATGAGGCCATCCTGGCGCGATGTCGGTGTCGCCCGCCAGACTCGGTCCCATGACGTACGACGAGCAGCTGGCCGCCCGGGTCCGCGAGCTGATGGCCGAGCACGGCCCCGCCGAGGAGAAGGCGATGTTCGGCGGGCTGGCGTTCCTGCTGGAGGGCCACATGGCCGTGTGCGTGAGCCACGACGGGGGCCTGCTGGTCCGCACCGACGGCTCGGAGTCCGAGGAGCTGCTGAGTCAGAAGCACGTCGGTCCCATGGTGATGGGCTCCCAGTCCTCACGCACGTGGCTGCGCATCGACGCGGCCGCGCTCGGCACGGACGTCGAGCTGGCGGCCTGGCTGGCGCGCGGGGTCACGACCGCGCGCGCCCAGCCGCCCAAGCCGGGGGTCAGATCAGGGCGGGCTCGGTCTTCTCGCGCACCTCGTCCTCGGTGACCCCGGGCGCGAGCTCCACAAGCCGCAGGCCCTCGGGCGTCACGTCGAGGACGCCGAGGTCGGTGATGATCCGCTGGACCACGCCACGACCCGTGTAGGGCAGCGAGCACTCCTCGACGATCTTGAAGGACCCGTCGCGCGCGACGTGCTCCATGAGCACGATCACCCGCTTGGCGCCGTGGACCAGGTCCATCGCGCCGCCCATGCCCTTGACCATCTTGCCGGGGATCATCCAGTTGGCGATGTCGCCACCGGCCGAGACCTGCATGGCACCCAGGATCGCGGCGTCGATCTTGCCGCCGCGGATCATGCCGAACGACGTCGCGGAGTCGAAGAAGCTCGCGCCGCGGCGCAAGGTGACGGTCTCCTTGCCGGCGTTGATCAGGTCCGGGTCCTCCTCGCCCTCGACGGGGTAGGCGCCGACGCCGAGGATCCCGTTCTCGGACTGCAGCACCAGCTCGACGTCGTCGTCGACGTAGTTGGGCACCAGCGTCGGCAGCCCGATGCCGAGGTTGACGTAGGAGCCGTCGGTCAGCTCCGAGGCCGCGCGCGCGGCCATCTCCTCGCGGGTCCAGCTCATGCCCTGCTCCTGACCGTGCGCTTCTCGATCCGCTTGTCCGCGGCCTGCTCGGGGGTCAGCGCCACGACGCGCTGCACGAACACGCCGGGCGTGTGCACGTGGTTGGGGTCGATCTCCCCCGGCTCGACGAGCTGCTCGACCTCCGCGATGGTCACCCGCCCGCACATCGCCGCCAGCGGGTTGAAGTTGCGCGCGGAGTCGCGGTAGACGAGGTTGCCGTGCCGGTCGCCCCTCCACGCCCGCACGAGTCCGAAGTCCGCGACGATGGCGTGCTCCAGCACGAACTCCCGCGGTCCTTCGGCGGTCTCGAAGGACTGGGTCTGTTTCGGCGGCGAGGCCACCACGACGTTGCCCGCGTCGTCGTAGCGCCACGGCAGCCCGCCCTCGGCCACCTGCGTGCCCGAGCCGGTCGCGGTGAAGAACGCCGGGATGCCCGATCCGCCGGCGCGCATCCGCTCCGCGAGCGTGCCCTGTGGGGTCAGCTCGACCTCGAGCTCGCCCGAGAGGTACTGCCGCGCGAACTCCTTGTTCTCCCCGACGTAGGAGGAGATCATCCGCCGGATCCGCTTCGCGGCCAGCAGCCTGCCCAAGCCCCAGTCGTCCACGCCGCAGTTGTTCGACACCGCCTCCAGATCGCTCACCTCGGCGGCCAGGAGGGCGTCGATGAGGGTCGAGGGGATGCCGCACAGGCCGAACCCGCCCACGGAGAGGGTCGACCCGGACGGGATGTCGGCGACGGCCTCGGCCGCGGATGCCACCACTTTGTCCATGCGCCGATCCAACGCACCGCAGGCCTCGCCGTCAACGCGCGCCCACCCACCAGACGCAGATCAATCGGAGAGTGGACCCTCAGTTCAGCTACCGTTCATTCAGTGAGCGCTCCCGTTGACGTCCTGGGTCGGGCCGGAGCGCTGCTGCGGGCGGTCTCGGCCCACGAGCCCGCCGGCGCGACGACCTCCGTCCTGGCCCGCGCCAGCGACCTCGCCCGCCCCACGGCCCACCGGCTCCTGACGTCCCTGCTGGCCGAAGGGCTCCTCGAGCGGGACGAGGCGACCGGGCGCTGGCTGCTGGGGCCCGAGCTGTACCTCCTCGGCGCCGCCGCCGCGTCCCGCTACGACGTCACCGCGGTGGCCCAGCCCGTCGTACGCCGCCTGGCCCTCGCTACCGGCGAGAGCGCGTTCTTCTCCGCCCGCCGCGGCGACGAGACGATCTGCCTGGTCCGCGAGGACGGCAGCTTCCCGATCCGCTCCCACGTCCTCTCCGAGGGCACCCGGTTCCCCCTCGGCGTCGCCTCGGCCGGGATGGTCGTGCTGGCCTTCCTCTCCGACCCGGAGATCGAGGAGTACCTCGCGCGCGCCGACCTCGCCGCGCAGTTCGGCGCCGAGCACGCGGCCGACCGGGTGCGGGCGCGGGTCGCGACGACCCGCGGCGACGGCTACGCGGTCAACCCCGGCCTGATCGTCCCGGGCAGCTGGGGCATGGGGGCGGCCGTCTTCGACGACCAGGAGCGGCCGGCCTGGGCGCTGAGCCTGACCGGCATCGAGCAGCGCTTCGCCGAGGACCGCCGCCGCGAGCTCGGCGGCCTGCTGCTCCAGGCCGCGCACGACCTGTCTCGCGCGCTGCGCCGACCGCGCAGGTCCTAGGCTCTTCTCGTGAGCGATTGGCCGAAGGTCCGACTGCACGTCGTCACCGGCAAGGGCGGCACCGGCAAGTCGACGGTGGCCGCCGCCTTGGCGCTGGCCCTGGCCGAGGGCGGGAAGAACGTTCTCCTCTGCGAGGTCGAGGGACGGCAGGGCATCGCCCGGATGTTCGACGTCGACCCACTGCCGCCCGAGGAGCGCCGGCTGACGACCGGCCTGCCCGGGGCCGACGGCACGCCCGGGGTCGTGCACGCGCTCCACATCGACGCGGAGGCGGCGCTCCTGGAGTACCTCTCCCTGTACTACAAGCTCGGCCGCGCGGGCCGGGCGCTGGACCGCTTCGGGGTCATCGAGTTCGCCACCACGATCGCGCCCGGCGTCCGCGACGTGCTGCTCACCGGCAAGGTCTTCGAGGCGGTGCAGCGCAACAGCCGCAACAAGGGCGCCCAGCAGTACGACGCCGTCGTGCTCGACGCCCCGCCGACCGGCCGGATCGTGCAGTTCCTCAACGTCAGCAACGAGCTGGCCGGGCTGGCGAAGGTGGGCCCGATCAAGTCGCAGTCCGACACGATGATGACGCTGTTCCGCTCCCCGCGGACCGCCGTGCACCTGGTCACCGTCCTGGAGGAGATGCCCCTGCAGGAGACCGCCGACGGGATCGCCGAGCTGCGCGCCGCCGAGCTGCCGGTCGGCGGGGTCGTGGTCAACCTGGTGCGCCCACAGGACCTGACGCCCGCCGACCTCGCCCGCACGCGGGCCGGCACCCTCGAGCGCGCCCGGCTCGAGACCGACCTCACGAGCGCCGGGATCGACACCGAGCCGGCGCTGGTCGACGGCCTTCTGGCCGAGGCGCGCGACCACGCCGAGCGCCGCGCCCTCGAGGACTCCCAGCGGGTGATCGTCGACGAGCTCGGCGTGCCGACCTACGAGCTCCCGCGCCTGGCCCAGGGCGTTGACCTCGGCGCGCTCTACGAGCTGGCTGCCGCCCTCCGCGAGCAGGGGATGGCCTAGATGACCAAGACACGCACGCGGGTGGGACCGACGGGCAAGAGCGCGCGGATGCTCGACGTCGACGCGCTGCTGGACGATCCCGGCACCGGCATCATCGTGTGCTGCGGCTCCGGGGGCGTCGGCAAGACCACGACGTCGGCGGCGCTGGCGCTGCGCGCCGCCGAGCGCGGGCGCAAGGTCGTGGTGCTCACGATCGACCCGGCCCGCCGCTTGGCGCAGTCGATGGGCATCGAGGAGCTCGACAACACTCCCCGACCGGTGGCCGCCGTCGACGGCACGGCCGGCGGGCACCTCGACGCGATGATGCTGGACATGAAGCGCACCTTCGACGAGGTGGTCGAGAGCCAGGCCAGCCCGGAGAAGGCGCAGCAGATCCTGCAGAACCCCTTCTACATCGCGCTGTCGAGCTCCTTCGCGGGCACGCAGGAGTACATGGCGATGGAGAAGCTCGGCCAGATCCACAGCACCTCGGTCGCCGACGGCACCTACGACCTGATCGTGGTCGACACCCCGCCCTCGCGCTCCGCGCTGGACTTCCTCGACGCCCCCGAGCGGCTGTCGAGCTTCCTGGACGGCCGCTTCATTCGGCTGATGCTGGCCCCGGCGCGGGGACCGGCCAGGCTGATGTCGGCCGGCCTCGGCATCATCACCAACGCGCTGACCCGGATCCTCGGCGCCCAGGTGCTGCGCGACCTGCAGACCTTCGTCTCGGCGCTCGACACCGTGTTCGGGGGCTTCCGGCAGCGCGCCCAGAGGACCTACGCACTGCTCCAGGCCGAAGGCACGGCGTTCCTGGTGGTCGCCGCGCCGGAGCCGGACGCGCTGCGCGAGGCGGCGTACTTCGTCGAGCGGCTCAGCGAGGACGAGATGCCGTTGGCGGGGCTGATCGTCAACCGGGCGAGCCCGGCGCCGCTCGGCCGGCTCTCCGCCGACGAGGCGATGGCCGCGGCCGAGCGACTGCGTCGACACGACCCGGAGTCGCCGACGGCAGGCATGCTGCGCCTCCACGCCGACCAGAGCCGCCTCGTCGAGCGCGAGGCCCGGCTGCGGCGGCGCTTCCACGCCGCCCACCCCCAGGTCGCGACGGCGGTCGTGCCGGCGCTCGCCGGGGACGTGCACGACCTCGAGGGTCTGCGCCGAATCGGCGAGCTGCTCGCGCAGGGCGAGCAGCCCCCCACGGGCGGCGCCTGAACCCTCCCTCCCGGGGTCGGCTCAGGCGTCGCGTCCGTGGCTCAGACCGAGACCGGCTCCTGGCCGGCGCCCGCGCGGGCGGTCTCGAGGACCGTCCGCCAGGACGCGGCGGGACGGCGGCGCAGCAGCGCCCGGCGCTCGCGCTCGGTCATGCCTCCCCACACACCCCACTCGATCTGGTTGTCCAGGGCCTCAGCCAGGCACTCGGTGCGAACCGGGCACCCCGAGCACAGCTGCTTTGCCTTGTTCTGCTCAGCCCCACGGACGAACAGCTGGTCCGGCGTCGTGCTCCGGCACGCGGCGCGCGGCGCCCAGTCCTCTACCCACATGATGTCCCCACATCTTCTGAGCAAGAGCGGCGTCCCCATGACGCCTCTCCGAGCTCAGCCCATTGGATCCCAAGTTAAGGAACAATGCCGCACGGCGGAAGGTCCTCTCGACCCAACTTGTCTAGTCCTAAATGACTAGTCCGTCTGGGCCATGAGCCCCCTCGGGGCCACCCGGGGGGTCATCCTGGGCGCACCGCGGCGAGGCGGCCCCACGCCCGCTCCTCACGTACGCTGGGCGCCATGTCGCGCCCCCGCTCCGAGCGTCTGCCCTTCGCCAAGGTGTTCTCCCACCTGGGCGTGATGGTGGCCGTGTCCGCCGTACTCGGCGTCGTCGTGGCCGGCCTGGCGATCCCGTTCGCCGCCGTGCTCGGCGTCGCGACCGAGAACGTCGCCGACAGCATGGACCAGCTGCCGCAGGACCTCGAGGCCGGGGCGCTGCCCCAGAAGACCCGGATCGTCGACGCCAAGGGCGAGACCATCGCGACGATCTTCGACGAGAACCGCGTCAACGTCTCGCTCGACCAGGTCTCGCGCACCATGGTCGAGGCGATCGTGGCCATCGAGGACTACCGCTTCTACGAGCACGGCGCGCTCGACCTCAAGGGCACGCTGCGCGCCCTGCTCACCAACTCCGCCTCCTCCAGCACGGTGCAGGGCGGCTCCTCGATCACCCAGCAGCTGGTCAAGCTCACGCTGCTCAGCCAGGCCGACACTCCCGAGGAGAAGAAGGCGGCGGTCGACCGCACCTACGCCCGCAAGCTCCGCGAGCTCCGCTACGCCATCGCGCTCGAGCAGCGCTACAACAAGGACTGGATCCTCGAGCGCTACCTCAACACCGCCTACTTCGGTGACGGCGCGCACGGCATCCAGGCGGCCGCGCGCCACTACTTCAACGTCAACGCCCGCAAGCTCAACCTCAACCAGTCCGCGATCCTGGCCGGCCTGGTCCAGAACCCCACCAAGTTCGACCCGACCAACTCCCCCGACCGGACCAAGGTGCGGCGCGACATCGTGCTGGACCGGATGGCCCAGCTCAACGTCATCAGCCGCAAGCAGGCCGAGAAGACCAAGGAGCGCGGTCTCGCGCTCAAGGTGCGCAAGACGCGCAACGGCTGCGTCTACTCGCGGGCGCCGTTCTTCTGCGACTACGTCCTCAACTACCTGATGCGCGACCGCTCGCTCGGCAAGACCGCCGAGGAGCGCGACCGGCTGCTGAAGTCCGGCGGCCTGACCATCCGCACGACCATCGACCTGCGCTTCCAGGACGCGGCCGACAAGTCGGTCCGCGCGCACGTCTACAAGGAGAACAACGCGATCGGCGCGCTCGCGATGGTCCAGCCGCGCACCGGAGAGGTGAAGGCGATCGCGCAGTCGCGGCCCATGGGCCGCCGCAAGAACGCCGGCGAGTCCTACCTCAACTACGTCGTGCCGTCCCAGTACGGCGACTCCAACGGCTTCCAGGCCGGGTCGACGTTCAAGGCGTTCGTCCTCGCCACCGCGATCCAGCAGGGAATCCCGCTCTCGGAGACCATCTCGTCCCCGCCCCAGGTGTTCTTGAACCAGGGTGACTTCGAGGTGTGCGACGGCCAGAACTACCCCAGCTCGCAGATCTGGGACCCCCAGAACTCCACCGACTCGGGGACCTTCAACCTCTACACCGGCACCCGGCTGTCGGTGAACACGTTCTTCGCCCAGCTCGAGCAGCGCACCGGCCTGTGCGAGCCCTACGAGCTCGCCAAGTCGATGGGCATCCAGCTGACCGACCCCGACCGCGAGCTCGTGCCGACCTTCACCCTCGGGGTCGCCGACGTGAGCCCGCTGGAGATGGCCGAGGCCTACGCGACCTTCGCCGGGCGCGGCCTGCACTGCGACGCCCGACCGGTGACGGCGATCATGGACGCCAACCAGAACGTGCTGAAGAAGTACCCCGCCCGATGCACCCAGGTGATGCCGAGCTCCGTGGCCGACGCCGTCAACGACGTCCTGCGCGGCCTCCTCGAGCCGGGCGGGTTCGGCTACGGCGCCAACATCCAGACCGTGCAGCCGGCGGCCGGCAAGACCGGGACGATCCAGGAGAACCGCGCGGTGTGGTTCATCGGCTACACGCCCAACCTGGCCACGGCCTCGATGATCGCCGGTGCCAACAAGGAGGGACAGCCGATCACGCTCAACGGGCAGACGATCGGCCCGTCGTACGTCTCGGCGGCGTTCGGCTCCACACTCGCCGGCCCGATGTGGGGCGATGCGATGAAGGAGATCGAGCAGTGGCTCGACGACGAGGACTTCGTCCGGCCGAGCAGCACCGACGTGCTCGGCGTCCTGACCGGCATCCCCGACGTCGGTGGGATGAGCGTCGACGACGCCACCCGCGAGCTGGAGGACCTCGGGTTCTCGGTCACCCTCGGCGGGCGCCGACCGTCGGGCTACCCGAGGGACACGGTCGCCTACAGCGAGCCCGGCGCCGGCGCCGAGCTCGCCAGCGGCGACACCGTGGTCATCTACACCTCCACCGGCAAGCCGCCCAGGGGCCGACGCGGCGATCGCTGAGCGGCTCAGCCCAGCTGGCGGCGTACCTCCGCGGCGACCGCGCCACCGTCGGCGCGACCCTTGACCTGCGGGGTGACGACGCCCATGACCTTGCCCATGGCGCGCATCCCCTCACCGGCGGCACCCGTCTGCTCGATGGCCGCGGTGACCAGCGCGGAGATCTCGGCCTCGGTCAGCGCCTCGGGGAGGTAGTCGGCGATCACCGCGGCCTCGGCCTGCTCCTTCGCCGCCATCTCGGCGCGCCCGCCGTCGGCGAAGGCGGTGGCGGCCTCGCGGCGCTTCTTCGCCTCGCTGGACAGCACGCCGATGATGTCGTCGTCGGAGAGCTCGCGGGCCTGCTTGCCGGCCACCTCGGCGTTGGTGATGGCGGTCAGCACCATCCGCAGGGTGGACGAGCGCACCTCGTCACGACCCTTCATGGCGGTGGTGAGATCGGCGCGCAGGCGGTCCTTGAGAGCACTCATGAGGCCATTGTGGCAGCCTGGTCCGATGCCCAGCCTCCCCGTTCTCCCCCGCCTCCTCCCCCGGCTCCTGGGCGCCGGGGCCCTCGCCGGCGCCGGGCTGACGACGTACGCCGCCTGGGAGGCCCGCGCCTACACGCTGCGACGCGTCGAGCTGCCGGTGCTGCCGGCCGGCCAGCGCCCGCTGCGCGTGCTGCACCTCAGCGACATCCACATGACGCCGGGCCAGGCCCGCAAGCAGGAGTGGCTGCGCGGCCTCGCCGAGCTGGAGCCGGACCTGGTCGTCGACACCGGCGACAACCTGGCCCACCGCGACTCCGTGCCGGTCGTGCGCGACGCCCTGGGTCGGCTGCTCGACGTCCCCGGGGTCTTCGTCCACGGCTCCAACGACTACTACGAGCCGTCCCTCCGCAACCCGTTGCGCTACCTGATGCCCGACGACGGGAAGCGGCACACCGACGTCGCCCAGCTGCCCTGGCCGCTGCTCACCCGCACGCTGTCCGACGCCGGCTGGCGGGACCTGACCAACCGCAAGGACTCCGTCACGGTGGGCGAGACGACCTTCGCGTTCGCCGGCGTCGACGACCCGCACCTCGGCTACGACCGGCTGGACCTCGTCGCCGGTCCGGCCGACCCGACCGCCGACGTGCGGCTCGGCATCGCCCATGCGCCGTACCTGCGGGTCCTGGACCAGTACGCCGCCGACGGCTACGACGCGATCCTCGCCGGCCACACCCACGGCGGCCAGGTGTGCCTGCCCGGTGGGCGGGCCCTGACCACCAACTGCGACCTCGAGCCGGCCCGCGCCCGCGGCCTGCACCGCCACCCCGCCGACTCCAGGCCCGGCGACCCGGGCTCCGCGTGGCTGCACGTCTGCGCCGGCCTGGGCACCAGCCCCTACGCGCGGATCCGGGTCGCCTGCCGGCCCGAGGCCACCCTCCTGACGCTGGTCGCTCGCCCCTGACCCGCACGCCCTACCGATTACGAACAGCGCTGGGCGCTCCGGTATGCTCCCGTGCTTGTGGGCTCACCTCCCTTCACGGGGAACGAGCCCATGATCGGGCTGTGGCGCAGCTTGGTAGCGCGCCTCGTTCGGGACGAGGAGGCCGCAGGTTCAAATCCTGTCAGCCCGACCAGATGAACGACAGAACCCCGGACCTGATGAGGTCCGGGGTTCTGCCCGTTCTGGACGGTCGGCGGTGGCACACTGCCCGGCATGGCAGACGAGGACCAGCAGGACGCCGCCGCGAAGCTCGAGCCGCCCCGGCTCTTCGGGCGCAAGAGGCGCCCCAAGACGCCTGCCCCTGTCCCCCAGGACGCCACCCCGGAGCCGACGCCGGACCCGGACCCGGACCCGGTGCCCGCGACGCGGATGCCGGACCCCGAGCCGGCGCCGGAGCCGGAGCCCGCCGACGTCGAGACGACCCAGATCATCGAGGCGGACCAGCCGACCGAGGTCGCGCTCGAGCCGGCCGACGAGGCCGAGCCGGACGAGGACGAGCCGACCCGTGTCGTCCAGCCCGATCCCGTGCCTCCGGGCGAGAGCGCTCCGCCGTTGTTCGCCGACGAGGTGGAGGACGAGCCGGCCGTCGAGGCCGAGCCGGCCGCCGTCGTACCGCAGACGAAGGCCGAGGCGCCCGAGCCCGCCAAGGAGCCGAGGGCACCGCGCGAGCCGCTGTCCGGCCGCGCCGCCACGGCCCTCACGGGCGTCGTGGTGGGGCTGGTGCTCGTGGGCGGAACCTACGGGGCGCTGCAGGGCTGCGAGGCGGTCCAAGGCACGTCGTCCTGCGGCCGCGCGGGCTTCCCGCTGCTCGCCCTCATCTTCGTCGCGGCGATCGCCGTCGGGGCGCTCCTACTCGGCCGGTTCGCGGTCCCCGACCCCACCAGCACCAGCTTCCTCGCCACCGGCATGACCAGCGTCGTGGCGCTGCTCTTCCTCATCGACGTGCTCGACCACTGGTCGATGCTCCTGGTCATCCCCCTCGTCAGCGTGGCCACCCACCTGCTCTCCCACTGGGTCACCGCCACCTTCATCGAGCCCACCGCAGACTGACGGGTCAGCGTCGGGCGAGGAGCTCCGCGATCTGGACGGTGTTGAGGGCGGCGCCCTTGCGCAGGTTGTCGTTGGAGATGAACAGGGCGAGGCCGCGGTTGTCGGGGACGCCGGGGTCCTGCCGCAGGCGACCGACGTACGACGGGTCCTTGCCGGCAGCCTGGAGCGGGGTGGGTACGTCGGACAGCTCGACGCCCGGCGCCGAGGCGAGGAGCTCGCGGGCGCGCTGGGGCGTCATGGACGAGGAGAACTCGGCGTTGATGGCCAGCGAGTGGCCGGTGAAGACCGGCACCCGCACGCAGATCCCGGAGACCAGCAGGTCGGGCAGGCCCAGGATCTTGCGGGACTCGTTGCGGAGCTTCTGCTCCTCATCGGTCTCGCCGAGGCCGTCGTCGACGATCGAGCCGGCCATGGGCAGCACGTTGTAGGCGATCGTGCGCACGTACTTGTCCGGGTCGGGGAACGTCACGGCCTCGCCGTCGTAAGCGAGCTCGCGCGCCTTGTCGCCTGCGGCTGCGACCTGACCGGCCAGCTCCTCGACGCCGGCGACGCCCGAGCCGGAGACGGCCTGGTAGGTCGACGCGATCAGCCGCACCAGCCCGGCCTCGTCGTGGAGGGGCTTGAGCACCGGCATCGCGGCCATCGTCGTGCAGTTGGGGTTGGCGATGATGCCCTTGCGGGCCTGGTCGATGTCCTGAGGGTTGACCTCGGAGACGACCAGCGGGACGTCGGGGTCCATGCGGAACGCCGAGGAGTTGTCGACGACGATCACGCCGGCGGCCGCGAACGCTGGGGCCAGTGCGCGCGACGTGGTCGCGCCAGCGGAGAAGAGCGCGATGTCCAGGCCGCTCGGATCCGCGGTGGCGGCGTCCTCGACGGTGATCTCGCGTCCGGCGTACGGCAGCACCGTGCCGGCCGAGCGCGCTGAGGCGAAGAAGCGGACCTCGTCGGCGGGGAAGTCCCGCTCCTCGAGGATCTGGCGCATCGCGACGCCGACCTGCCCGGTCGCGCCGACGATGCCGAGTCGGACACCCATGACTACCTCCCGGTCCCGCCGTAGACGACGGCCTCGACCTCGGTGGCGTCCAGCTCGAACGCCGTGTGCGTGGCGCGGACGGCCTCGTCGACCTGGGCCTCGTCGACGATCACCGAGATCCGGATCTCGGAGGTGGAGATCATCTCGATGTTGACGCCGGCCGATGCCAGCGAGGCGAAGAACTTCGCCGTGATCCCGGGGTGCGAGCGCATCCCGGCTCCGATCAGCGACACCTTGCCGACCTGGTCGTCGTAGAGGAGCTTCTCGTAGCCGACCTCGTCCTGGATGCCGGCCAGCGCGCTCATCGCCTGTTGGCCGTCGGTGCGCGGCAGCGTGAAGGAGATGTCGGTCAGGCCGGTCGCGGCGGCGGAGACGTTCTGCACGACCATGTCGATGTTGACCTCGCTCGCGGCGAGCGCCTCGAAGATCCGGGCCGCCTCGCCGACCTTGTCGGGAACGCCGACGACGGTGATCTTGGCCTCGCTGCGGTCGTGGGCCACGCCCGCGATGATCGCCTGCTCCATGGCTTCTTCTTCTCCTGGTTGGCTGGGGGTGATCCAGGTCCCCTCCTTGTGCGAGAAGGAGGACCGGACGTGGACCGGCATGTCGTAGCGGCGGGCGTACTCGACGCACCGCAGGTGCAGGATCTTGGCGCCGGACGCAGCCATCTCCAGCATCTCCTCGTAGGAGACGCGCTCGAGGCGACGCGCGGTCGGGACGATCCGCGGGTCGGCGGTGAAGACGCCGTCGACGTCGGTGTAGATCTCGCAGTACGCCGCGCCGAGCGCGGCGGCCAGGGCGACGGCCGTGGTGTCGGTGCCGCCGCGGCCGAGGGTGGTGATCTCCTTGGTGTCCTGGCTGACGCCCTGGAAGCCGGCGACGATCACGATGTGACCGTCGGCGATGGCCGCGGAGATGCGCCCCGGCGTGACGTCGATGATCTTGGCCCGGCCGTGCGCGGAGTCGGTGATGACGCCGGCCTGGGACCCGGTGAAGGAGCGCGCGGTGAACCCGAGGTCGGAGATCGCCATCGCGACGAGCGCCATCGAGATCCGCTCGCCGGCGGTCAGCAGCATGTCCAGCTCGCGGGCCGGCGGCAGCGGGCTCACTCCCTCGGCCAGCTCCAGGAGCTCGTCAGTCGAGTCGCCCATCGCCGAGACGGCCACCACGACGTCGTGGCCGGCCTTCTTGGACTCGACGATGCGACGCGCGACCTCCTTGATGCGGCCGGCGTCGGCCAAGGACGAACCGCCGTACTTCTGCACGACAATGCCCAACGGGCTCACTCCTGCGATCGGGGAAGGACAACCCGATCCTACCGAGTGCCGGGGCTCAGACCGGGTCGACGTCCAAGACCGCCTCGGCAGCCACGATCTGCTCGATCTCGGCGTCATTGTCGACGTCGAGCCGGTCGTGCGAGACGACCGAGAGCAGCGCGTTGAGCGCCGCGCCGGCGAGGTTGCCCCACGAGGCGACGTAGGAGAACTGCCACCACCACAGCGCCTCCGCGATGTCGCCGGAGCGGTAGTGCCGCAGGCCGTTCTCGAGGTCACTGGCGATCTGCGTCAGGTCGTCGGAGAGCTGGCTCTCCACGACGTCCGGCACGTAGGGGTCGAAGACGAAGCTGTAGGTGTCGACGTTGCCGAGCAGCTCGGCCAGCCGCAGCCGCATGGCGTCGAGGTCGGCCTCGGGCCCGACGTCGGGCTGGTAGTCGGCCGTCGGGGTGAAGTCCTGCTGCGCGCCCAGCCGGGCGCCGGCCAGCAGGACCTGGCTGATCTCGAGGAGCAGCAGGGAGATCGCCTGCCCCGAGGTGGCCTCCCGGCTGATGGCGCGCAGCGCGAGCAGAAAGCTCTCGACGCTGTCGGCGATCTGCTGGGCGAAGTCCTCGGTGTCGTCCATGGTCGTGTCGCTCATTGTGCTGCCCGTCTTCCTACGAATGCTCGTCCCAGGGTGATCTCGTCGGCGTACTCCAGGTCGCCGCCCACCGGCAGTCCACTCGCCAGCCGCGTCACCTGCAGGCCCATCGGACTCAGCAGGCGGGTGAGGTAGGTCGCGGTTGCCTCGCCCTCGAGGTTGGGGTCGGTGGCCAGGATCACCTCGGTGACCACCCCGTCGTTGAGCCGCGGCATCAGCTCCTTGATGCGGAGCTGGTCGGGCCCGATGCCGTCGATCGGCGAGATCGCCCCGCCGAGTACGTGGTAACGGCCGCGGAACTCACGGGTGCGCTCGATCGCGACCACGTCCTTGTACTCCTCGACCACGCACAGCACCGACGCGTCGCGCCGCGGGTCGCGGCAGATCCGGCACTGCTCGTCCTCGGAGACGTTGAAGCACACCGAGCAGAACCGCACCTTCGCCTTGACCTCCAAGAGCACGTCGGCCAGGCGGCGTACGTCGGTCGGCTCGGCCTGCAGCAGGTGGAACGCGATCCGCTGGGCGCTCTTGGGACCGATCCCCGGCAGCCGACCGAGCTCGTCGATCAGGTCTTGGACGACACCTTCGTACAAGGCCGCTCAGAACCCGAGCTGTCCCGAGGACGGCATACCCGGAAGGCCGCCACCCTCGGCGAGCGGTCCGAGGGCCTCGGCGGCCAGCGCGTCCACCTGCGACTTGGCGTCGCGGTAGGCGGCGACGATCATGTCGCCGAGGTCCGTCAGGTCGTCGGCGTCGCTGCCGTCGAACCCGCCGGCCTTGATCTCGACACCGACGAGCTCGCCGACGCCGCTGACCTTGACGGTCACGGCACCGCCGGCGACGGTGCCGTCGACGACCGTGTCGGCGAGGCGCTGCTGGGCGGACTGGAGCTGCTCCTGCATCTGCTGGGCCTGCTGGAGGAGGGCGTTCATGTCGAAGCCGCCGCCCCCCAGCGCGTCGAAGGGGTTCTGGGTCATCGGGTCACCTCATGGCTAGGGGAACGGTCGGTGGGAGGGATGAAGGTCATGAGTGGGGAATCTCCTCGATCACCTGGGCGCCGAGCTCGCGCGCCAGCAGTTCGGCGCCCCCGAGCTCGTCGTGGTCGGCGTCGAGGTCGTCGGGACGGGCGTCCGCGTCGGCCTCCGCGAGGTTCGACCCGAGGTCGGCCTCCCCGCCGGCGGGCCTGGTGGACTTGATGGCCTCCCGGGCCGCGTTGACCGCCTCGGGCCCGGGCCGTGCCGGCGCGGCCTCGTCGTCGCTCACCCAGGCCGGCGGTGCCTCCACCTCGTCGCGGGCCACCGGCGGGTCCGGGCGCACCGGCTCGGGCGCGGCCGGGACGGCGGCGGGCGGCGGCGCGGCGTCGGCACTGGCCCCGGGGTCGACGATCGTCTCGACCTTCCAGTCGGCGCCGACCACGTCGATGGCGGCCTGGCGGACGATCTCCGCGCTGCCGCCGTTGTCGAACGACTCGCGGGCCCCGGCGTTGGAGAAGCCCAGCGTCAGGGTGCGGGCGTCGACGGCCACCACCTGCGCGTGCTGGGTCAGGTGGATCCAGGTGACCCGCCGGCGCTGCTTGGTGGCCTCGACGATGTCGGGCCACAGCCGGCGTACGTCGACCAGGGAGAGCGTGCTCGAGCCGACCGTGGCCGCCTCGGGCTCGGGCGCAGCCACCGTCGGCGCGGTCCGCGCGAGCGGGGCCACCGGCTCGGGAGCCGCGGGTGGGCGCTCCGGGAACACCTCGACCCGTCGGGCCGGTGCCGGCGACGTGGCTGTCACCGGGACCGGAGCGGGCCCAGGGGCGGGCTCCGCCGCCGGGGGCGCTGGGGGTGCCGGCGCCGGCTCGCGGGGGGCCGGGCGCGCCTGGGCAGGGCGGTCCTGGGCGGGGGCCGGCGGCGCCGCGGCCTCGACGGACGGCGTGCCGCTGATGGCCGCACGGCGCTCGAGCCGGTCGAGGCGGGCCAGGACGCCGTCGGTGGAGTGGTCGGCCCCGGGCAGCAGGACCCGGGCGCAGATGAGCTCGAGCAGCAGCCGCGGTGCGGTGGCCCCGCGCATCTCGGTCAGCCCGGTCGCCACCAGGTCGGCCGCGCGCGTCAGCTCGGCGGCGCCGAAGCGCGCCGCCTGCGCGACCAGGCGCTCGCCCTGGTCCTCGGAGACGTCGATCAGGCCGCTCGCGGGGGCGTCGGGCACCGCCGAGACGATGACCAGGTCGCGCAGCCGGCGCAGCAGGTCCTCGGTGAACCGGCGCGGGTCCTGCCCGGTCTCGATCACCTTGTCGACCACCCCGAACACCGCCGACCCGTCGCCGGCGGCGAAGGCGTCGACCACCTCGTCCAGGAGCGTGTCCGGCGTGTAGCCGAGCAGCCCGCTGGCCAGCGCGTAGGTCACGCCCTGCTCGCCCGCCCCGCCCAGCAGCTGGTCGAGCACGGACAGGGTGTCGCGCGCGGAGCCGGCACCGGCGCGCACGACCAGCGGAAGGGCGGCCGGCTCGATGCTGACGTCCTCCTGGGCGCAGAGCTCGAGGAGGTACGACGACAGCAGCCGGGGCGGGATCAGCCGGAACGGGTAGTGGTGCGTGCGCGAGCGGATCGTCGGGATCACCTTGTCGGGCTCGGTGGTCGCGAAGATGAACCGCAGGTGCGGTGGCGGCTCCTCCACCAGCTTGAGCAGGGCGTTGAAGCCCTGCGTCGTCACCATGTGGGCCTCGTCGATGATGTAGACCTTGTAGCGGCTGCGCACCGGCGCGAAGAACGCCTTCTCCCGCAGGTCGCGGGCGTCGTCGACGCCGCCGTGGGAGGCGGCGTCGATCTCGATGACGTCGATCGAGCCCGGGCCGCCGCGCGCGAGGTCACGGCAGCTGTCGCACTCGCCGCACGGGTCGGCGACGGGCGCCAGCTCGCAGTTGAGCGCCCGGGCCAGGATGCGCGCCGAGGTGGTCTTGCCGCAGCCGCGCGGACCGGAGAACAGGTAGGCGTGGTTGACCCGGTTGTTGGCCAGCGCCGCCCGCAACGGCTCGGTCACGTGCTCCTGCCCGATGACCTCCTGGAAGGTCTCGGGGCGGTAGCGGCGGTACAGCGCCAGGGGGGACTCCACCTCTGAACCCTAACCACCGGGTCCGACAGCGGGTAGGTGGGCGGCGGCGAGCGGTGGGCCCGAACCTCTGGCGGGGCGGGTGCCGCATTGTGTCCACACCACGACTCAGGTTTCGAGACGGGTCGCAAGCTCGGACGTCGGGGCGTGAAAAGGCCCCCCGTGCACCCGGAAGAGCCCGCCGACCCTTGCTGCCTTCCGGCCCTGGGGGAGTTGAGCGAGATACCGCCGCACGGGGGGTTGCCCCGAGTCTAGGCGATCGTCCGTGGGCCGTGGACCGGGACCCCGGCCGGGCGGATTTCTCCGCCCGTCGCGCCCCCGGTAGGGTCTCCGGCGGAGGATTCGCCTAGTGGCCTATGGCGCTCGCTTGGAAAGCGGGTTGGGTTAATAGCCCTCAGGGGTTCGAATCCCCTATCCTCCGCCAGCCGAACGGCGCCGCGCTCACGTGCGGCGCCGTTCGCCGTTCGCGCGCCCTGCCGCCGCGCTGGCTAGGTTGGAGGCGTGGAGGAGGCGGGCGTGGCCCCGGAGGACAGTGGCGGGCGGCGGGTCACCCGCTTCGCCGTGCGCGTGCTGGTCTCGGTGCTCCTGGCCGGCCTCGTCGGGTCGCCACTGGCCGTCGCGTGGGCGCTCACCCACACGCAGGTCCAGTCGCACATCGGCACCTCCCCGACGACGTTCTCGCTGACGACCCGTGGCCACAGCGAGCTGCGCCTCGGCATCGCCGGGACCGTCTTCGTGCCCCAGTCCCGAGGCGGCGTGGGGGTCGTGGCGACCGTGGAGGGCCCGGGCGACCCAGGCGCCGGGAGCGGCGACCTGGCGGCGTACGTCCGTCCCGAGATGCTCGCCCTCTACACCGGCCTCTTCCACGACCCGGCGGCCGCGGTGCAGGAGTACGTCGACCTCGTGGAGCAGGAGTTCCGCCACCAGCTGCTCGTGGCGCTGGCCGTCGTCGCCGGTGGGGGTGGTGCCCTGCTGCTGGGCCTGCGCTCCCTCCTGCCCGTGCGCCCCGCCGCGTCCCGACGGGAGCGGCTCACCCGCGGGTCGTTGGCACTGGTCCTCGCACTCTCGACCAGCGGCGCCGTGGCGTGGCTCCAGCTCGACACCTCCGACGCGGGGACGGCCCGCGCGGACGGCCCCTACGCGCTCCCCGCGCTCGACGGATCGCTGGCCGAGGGGAGCACGACCAACAGTCCGGTGCTTCGCGCGCTCCTCGGTGGGGCGGTGGCCAAGGCGAAGGTCCTCGTCGAGCGGCAGGAGGAGAGCGTCGCGGCCTACCGCGAGCAGGCGCAGGCCTCACTCGACGACCAGGCCGACGCGATCGAGGGGCCCGAGGACGGCGAGCTGGCCGTGCTGATGCAGTCCGACATGCACTGCAACGCCACGATGATCGGCCTCCAGTCACGCGTGGCGTCGCTCCTTCGCGAGGAGCACGGCGACGACGCGCTGCGGATGCTGGCCATCGCCGGCGACCTCACGACCAACGGCACGGCCGCGGAGGGCACCTGCATCCGGGACGAGGCCGCGATCGGCGGGGACCTGCCGGTCGTGGCGATCACCGGCAACCACGAGACCGAGCTGAGCGCGCAGCAGATGGCCGGCGCCGGCATGACCGTCCTCGCCGGCGGCGCCGAGGATGTGGCAGACGTCCGCGTCCTCGGGGACGGCGACCCCAGCCGCACCGAGCTGTTCGGCGGCTCGTCCCCGCGAGGGGACGAGACCCAGCAGGATCAGGGCGCCCGGCTCTACGACGAGGCCGCGGACGGCGACCGGCCCGACCTGGTCCTCATGCACGAGGGGTACGCCGCCGCGGCGTTCCTCGGCGTCGACGACGTCCGCGCGTTCTTCGCGGAGCCGACCTCGCTGGTCGACCCGGTCGAGGACGACGTGCGCGACCTGCCGGCGGGCGCGGTGTTCTACGGGCACTGGCACCGTTCCGTCGAGCCGCGGGTGGTGTGGAACTCCGACGGCACCTGGACCTTCGTGATGGAGCTCAACACCTCCGGCGGGGCCGTGGCGGCCTCGACCATCAACAGCTTCTCGACGCCGTGGTCGCCACCCCAGCAGGAGGCGTCGTTCCCGGTCGTCTTCATGGACGCCGAGACCCGCCTGGTGACCGGCTACCAGCTCTACCGCTTCCTGGTCGACGGCACGGCCGTGATCGAGCCTCGCGCGGACGTCGGCGCCAGCTGACGGTCCGTGCGGGTCACTCGCGGCGTCTGGCCAGCACCGGCCGGAGCATGGTCGCGACGATGAGGGCGCCGCCGGCCAGCAGTCCCCACCAGACCGCGTTGCGCTTCGTGCTGGCGAGTACGTCGGGCTGCTCGCGGGGAGCCGTGGCGCGCTCGTCGCCCCGGTCGTCGATCGTGGTGGCGGGCAGCTGGCCCTTCTTGCCCGGACGCAGCGGCCGGGTGAGGGCCTCGACGGGTTGCACGATCCCGTGGCCGGTGAGCACGTTCCTCGTCAGCGGAGAGCCGGTCGCAGTGCGCGTCAGCCGGGCCACGACCTGCGCGGCCGTGTCGTCCGGGAAGGCGGAGCGCAGCAGGGCGACGACGCCCGAGACCTCGGCGGCGGCGTACTCGCTGGACACCTCGCCCAGCACGCAGGTGCTGCGCCCGTCCATGCCGAGCGACACCGCACCGCTCGAGGGTGCGGCGAGGTCCGTGTCGGAGCTGCGAAGCACGCTGTCCGCGGCGTCGCCGACCACCACCTCATCCTCCACGAGAGCGGTCGCGGTGGCGTTGACCGCGACGACGTGGGGGGCGGCGGCCGGCCAGATCGCACCGCCGGCATCCTCGCCGGGGGGCGGCGATCCCTCGTCCTCGCCGTCGCGCTCGGCGTAGCCGAACTCGGAGTAGAGGGCGTCGGACTCCTCAGGCCGGTCACCCGTGGCCGCGACGACCACGACGTCCTTGGCGGCGAGGTCGGCGAGCACGGCGCGCAGCGCGTCACCCAGCTCCTCGCGTGCCGGCAGGGCCAGCGACACGTTCACGACCCCGACCCGGCCCCGCGGGAGGTTGGCGACGTGCCGCAGACCTTGGATCAGCAGGTCGAGGCTGGGCTCGGTCTCGGCGGCGGGGTCCTGGGCCTCGCGCCGGTCGTAGACCCGCACATCCATGATCGTGGCCTCCGGAGCGATGCCGATCGGCTTGTCCGGCTCCCCACGACCGGCGATCAGGCCGGCGATAGCGGTGCCCTGGTAGTCCAGGAGCTCCGGGCTCCGCCCCGACGAGGGCGCCGCCACGATCGGGTTCAGCCGGGTGGACGGCGCGACCCCCGAGTCGAGGACGGCGACCGTCACGCCCTGACCCGGCCCGCTGCCGGAGCGCGCGGCCAGTCGCTGCGCCTGGGCGACCTGCATCAGCTGCGCGGGCGAGCTCGGCGAGGTCGCCTCGACGGTGTCGGTGACCTCCGCGTTGATGCTCGAGCAGTCCTGGTCCTCCGCGTGCGCCGGCGCGGACCCGACGGCGAGCACGCCGAGCGCGAGCCCGGCCGCGAGCACGCCCCGCAGGACGCCGCTCACTCGCACGAGCGGCCCTCCTCGGCCGACTCCACCGGTGCCGCCGCCTCCTGTGCCGGGGCGTCCGGGCGGGACGGCGGGCACAGGGCGGCGTTGACCGACAGCGCCACGCCGGACCCGAACAGCTCCATCCAGCTCTCCGGCACGACCGGCGCGTCGTAGCCGGCGTACCCGAGGTTCTCCACCGCGTCGGTGCCCAGCAGGGCGTAGCTGAAGCCCTTGGAGTCGACCACGAAGGGCTCCCCGACGTCCGCCGAGTCCCAGCCTCCCGAGAGGACGTAGGCGCCCTGCCCGGCCTCGACCGTCACCTCGCGGTTCTTCCGCTCCACGTCCTCGGCGCTCGCGTCACTTCCCGGCCCGTCCGCCAGCAGCACCCGCGGCTTCTCACCCTCAAGCGGCAGGAGCTGGGCGCACTCCGCGCTCGCCACGGTGGGGAGCTCGTCTGGCCAGCCGGCCGCCGCGTACGGCGGGTCCTCCAGCAGCAGGTCAGGCGGCTCCTCGAGCCCCAGGTCCCTCGGCGGCTGGGGGAAGTCGAGGTTGAGGAACACCGCGCTCGGGAACGCCGTGAACTGGGCCGGACCCTCCTTCGTGAGCACGTAGAGGACGCTGTCGATCTCGTAGTAGTCGCCCACCTTGGCGTCGGCCGGGAGGCCGCCCTTGCCGGCGGCGGCCGAGGGAGTGCCGAAGCCGTCGAGCCCGAGGCTCTCGGCCGCAAGGGCCCCGCCGCGCGGGAAGAGGTCGAGCCAGTCGGTCGGGACCTTGGCGGCCGAGCCGGACTTCTCCAGGCCCAGGGCGCCCAGCAGGATGTCCATCCCCGGCGTCCGGGGCAGCTCGAAGCGGCGGGCGGTCGGCTCGTCGCCGTCCTCGGGCACGGACTCGGCGATGACGTGGACCGCCTTGCCGGCCCGGACGACGACGCCCCCCGAGGCGACGGGCGTCGCGTCGGGCCGGGTGCGGACGTCGAGCTTGATCCCGAGCCCGTCGCCGGTGCACGCGGTCCAACCGCTCTCGACCAGGTGGTCGGTGTCGGGGACGGTGACCGGCGCGCCGAGGATCCCGATGTCGGCGCCCGGCGTCTGGGTGTCGATCTCCTCCTGGGGCACGACCTCGGGCTCGATGTCCTCGCCGAGGATCAGCTGTGCCGAGGTGACGTTGATGACCGGGCGTACCCGCGCGTTGCCCTCCTCGTCCGGCTCGAGGATGACGTAGGCGGCGCCCTTCTCCTTGGAGAGGACGAAGCCGGGCTGCTCCCAGTCGACGTCGACGTTGGGCTTGAGGACTCCCGCGATCGCCGCACCGGCCAGGAGCAGGATCGCCAGGGCCAGGCCGCCGACGATCGTGCGCCCGGGCTTGGTGGGCTCGACCTCCCGACCTCCGGGCGCACCCGAGACGAACGCCGTGACGAGCCGGCGCCGGCTGAACGAGTAGGCCTCGACGAGGTCCTTCTTGGTGGCCATGCGACTAGCCGACCGACTGGGCGAAATCGAAGATCCCGACCGCCAGGACCAGGAGCGGGAGCAGCGCCAGCAGCGCGATGCTCTCGACGACGTCGCCGAAGCGGCCCCGACGCACCGACGGCGTGCCGGGCACCAGCGTGGCGGCGAGGAGCACCGCGCCCGACGCGGCGAGCACGACGGCCGCCACCGGGTGCCAGCTGGGGTAGAGCACCAACATCGACACGGCCGTCGAGACCAGCCCCGCGATGCCGGAGGCCAGGCCCACGAGGACCTCGGAGCCCGTGCGGTACTGGCGGGTGCGGAGCATGACGACCAGGGAGGCGTCGACCGCCAGCAGCGTGCCGAAGAGCCCCAGCGAGACCGCGAGCGGAGCGATGGTCAGCAGCAGCACCCCGACGGTCCCGGAGATCGCGATCAGGATCTCGTGGGCCACCCTCGCGTCGGCGCCGACGCGGGCCGGGTCGACGTCGGTCGGGTCGGCGGTGATGTCGGCGTCGGAGTAGAGCTGGTCGACGGTGGTCCCGGTGACGCCGAGCGCCAGCCACGGGAAGATGCTGCCGATCATCACGACCACGGTCAGGACGATCGTCAGCAGGACGGCGGCGTCGAGGCCGTCGATCGCGTGCAGCAGGAGCCCGGCTGCCACGTAGACCGCGCCCGCGACGACCGGCGGCAGGACCAAGGGCCGGCCCTCGCCGAGACCCACGAGGCAGATGACGCCCGCAATCAGCGCGCCGGCTCCGGCGTAGGCGACGGGGTAGTCGAAGAGCTCGCCGTCCGGCGCCAGCATCAGCCCGGCGAGCGCGGCGTACCCGGCCGCCATCCAGGCCACGGCCACGGCGGCCTCGCGCTCACGCTGGGCGCGCGACAGCACGATCGCGCCCGCGGTGAGGGCGACGGCCACGGTCACCGCCGCGACGGAGGCCAGCATCTTCTCGCGCTGGATCAGCAGGGCGACGGCGCCGAGGGCCATCAGCAGGCCGGCCGCCGTGAGCGCGGCCCGTCGGCCGGACGCCGGCTCCCAGGGCTTGAGGTCGCGTTCGACCACGTCGGTCATGGCCTCGACGACGTCGTCGTAGACCCGGGGCGGCGCCTCGTCGATGCCCGCGGTCACGGTGAGCGTCACGCCGTCCTCGATGCCCTGCAGGGTCAGGCCGGAGTCGGGGGCGAGCCGACGGCCCTCGGAGGTGACGAGGCGGTAGCCGCCGTAGACAGTGCTGGCGTCCAGGAGCCCGACGCTGCGGGCCAGCTCCGGGACGAGCTCGGCCACCGGGACGGCACCCGGCAGCACCAGGTCGACCCGGCGCGTCCCCGACGTCACCGTCACCCGCACCAGTCCCGAGGCTCCGGCGGTGGCCTGGCTCATCGTCTCTCCCTCAGTGTTCGCAGCGGTCGCAGTGCGAGCCGAGCGGGGGCAGCGACCACCGTCCGACCGTCGGGCGAGCCGCATGCTACCGGCCGGACTGCCTTCCGCGGGGCGTCAGTCGATCACATCCGGCGCGGCCCCGTCGTCCTCGGTCCACCCCTGCTCGTCGGCGAAGATCCGGCCGGTGTCGGACGACGTCGTCAGAGAGGGGGCCGACACCTCACGGTGTCGGCCCCCTCGGAGTCATCTGCATCGTGCGTTGGCTCAGATCTCGAACTGCGCGGCACCGCGCTTGTCGGCGGCGGCGTACTCGGCGTTGGACTGGTAGACGGTCTGGCTGCTCTTGTCGAGCAGGTCGCGCATCTCCTGGATCGCCATGTCCCACTTGGCCTTCGAGACCGTGTACTGGGACTGTGCCTGACCGATCCACTGGCTGCGCAGCGGCTCGAGCTCGGACTCGAGCCGGTTCATGCGGTCGTCGATGTCCTTGACCTTCTGGTACATGTCGGCTGCGGCCTGGTCGACCGCACCGTGGTTGACGCGGATTCCGTCGAGGTTCATGACTGTTCTCCTTGGTCTGGTGCGGCGGTCAGCCGAGCTTGTGGGTCAGGTTGGCGAAGTTGGAGCCCTGGGTCTCGTCGGTGCTGATGTTGTCGCGCTCGGTGACCCCGAGGGAGTTCTCGAACTCGTTGAGCGCGTCGACGATGACCTGCTGCTTCTCCGTCCAGGCCTGCTGCAGGGCGAAGAACGCCGTGGCGCCCTGGCCGCCCCAGCGGCCCTGGACCGCCGAGATCTGGTCGGTCAGCTGCCGGCTGATGTTGTTGAAGTCGACCCGCGCGTCGGCCACCATCCCAGCGGCGCGGGTGAGTACACCTTCGCCTTGGCCGAACTCGTTGGAGTTTTCGGACATGTCGCCTGCTCCTTCATGTGTGGCGGCATGTCGCCGCGCATCGTGGTGGTGCTTCCTGACAAGTGGGTGGTGCGATGTCGTTCGTGGTCCTTCTCGGCTACCGATCCGGACACGCAGTCGTCTACCCGGGGGCAAACACGCTAAACATCACCCTGTCAATTCCCACAGGTGCCGGAAGAGCCCCACGGCGGGGACGAGGGCCCCCACGGCGAAGGATCCGCAGATCGCCTCGGCGACCTCGGCCTTGCGTGACCACCACGCCGATCGCCAGCCGCGGCCGAGCGCGACGGCCACCAGCAGCAGCAGCGCGGCCACCACGGTGGCGACGATCCCGACCGCCATCAGGGACCCCGGCTCCAGGCCGCGGAACAGCACGACGAGCAGGGCCGCCCAGCAGACGAGACCCGCCGCGCGGAGCAGGGCGCGGGCGGCGGCGTGGCGGTAGCTGCGGGCCACGAAGAGCAGAGATCCTCCGGCGAAGCCGACCACACAGCGCGCGCCGAGCCAGTCGGGCCGCTGGGTGGCCGTCTCCAGCAGCAGCGGCGCGGCGACCACCACGACCGCGAGGATCGCGACCGACGAGGCGGTGATGATCCGGGTGCCGCGGGCGGCGACGATCTCCACCGCGCGGGGCGGTACGACGATCCGGCCACGGCGGCCGGTGGGACGATCGCGCGCCGACCACGCCGTCACGGCGAGGCGCTCGAGGTCGATGAGGAACTGGTCGGGGACGTCCACGGCGAGGGTCGGCACGAAGCGCGCCGCCAGCATCGCCGCGACCAGCAGGAGTGCCCAGGCCACCTGGGGGCGGAAGTCGAGCAGGGCCACCGCGCAGGTGACGACGAAGACGGCCACGCCCACGACCACCCAGACCCGGAGCGCCTCCTCGGAGTAGCGGTCGAGGGCCCTGGCCACCGCGGCCGTGACGGCGGCGCTCAGCGCCGCGACGCCGACGATGGTGGGGAGCCGCTCCGGGGCGGGGTCCCACGCGACGACGAAGGCTGCCGACGCGGCGAACGCTGGGGCGGCGAGGATCCGGTGGGCGGCGTACCTGCCGACGGGCAGCACCCCGAGGAGGGCCGCGCCGCCGAGCAGCGCGACGGTCACGGTGCGCAGGTCGGACGGCTCCTGCTGGGAGGCGAACCACCCGGCGAGCAGCGCGGCCGCGGCGCTGACGCAGAACCACAGCACGGACAGGGATCCGGGCTCCTCGGGGCGCCGCGTGGGCCGGGGGTCGGCACGACGCCGGCGGCCGGCCACCGGCGGCGGGGCCGCGCCGTACGGCAGCGCGACCACCAGAGCGCCCGCGCCGATGCCGGCGCTCTCGAGCGCGGTGTCGGGGGCGAGCGGCCGGCCCACTCGGGTGTAGATGGTGGGCAGCGCGTCGACGCCGGCCTGCGCGGCGTACTCGACGGCGACGTCGTGGGCCGACGCCCCGGCCGGCACGAGCAGGTCCAGGGCACCCGAGGGCCCCATCACGGTGAGCGCCACCGCATCGGTCGCGCCCCCGGCCGACCCGGCACCCGACCCGCTCACGTCGCCTCCCGCAGAACCCAGGCGGGACCGCCCGGTCGAGGGCAGCCTAATCGCTGTGGGTGTGCCTATCATCGTGCCACCGCAGCGGTGTGTCCGGACCTCTCGGACAACCGGCGGCTGACGGCGAGGGGACGAGTGAGCGTGAGCACGACGCTGCGCGGGGCGCGGGTGGACGAGCCGGAGATGCCCACCGGCCAGCTGGTGCTCCAGCCGCCACCGCAGATCCAGCCCGCCGAGGGCGCGGCCGGCGTGATGATGAACGCGATCCCGATGCTGGGCAGCCTGGGCTCGATCGTGCTCGTCGCCACGATGGGCGCCAAGACCGGCAACGGGTCCATCCGCTTCATCGCCGCCGGCATGTTCCTCTTCGCCACCATCGGCTTCATCCTGGTCCAGATCGACCGGCAGCGTAAGCAGCGCGCCCAGCAGGTCACCGGCTCGCGCACCGAGTACCTGCGCTATCTGAGCAACGTCCGCAAGGTCGCCCGCGAGTCCGCCGACCAGCAGCGCCGCGCGCTCACCTGGCACCACCCGGACCCCTCGTCGCTGCCCGCGATGGCCGAGGAGCGCTCCCGGATCTGGGAGCACACGTCGAGCGACCCGCAGTTCCTGCACGTGCGCTACGGGCTGTGCGCCCAGCCCCTCGCCCTCGAGCTGGTGCCGCCCGAGAGCGCGCCGATCGACGAGGTCGACCCCGCCGCCGCCTCGGCCCTGCACCGGCTGCTCGTCGTCCACCGCCTGCAGCCCGACCTGCCGGCCTCGATCGACCTCCGGGCCTTCGACCGGGTCGAGATCTGCGGCGACGAGGAGGAGGCGCGCAGCCTGGCGCGCGCGATCATCTGCTCCGCCACGGCGTTCCACTCCCCCGACAACCTGGTGGTCGCGGTCCTCTCCTCGGAGCTGCACCTGGCCCACTGGGACTGGATCAAATGGCTGCCCCACGCGTTGAGCGCCCAGCACAGCGACGCGGTCGGCCCGATGCGCATGGTCGTCACCTCCCTGGCCGACCTCGCCAACCTGCTCCCGCCCGACCTCAGCGACCGCCCGCGCTTCGGCGCCGACGAGCGGCCGGCGACCCCGCACATCCTCCTGGTCACCGACGGCGTCGAGCTGCCGCCCGGCAACCATGTGATCCCTCCCGACGGGCTGCACGGCGTGACGGTGCTCGACCTCCCGGCCCGCTGGGGCGAGCTCGACGACCTCAGCCGCCTGCGGATCCAGCTCGACGGCCCGGTGCTCGAGGACGAGCACAAGGTGCCGGTGCTGGCGCTGCGGCTGCGCGAGGAGGGCATCCTGGCGAAGGGCGACCAGTGCGACCTGGCCACGGCCGAGGCGTTCGCCCGCCGCCTGACGCCGCTGCACACCGTCAACACCGGCACGACCGAGACCGCCACCCCCGGCGAGATCACCGGCCCCAGCGACTTCATGGACCTCCTGGGCCTGGGCGACGTACGCCGGTTCGACCCGACCGCCGCCTGGCGGCCCCGGCCCGCGCGCGACCGGCTGCGGGTGCCGATCGGGCTCGGCGAGGGCGGCGGCCTGGTCCACCTGGACATCAAGGAGTCCGCCCAGCAGGGCATGGGACCGCACGGGCTGGTGATCGGCGCGACCGGCTCCGGCAAGTCGGAGTTCCTGCGCACCCTCGTGCTCGGGCTCGCGATGACGCACTCCCCCGAGCAGCTCAACATGGTGCTCGTCGACTTCAAGGGCGGCGCGACGTTCGCCGGCATGTCGGAGATGCCGCACGTCTCGGCCGTCATCACCAACCTCGCCAACGAGCTCACCCTCGTCGACCGCATGCAGGACGCCCTCTCCGGCGAGATGGTGCGACGCCAGGAGCTGCTGCGCGACGCCGGCAACTTCGCCTCGATCCGCGACTACGAGAAGGCACGCGCCGCGGGTGAGGAGCTCGACCCGATGCCGTCGCTGTTCCTGGTGGTCGACGAGTTCTCCGAGATGCTGTCGGCCAAGCCGGAGTTCATCGACCTCTTCGTCGCCATCGGCCGCCTCGGCCGCTCGCTGGGGTTGCACCTGCTGCTCGCGTCGCAGCGTCTCGAGGAGGGCCGGCTGCGCGGCCTGGAGTCCCACCTGTCCTACCGCGTCGGACTGCGCACCTTCAGCTCGCAGGAGTCGCGCGCGGTGCTCGGCGTGCCCGACGCCTACGAGCTCCCGGCCGTGCCGGGGCTGGGCTTCCTCAAGCCCGACCCGACCTCGATGACGCGGTTCAAGGCGGCGTACGTCTCGGGACCGCCGGCCACCGGCCGGGTGCGCGTCCGTCGCGACGAGGGCGGCCACCTGCAGGGGATCTTGCCGTTCACGATCTCCGAGGTGCACAAGCTCGAGATGAGCGACCCCGAGCCCGAGCCGGAGCCCCAGGTCGAACCGGAGTCCCAGGAGTCGCTGCTCGACGTCGCCGTGGGTCACATGGTCGGCCACGGCCCGGCCGCCCACCAGGTCTGGCTCCCGCCGCTGGACGTGCCGGACACCCTCGACGAGCTCATGAGCGACCTGGTCGAGGACGCCGAGCTCGGCCTGGTCTCGCAGCAGTGGCGCGCCCTCGGCGGGCTGGTCGTGCCCCTCGGCACCGTGGACCGCCCGCGCGAGCAGCGCCGCGACACGCTCACCATCAACCTCAGCGGCGCGAGCGGCCACGTCGCCGTCGTCGGTGGCCCCCGCAGCGGCAAGAGCACGATGCTGCGCACCATCGTGACCAGCATGGCGCTGACCACGACCCCGCAGGAGTCGCAGTTCTTCGTCCTGGACTTCGGCGGCGGCACCTTCGCGCCGATGGCCCGGCTGCCCCACGTCTCCGGCGTCGGCACCCGCTCGGAGCCCGACGTCGTACGCCGGATCATGGCCGAGGTCTCCGGGGTCGTGGACCGCCGCGAGGCGTACTTCCGCGCCAACGGGATCGACTCGATCGAGACCTACCGGTCGCGTCGCGCCGAGGGCCGCGTCGACGACGGCTACGGCGACGTCTTCCTGGTCATCGACGGCTGGAGCACACTGCGCTCGGACTTCGACGACCTGGAGATCGAGATCCAGCAGCTCGCCTCGCGCGGTCTCACCTTCGGGCTGCACATCGTCACCGGCGCCGCCCGCTGGGCCGACTTCCGCGCCGCCATGCGCGACCTGTTCGGCACCCGCCTCGAGCTGCGCCTCGGCGATGCCATGGACTCCGAGATCGACCGCAAGATCGCCCAGCTGGTCCCGACGGGCCGCCCCGGGCGCGGCCTGGTCCAGAGCAAGCTGCACTTCCTGGGCGCACTGCCGCGCATCGACGGCAACCCGGACCCGGGCAGCCTCGGCGACGGCGTCGACGAGCTGATCAGCCGCGTCGCCGCCGCCTGGCGCGGACCGGCGGGACCGAAGCTGCGGCTGCTGCCCGAGCGGATCGAGCTCAAGCTGGTGCGCGAGCAGGCCGAGGTCGCCGGCACCGACGACGCACTCCTCGTGCTGGGCATCAACGAGAAGGAGCTCGCCCCGGTCACCCTGGACGCCGACGCCGAGCCGCACCTGCTGATCTTCGGCGACGGCCAGTCGGGCAAGAGCTCGGTCCTGCGCACCTACATCCACGAGGTGATGCGCACGCGTACGTCCAAGCAGGCCCAGGTCGTCGTCGTCGACTACCGGCGCTCCCTGCTCGGCGAGGTGCCCGAGGACTACCTGCTCAATTACCTCACCTCCGCGACCCAGGCCACGCCGGCGCTCAAGGACCTCGCGACGTACCTCGAGAGCCGGATCCCCGGCCCGGACGTCACGCCCGAGCAGCTGCGCAACCGGTCCTGGTGGACCGGGGCCGAGGTGTTCGTCGTCGTGGACGACTACGACCTGGTCGCGACCCAGCAGACCTCGCCGGTCGCCCTGCTGCAGCCGCTGCTCGCGCAGGCGCGCGACGTCGGCCTGCACGTCGTGGTGGCACGCCGCTCCGGCGGCGCCTCGCGGGCGCTGTACGAGCCGGTCATCCAGTCGATGCGCGACCTGGCGATGCCCGGACTGATGCTCTCCGGGAGCCCCGACGAGGGTCCGCTGCTTGGCAACCTGCGCCCGGTCCCCCTGCCGCCCGGTCGGGGCCGCCTGATCACCCGCGACCGCGGCACCGAGGTCGTCCAGACGGCGTGGACCGACCCGACCCTCTGAGCTTGGCGCGGCGGGCAGTCCCCGATCACCCTCAGGAGTGGGTACGCACGCCGGGGCCGTTGATCTTCAGCCCGGGCAGGTCCGCGAGGTCGTAGCTCAGCTCGAAGGTACGGCGGTAGCCGGTGTGGGCGACCCGCCAACCGTCCGGCGTACGGACGTAGCGGTCGTTGTAGAACGCCGCCCCCTCGAGCATGAGCCGGAAGGCCTCGACGATGACCCGGTCCTCCAGGTACCAGTGGGCCGTGGCCTCGTCGCCGTCGACGGTGATCTCAGGGTGGTGCACCTGGTGCAGGGTGATCAGCCCCTCCCCGAGGTTCTCGCGCATGTAGGAGACCAACGCCGCCCGGTCCTCGAACACCAGCCCGTCGTAGTCGCCGGTGGCGTCGGGCTGGAAGCACGCCTCGAAGGCGTCCCAGTCCTTGGTGTCCAGGGTGCGCAGGTAGCGGTACTTGAGCTGACAGATGTCGTGGTAGTCGGTCACAGCCAGCAATGTAAGCCGGATCACACCTTCTCGACGGGGTGAGACTTCGTTGTAACTCGCGCTCAACCTGTCGGGCATCTTCGCGGATCAGGCTGGTCTCACACCAGAGCACCGAGAGACAGAGGGAGACCCCCGATGGACGACAACATCGTCACCGAGCAGGAGACCGACGCGGCGCGCGAGCGGCGGGCGGCGTTCAAGCTGCGCCACGCGCGCGGGCTGACCACGCTGATGGGAGAGCGTGAGGACCTGCGGGGCGTCCACGCCCTGGCCGACCTGGTCGACGACGCGGTGCGCTGGACGGCCTAGTCGGCGCGGGGCAGACCCGCGCCCTGACCGATTCGGCGGGCGTGCTTGCGGGTCGCGTGGCGCCCGCCGACATGGGGCGTGGGGAGAGGCCGTTTATAGTCGCGGCGTGATCTTCAAGCGAGTCGGAGACGGGAGGCCGTACCCCGACCACGGCCTCTCGACCCGGGCCTGGGCGGCGGTGCCGCCGCGCCAGGTCCGGCTCGACGAGTTGGTCACGACGAAGGACACCCTGCAGCTGGCGGCGCTGCTCGACGAGGACTCCACCTTCTACGGCGATCTGTTCGCCCACGTCGTGGAGTGGCGCGAGGAGTACTACCTCGAGGACGGGCTGCACCGCGCGCTGCGGGCGGCCCTGCAGCAGCGCAACGTCCTGCACGCCCGCGTCCACCGGCTGGAGGCCTGAGATGCTCGGCTTCGCCGGCGCGCGGCTGCGCTCGGCACTCACCCTGCTCGCGCTCGCCCTGTTGCTGCTGGTCGGCGTCGCCTGGGGCTGGGGCGCCGCCACCGAGCCGTTCCCCGAGGCCGACGAGGTGCCGATCTGCAGCGACACCGACGTGCCGGCGGGCACGAAGGTCTATCCCGACCAGGTGACGGTGAGTGTGGCCAACGCGGGCACGCGCGAGGGCCTCGCCGGACGGACCATGCAGCTCCTGGTCGACGGCGGCTTCGGCAGGGGCGGGATCAACAACGCGCCCGACGGCACCGACGTGAGATTCGCCGAGATCTGGACCGACCAGCCGCAGAGCCCGGCGGTCAAGCTGGTCAAGAGTCGGCTCGGCAAGCGGGCCCAGGTGGTCCGCCGCGACACCACCCTGCCCGGCGTCAACGTGATCGTCGGCGACGACTTCGTCGAGCTCGCCAAGGGCGGCCAATGGGCCAAGTCCGACCAGGACAGCGTGATCTGCAGCCCGCCGGCCGAGGCCGACGACGACCCCGGCGTCGTGGACTGAGCGGTCCTCGCCGAGCCTCCTCAGTCGTCGTCGAGCCACTGCGCGAGGCGACCACCACGGCTCACCTGCCGTAGCCGCTCCTCGGTCAGCTCGCGCAGCTTGCGCGGGGCCACGACGAGCAGCTCGTCGCCGTGGCGCAGGACCGAGCGTCGCTCGGGCACCTTGGCCTCGCCGTCGCGGATGATGAGCGAGACCGAGGCACCGGGCGGCAGCCGCAGCTCGCCGACCTCGACGCCGTGCATGAGCGACCCCGGTGTGATGGTGATCTGGAGCAGGTCGGCCGCGACCCGCTCCAGCGGGGCGGCCTCGAGCTCGAGGTCGCGCGGCTCGTAGCGCTGGGCCACCCCCAAGATCCGAGCGACGAGGGGCAGCGTCGGACCGGTCAGCAGGGTGTAGATGACGACCATCACGAACACGATGTCGAACAGCCTCTCCGAGTCGGCGACGCCCTCGGCCAGCGGGATGGTCGTGAACACGATCGGCACCGCGCCGCGCAACCCGGCCCAGGACAGGAAGCCCAGCTCCCGCCAGGGCATCGGCTGCATCACCGAGCTCGCAAGCACCGAGAGCGGCCGGGCGACGTAGGTGAGGATCAGCCCGGCCGCGATGGCGAGACCCACGGTCTCCAGGGAGATCCGCGACGGCGAGAGGAGCAGGCCGAGCATCACGAAGAGCCCGATCTGTGCCAGCCAGGCGATCCCCTCGGAGAAGGACCGGGTGGCGCCGCGGTGGGGGAGCTCGGAGTTGCCGAGCACCAACGCGGCGACGTACACCGCGGCGAAGCCGGAAACGTGCACGGCGGCGCCGCCGGCGTAGGCCAGCACGGTCAGGCAGATGACGGCGATGGGGTACAGCCCGGTCGACGGCAGGGCGGCCCGACGCATCATCCAGGCGCCGCCGAAGCCCACGGCGAGACCCAGGAGCACGCCGCCGGAGAGCTCGAAGAGGATCTGGAGGATCATCCGCAGGATGCCCTCCTCCGCGGCCGCTCCGGACGAGACCAGGACCACGAGGACGACGGTGGGGGCGTCGTTGAGGCCGGACTCAGCCTCCAGCGAGCCGGTCAGCCGGCGGGGCAACGGCACCGTGCGCAGCACAGAGAAGACCGCGGCCGCGTCGGTCGCCGAGGTGACGGCACCCAGCAGCACGGCCGTCTCCCATGGCAGCCCCAGCACGTAGTGGGCGCCGAGCGCCACGACCCCCACCGACACGGTGACGCCGATGGTCGCCAGCGAGACACCCAGGCGCATGGCGGGACGGATCTCGCGCCAGTTGGTCGTGAGACCGCCCTCGGCCAAGATCAGGACGAGGGCCGCGAAGCCGAGAGCGTGCGCGAGCTCGGCATCCTCGAACGGGATGCCGAGGCCCTCCTCGCCCAGCGCGACGCCCATGAGCAGGTAGATCAGGAGGCTGGGGAGCCCCGCCCGCGACGAGACGCGCACCGCGAGGATGGCCAGCAGGGTGACGGCCGAGCCCACCAGGAGGACCGTGTCGAGCTGGTGGACGTCGAAGGACATGTCACCTCGCGTCTCTCGTGGTCGGTCTCCGGCGCAGTCTATCGGCAGCCGGAGGCTGGCTCCGCACGGGTTGCGCCGCAAGAAACTGCAACATGTTCTACCTTTGCCCTATGAGCGCCAAGGGCACCGCGGTCCCCCACGTCCTCGCGGCGGACGACCTGCCGTCCGATGCGCCGGCGTACGACGTGGTCGTGGTGGGGTTCGGGATCGCCGGCGGCTGCGCGGCGTTGGAGGCGGCCCGGGCCGGCGCCTCAGTGCTGCTGCTCGAGAAGGCGGCCGTCCACGGCGGGACGTCGAGCATGTCGGGCGGGCACTTCTATCTCGGCGGCGGCACCGCGGTGCAGCGCGCGACCGAGCAGGAGGACTCGGCCGAGGCGATGTACGACTACCTGGTCGCCGTGTCGAAGGACCCCGAGCCCGACAAGATCCGCGCCTACTGCGACGACTCGGTCGCACACTTCGAGTGGCTGGAGTCGCTGGGCTTCGAGTTCGAGCGCAGCTTCTACCCGGAGAAAGCGGTCATCCAACCCGGCACGCAGGGGCTGATGTTCACCGGCAACGAGAAGGTGTGGCCGTTCCGGGAGCAGGCCAGGCCCGCGCCGCGCGGCCACAAGGTGCCGGTGCCGGGAGACACGGAGGGCGCCCGGATGGTGATGGACCTGCTGCGCGAGCGGGTCGAGGAGGCCGGGGTCACGGTCCGCTACGAGACCGGCGCGACCAACCTCGTCGCCTCGACCGGCGGAGAGGTCGTCGGTGTCGCCTGGCGCTCGTTCGAGGAGACCGGGTGCGTCGCCTCGCCCGCGGTGGTCCTCGCGGCCGGTGGGTTCGTCATGAACCCCGACATGGTCGCCGAGCACACGCCCGCCCTCGGGTCTAAGCTGTTCACGCTCGGCTCCACCTACGACGACGGCCTCGGCATCCGCCTGGGCCGGTCGGTGGGCGCGGAGCTCAAGCACATGGACGAGCCGTTCATCACCGCTCCGGTCTACCCGCCGTCGGTGCTGGTGACGGGCCTGCTGGTCAACCAGGAGGGCCGGCGCTTCGTCGCCGAGGACAGCTACCACTCGCGCACGTCGCAGTTCGTCATGGAGCAGACCGGCTCGGCGGCGTACCTCATCGTCGACAGCGAGCACGTCGAGTACCCCGCGATGCCGCTCGTACCGCTGCTCGACGGCTACGAGAGCGTCGCCGAGATGGCTCTCGGGCTGGGCGTCCCCGAGGCGGCGCTGCAGGAGACCCTCGACCGCTACAACGAGCACGCCGCCCACGGCGAGGATCCCGACTTCCACAAGGCCGCCGAGTGGCTCGCGCCGCAGTCGATCGGCCCCTGGGCGGTCTTCGACGTCCGGCTCGGCCACGCCCTCTACGCCGGCTTCACCCTCGGCGGCATCCGGGTCAGCGTCGACGGCGAGGCGCAGCGCCCCGACGGCTCGGTCGTGACCGGCCTGTACGCCGCCGGCGCGTGCGCCTCCAACCTGGCCCAGGACGGCAAGGGCTACTGCTCGGGCACCCAGCTGGGCGAGGGGTCGTACTTCGGCCGCCGGGCCGGCCGGCACGCCGCACGAGTTTCATGACACAAGGGCGGCCGGCGCCACGGGCGCGAGTTCCACCGCCCCAGCGGTGAAACTCGCGTTTCCCACCCGCACCTCCCCACCCCGTAGCCTCACCACCGTGACCAACCGCCTCCAGGTGGCGCAGCGCGCCAACGTGCCGCCGTTCCACGTGATGGACCTGCTGGAGGCGTCCGCGCAGCGCCAGCGCACGCACGGCGACGTGATCAACCTGCTCGCCGGCCAGCCGAGCAGCGGGGCGCCGGCCCCGGTGCGCGACGAGGCGGTGCGCCTGCTCGGGACCGGCGATCCGCTGGGCTACACCCCCGCCACCGGCATCCTCGAGCTGCGCGAGGCGATCGCGGGGCACCACCGGCGCACCCACGGCATCGAGGTGTCCGCCGACGAGGTCGTGGTCACCACCGGCTCGAGCGGCGGATTCCTGCTCGCGTTCCTGGCGGCGTTCGAGGTGGGCGACCGGGTGGTGATGGCGAGACCCGGCTACCCCTGCTACCGCAACGTCCTGGCCGCCCTCGGCTGCGAGGTGGTGGAGGTCGAGACCGGGCCGGAGACCCGATTCCAGCCCACCGTGGCGCAGCTGGCCGAGACCCACGAGCGCACCCCGCTCAAGGGCGTCGTCGTCGCCAGCCCGGCCAACCCCACCGGCACCATGCTGCTGCCGGCCGAGCTCGCCGCGATCGCCCGGTGGTGCGACGGGGCCGGGGTGCAGCTGATTTCCGACGAGATCTACCACGGAATCGAGTATGCCGGCGTCGACGGCGGCACGAGCCTCTCCCGGTCGGCCTGGGAGACCAGCCGCGAGGCGGTGGTGTTCTCCAGCTTCTCGAAGTACTTCTCCATGACCGGCTGGCGGATCGGCTGGATGCTGGTGCCCGAGCGACTCCGACGCGCGGTCGACGTGCTGACCGGCAACTTCACGATCTGCCCGCCCGTCATCGCCCAGCGGGCCTGCCTGGCCGCCTTCGACGATGCGGCGTACGCCGAGCTCGACGGTCATGTGCGCCGCTACGCGGAGAACCGCCGACTGCTCCTCGACACCCTGCCGGAGCTGGGGATCACCCGGCTGGCTCCGGCCGACGGCGCGTTCTACGTGTACGCCGACGTGGGGCACCTGACCCAGGACTCGATGACCTTCACCCGCGAGCTGCTCGCCCGTACCGGCGTCGCCCTGGCCACCGGCGTCGACTTCGACACCGCCGAGGGCCACCACCACATCCGCCTCAGCTTCGCCGGCCCCCACACCGACATCGAAGAGGCCCTCGAGCGCCTGCGCCGCGCCTGGACGTGACGACGCTCAGGAGGACGTCGGGCTCGCCAGGAAGGCCCGGCGGATCACGCCGTTGCGGACGCGCTGGGGGTGGTCGCCGACCTTGGTGGTCGACACGATGCGCGCGGTGGCGTAGCTGATCCGCGAGACGGTGTCCGAGCCCGACCAGGAGATGTAGCAGTAGCGGCCGTCCCAGCTCGGGGTGACCCAGTACGGCTTGAGCCCACCCTTGATCAGGCGGCTGCGCCGGCCGCTCGGGGCGTCGACCACCGTGGCGTAGTCCGACATGGTGCCGGCGACGCAGAGCTTCGTGCCGCGCGGGTTCATCGCGATGCCGTGGTGAGCCGAGTCCAGCAGGTAGAGCTCACGCGGGGTGTCGGGGACCAGGTTCGGCAACCGGCGTACCCGCGTGATCCTGCCGGTACGGCGGTCCAGCTGGACGTAGCCGTGGAAGAACGACAGCTGGAAGTAGATCTTCTTCTCGTCCGGCGACAGCGTCATCGGCCGGACGGCGGTGCTGACGTCGTCGAGGCCGCGCACGTCGAGCGCCTTGCGCAGGTTGTAGCGCCGCAGCACGCGGTAGGTGCGCGCATCGACGATCTGCAGGACCCGGTCGTCCTTGGTCGCGTCCAGCGCCGGGTCGTCGAGTGGGCTGTAGACCATGCCGATGCTCGCGTGCAGGATCCGGCGCCCGCCGTCGATGAACACGCTCTCGTGCGGTGACCCGCCGGAGGGAAAGCGGCCGAGCTCCTTGCCGTCACGCACGCGCAGGACGTGGACGACGTTGCCCGTGGAGGCGCTCACGACGACGCGCCGGCCGTCGGGCGACACGGCCATGTGGTCCGAGCGCACCCCGTCGACGGCGAAGCGCCACACGATCTTGCGCGTGCGCAGGCTGATCGCGACCACGTCGCCGAAGGACGGCCGAGAGATGACCACCAGCCGGCCGTCGTTCGAGGAGTACATGTCGTCCACGAACTGGTCGTGTCCCTCGCCGATCAGCGCGCGGATCGCCAGGAAGTAGGCCAGCCGATAGGGGTTGGTCGCGATCTCCTGCATGCGCGCGTCGTAGTCCGGGATCACGTTGATGCGCGCGAGCCGCTGGAACGAGCCCGGCGCGAGCAGGTCCGCGGTGCCGTCCCAGTTGTTGCCCACGAACACCACGCGGCGTACGCCGGGCGGGATCTTCGCCCGCTGCTCGTTGACGACGGGCGCCGCCGAGGACGCCGGGGCCGGCGCCGTGGCGACGACCAGACCGGTCAGGGCGAGCGCGGCGCCCAGGGCCACCACCGCCGCGCGGTGGGCTGCAGACCGTGTCATCCGGCTGCTCCTTCGTGAGAGAGGCCACCAGGATCGGGCCTGGGGAGGGCGTTTCGGCACTGTTCAACGAGGGAAAGCGCCTGACGACACGGAACCGGGCGGAGGACGTGACCATGTACGGCGACACCGACGTGCTGCGTAGGCGCGCCGACCAGCTGCGCGAGCAGGGGGTCGACGTGCGGATGCTGGCCGAGCAGCTCATCGCGCAGACCGAGGGGCTCGGCTGGACCGGTCGCGCGGCGGAGAGCATGCGACTGCGCGTGCAGGAGCGCGCCAACCACCTCCGCGCAGTGGCCGCCGCGCACGACACGGCGGCCGACAGTCTCGGCCGCCACACGCAGGAGGTCACGTCGCTGAAGGACGCGATCGCCGAGCGCGAGCGGACCGTGGCCTCCCTCGTGGCCGACGCCCGCACCCGCATCGCCCAGGTGGAGGCGGCCAACGAGGGCGCCGACGGCGCCGTACGCCGGGTCCCGGACCCCGACGACACCGCGCTGGTCGCGTTCACGCCACCCCCGCCGGGCCACAAGGACTGGCTGACCGTCGAGCTGCCGGGCCTTCGCGACGACTCGAGGACCTCATGACCACCATCGACCTGAGCACGCCACCGCCCGCCCCGGCCGGCACCCTCGAGTCACTGCCCCGTAGGGCGACTCTGACGCTGACGGAGCTCCGACTGGTCGCCGAGGCGGCCGGCGGCGCTCCTCTGCCCTTCGACCTCACCGCACCGCCCGACGCCCCGCCACTCGAGGGGCGGCTCGGCCAGACCAGGGGCACCTCGGAGGACCGGGCCTACGTCGCCGCGGTGGCCTCGCTCCACGACGGAGCCGACTCGCTGAGCCGCCGCGGCCTCATGGTCGGTGGCACCGTCGACGAGGGACTGGTCGGCGCCGTGGGACTGCTGGCCACCCCGACCCTCGCGCTGGACCTGGACGTGACCGCAGGCGACGTCCAGGCCAAGGCGTGGCACCGCCAGGATGCTGACGCCGTCGCCACACTGGCCACCGTGGACGGCATCGTCTTCGAGCTTGCCTGGTTCGCCAACGGGCACTGGCCCTCCGAGCTCGCCCGGGTCGCGGTCATCCCCGAGGACCTGGCGCTGCGCGACTCCGTCGTACCCGACGAGGTCGACCTCCCCTACGAGCTGGTGGACGCCGCCGTCGAGGCCGTCGCCGCCGCCCGCCACGACCTGCTGCCGGTCCTGGCCGCGCAGCACTCCCAGTCCGCGCGTGACGCCCAGGGGCGCTCGCTCGGCGAGAGCGAGCTGGTCGCGATCCTCACCGCCCTGTCCGGCGAGGCGCAGGGACGCCTGCGCGGCCTGGTCGCCGACGTCTCGTCGGAGGCCACCACCGTCGTGGGGGTCGTCTCCTGGGTGCTGCTGGCCGACGGCTGGCGAGCGCTCTGCCCCCACCTGGAGGACGACGTCCTCCGGGTCCTCGTACGGCGCATGGACGCGGCCGACCTGGCCCAGCACCTCGCCCCAGTGCTCGCGGAGGTGAGCCGATGAGCTCCGAGGAGACCAGCCAGGACTCCGTGGTCGGCGCCGCCGCGCGCGAGACGCGCGAGGCGCCCACGACCCAGGCGGAGGCCCTCGACCTGGCCGACAAGTACGACCGCATGATGCGTCTGGCCGACCTCTTCGACTCCGCCGGCGAGGAGATGCGGCAGCGTGCCAAGCTCGGCACCGATCTGGTCAACGACCCGGCGTTCACCGAGTCGGCCGGGCTGTCGCCCGCCACGCACGCCCAGGCCGAGGAGGACGTCCGCGGCGCCACGACCGGCACCCACGGCCTGCTGACGCGCTCGATCGAGCTGGACGCCGACGCCCTCGTGCTGCGTGCGACCGTGCTGACCTACCGCTGGATCGACGAGCTGCAGGCCGCGGCATACCAGACCCTCGGCTCCATCGCGGGGCGCGCCATCGGGTACCTCGCCCCCGAGGTGGCGCTCGGCGGGGCCATCGTCTCGGCGGGGCTGATCGAGACCGACGCCCTCGACCGCGACGGCGTGGCGGCCTACCTCAACGAGCTGGCGGAGAAGAACCCCGAGCTCATGGAGCACGTCACCAGCGGCGGCGGCGGCCTCCTCGACGGCCTCCAGATGCGCTCGCTCCTGACCGCCGGCGTGCTGTCCGGCGACGAGGGTCGACTGGCCGGGCGCGGCGGGCTGCGCGCCATGGGAGTGACCCCCTTCCCCGCCGACTTCGGCGCAGCCCTGCGCGACACTGCCGGCGGCCTGATGGAGACCGCACCGCCCGTGGAGCCCCTGGTCGCCGACGCCGCCGCACCGCGCACCCTGGCCGACCTCATGTCCGCCCTGGAGAACGCCGCCACCAGCGTGGTCGTCCACAAGGTGACCGATGGCCGCTACATCGCCTACCTGCCTGGTCCCTCGGTCGGCAACGGCCGGCGCCTGCGCCTGGTCGGCGGAGATCGCACGACCTATGCCGCCCAGGTGCTGCTCAGCATCGAGTCAGCCGTCCAGGGAGACCCCGGCGCCCACGTCATGCTGGTCGGCTCCGCGCAGGGCGGGGTGACGGCCGCCGAGGTGGCCGCCAGGGCGCCCTCCGAGACCTTCGTGATCGACCAGGTCATCACCGCCGGCGCCCCGTCGGCGCATGTGCCGCGGATCCCCGAGGGGACGCGGGTGCTCTCGCTCGAGGACCGCTCCGACCCGGTCGCCGTGCTCGGCTCGCTCATGAGCGCCGGCGCGACCAACCGCCTGACGGTGGTCTTCGACAGCGCCGGCCGCGACGGGGAGAGCGTCTACGTCACCGGCGGGCGCGCCGCCGACGGCGCCAGCCACCCCGAGCTGCGTGAGGAGATCTCGCGGATCCAGTCCCTGGGCTACCTGGCCGGGTAACCAGCCGCGCGCCCGTGGCGCCGCCACCACCCCTTGTGACGGTTGACACATCGCACGCGGGCGCTGACCCTTGGTCGGGCCGGGCGGACCGCCCGGGCAGGACGGACCGACTGGAGGACGCCATGCGACGTAGGACCCTCAGGACGCCGGTCGCGGCCGCCGCGCTCGTGCTCGCCTTCGCCGGCTGCACCGGCCAGTCCGTCGACGATGGCGAGGGCGAGGGCGACGCGAAGTCCCTGGACTACCTCATCGAGGAGCCGGAGGACCCCGAGGCCCTCGACGCCCTGAAGAAGCACCTCGCGGACTTCGAGGAGGAGTCCGGGATCAAGGTCAACGTGGACACGCTGCCCTTCGACACCATGCGCACGGTCCTGCAGACCCAGCTGCGCTCGGGAGACGGCCCGGACGTCTTCAACTGGGGCTCGGGCCCGGGCTTCGGTGGCGCCCTGGCCGAGGCCGGCCTGCTCTACGACATGACCGACGCCTACGAGGACAACGGCTGGGAGGTCTACGACTTCGCCAAGGAGCGGGTCACCGTCGATGACAAGCTCTACGGGCTCCCCGGCGAGATGGAGACGATCGGGGTCTTCTACAACAAGGACCTATTCGCCGAGCTCGGCCTCGAGGAGCCCCAGAGCCTGGCCGACCTCGAGGCCGCGGCGAAGGCGGTGAAGGCCGACGGGAAGATCCCGCTGTCGGTCGGCGACAAGGAGGGCTGGGAGGGCGGCCACCTCCTGAGCATGGTGCTCTCCAGCGCGGTCGGCTCCGACGGCGTCAAGGCCCTGATCGACGGGGAGACCTCCTGGGACTCACCGGAGGTCGTCGAGGCACTCGAGGTCTGGCGCGACCTCAACGAGTCCGGCTACCTCGGGGAGTCGCCCACCTCCGTCGACTACGACAACTCGCTGGCGCCGTTCTACGCCGGCGACGCGGCCATGGTCCCCACCGGCAGCTGGCTCGTCGGCGAGATCGACGACAACGCCGAGTTCGAGGCCGGCTACATCCCATTCCCCGCACCCGACGGTCCGGGCATCTTCACCGGGGGGCTCGGCTCCGGCCCGTTCGTCTCGGCGCAGGCCACCGACCCCGACGTCGCCCTGGAGCTCGTGGACTTCCTCGCCTCCCCCGAGCACGGCGAGTGGACCGTCGAGAACCTGCACACCATCCCGCCGATGCCGCTGGAGACCAGCGAGCTCGAGGTCTCCCCGCTGTTCGCCCAGGTCCTCGAGGACACCGCGACGCTGTCGACCACCGGCGACTTCGGCTACAACATCGACGTCCTGACCACCGACGCGTTCAACGAGGCGCTCTACGACGGCGTGCAGGCCGTCCTGACCGGCCAGCAGTCGCCCGAGGAGGTCGCCGCAGACCTCCAGGAGGCGGCACAGAAGTGAGCCGGAGCTCGCAGGAGCCGTCGTGACGACCACGACCGCGCTGCCGACCCCGCCGGCCCGCCCACGAGCCCCGGCCCGACGAGGGTCGCGGCCCGCGGCGTCCCACGCGCCGCCCGCGACCCGTCGGGCGCAGGCCCGGCTCGGCATGCTGATGGTGGCGCCGCTGGTGGCCGTGGTGGCCGTGTTCCTGCTGTTCCCCCTCGCCAACGCCGTCTACTACGTCTTCGTCGACTTCGACGGCATCGACGTCACGCCGCCCTGGGTGGGCACGGCCAACTTCACCGAGCTGGCGCAGGACTCCGACGTCTGGGGTGCGTTCAAGAACAACGTCATCTGGATCGTCCTGGGCACCGTCGCCCCGCTCGCCATCGGTCTGGGCTACGCGCTGCTGGTGTGGACGGTCAAGCGGGGCAGCGTGCTCTACCGGACCGCGCTCTTCCTGCCCTACGTGCTGCCCCAGGTGGCCGTGGGCGTGGTGTGGAGCTGGATCTACGACCCGACCCGGGGCTGGCTCAACCGCGTGCTCGACGCCGTGGGGCTGGGCTCGCTCACCCGCGGCTGGCTCGGCGACCCGGACACCGCGCTCTACGCCGTGCTCGGCACTGCCGTGTGGGCGACCTCGGGCTTCGTGTTCATCATCGTCCTGTCGGCGTTGCGCAACGTGGACATCGAGCTGGTCGAGGCCTCGATGCTCGACGGGGCCAATCCGGTTCAGCGGCTGCGCTACGTGATCCTCCCGCAGATCATGCCGGTCTTCTTGATGGTCACGACGATCACCCTCATCGGCGGCTTCAGCGTGTTCGACATCGTCTTCGTCATGACCGGCGGCGGTCCCGCCGGCGCCACCGAGACGTTGGGGACCTACGCCTACAGCAGCGCCTTCCAGCTCAACCGCATCAGCTACGGGACCACCTTGGCGTTGATCATCACCGTCATGGCGATCCCGTTCGCCGTGGGCCTCAACCGGCTGCAGCGCCGCCTGTCCCTCGAGGGGACGGGCGCATGAGCGAGCGAGTCAACCGCACGACCCCGCGGCGGCGCGTGGCTGTCGGCCTGCGCCATGTCGCGCTGGTCGCCCTGTGCCTGGTGATGGTCTTCCCCCTGGTGCTGACCGTCTCGACGGCGTTCAAGGACAGCAAGGACGTCACGACCAACCCCTTCGGACTGTTCTCGTCGTTCTCCACGGAGAACCTCGAGACGGCGTGGACGGTCGGAAACTTCGGCGACTACCTGCTCAACAGCTTCCTGCTGACCGTGCCGAGCACGGCGCTCGTCGTGGTGCTGTCCACGATGGGGGGCTACGTCTTCGCGAGGCTGCCGTTCCCAGGCCGGACCATGGTGTTCTACCTGGTGATCCTCGGGCTCCTCGTGCCGTTCTTCGCCTACATGATCCCGCTGTACTACCAGCTGCGCAGCATGCAGCTGCTCGACAGCCTGGTCGGCATCAACCTGGTGCTCGCGAGCACCGGGCTGTCCTTCGGCACGTTCTTCATGCGGGCGTTCTTCTCCGACCTGCCTCAGGAGCTCGAGCAGGCCGCCCGGATGGACGGCGCCTCGGAGTGGAAGATCTTCACGCGCATCATGCTGCCGCTCGTCAGCTCGGGGATGGGTGCCCTCACGGTGTTCACGTTCCTGCAGAACTGGAACAACTTCCTGGTGCCGCTGCTCTACATGCCGGGCGGGGAGTACCAGCCGCTCACGACCGGCCTCTACCTCTTCCTCGGCGGCCGCTCGGTCGACATCGGGCCGCTGGCCGCCGGTGCGCTCATCACGATCCTGCCCGTCGTCGTCCTGTTCGTGGCCCTGCAGCGCCAGGTCACCCAGGGCTTCCTGTCGGGGGCCGTGAAGGGCTGATCTAGATCGCGAGGTCGTGCACGAACTCGCCGAGCTGGGTGAGGTTGCGGCACTCGACCATCGGCACGATGTCGCCGTAGGTCCGGGCGGCCGAGTCGCCGGTGCCCCAGTGGCGCACCGCCTCGGGATTGAGCCACCAGGCGTGGCGCGCCGAGCGCGCGAGCCGCGCCAGCACGTCGGGGTTGAGGTCGCTGTAGTTGGAGCGCGCGTCGCCCAGGATCAGCAGCGAGGACTTGGGCCCGAGCGCGTCGGGATGCGCCTCCTCGAACGTCGCGAGCGCCCGCCCGTAGTTGGTCCGCCCCCAGAGAGCGGCGTGGGAGGTGCTCGCGGCGAGGTCGGCCATGACGTCCACGACGTCGGCGCCGGGGCGGAAGTGGTGGGTCACCTCGTGCACGTGGTCGATGAACGTGAAGGCCCGGACCTTCTGGAACTGGTCCTGCAGCGCGAAGACCAGCAGCAGCGTGAACTGGGCGAAGTTGGCCACCGAGCCGCTGACGTCGCAGAGCACGACCAGCTCGGTGCGGTGCGGCCGCTTGGGCCGGTGATGGGTGGCGATGGGGACGCCGCCGGTGGACATCGACGCCCGGACGGTACGTCGGAAGTCGAGCGGCCCACGCCGGCGGGCGTGGTGCTCCTGGGTCAGTCTGGTGGCCAGCCGGCGGGCCAGCGGGTAGATCTCGCGGCGCATCTCCTCGAGGTCCGACTTGCGCGCCGCGGTGAAGTCGACACGGTCGATGCTCGGCTTGGTCGCCACCTTGGCGACGTGGTCGGGGCCCTTCTCCTCGGCGATGCGGCGGCGAGCGTCGTCCTCCACCTGGCGGGTGAACGCCCCGACCCGGCGCCCGGACACCCGCTGCGCCTCCTCCTCGGTGCGGCCCTGGGCCAGCAGCGCCGACACGATCTGGTCGACGAGCTGCTGCGGCGAGACCCGCTGCAGCGCGGTGTAGGCCGACCACGAGGACAGCCCCGGTCCGCGGCCGGGCATCGCCCCGAAGCGGCCGACCATCTCGGCCGCGAGCCTGGCCAGCCGCTGCTCCTCGCCGTCGGCCAGCGCCTCCAGCAGCTCCTCCCGGAAGCTCGCCAGCGCCTGCCCGTTGTCGCGCACGCCCGACTCGTCGGCGCCCTGCTCCTCGCCGTACGGCGTCGCGCCCGCGCCGACCAGGCGCGGGAAGTAGATGTCGAAGAGCGCCTCGAACGTCGGGCGCTGCGTGCGGCGCTTGACCAGTGTGGCGGCGTACGCGTCGCGGATGACGAGGCGCTCGGACCAGTCGAGGGCGGTGAGGGCCGCGACGGCGTCGAGGTCCTCGGCCAGGGACACCGGCAGCCCGGCCCCCCGCAGCGCCTCGAGGAAGGCGATGTGGCGGTCGACGAGACCCGAGCGCGGAGCGGCCGGAGTCATCTGCTCAGCCGGAGCTCGCGGACCGCGCGGTCGTGGTCGGAGGCGTGCTTGAGCACCACACCGAGGGTGTCGTTGACGGCCTTGTCGTCGAGGTCGCGGATCTCCAGCGCGATCAGCGTCCGGGCCCAGTCCACGGACTCCGCGATGGACGGCGCCTTCTTCAGCTCCAGCTCGCGCAGGCGACCGATCGTGGCGACGAGCTGCTCGGCCACCCGGTCATCGAGCTCCGGCACGTGCGAGGCGACGATCTCGCGCTCGCGCTCGGCGTCGGGGTAGTCGAGGTGCAGGTAGAGGCAGCGACGCTTGACGGCCTCGGACAGCTCTCGGGTGGCGTTGGAGGTCAGGAAGACGAGCGGGCGGCGTACGGCGGACACCGTGCCCAGCTCGGGGATGGTGACCTGGAAGTCCGAGAGCACCTCGAGCAGCAACCCCTCGACCTCCACGTCGGTCTTGTCGACCTCGTCGATGAGCAGGACGGTGGGCTCCTCGCGGCGGATCGCCGTCAGGAGGGGCCGCGTCAGCAGGAACTCCTCGGTGAAGATGTCGTCGTGGGTCGCCGACCACTCCTGCTCTCCGTGCGAGGACTGGATGCGCAGCAGCTGCTTCTTGTAGTTCCACTCGTAGAGCGCGCGCGCCTCGTCGAGGCCCTCGTAGCACTGCAACCGCACGAGCTCGGAGCCCGTCGCGCGCGCGACGGCCTTGGCCAGCTCGGTCTTGCCCACCCCGGCCGGCCCCTCGACCAGCATCGGCTTCTCCAGCGCCCCGGCCAGGAACGTCGTCGTGGCAGTGGCCGCGTCGGCCAGGTAGCCGGTGGCGGTCAGACGCTCGGCGGCGTCGGCGGGTGAGGCGAACCAGGTCATGCCCCCCATCCTCGCGCACCCCCCTGCGCCGCGGCGCCGCGTGACCCGCCCCACCGTGCCTCGTTGGGAAGACGGGAGCTCGGCAGGAGGAGAACGACATGCGGCGCAGACCGCCCTCGAGCGCAGCCCTCGCGCTCTCCGTTGCCAAGTCGCTGGTGCTCGTGGCGGTGGTCGTGCTGGCCTTCGGCCTGGTCGGGAGCCCGAGCTCCACTCCGTCCCAGCCCCGGCCGCCGCTGTCGACGGTGGACCTGCCGGACCCGGCGACGAGGCTGGCGCGGGCCCTCGACCGCCACGACTGCGCGGAGGCTGGGTTCGGCGCCGAGGTCCAGCCGAGATCGGCGCTGATCCGCCGGCACGGCCGGCTCCACCACGTCTCGTTCGAGGAAGGCTGGGCGGTCTTCACCGAGCGCCGCCCGGGCGTCCTGGTGGCGCTCTGCCTGGACGAGGATCGCCCCGGCGGCTGACCACCGGATGTTTCGGGCGACCGGCGGCCGGGTAAGCGACCGGGGTTGGCGCCACAGTAGGGGCCACGGACGCAAGGAGCTCGCTATGGGATACGGACTCGGAGCTTTTCTCCTCGTCGTGGGACTCGTCTTGGCGCTCGCCGTCCAGGACAGCATCAACGAGGTCGACCTGCAGATGGTCGGCTGGATCTGCGCGCTGGTCGGACTCGGCGTGATCATCCTCTCCGCTGTGACCATGAACGCCGGGCGTCGCGCCCGCAGCAGCGCCACCACCGTCCACCCCGACGGCAGCCAGACGGTCAGCGAGCGCCGGACCGAGATCTGAGCCTCCTCGTGCTCGAGCAGCCGGCAGTCGCCGTCTCACAGTTCGACTGCAGCTGTGGCGAGGTCACCTTCCGCTGACGGGTCCGCCCCCGTTGCGGGACCCTCGTCGGTGTGGTGGGCTCGCAGGACTGCCACCACACTCGGGAAGGGCGCGCCGAGGCAGCGGCGCGCGGCGCCATGAGCACAAAGTCGAATCACCGGAGCCAACCGCACCGCCGGCCGCGCCGGCCTCGTCAGGGCCGCACGGTGCTCCCCGGCAGCCCGCATCCGCCGTCGCACCCGGCCCTCGAGCCGCCCAGCACGGCCGAGCGGGACCCCGGCCGACCCGAGCTGGACCGGATCGTCTTCGCCGTGACGGCGGTGATCGCGATCGGCTTCGTGGCCTGGGGGCTGGTCAGCACCGAGAGTCTCGGCACCGCCTCGGACAAGTCGCTGGACTGGACGGTGACCAACCTGGGGTGGCTGTTCACCATCCTCGCCTCGGGACTCGTGGTGTTCGTGGTGTGGCTCGCGGCCAGCAAGTTCGGCGACATCCCGCTCGGCGGTGACGACGAGGAGCCGGAGTTCCGGACCGTCTCCTGGGTCGCCATGATGTTCAGCGCCGGCATGGGCATCGGCCTGATGTTCTACGGCGTCAGCGAGCCGCTGTCGCACCTGGTCACCCCGCCGCCCGGCACCGGCGAGGTCGGCAACGACCAGGCGGTCCAGACCGCGATGGCCACGACGCTCTTCCACTGGACCTTCCACCCGTGGGCCATGTACGCCGTGGTCGGGCTCGCTATCGCGTACGGCGTGTTCCGCAAGGGGCGCCTGCAGCTCATCAGCGCGGCGTTCGCCCCGCTGATCGGCGCGCGCCGGGCCGCCGGCCCCGCGGGCCGGGTCATCGACATCCTCGCGATCTTCGCGACGCTCTTCGGCTCCGCCGCCTCGCTCGGGCTCGGTGCGCTGCAGATCGGCAGCGGCCTGGAGATCGTCACGGGTATCGGCGAGGTCGGCAACGGCGTGCTGGTGGGCATCATCGCGCTCCTCACCATCTGCTTCATCGCCTCCGCGGTGTCCGGGGTGGCCAAGGGCATCCAGTGGCTCTCCAACATCAACATGGTCCTGGCGGTCACGCTCGCGCTCTTCGTCTTCCTCGTCGGCCCGACGGTGTTCATCCTCGACCTGATCCCGACGACCTTCGGCAGCTACCTCTCCGACCTCGGCACCATGGCGGCCCGCACGGGCGCATCCGGTGGGGAGGGGATGTCGGAGTGGCTGGCGGGCTGGACGATCTTCTACTGGGCCTGGTGGATGTCCTGGACGCCGTTCGTCGGCATGTTCATCGCCCGCATCTCCCGCGGACGCACGATCCGCCAGTTCGTCACGGGGGTGCTGCTCGTCCCCAGCCTGGTCAGCCTGGTCTGGTTCGCGGTGTTCGGCGGCGCGGCCATCCACGCCCAGGAGGCCGGCACCGACCTCGCCGGGGAGGCGACGTCCGAGGGCCAGCTCTTCGCCCTGCTCGAGACGATGCCCTGGGCCACCGTGACCAGCATCCTGGTCATGGTGCTGGTCGCCATCTTCTTCGTGTCCGGCGCGGACGCGGCCTCGATCGTGATGGGCACGCTCTCCCAGAAGGGCACCATCGAGCCCAGCCGCGTCAACGTCGTGTTCTGGGGCGTGGCCACCGGCAGCGTCGCCGCGGTCATGCTGCTCATCGACGAGGACGCGCTCAGCGGGCTGCAGAACCTCACCATCGTCGCCGCCGTCCCCTTCGCCCTCGTGATGATCGGCCTCGGCTGGGCCCTGGTGCGCGACCTGCGCTCCGACCCGATGATCGTGCGGCGCGCCTACGGCGCCCAGGTCGTCGACGAGGCGGTGGTCAGCGGGGTCACCCAGCACGGCGACGACTTCGCGATCTCGGTCGAGCCGTTCGAGCCGACCCAGCCGCCGGACCAGCGGGAGCCGGACAACCAGCGCCGCTGAGCACTGAGCGACGCGGGCGCTCAGGAGATCGTGCGGGTGTCCAGGACGATGATCCGGAGCATCTCGTCCTTGCCGGTGATCTCGTCCAGCCGGAGGTGGAGCCAACGACCGTCGGAGCACTCGAGGTCGACCGGGACGACGTCGCGTTGCGGCCCCCACACCGTCTGGACACCGTGCTCGGCGCTCCACGACTCGATCCCCGACGAGTCGTGGTGGCCGAGGCCCTCCCAGAAGAAGCGATCACCGCAGCCCACGATCGTGTCGGTGACGACCGGCCCGAGCGCTATCGGCTGCTCGTCGCCAGGGCGCACATACCCCTCGCCGAGCCAGAGGCTCTCGGACAACGGATCCGCCTCGTCCCACGCCACGGCCCCTTCGATCACTGCGGCGCTCCAGCCCAGGCACTTCTCGTGCAATGGGATGTCGCTCTGGCGCTCTCCCTGCACGACGGTGAGGTTCTTGCAGCGCTGCTCGACGTTCGGCGACCGGACCCGGCTGAAGGAGTACGCCGACGCCCCGACGACGGTGTCGGCCAGCACCTCCCCCGTCGATGCGCAGGTCGGCGCCTTCGCCACCCCGGACTCGAGGTCGACGAGCTGTTGGCACATCCGCGTCTCCGCGGTGCCCGTCGTGAAGCTCACCTGTCCTGAGCCGGCATCGACCTCCGGCTGCGTCGGCTGGAGCCCGCCGGGCAGCTCGACGGCCTCACCGGTGCGCAGGTCGTACACGAACAGCCGGACCAGCCGCTGTCCCTCGTGGAGGTCCTCGACGACGGCGAAGTGATCGGTGAGCCAGGCTTCCTGGGTGAACCACCCCGAGCCCTCGGACGTACGCTCCAGGACCAGGCTGCCGTGGCGATCGAAGACCCGGGTCTGCTGAGGGGAGCTGCTGTCCGGGCTGCCGTCTTCGTGGAACGCGGTGTAGGTCCCGTTGTGGTCGCCCGTCACCGCCGGCTGGTCCCGCCGCCACTCCTTCAGCACGCGCCAGCGCGCCGACGGGTCCTTCGGCGGCTGCGTTCGGGTGGGGTCGGGAGCGAGGGACGGGCTACCGGCACCGCCCGCAGGCGGGGCCGACGGACTCTCGGCCGCCGCTGGCCCCTGGTCCCGCGGACCGGTGCACCCCGCGAGCGCCAAGACACCAAGGAGGGCAGCCACCAGCATTCGCTTCATCGCACTCCTGGCCTCCCGCTGGCGCCTCCCCGACGTATGTTGTCGCAGCTGAGACCACCACGAGCCGCAGAAGGTTGTCGGCGTTCGCGCTCCGAACGAACGACACCCGGCCCCACGTCTGCGTGGGGCCGGGTGTCACGGATGTCCTGAGACATCACAATGGCGGTGGCGGAGGGATTTGAACCCTCGGTCGGCTTGCACCGACAAACGCTTTCGAGGCGTTCTCCTTAGGCCGCTCGGACACGCCACCGCCGGGAAGGCTACCGGAGCCTGTCGGGCTCGGTGAAATCTGGGGCCGCCGCCCCAGGGGGTCACCGGGCGCGCGGGTCGCGGCCGGTGAGGGCGAGGAGCCGCTCCAGGTCGGTGGCGTCGGGCGGAGGCGGGACCGGAGGCCCGAAGGGGCCATCGCCGGCCTCGGGCGGCACCTCGAAGCCGGAGACGAACTCCAGGCAGGCCGCCACCGAGGGCGGGTGGGCCTCGAAGCGCTGGCCCGTGGCGCGCGCGAGGTCCCAGCCGTGGACGACGACCTCGTCGAGCGCGATCCGGGCGGCGACGGCGCCGGGCAGGGCCACGCCGCCCGCCGCGGTCATCCCGTCGTACGCCACGGGGCTGCGCCAGGCCCCGGCCAGGACCTCCAGGTCACGCACGATGCGGTGCCGCCAGCCATCCTCCAGCCGGGAGGCGTCCCCCTCGCCGATGCCGTCCGCGCCGGGCACGGACCGGTGGTGCGCGGCACCGGTGAAGGCGAGGGCCAGGCCGCCGACGTGCTCGACGAGGTCGCCGACGGTGTACGCCGTGCACGGGGTGGGCAGGGCGAGCTGGTCGTCGCCGATGCCGAGCACCAGGCGTCGCATGGTCGCCGTGGCGGGGCCGAGGTCGAGGATGTCCATACCGGGCTGACCGCCGCGGGGCGGACGACTCATCGGCCGATCGCGGAGAGCTCCCACTCGAGGCGGCAGCGGTAGGTCTCGCCGGGGCGCAGGACGGCCGAGGGCCACTCGGGCCGGTTCGGGGAGTCGGGGTGGAGCTGCGGCTCCAGGGCGATCCCGTCGCCCTGGCGGTAGAGCCCTCCCTGCGCGGTACGTCGGCTGCCGTCCAGGAAGTTCCCGGTGTAGACCTGCAGCCCGGGCTGGTCGCTGCGCAGGATCAGTCGGGTGCCGGCCGCGGGCGACTCGAGCACGGCCGCGGTGCGCCAGCCCTCGCCGTCGACGACGTAGTTGTGGTCGATGCCGCGGGCCAGGACGATCTGCTCCTCGTCGCGCCGCACCCTGGGGCCGATGGCCGCCGGTCGGCGGAAGTCGAAGGCCGTGCCGGCCACCGGCGCGTGGTCGCCGAGCGGGATGCCGGTCGCGTCGACCGGGGTGTAGCGCTCGGCGGGCACGGTGAGGCGGTGCTCGTCGATCGTGCCTGCCCCGTCGCCGTCGAGGTTGAAGTAGGCGTGGGAGGTGAGGTTCACCAGCGTGGGGGCGTCGGTGGTCGCCTCCAGCTCGACGCCGACGGCGTGGCCGGTCACCGTGAAGGTGACCTGGGCCCGGACGGTTCCGGGGAAGCCCTGGTCGCCGTCGGGGCTGACCAGGCGCAGCACGGCGTGGTCCTCGCCGGCGTCGGCGACCTCCCAGACCCGCCGGTCGAAGCCGTCGGGACCGCCGTGCAGGTGGTTGCCGCGGTCGTGGGCGCCGAGCGTGAGCTCGTCCCCGTCGAGCGTGGTGCGCCCGCCGGCGATCCGGTTGGCGTAGCGGCCGATCGTGCCGCCGATGTAGTCGCTGGAGCCGAGGTAGTCGGCGGGGTCGCGGTGGCCGAGGGCGATGTTGCGCCGCGGGCCTCCTGCCTCGACCTCCAGCCGGTGCACCGTGGCTCCGAGCGTCAGCACGTGCAGCACCGCACCGGGGGCGGAGCCGAGGACCAGGCGATGCACCGTCTCGCCGGAGGGCGTCGTGCCCCACTCGCTGATCCGCATGACCCCGACGTTAGTCGGCGGGATGGAGGCGTGCGCCCTTCGTGACCTTGTCGACCGCGCTCTTGGGACCGTGCAGGGCCAGGCCGACCAGGTCGAGGCCGGCGCCGGCGACCGCGGCGACGGTGGCGCGGTTGGCCGCGTCGTCCCCGGTGCGGAACATGTCACTCGTGTAGACCGCCAGCGGCAGCCCGCGCCGCAGCGCCCGCTCCCGGGCCGCGCGCAGGGTGTCCGCGCCGGCCTGGAAGACCAGGACGGGCATCCCCAGCAGCGGCAGGTACGCCGTGCCGTCGGCGTCGGCGTACGGGTCGCCGACCAGGTGCGGGGACGCGGCGGTGATGCCGCTGGCGAGGAACGCGGTGACGTTGAGGCGCTGCCAGGCGACGAGGTCGTCGCGGACCAGGAGGGCGATCTTGGTGTCGAACGGCGGAGTGAGGGCCTCGTGCATGCCTCGATCGTGACCCGGCGGGGCGCGGCGGTCTTGTACGTTCGGCACATGGAGCGCGGGCCCTGGATCCGAGCCTGGCGGCCGCCGGTGCCGGGGGTCGCGGAGGTCCTGCACGCGCACTTCCCGCACCACGCGTACCCGTCGCACACCCACGACACGTGGACGCTGCTCCTGGTCGACACCGGCACGGTCGTCTACGACCTGGGCGGCCACGAGCACGCGACCCGCCGGGCATCGGTGACGCTGCTGCCGCCGCACGTGCCGCACGACGGGCGCGGTGCGACCGAGGAGGGCTTCCGCAAGCGGGTGATCTACCTGGAGGCCGACGTCCTAGACCCCCGGCGCTCCGGGCGCGCCGTCGACGACCCCACGAGCGGCGACCCTGCCCTGCTGCGGCGGGTGCGGGCCCTGCATGACGCGCTGGGCCGACCTGGCGACGAGCTCGAGGCGGCCTCCGACCTGGCGCTCGTGGTCGAGCGGCTGGACGCCCATCTGCGAGGAGCCCCGGTCGCGGAGGCCGGGCGGGACGCGGTGCGGGACCCGGTGTCGGACGCGGGGCTCGCGGCGCGCCTGCGCGAGCTCCTGGACTCCCACCTCGTCGACGGCATCAGCCTGGCCGAGGCCGCCGCCGAGCTGGAGGCGTCGCCCGTACGTCTGGTGCGTACCTTCCGGCGCGAGCTCGGCATCTCGCCGCACCGCTACCTCACCGGCCGCCGGGTCGACGCGGCCCGACGGCTGCTGCTCGACGGCGTCCCCGCCGCCCGCGTCGCAGCCGAGGTCGGCTTCCACGACCAGTCCCACCTGACCCGCCACTTCAAGCGCGTCCTCGGCGTCCCCCCGGGCCGGTACGCCGCCCGCTCCGCCTGATCGAACCACGGAGGTAGTCCCTGACGATCGTGTCGGTGGGAACGGCGTTTCAACAACACATACGTCCGGGACTACCGCGGCGACGGGCTCAGGAAGGGTCGGGTCGCTGGGAGAGGCGGGCGTCGATGGCGGCGGGGTTGAGGACCTGGTCGAGGGCCATGGACGCGCAGCCGACCAGGCCGGCGCGGTCGCCGTAGGTCGAGGGCAGGAACTGCAGCTCGCGGGTCGCCAGTGCGGAGGCGCGGGCGTAGACGCTCTCCCGTACGCCGGCGGCGTAGACGTCGAAGGCGGCCGCCATGTCGCCACCGAGGACGACGGCCTCGGGGTTGAGCAGGTTGATCGCGACGGCGAGGACCTCGCCGAGCCGGCGGCCGCTCTCGCGCAGCAGCTGCTTGGCGTCCGCGTCGCCCGACAGCGCCAGGGCGACCAGGTCGCGCACGTGGTCGACGTGGTGGCCCTGCTCGGTGAGCCGCGCGACGATGGCCCAGCCGCCGGCGAGGGTCTCGAGGCAGCCGGTGGCGCCGCAGCGGCAGGGACGGCCATCGGCGGCGTCCACCTTGGTGTGCCCGATCTCGCCGGCGCCGCCGAGGTGCCCGGACACCACCCGGCCCTCGGCGATGATGCCGAGCCCCAGCCCGGTCGAGGCCTTGACGACGAGCAGGTCCTGGAAGCGCGCGGCGTGTCCGAGCCGCTCGGAGCGCGCCAGCACGTCCGCGTCGTTGCCGACGTAGAGCGGTGCGGCTCCGACCTCGGCGAGGTACGGCGTGAGGTCGGCGCCGTCCCACCCGCCCATGACCGGCGAGTCGACGCTGACGCCGCGGGCCGGGTCGACGGTGCCCGGCAGGCTGACCCCCATGGCCAGCACGGCCCGACCGCCGGCGGTCTCGTCGAGGAGGCGGCACAGATGCTCGGCCACCGGCGGCATCACCGCCTCTGGCCCGGCCCCCACCTCGTGGTCGAGGGACGACGAGCCCAGCTCCTCCCCGGCGAGGTCGAAGACCGCGAGCTGAGAGCGGGAGCGGCCGATGGCGGCGGCGAGCACGACGCCCGCGTCCTGGTGGAACACGATGCTGCCGGGCGGCCGCCCGCCGGTCGAGGCGAGCTCCTCGCCCACCAGCAGCAGGCCCGCCTCGGCCAGCGCGGAGACCCGGGCGACCACGGCCGTGCGGGACAGCCCGGTCAGCCGTCGCAGCTCGGAGCGGGTGCTGGCCCGTCCCGACCGCACCAGGTCGAGCACGTCGCCGGCAGAGGTCACGCCTCGGATCCTAGGCGCTTTCGACCTCGTCACCAGGACATGTACCGGACTTTTGTCCTAAAAATGCCTAACAGGTGCTTGTCGAATGCACTTTCCGGTCCCTACCGTGGCGATGTGACCCTGCCCACGACCGAGCTCGCCGACGGCCTCCCGGCCTGCGACTTCACCGTGTTCGGCGGCACCGGCGACCTGGCGCTGCGCAAGCTCCTGCCGGCCCTCTACCAGCGCGAGCAGGAGGGTCAACTCCCCGACGCCACGCGCGTCGTCGGCGTCTCCCGCTCCGAGCTCGACGACGAGGGCTACCGCCACGTCGTGCAGGAGGCCCTGCACCGACATGTCGTCGCCGACGAGCTCGACGAGGGCGCCGTACGCCGCCTGCTGGGCCGGGTCCGGCACCTGACCCTCGACTCCCACGAGCCCGAGGGCTGGCACCTGCTCCACGACCTCCTCAAGGACCGGCCCACCGACGAGGAGGCGGTGCGAGTCTTCTACCTCGCCGTCGCGCCCTCGCTGTTCGGCCCCACCTGCGAGCGCCTCGGTGCCGCCGGCGTGGTCGAGGAGAGCTCGCGGGTGGTCCTGGAGAAGCCCGTGGGCCGCGACCTGGCCTCGGCCCTCGCGATCAACGACGAGGTCGGGCGGGTCTTCTCCGAGCGCCAGATCTTCCGCATCGACCACTACCTCGGCAAGGAGAGCGTCCAGAACCTCCTCGTCACGCGCTTCGCCAACACCTTCCTCGAGCCGCTGTGGAACTCGCGCTGGGTTGACCACGTCCAGATCACCGCCGCGGAGACCCTCGGCGTCGGCGACCGGGGCGGCTACTACGACACCTCCGGCGCGCTGCGCGACATGGTGCAGAACCACCTGCTGCAGCTGCTCTGCCTGGTCGCCATGGAGCCGCCGACCTACGTCGGTCGCGAGACGGTGCGCGACGAGAAGCTCAAGGTGCTGCAGGCGCTCAAGCCGATGTCGCCCGAGGACGTCGACCGCGACACCGTGCGCGGCCGCTACGGCGAGGGGCTGGTCGACGGGCTGCCGGCGGCGGCGTACGCCGACGACGTGGGGCACTCGACCAGCAGCACCGAGACCTATGTCGCCGTACGGGCAGAGGTGCAGAACTGGCGCTGGGCCGGAGTGCCGTTCTACCTGCGCACCGGCAAGCGCCTGGACCGGCGGATGTCGGAGATCGTGGTGGTGTTCAAGGAGCCCCCGCACGCGATGTTCCCGCACAGCGAGGGCACCAGCTCACCCAACCGGCTGCACATCCAGGTCCAGCCCGACGAGGGCATGCGGCTGCACCTGACCGCCAAGGAGCCCGGGCCCGGCGGGATCCGCCTGCGGCCGGTGTCGCTGGACCTCAGCTACGCGACGACGTTCACGCAGCGCAGCCCCGACGCCTACGAGCGGCTGCTCATGGACGTCATCCGCGGCAATCCGACCCTGTTCATGCGCCGCGACGAGGTCGAGGCCGCGTGGACCTGGGTCGAGCCGATCCTCAGGCGGTGGGCGACGTCGCCGGACCGTCCCAAGCGCTACCCGGCCGGCACCAGCGGGCCGACCGCCGCCGCCACGCTCCTCGAGCGCGACGGCCGACACTGGCAGGAGTCCGACGCATGAGCCCCACCACCCACCCCGTCGTGGCGGAGGTGACGGCGCGGATCGTGGCGCGCAGCGACCCCGGCCGTCGCGCCTACCTCGACCGCATCCGCGCGGCCGCCGACCAGGGCCCCGCTCGGGGCAGGCTCGGCTGCGCCAACCTCGCGCACGGCTTCGCCGCCGCCGGGCCCGCCGAGAAGACCGCGCTGCGCGGGCGCACCAAGCCCAATCTGGCGATCGTCACCAGCTACAACGACATGCTGTCGGCGCACCAGCCGTACGGCGAGTACCCGCCGGTCCTCAAGCAGGCCACCGTCCGCGCCGGCGGGATCGCTCAGGTCGCCGGCGGCGTCCCCGCCATGTGCGACGGGATCACCCAGGGGCGCGACGGCATGCAGCTCTCGCTCTACAGCCGCGACGTGATCGCGATGTCGGCGGCGATCGCGCTCAGCCACGACATGTTCGACGGCGCCCTCATGCTCGGGGTCTGCGACAAGATCGTGCCCGGGCTGCTGATCGGCGCGCTGTCGTTCGGCCACCTGCCGACGGTCTTCGTGCCGGCGGGACCCATGGCCTCCGGCCTGCCCAACGGCGAGAAGGCACGGGTGCGCCAGCTCCACGCCGAGGGCAAGGTCGGCCGCGAGGAGCTGCTCGAGGCCGAGGCGGCGTCGTACCACTCGCGCGGCACCTGCACCTTCTACGGCACCGCCAACTCCAACCAGCTGCTGATGGAGGTGCTCGGCCTGCACCTGCCGGGCTCGTCCTTCGTCAACCCCGGCACCCCGCTGCGCGAGGCGCTGACCCGCGCGGCCGCGACCCGGGCGGTGGGCATCACCCGGCAGGGGGGCGAGCCCACGCCCGTCGGCGAGATCGTGAGCGAGAAGGCGATCGTCAACGCCTGCGTGGCGCTGCTCGCCAGCGGCGGGTCGACCAACCACACCCTGCACCTGGTCGCGATCGCGCGGGCTGCCGGCATCTCGCTCACCTGGCAGGACCTCTCGGACCTGTCGGCCGTCGTGCCGCTGCTCGCGCGGATCTATCCCAACGGCTCCGCGGACGTGAACCACTTCCACGCCGCCGGCGGCGTGGGCTTCCTGATCCACACGCTGCTGCGCGCCGGTCTGCTGCACGAGGACGTCGAGACGATCATGGGCCACGGCCTGAGCCGCTACACGACCGAGCCGGTGCTGCGCGGCGACGACCTCACCTGGGAGGAGGGCCCCAAGGCCAGCCTCGACCGCGACGTGCTGCGCCCGGCGTCCGCCCCGTTCGCGGCGGACGGCGGGCTCAAGGTCCTCACCGGCCCGCTCGGTACGGCGGTAATCAAGACCTCCGCGGTCGCCTCGGAGCACCGCGTCGTCACCGCGCCGGCACTGGTCTTCGACGACCAGGCCGACTTCCTGGCGGCGTTCGCCGAGGGACGGCTCGACGGCGTCGACCTGGTCGCGGTGATCCGCTACCAGGGCCCGGCCGCCAACGGCATGCCCGAGCTGCACAAGCTGACCCCGGCCCTGGGCGTGCTCCAGGACCGCGGCCAGAGGGTCGCGATCGTGACCGACGGCCGGATGTCCGGCGCCTCCGGCAAGGTCCCGGCCGCCATCCACGTCACCCCGGAGGCGGCGCTCGGCGGCCCGCTGTCGCGGGTGCGCGACGGCGACCTGATCACCGTCGACGCGGTGACCGGCCGGCTGCTCGTGGACGACGTGCTCGCCCTGCAGCAGCGCGTCCCCAGCGGGCGCGCCCTCGAGGGCGAGGAGTGGGCCGGCACCGGCCGCGAGCTGTTCTCGGCGTTCCGCGCGACGGTCGGCCCCGCCGACGCGGGCGCGAGCGTCTTCCCGGCGTACGGCTTCCCGGCTACGGAGGTGCCCCTTGCCCAGCCTGTCTGAGTCGCTACTGGATGTCGTCCCGGTCCTGCCGGTCGTCGTCCTCGAGCGCCTGTCCGACGCGGTGCCGGTGGCCCGCGCCCTGGTCGCCGGCGGCCTCCCGGCCATCGAGCTCACGCTGCGCACGCCGGTCGCACTCGACGCGATCCGCGCGATCGCGGACGAGGTGCCCGAGATCCTGGTCGGCGCCGGCACCGTCGTGACGCCCGGGCAGGCCAAGGAGGCCGCCGACGCTGGCGCCGGCTTCCTGGTCTCGCCCGGCTGCACGCCGACGCTGCTCGGCGCCATGGCGGACACGGGCCTGCCGTTCCTGCCCGGCACGGCCACGGCGTCGGAGGCTCTCGCGGTGCTGGAGGCCGGCTACGCGTCGATGAAGTTCTTCCCCGCCGAGGCGTCCGGCGGCGTGGACTACCTGAGGTCGGTGGCCTCCCCCCTCCCGACCGCCCGCTTCTGCCCGACCGGCGGCATCACGGCGGCGAGCGCCCCGGCGTACCTCGCCCTGCCCAACGTCGGCTGCGTCGGCGGCTCCTGGCTCACCCCCGCCGCCGTCCTCGACTCGGGCGACTGGCCACGCGTTGAGGCGCTCGCGCGCGCCGCCGCGAGTCTGCGGGGCTGACCTGGTCGCTTGCGTTCGGCGGGATGGATACCCGGTCAGCCGGGTATCCATCCACATTCAGCCGACCGGCCCCAGCCGCCGCAGAGCGGTCACGTGGCGGGGCTCGAGCTCGTCGAGCGTGGTGACGCCGAGCAGGCGCAGGGTGCGCTCGAGCTGGCCGGCGAGGATCTCGAGGCTACGGTCGACGCCGGGGCGACCTCCGGCCATGAGGCCGTAGAGGTAGGCGCGGCCGATCATCGTGAAGCGGGCCCCGTGGGCGAGGCCGGCCACGATGTCCTGACCGGACATGATGCCGGTGTCGAGGTGGACCTCGAGGTCGTCGCCGACCTCGCGCACGACGTCGGGCAGCAGGTGGAACGGCACCGGTGCCCGGTCGAGCTGGCGACCGCCGTGGTTGGACAGCACGATCGCGTCCACACCCAGGGCCGCCAGCCGCCTGGCGTCGTCGACGCTCTGCACGCCCTTGACCGACACCTTGCCCGGCCACTGCGACCGGATCCAGGCCAGGTCCTCGAAGGTCACGGTGGGGTCGAACATCGTGTCCAGCAGCTCGGCGACGGTGCCGGACCACGAGTCCAGCGAGGCGAAGGCGAGAGGCTCGGTGGTGAGGAAGTTCAGCCACCAGCCAGGACGCGGGATCGCGTTGAGCACCGTGCGTGGTGTCAGGGTCGGGGGGATCGTCATGCCGTTGCGTACGTCGCGCAGCCGGGCGCCGGCGACCGGGACGTCCACGGTGACCAGCAGCGTGTCGTAGCCGGCCGCGGCCGCGCGGTCGACGAGCGCCATGGACCGCTCCCGGTCCTTCCACATGTACAGCTGGAACCAGTGCCGCCCGCCGGGGGCCGCGGTCGCCACGTCCTCGATCGAGGTGGTGCCCATCGTGGACAGTGCGAACGGGATGCCGGCCGCGGCCGCGGCGGTCGCGCCGGCCACCTCCCCCTCGGCGTGCATCATCCGCGTGAAGCCGGTCGGCGCGATCCCGAACGGCAGCGCGACCCGCCCTCCGAGGACCTCCCGCGACGTGTCGACCGAGGAGACGTCGCGCAGGATCGCGGGGTGGAACTCCACGTCCGCGAACGCCTGGCGCGCCCGCGCCAGCGAGACCTCGCCGTCGGCGGCGCCGTCGGTGTAGTCGAACGCAGCCTTCGGCGTACGCCGCCGGGCGATCCGGCGCAGGTCCTCGACCGTGAGGGCGCCGGCGAGGCGGCGTTCGCGCGGGGACAGCACCGGCCGCCTGAACCTCATCAGCGGAGCCAGGTCGTGGCGCCGTGGCAGCTGGCGCCTCATCCCGTGGGGCCGGGCTCCTGGAGGAGCGTCGGCGAGGGCACCGGCGACGGGGAGAGGGAGGGGCTGGGGTTGGGGGTGGGGGAGATCGACGGCACCGACGAGGACGGAGCCGAGGGGACCGGCGACGACGGAGAGGAAGGGCTCGGGACGGGAGTCGCGGACGGGCTCGGCTTCGCGGACGGGCTCGGCTTGGCGGACGGGCTCGGCTTGGCGGACGGGCTCGGCTTGGCGGACGGGCTCGGGCTCGGGCTCGGCGCAGCCGCGGTGACCACGTCGAGGAGGAGCGACGGCGACTCACTGCCCTCGGCCAGGGGCCGGTCGACGAAGCGCCAGCGGTAGGAGGTCCGGGTCTGCGGCGTCACCCGCGCGTGGGCCAGACCGTCGTCGCCGACGGCCACCACGGAGACGACCCGCCACGCGCTCGCGCCCGCCGGAAGCTCCTCGAGGACCAGCGTGGCGTGCGGTACGACGCCGCCGGGGACCACCAGGCGGCCGACGAGGTCGACGCTCTCACCGGGCTCGACGCTGGAGCGCGTGCCCACCATCTCGGTGGTGGTGAGCAGCCCCTCCACGTCGTACGTCGTGACGTCACCGGCGGTGCCGGCACGCACCGCGTCCATGCTGAACGGGCGGCCGTCGCAGCCGAAGCCGACCGTGAAGAGTCCGGGGCCGTCACCGCCGTGGGCGGCGGCGAACGCGGGCGCGGTGGTCCGTGCGGCCCCGGAGGGGGGCGCCACGACCTGACCGGTGCCGAGGTCGTACTTGGTCCAGGTGTAGGAAAGCCGGCTGGCGTCGACCTGCTGCCAGCCACCGGGCACCGCGCTCAGCGGTGCGCGACCGAACCACACCAGGTCCGTGCCGGCGTCGGCGGGCGAGCGGTAGCCGGCGTAGGCGACGCCGGAGGCGCCGCCGGGCGCCTGCACGGCCATGCCCGCGACCGCGGTGCGGGTCACGGAGGGCACGGAGAACAGCGCTCCCATCGCGTTCCCGCCGGCGAGGTCGTACCCGAGACTGCGCTGGCCGGCGACGGGGGCGCCGTTGCCACGCCCGATGCGTGGCTGCATCGGCTCGGCGGTGCGGGCGAGCAAGGACTCGCAGCCGACGGCCCCCAGCTGCACGGAGCCGTCGGGGAAGGCCACGCCTCGCACCGTCACGGTGGAGTCGGCCTGCGCCGGCGTGGCGGTCGCCGCGATGGCCGCAACCACCGCGACGATGGCCCCGAGGCCGGCGCGGATCAACACGGTAAAAGCCTAACCCGCGACCGGTGACCGCGTCTGCCCTAATCGCGTGACTCTCTGCCCCTCCGGTGGGAGAAGAACTCCTCGAGCAGGGCCGCGGAGTCCTCGGCGAGCACGCCCGACAGCACCTCCGGGCGATGGTTGAGACGGCGGTCGCGCACGACGTCCCACAGGCTTCCGACCGCACCGGCCTTCTCGTCGTAGGCGCCGAACACGATCCGGTCGACCCGGCTCAGCACCGCGGCGCCGGCGCACATCGTGCAGGGCTCCAGGGTCACGACCAAGGTGCAGCCCGCGAGCCGCCACTGTCCCAGCGCCGTCGCGGCCGAGCGCAGGGCGACCACCTCCGCGTGCCCGGTCGGGTCGCCCTCCGCCTCGCGCAGGTTGCGACCGGTCCCGACGAGCGAGCCGTCGGCCCCCACGACGACCGCTCCGATGGGGACGTCGTCGGTCGCCAGCGCGGCGCGCGCCTCGGCAAGGGCGGCGAGCATGGGCTCGCGCCAGCCGGCCCGGTCCGTCACGCGGAGGTGAGGCCGGCCGCGTCGTCGAACTCCGCGCCGAAGCCCAGGCGCCGAGCGACGTCGGAGAGGATCTCGTCGGGGTAGAGGTCGTCGTCGTCGAGCAGGATCGCCAGGTCCATCGCCGGCATGCCGAGGTCGCCGAGCAGGTCCAGGTCGCCGGCGGGGGCCTGCTCGTCGTCGTCCTCGGGCGGCGGCAGGTGCAGGAAGTCGACCGCGGAGCTGGCCAGCTCCCACTCGTCGGCGGCGGTGATGTCGGAGAGCAGCACGCGGGTGCGGGGGCCGGCCACGCGCACGACCAGGAAGAAGTCCTCGTCGACCGCGACCATCCCGACCGCGCCGCCGTCGCCGGGGAACCGGCGCAGGGCGTGGGCGAGGGTCTCGACCTCGAACAGGGTCTCGTGCACCAGCTCCTGCACCGTCCAGACCCCCTCCTCGCGGTAGGCGGCGAGGGCGAAGTCGATGCCGTCCGTGCGCTCGGTCATCGCTGCTCCTCTCCACGGTCGCGACACGAGCCCCGCGGTGCTGCCCGCAGGGTGCTGTCCAGGGTGGCACGGAAGCCAGCGGCGGCCAACCCTGTTCCCCGCGGCGACCACTAGGGTTTGCGCATGCGCACCCACGTCGTCGACCACCCGCTCGTCGCCCACAAGCTCACGACGCTGCGCGACGAGAACACCGACTCGCCGACGTTCCGCAGCCTGACCGACGAGCTCGTGACCCTGCTGGCCTACGAGGCCACCCGCGACGTGCGCGTCGACCCCCACGACATCACCACGCCCGTCGCGCCGATGACCGGCGTCAAGCTCGCCACCCCCAAGCCCCTGGTGGTCCCGATCCTGCGGGCGGGCCTGGGCATGCTCGACGGGATGATGCGCCTGCTGCCGACCGGGGAGGTGGGCTTCCTCGGGATGATGCGCAACGAGGAGACCCTCGAGGTCTCGACGTACGCCGAGCGCCTCCCGGAGGACCTCTCGGGGCGCCAGTGCTACGTCCTCGACCCGATGCTGGCCACCGGTGGCACCCTGGCGGCGGCCATCCGGTTCCTCACCGACCGCGGCGCCGACGACATCACCGCCATCTGCCTGCTCGCCGCGCCCGAGGGCTGCGCGCGCCTCGAGCGGGAGCTCGCCGACCTCGCCGTCCCGGTCACGATCGTCACCGCCGCCGTGGACGAGCGTCTCGACGAGAAGGGCTACATCGTGCCCGGGCTCGGGGACGCCGGCGACCGGCTGTACGGGCTCGCCCACTGACACCCGCTGGGCCGTGACCCACGTCACTCGCGCGCCTGTGTAGGTTGACCTGCGGCTCAACCCACAGGAGGCATCGGTGCGCATCGGCATCCCGCGCGAGTCCAAGCCCGGCGCGACCCTCGTCGCCGCGACGCCGACGACCGCTTCCCAGCTCGCGAAGCTGGGCTACGAGGTCGTCGTGGAGTCCGGGGCCGGACTCCTGGCCGATCAGCCCGACTCCGCCTTCGAGGCGGCCGGCATCGCCGTCGCGGGCGCCGAGGAGGTCTGGGACAGCGACGTCGTCGTCAAGGTCGACGCGCCCACCAGCGCCGAGATCCGCACACTTCGGCCGCGGGCGACGGTCGTCTCGCTCATGGCGCCGGCGCGCAGCCCCGAGCTCGTCGAGCGGCTGCACCAGGCCGGGGTCACCGCCCTGGCGATGGATGCGGTCCCGCGCATCTCGCGCGCCCAGTCGCTGGACGTGCTCTCCTCCATGGGCAACGTCGCGGGCTACCGGGCGGTGATCGAGGCCGCCCACGAGTTCGGCCGGCAGTTCACCGGCCAGGTCACGGCCGCCGGCAAGGTCCCCCCGGCCAAGGTGTTCGTGGTCGGCGCCGGGGTCGCCGGGCTGGCCGCGATCGGCGCCGCCAACGCGATGGGTGCGGTCGTGCGGGCGTTCGACGTGCGTCCCGAGGTCGCCGAGCAGGTGCATTCCATGGGGGCGCAGTTCGTCACCGTCGACATGGAGCAGGAGGTCAGCGCCGACGGCTACGCCAAGGAGATGACCCCGGAGCAGGTCGCGGCGACCGCGGCGATGTACGACCAGGAGGCGCGCGACGCCGACATCGTCATCACGACCGCGCTGATCCCCGGGCGCCCGGCTCCGCTGCTGATCACGGCCGAGACGGTCGCCGGCATGCGAAGCGGAAGCATCATCGTCGACATGGCGGCCGCCAACGGCGGCAACTGCGAGGTCACGGTGGCCGACCAGAAGGTCGTCACCGACAACCTGGTCACGGTGCTGGGCTACACCGACCTCGCCGGCCGGCTGGCCGCGCAGACCTCGCAGCTCTACGGCACCAACATCGTCAACCTGTTCAAGCTCCTGACCCCCGGCAAGGACGGACAGGTGGTGCTCGACCTCGACGACGTCGTCCAGCGCGGCATCACGGTCACCCACGACGGCGAGCTGCTGTGGCCGCCGCCGCCGGTCCAGGTCTCTGCCGCCCCGGCCGCCGCGCCGGTCGCCGCGCCGGAGCCGGTGGCCCCCAAGCCACCCCCGGACCCCCGGCGCAAGGTGTACGCCGCCGGGCTCGGCGTCGTGCTGTTCGCCGCGTTGGCGGCGTACGCGCCCGCGGTGTTCCTCAACCACTTCACGGTCTTCGCGCTGGCGGTGTTCGTGGGGTACTACGTGATCTCCAACGTCGCGCACGCCCTGCACACGCCGCTGATGAGCGAGACCAACGCGATCAGCGGGATCATCCTGGTCGGCGGCATCCTGCAGGTCGGCTCCACCAATCCCGCGATCGCCGCGCTCGCGGCGGTGGCCGTGCTCGTCGCCAGCATCAACATCTTCGGTGGCTTCCTCGTGACGCTCCGGATGCTCGAGATGTTCAGGAAGGACTGACATGGGCGACTTCCTGACCTCGGACGAGCTGCCGGGGCTGGTGCAGGCGGCCTACATCGTCGCCGCGGTGCTGTTCATCGGCGCCCTGGCAGGGCTGTCCAAGCACGAGACCGCCAAGCGCGGCAACTTGGCCGGCATGGCCGGCATGGCCATCGCACTCGTCGCCACCCTGCTGCTGGCCGCGCGCCAGGCCGAGCTGCCCGACCCGCTCGACCACTGGCGCGGGCTCGCCTCGACCCTCGGGCTCGCGCTCGCCGCGATGCTGGTCGGCGCGGTCATCGGGGCGTGGCGGGCCCGCACGGTCGAGATGACCGGGATGCCGGAGCTGGTCGCGATCCTGCACAGCTTCGTCGGCCTCGCCGCCGTGCTCGTCGGCATCAACTCCTTCCTCGACCCCGAGGCCCCCACCACCGGCTCCCTCGGCGCGATCCACGAGGTCGAGGTCTTCCTCGGCGTCTTCATCGGGGCGGTGACGCTCACCGGCTCCATCGTGGCCAACCTCAAGCTCAGCGCGAAGATGAAGTCGAGCCCGCTGGTGCTGCCTGCGCGGCACCTGCTCAACCTGGGCGTCATCGTCGCCTCGGTCGGCCTACTGGTGTGGTTCATGAACGACCACGACCACGGCATCGTCCCGCTGCTGCTCATGACGGTCCTCGCCCTGGCGCTCGGCTTCCACCTGGTGGCCGCGATCGGCGGCGGCGACATGCCGGTCGTCGTCTCGATGCTCAACAGCTACTCCGGCTGGGCCGCCGCGGCCGCGGGGTTCCTCCTGGACAACGACCTGCTGATCATCACCGGGTCCCTGGTGGGCTCCTCCGGTGCGATCCTGAGCTACATCATGTGCAAGGCGATGAACCGCTCGTTCATCTCCGTCATCGCCGGCGGCTTCGGCTCCGACGGCGCCGTGTCCGGCGAGGCGCGCGACTACGGCGAGCACCGTGAGATCCAGGCCGACGAGGCCGCCGAGCTGCTGGCCGGCGCCTCCTCGGTCGTGATCACGCCGGGGTACGGGATGGCCGTCGCCCAGGCGCAGTACCCGGTCGCGGAGCTCACCGCCCGGTTGCGCGCGCGCGGCGTCGACGTACGGTTCGGCATCCACCCGGTCGCCGGGCGCCTGCCCGGCCACATGAACGTGCTGCTCGCCGAGGCCCGCGTGCCCTACGACATCGTCCTGGAGATGGACGAGATCAACCCGGACTTCCCCGGCACCGACGTGGTCCTGGTCATCGGCGCCAACGACACCGTCAACCCGGCCGCGCTCGACGAGCCGGGCTCGCCGATCGCCGGCATGCCGGTCCTCGAGGTCTGGAACGCGCGCGACGTGATCGTCTTCAAGCGGTCGATGGCCACCGGCTACGCCGGTGTGCAGAACCCGCTCTTCTTCAAGGACAACTCGCGCATGCTCTTCGGCGACGCCAAGGACCGCGTCGAGGAGATCGTGCGCGCCCTGCCCGACTAGCCGGCCGCACCCGATCAGTAGGTTGGGACGCGTGGAGACCGACGACGTCCTGACCCTGCTCAAGGACGTGGCGGCGGAGGTCATCGACCCCCGCTTCCGCGCCCTGGCCTCCGAGGAGATCTCGCACAAGGGCCCCGGCGACCTCGTGACGGTCGCGGACCGCGAGGCCGAGGTGCTCATCACCGACGCCCTCGTCGCGGCCTATCCCGACGCGGTGGTCCTGGGCGAGGAGGCGGCCTCGGCGGACGCGTCGGTGCTGCAGCGCTACGCCGGCGCCGAGCACGCGTTCACCGTCGACCCCGTCGACGGCACCAAGAACTTCGTCTCGGGCTCCCCCGACCACGCCGTCATGGTCGCCGAGCTGAAGGCCGGCGAGGTCGTGCGCAGCTGGATCTGGCAGCCCCAGCACCGGGTCGCCTACGTCGCCGAGCACGGCGCCGGTGCGTGGCGCGACGGCGAGCGGCTGGTCCGGCCGCCGCACGGCGAGGTGGTGCGGGGGGTCACCTCGCGCCGGACCTGGATCGGGCGGGCCCTCGGCACCCTGCGCGCCTTGGAGCTGACCTGGGTGTGCTGCGGCGTGGACTACCCGCGCCTGGTCGAGGGCGCCGCCGACTACGCCCTCTACGCCGGGACCAAGCCCTGGGACCATGCGCCGGGCTCCCTGCTGCTGACCGAGGCCGGGGGCTTCGTCGGCACCTTCGGCGGGGCGCCGTACCGGCCGCAGGCGCCGGAGCCGCGCGGGCTGATCGCGGCGGCCGACCGGGCGACGTACGACCTGGTGCAGGGGCTGGTCCCCTCGCTGCCGGGCCTCTGAGCCCAATTTTGTCTTAATGCGATAGGGTTACTCCACTTAAATCACAGGAGACGACCATGACCCAGCACCCGACCGACGACGCCCTGGCGAAGGCCCTTCGCCGCTATGACGCGACGATCCGCCACCACAGCGGCGTCACCGTGCTGCTCGAGCGCCGCCCTGACCTCGAGGGCGTCGTGCCCATGGCGGACCTGATCCACGAGTCGGTGCGGTGGGCGGCCTGAAGCGCAGGTCACACGTGGCTACCTGGTGACAAGCCTGCGGCGCGCACCTCAGCCGAGCGGGAAGGTGTCGACGATCTCGTAGCGGGGGCGGCGGCGGGGGCCCTCGCCGAGGTGCGAGGCGACCAGGGAGATCCGGTCGACGGTGAAGCCGGGGCCCTCGTAGGCGTCGAGGAGGCGGACCCAGTTACTGGTCTGCGTCGGTCGAGCGATGCGGGCCACGGTGATGTGCGGGCGGAACCGCCGCCCGTCGATCTCGATGCCCGAGGTGGCCGCGGCGGTGCGGGTGCCGGCGGCCAGGCGCTCGAGTGAGCTGCGCTCCTCCTCGCCCAGCGCCAGGCCCGCGTAGAGCACGCGCGACCCGGCGACGTGGGGGAACGCCCCGCCTCCGGCGATCCGGGTCTCGAACGGCTTACGGCGTGAGGCGGCCGCGCCCAGGCGCTCGACGAGATCGTCGAGTCGGCGCTCCGGCACCGACTCGAGGAAGGCCAGCGTGACGTGCAGCTGATCGCACGGCGTCCAGCGGAAGGGCGCGGCCTCTCGACGCGGCTCCAAGAACGCGTCGAGATGCTCGGTCGCGACGAGCGGCGGCACGACGGCCACGAACATGCGCTGCCCCATCGGTCCAGCCTCCTCAGACCTGCGTGCCGAGCAGCGTCCCGATCAGGTAGGTGACCCCCATGGCGAACAGGCCCCCCGCGACGTTGCGCACCACCGCCCGGCCGGTCGGGCCGTAGCCCAAGCGCGCGCTCGCCCAGCCCGTGAGCGCGAGCGCGACGGTCACCGACGCGACCGTGACCCCGACGCGCAGGTCCCGGCCCACCAGGAGGATGGTGAGCAGCGGCAGCAGCGCACCGACGGTGAAGCTCACCATCGAGGCGAACGCCGCACTCCATGCGCTGGTGATGTCGTCGGGATCGATGCCCAGCTCGGCCTCGGCGTGCGCGCCGAGTGCGTCGTGCGCGGTGAGCTCGCGGGCGACCTCGAGCGCCAGCTCCTCGCTCAGGCCCTTGTCGACGTACAGGCCGGCCAGCTCGGCGAGCTCGTCCTGCGGGTCCTCGCTCAGCTCGCGCCGCTCCAGGTCCAGCAGCGCGAGCTCGGAGTCGCGCTGCGTGCTCACGGAGACGTACTCGCCGGCCGCCATGCTCATCGCGCCCGCGACCAGGCCCGCTACGCCGGCGACCATGATCGAGCCGCGGTCGAGGGTGGCGCCGGCGACGCCCACGACGATGCCGGCCGTCGACACGATGCCGTCGTTGGCTCCCAGGACGCCGGCGCGCAGCCAGTTGAGTCGACTGCGCGAGGACTCCTGGTGCGGCTCGTCCTCGTGCCGGCCGGCCCCGATCCCCGCGGCGGTGCTCATGGGCTCATGGTCCCGAGCGCCCTGGGCGGCCGCAAGCAAGGTGAGCCTGGGTCGAAGAGCGGCGGGACGCTCAGAGCCCGAGGTCGCGGCCGATGAGCTCCTTCATGATCTCGTTGGATCCGGCCCAGATCTTCGAGACCCGGGCGTCGCGCCAGGCGCGCGCCACGCGGTACTCGTTCATGAAGCCGTAGCCGCCGTGCAGCTGCACGCAGTGGTCGAGGATCTCGTTCTGCACCTGCGAGGTCCACCACTTGGCCTTCGCGGCGTCGACCGCGCTCAGCTCGCCGTTGGTGTGCGCGACGACGCACTGGTCGACGTAGGCCTGCGTGACGTCGACTTGAGTGAACAGCTCGGCGAGCAGGAACTTGTTGTGCTGGAAGGACCCGATGCCCTGACCGAAGGCCTTGCGGTCCTTGGTGTACTGCAGCGTCTCGACCAGGATCTGCTGGGCGTGGGCGAGGTTCGAGATCGCGCAGCCCAGACGCTCCTGCGGGAGGTTCTGCATCATGTGGATGAAGCCCTGGTCCAACTCGCCGACGATGTCGTCGTCGGTGACCCGGACGTTCTCGAAGAAGAGCTCGGCGGTGTCGGACTCGTCCTGGCCGACCTTGTCGAGCTTGCGGCCGCGCGAGAAGCCCTCGGCCGAGGTCGAGACTCCGAACAGCGTGATGCCCTTGGCCTTCTTCTCCGGCGAGGTACGGGCAGCGACCACGACCAGGTCGGCGGAGTAGCCGTTGGTGATGAAGGTCTTGGATCCGTTGATGACCCAGCCGTCACCGTCGCGCACGGCCGAGGTCTTCAGCGCCGCGAGGTCCGAGCCGCCCGAGGGCTCCGTCATCCCGATCGCGGTGAGGAGCTCGCCGGAGGCGACCCCGGGGAGCCAGCGCCGGCGCTGCTCCTCGGTGGTGAGCTCGACGAGGTACGGCGTGACGATGTCGGCGTGGATGCCCACGCAGGACGACAGCGCGGCGTTGACCTTGGACAGCTCCTCCAGGAGCACGGCGTTGAACCGGTAGTCGCCTGCGGCCGCGCCGCCGTACTCCTCGGGGACCTCGAGCCCGAGGAAGCCCTGCTTGCCGGCCTCCAGCCAGAACTCCCGCGGCAGCGCCTTGTCGGCGGCGTGCTGCTCGACGTGGGGGACGACCGACCGGTCCAGGAACTCGCGGACCGACGAGCGGAACGCCTCGTGGTCCTCGTCGTAGATCTCGCGCTTCATGCGCCGATCCTACCGACGGGTAGGCACCGGCGGATCAGCGCTCCGTGACGTGCTCCACGAGGTGTCGTACGTCGGCGCGGAGTCGGCCGAGCAGCGAGGTCGGCACCTGGTTGCTGGTGCCCCGGCGCCAGTAGCCGGAGATGTTCGACTGCCCCTTGCCGATGCCCTGGGCACGCGCCCAGGTGCGCACCGGCTTGACCGACCCGGCCTCCCCGCCGGCCCACACATAGGTGAAGGTGTCGCTGGGCAAGGTCAGTCCGCGCACGAAGTCCCCCAGCAGCGGGCTGTGCCCCGTCGCCGGCCCGCCGCGGTGCAGCCAGGTGAGCGTGAAGCCGTCCGGGACCCGCAGGTCCTGCTCGTCGGCAGCGTCGGCCACCTCGACGGCGGCCGCGCCGCGCGCGTCGTCGGGCAGCTCGGAGAGCCAGCGGGCGACCGCGGGCAGGCCGGTCTCGTCGGCGACCAGGACCAGGAAGCCGAACTCCGGCGGCACCACGGGGCCCGGACGCGGCCCGGCCACCCAGAGCGTGCTGCCGGGCTCGGCGGTGAGCGCCCAGGTCGCGGCCAGCCCGCCCTCGTGCGTCACGAAGTCGAAGTCCACCTCGCCGGCCGCGGCGTCATAGCGCCGCACGGTGTACTCCCGGGTCGGCGGGAACGGCTTGGGCCAATGCAGGTGATCGCCGTCCTGCTCTGGGGGGCGGGTCACCCCGGTCTCGGGGTCCGGGAAGACCAGCTTGACGTGCTCGTCGGGCAGGTGGCTCTCGAAGCCGGCGATGCCCGGCCCGCCGAGGGTCACCCGGACCATGCGGCCGGTGAGGTGCACCCGCCGGAGCACGACGAGCTCGCGGATCTTGATGTCGAACACCGCGTTCTGAGCGATCGGCGGCTCGCCCAGGTCGGCGTCCGCGGCGCTCACGGCTGGTAGCCCTCGGCGGCGGCGATCAGGTCCGCCACCTGCTGCTCGGCGGCCGCGAAGGTGTAGATCGTGCCGCTGGTGAGGGGGAAGACGTTGCCCTTGACGACCGCGGGCAGGCGCTTGAACGAGGCGGTCTCCATGACAGCCTGGGTTTCGGGGTCGGGCCTCCCGTCGAGGCCCACGTCGAAGAGGATCAGGTCCTGGTCGGCGAGGTCGGCGACGTTCTCCAGGGACAGCTCGGTCACGTAGCGCTCGGGGTTGTCGGTGTAGGTCGGGTTGTAGCCGAACCCGGCCGCTGCGAGGCGCTGGTAGGTCAGCGACTTGCTGGTGTCGATGAGCAGGGTCGAGTCGAAGGCGGCGAGCGAGGTCGCCTGCAGCCCGGACATCGCCTCGCCGAATTGCTCCTTGACCTCGGCCAGCTCGGCGTCGAGCTCGGCGAGGTCCTCCTCGAAGTCGGTGGTCTCGCCGACCAGGTCGGCGACGACCGGATAGTTGGCCCACACGTCGGTCGGCTCGGCGATGTCGAGGATGACCGTGGGCGCGATCTCCTGGAGCTCGTCGTAGGAGAAGTCCAGGCCGCCGTTGTCCATGCCGATGATCAGATCCGGCTCCAGCTCGATGACCGCCTCTACGTCGATGCCGTCGAAGGTGCCGACGACCGGGACGTCGCCATACTCGGCGAAGGTCTCCGCGTCCAGCTCGGACTCGCTGAACTCGTCGACGAGCTGGCCGACCGGCTTCACGCCGATGTCGGCGAGCAGGGCGCCGGTGCGCCACAGGGCGACGACTCGCTGCGGATCGGTCGGCACGTCCTCGACCGGGCCGAGCATGGTGTCCTCGATCGTGCGCGTCGTGGCTGCTGGGGCCGCGTCCTTGTCCTCGCCGTCCGCGTCGTTGTCGGAGTTGGCACACCCGGCGAGCACGAGGACGAGGCTCGCCGCGAGGGCGACGACGGGACCGCCCGCACGACGGCCGCCGCGGGGAACGAGGGGGTGGGACACGTGGGACTCCTGGGCGGTTGGGGGAGAAGAATCAGGGAAGGCTAACCTAAAGCCGTGCCGACCGCGTCCGGCGTCCGCCGACGGCGGCCGCTGCCCACCGCCGCGGCCTTGGGCATCCTGGTGGTGGCGGCCCTGCTTGCCAGCCTCGCCCTGGGCAGCCGGCCGATCCCCTTCCCCGAGGTGCTCGGCGCGCTCTTCGGCTCCGACGCCACCGACAACGCGACCGTGGTCACCTCCCAGCGCCTGCCCCGCACGATGCTGGCGCTGGTCGCCGGTACGGCGCTCGGGATGGCGGGCGCGCTGATGCAGGGCCACACCCGCAACCCGCTGGCCGACCCCGGGCTCTTCGGGGTCAACGCGGGCGCCGGCTTCGGAGTGGCGGTGCTGGTGTTCGGCTTCGGGGTGGCCTCCGACTCCGCGATCGTCCTCGCCGCGCTGGTGGGCGCCGGCGCGGTGTCCGTCCTGGTCTTCGTGGCCGGCCTCAACAGCATGCGCGGCTCGGCGCTGGTGACGCTGGCCATACTCGGCACCACCGCGGCCGCGCTGCTCACGGCGCTGACCTCGGCTCTGATCATGCTGGACCGGCGCACCCTCGACGTGCTGCGCTTCTGGGAGGCCGGGTCCCTGGCGAACCCCGACACCTCGACCTGGTGGCTGGTGATGCCGCTGATCGCGCTGGGCACGGCGCTCGCTCTCGCCAACGGCGTCTCGCTGCGAGCCCTGGCGCTCGGCGAGGACGTCGCCCAGACCCTCGGCAGCCGGGTCCGGACCGCCCGCATCACCGGGATCGCCGCCATCACGCTGCTGTGCGGGGCGAGCACGGCCGTCTGCGGACCGATCGGGTTCGTCGGCCTCGTCGCGCCGCACGCCGTACGCTGGGCGGCCGGTCACGACTACCGGTGGCTGGTGCCGCTGGCCGGCCTCGCGGGCGCGGTGCTGCTGCTCGCCGCCGACACCCTCGGCCGGGTGCTGACCCGGCCCGGGGAGCTGCAGGCCGGGATCGTCATGGCCGCCCTCGGGGCGCCGGTGCTGCTCGCGATCACGCGGCGCCGCCGGCTGGTCTCGCTGTGAGCGCGCCCACGGCACGCCCCGGGGTGCGGATCGGCCCGGTCGGGATCGTGGTCCGCCGGCGCGCGGTGCTGGCCGGACTCGCTCTGGGCCTCAGCGTGGTGGGCCTGCTGCTCCTGTCGCTCCTGACCGGGACGATCGACGTCGCGCCGGACCGGGTGTGGGCGGCGCTGAGCGGTCAGGGCACCCGGATCGAGGAGCTGGTGGTGCTGGACCGGCGGTTCGGGCGCGCCGTCGCCGCGATCCTCATCGGCTTCGCGCTGGGAGCCGCCGGCGGCCTGACGCAGTCGATCACCCGCAACCCGATCGCCAGCCCCGACATCCTCGGGATCACCGCCGGAGCCGGCGCCGCCGCGACGCTGCTGCTCACGCGTCCCGAGATCGTCGCCAACGACTCCGGCCTGCGCGCCGCCTCGATCCTGGTCCCGGCCGCCATCGTCGGGGGTCTGGTGACGACCGGGCTGATCCTGCTGCTGGGCTGGCGCGGCGGCTTCTCCGGCATGCGGCTCATCCTGGTCGGCATCGCGGTCAACTCGCTCGCGGTCGCCGTCACCAGCTGGCTGATCACCCGATCGGAGCTGGAGAGCGCGGCAGTGGCGACCAGGTGGCTGGTCGGCAGCCTCGAGGGCGCCCGCTACGACGACCTGGCGGTCCTGCTGCCGGTCGCCGTCGTGGGGGCGCTGGCGACCCTGGTGCTGACCAGGGACGTCTCCTCGCTCCGACTCGGGCGCGACGTGTCCTCGCTGCTCGGCTCCCCGACCGCCCGCACCGAGGCCGGCGCCCTCCTGGTCGCGGTCCTGCTCTCCGCGGTGACCACCGCCATCGCCGGGCCGATCGGGTTCGTGGCCTTCATCGCGCCCCAGGTGGCGCTGCGGGTCTTCCGCACCGCGGGCCCACCCCCGCTCGCCGCGGGGCTCGTCGGGGCGGCTCTCCTGCTCGGCTCCGACGTCGTCGCGCAGCGACTGCCCGCGCCACTGCCGGTCGGCATCGTCACCGCCGTCGTCGGGGCGCCGTTCCTGCTCTACCTCGTCACGCGAAGCACCAGGAGGACCAGTGTCTGAGACCGCTGCGCTGAGGGCGGCCGGCATCGTCGCCGGGTACGGCGACCGCGAGGTGCTGGGAGGCATCGACCTCGAGCTCCCACGTGGGCAGGTCACCACGGTGGTCGGGCCGAACGGCTGCGGCAAGTCCACCTTCGTCCGGGTGCTGTCACGGCTGCTGCGCCCGACGTCCGGCGACGTGCTGCTCGAGGGTCAGTCCATCGGCAGCTTCGGTGGACGGGAGCTGGCGCGGCGCCTCGCGATGCTCCCGCAGAGCCCGGTCGCGCCCGAGGGGATGACCGTCGGCGAGCTCGCCGCACGGGGCCGGCAGCCGCACCAGCCGTGGTATCGCCAATGGTCGCGCGAGGACGAGGAGATCGCCGGGCAGGCCATGGAGGCGACCGGGGTGGCGGACCTGGCCGACCGGCCACTTGAAGAGCTCTCCGGTGGCCAGCGGCAGCGCGCCTGGATCGCGATGGCCCTCGCCCAGAGGACGGACCTGCTGCTGCTCGACGAGCCCACCAGCCACCTTGACCTCGCCCACGCCGTGGAGGTGCTCGACCTCGTCGTCGCCCTGCGTCGCGACGCCGGCAAGACGGTGGTGCTCGTCCTGCACGACCTGAGCCTCGCCGCGCGCTACAGCGACCACCTGGTCGTCATGGACGCCGGCCGCGTCGTCGCCACCGGCGCCCCCGCCGAGGTGGTCACCGAGACCATGCTGTCGACGGTCTTCGGCATCGACGCCCATGTCTTCCCCGACCCCGTCGCCGGGCTCCCCACCGTCGTGCCGGTCGGCCATGCCTGAGCCGCACACCGACCGGGTCGCCACTGCGGGGGCGCTGCTGCGCCGTGCCGTCACCCGCAACGTGCGCCCCTTGGCCGGGGCGATCGCCCTGATCACCGTCTGGCAGGTCTGTGAGTCGCTGGTGCCGGTGCTGATCGGGGTGCTCATCGACCGCGCGGTCGCCACCGGCGACGTCTCCGAGCTCGTGCTCTGGAGCCTGGCCCTGTGCGCGCTCTTCGCCGTGCTCAGCTACTCCTACCGGTTCGGCTCCCGGCTCGGGTTCGGGGCCCTGCAGCGCGAGGGCCACCGCCTGCGCACCGAGGTCTCGGGCCGCGTGCTCGACGCCCGCGGCGCCCGGACCGAGCGCCTGCCCGGCGACCTGCTGTCCATCGCCACCGCGGACGCGGACATGGCCGCCGGCGTCCTGCGTCAGCTGGTCTACAGCACCGCCGCGGTCTTCGGGCTCGCCGTGAGCGCGGTGATCCTGGCCGTCATCGACCCGCTGCTGGCGGTCGTGGTGCTGCTCGGCGTCCCGGCCGTGCTCGGCGTGACCCAGCTGCTGTCCGCGCCCCTCGCGCGGCGCAGCGAGGCGCGCCAGGCGGCGCTCGGCACGGCGACCGGCGTGGCCGCGGACCTGGTCCGGGGGCTGCGCCCGCTGAAGGGGATCGGCGCCGAGGGGGCCGCCGTCGACCGGTTCCGCACCGCCAGCCGGCAGGCGGCGCGCGCGAGCGTGGCCGCCGCCCGCTGGGAGGGTGCGATGTACGGCCTCACGCGCTGGCTCAGCGGCCTGTTCCTCGTGGTCGTGGCACTGATCGCGAGTCACCGCGCACTGTCGGGCGACATCGGGATCGGCGAGCTGATCGCGGTCGTGGGGCTGGCGCAGTTCGTCGCCGAGCCGATCGCCCTGCTCTCCTACATGGTCGCCCAGGTCGCGCAGTCGCGCGCCTCGGCCGGGCGCATCGTGGAGTTCCTCGCCGCCCCACCGCTCGTGCACGAGGGCGACGACACGACCACCGACGGGAGCACCCTCGTCCTCGACCGGATCCAGCACGGCCCCCTGCGCGACGTCTCGCTGCGGGTGGCACCCGGCCGGCTCGTGGCGCTGGCCGTCGAGGACCCCGCCGACGCCGCGGCGCTGATGACCCTCCTGCGCGGCGAGGCCGTGCCGGAGTCTGGCTCGGTCCTCCTCGGCGGGCGAGCGATCACCGACCTGCGGATCGAGACCGTCCGCTCGCTGCTCCTGGTCGCCGACCATCACGTCGACCTGTTCGCGGGCACGCTGCGCAGCAACGTCGACCCCGCGGACCGGCTCGACCCGGACCGGCTCGCACAGGTGCTGGAGGCGTCCGCCGCGGACGACGTCGTCGTCGGCTCGGCCGCCGGACTGGAGGAGCACGTCGACGCCGATGGGACGGCCCTCTCCGGCGGTCAGCGTCAGCGCATCGCCCTGGCGCGGGCCCTCGCGGCCGAGGCGCCGGTGCTGGTGCTGCACGACCCGACCACGGCGGTCGACGCGGTCACCGAGCACCGGATCGCCGCCGCGCTGCACGACGTACGGCATCGCGGCGGTGGCGGCGCGACCCTCGTGCTGACGAGCAGCCCGGCCCTGCTGGCCAGGGCCGACACGGTGGTGCACCTGCGCGGTGGACGGGTCGTGCGGGCCGGGGCGCACGCCGAGCTCGTCGCGGACGACGACTACCGAGCGGCGGTCCTGCGGTGACGGCGCAGCCCCAGCTCCTGCCGGTCTCCACGTCGCGGGAGGCCGCCGCGCTCGCCTGGCACCTCCTGTCGGCGCACCGCCCAGCGCTGGCCACGGCGTGCGCGATGTTCGTCGTCGACGCCCTGGCCGGGCTGGTGGCGCCGCTGATGCTCGGCCGCATCGTCGACCTGGTCGACCGCGGGGCCGACACCGGCGCCCTGGTCGCCCCCATCCTCTGGATCCTCGGCGCGGCGCTGGCCGCGGGTGCCGCCACCGCGCTGGCCATCGGGGCGCTCGCCCGGGCCGCCGAGCCGGCGCTTGCCGAGCTGCGCGAGCAGTCCCTCGAGCGCGCCCTGCACCTGGAGTCGGCCGAGCTCGAGCACGTCGGCTCCGGCGATCTGCTGTCCCGGGTGAGCGACGACGTCCGACTCGTGGCCGTGTCGATCACCGAGGTGGTCCCGCACCTCGTCAGCTCCCTGCTGATGGTCGTGTTCACGGCGATCGGGCTGTTCACGCTCGACTGGCGACTGGGCCTCGCGGGGCTGGCCGCGGTGCCGCTCTACGCGCAGGCGCTGCGGTGGTACCTCCCGCGGTCGGGACCGTTCTACCGACGCGAGCGCGAGGCCAACGGAGAGCGCGCGGAGGCCTTCGTGACCGGCGTGCAGGGCAGCCGGACGCTGCGCGCGTTCGGACTGGCCGAGCAGCAGCAGGTCCGGGTCACCGACGCCTCGTGGCGCTCCGCGGACATCTCCATCGAGGTCTACCGCCTGTACTCGCGCTTCACCGGCCGCTTCAACCGGGCCGAGCTCGTCGGGCTGCTCGTGCTGCTCGTCGTCGGCTTCCAGCTGGTCCGCAGCGACGCCACGACCGTGGGGGCAGTGACCGCGGCGGCCCTGTTCTTCCACCGGCTCTTCAACCCCATCGGCGCGCTGCTCGCGCTCTTCGACGAGGCTCAGTCGGCGGGCGCCTCCCTGACCCGGATCGCCGGACTGGCCCAGCTGCCCGGGCGCGACCCCGCAGCCGCCGGTCCGGTCCTGGATCGCGGCGATCTCGCCGTCACCGACCTATACCACGAGTACGTCGCCGGCCGGGCCGCCGTGTCCGGTGTCTCGCTCACCGTGGCGCAGGGCGAGCGGGTCGCCGTCGTGGGCGCCACGGGAGCGGGCAAGACGACGCTCGGCGCGGCGGTCGCCGGGCAGCTGCGACCCACGAGGGGCACCGTCGAGGTCGGCGGCGCACCCCTGCGGCGTAGCGCCGACGGGGAGCGGGAGGCGGTGGCACTCGTGACCCAGGAGCTGCACGTCTTCGCGATGTCGGTGCGCGACAACCTCACCCTGGCGGCTCCGTCGGCCGACGACGAGCAGGTGCGCGCGGCGCTCCGGCTCGTCGGCGCGTGGGCGTGGGTGGCCGCGCTGCCCGACGGCCTGGACACGGTGGTGGGCAGCGGCGCCCTGCCGTTGACGCCGGCGCAGACCCAGCAGCTGGCGCTCGCGCGGGTCGCGCTCGCCGACCCGCTCGTGGTGGTGCTCGACGAGGCCACCGCCGAGGCCGGGTCATCCGGCGCGCGGGCGCTGGAGGAGGCGGCCGCGGCGGTCACCGCCGGACGCACGACCGTGACGATCGCGCACCGGCTCACCCAGGCGCGGGCCGCCGACCGGGTGGTCGTGATGGCGCACGGGCGCGTCGTCGAGACCGGCACCCACGACGAGCTCGTCGCCGCCGGCGGCGTGTACGCCGGGCTCTGGCACGCCTGGTCGGGGAGCTAGCCGCCCAGCAGCTCCTCGACCCAGGCCGGGACGAGCAGCCCCGCGGGGCCGTGCCGGGCCTCGTCGAACAGGTCGGTGCCCTCGCTGGGCTGCAGGTTGAGCTCGAGGGTGCGGGCGCCGTACGCCGCCGCCTCCCGGACGAAGCCGGCGGCCGGATAGACCGCACCCGAGGTCCCGATGGAGACGAACAGGTCCGTGGTGGCGAGCCGATCGAGGATCCGGTCCATCTCGTAGGGCACCTCGCCGAACCACACCACGTCCGGACGGAGCTCGCTGACCCCGCACCGAGGGCAGGGCGGCAGGTGCACCAGGTCGCCGTCCCAAGGCACCCGCTGACCGCAGCCGCGGCACAGCGCCGAGAGCAGCTCGCCGTGCATGTGCACCACGCGCGTCGAGCCGGCCCGCTCGTGCAGGTCGTCGATGTTCTGGGTCACGACGAGCAGGTCGTCGCCGAGCGCCTGCTCCAGCCTGGCCAGCGCGTGGTGGGCCGGGTTGGGCTGGACGCCCGCGAGCGCCGCGCGACGGGCGTCGTAGAAGCGGTGCACGCGGATCGGCGCGTGGTCGTAGCCCTCGGGGGTCGCGACCTCCTCGACCCGATGGCCCTCCCACAGCCCGTCGGCGTCACGGAAGGTCGGCACCCCGCTCTCGGCGGAGATGCCGGCGCCGGTGAGCACGACGATCCTCATGGGAGCCTCCGGTGGACCGTCACGACGTAGCCGCCGTCGTCGTACGGCGCCCGGTCCCACGTGGCGAAGCGCTCCTGCGCCACCAGGCCGGCGGCGGCGAAGGCGGCGTCGACGTCGGCCAGCGGGGTCACCGGACAGTCCCCGGGCAGGTGGTCGGCGTCGAGGCCGAAGCCGCACACGACCAGGCCTCCGGGCACCGCGTGCGCCGCCAGCCGGGCGGCGGCCGCCAGCAGCGTGGCCGGCTCGAGAAGTGGGATGACGTTGCCGGCGAGCAGCACCAGGTCGAAGGTCTCACCGAGGTCGAGGGTGGCGAGGTCGCCCTCGCGCCAGTCGAGCTCCGGCGCCGCGGCACGGGCCTCACGCAGCATGGTCGCGTCGACGTCGACCCCGACGACGGCGTAGCCCAGCTCCTGGAGCCGTACGGCGGTCCGGCCGGTGCCACACCCGGCGTCGAGCACCCGCGCGGGCGGCTGGACCAGCGCGCCGACCAAGGCGGCCTCGCCGTGGACGTCCTGGCCCCGGGCCGCGAGCGCGGCGAACCGGCGAGCGTACGCCGCGGCGTAGTCGTCGCCGGTCGTCTCGCGGGCGATGCGCTGCCAGAGGGTCACGGACCAGTAGTACCAGGCCCGTCTCGAGGCCGGCTCGCGGACCAGCGGTCCGCTCCGCTACGTCGTGCTGACCGGGGCCTGCAGCATGCCCGCGACCGCGTCGCACAGGAAGGCGCCGACCTCGCTCCAGCGCGGTCGCTCGCCCGTGCGCTCCGCGTCCTCCTCGATCTGGGCGCAGGCGGTGCTCACCACGTGCGCGGTGAGCCTGGCCCGCCCCCTGATGACCCGTGGATCCACGCTCGCGAGCCGCTCGGCGGCCGAGGCGACGATGCGGGTGGAGGCGGCGAACCGCTCCCGGTCCCGCATCAGCTCCGCGGTCGTGGGGTCGTGCATCGCCTGGCGCAGGAAGCGCGCCCGGTACGACGGGAACGGCAGCTCGTCCAGCGCGTCGGTCACCGGGATGACGAGGGCACGAACGTCACCGAGGAGCGAGTCCGACTGCGCGAACATCCGCTGCTGCGCCGGCTCGACGGAGGCGGCGTGACGATCCAGCAGCGCCTCCAGCAGCCCGGTCCGGCCGCCGAAGTAGTAGCGGACGGCCGAGTGGTTGCTGTTGTGGGCCGCCTCTGCGACCTGGCGGTCCGAGACCGTCGAGATCCCGCGCGCGGCGAAGAGCCGCTCGGCAGCGTCGAGGAGAGGCTGGCGGACGTCCGGCCGCGGCATGGCTCCCCCTCGGTGGCTGGCGACGCGGCGCCCACGGTACCGAGTCTTGGTGTTTTACGCCATGTGACTTAATATTTTGCCAGGCCCGGCACCGGGTCCCGCCACCGCGTGCGGCGCCCACCGAGGCGCCGCTGAGGAGAGACCCCCGTGTCTACGACCACTGAGCCTGCCGGCGTGAAGTACCCGCCGCCGCCGCCGGAGACCCCGGCCGAGCGCAAGGGCCGGATGATCGCCCTCTTCGTGATGCCGTTCCTGATCGTCACGATGATGTACGCCACCTACATGGGCACCATGCACGACCCCCAGCCCCGCGACCTGCCCGTGGCCGTCGTCGGCCAGGGAGCCGCGGCCGAGCGCTTCGCCGAGCGGCTCGAGGACAGCGCCGATGAGGCGCTCGACGTACGTCTGGTCGAGGACCTGGCCGAGGCCGAGGAGCTGATCGAGGAGCAGGAGATTGCGGGTGCGATCACGCCCGCCGACGGGCGCGGGGCCGCCACCGTCTACCGGGCGATGGCCGGCGGCGCCTCCCAGGCGACGCTGGTCGACCGCATGCTCGGCGGCGCCGCCGTCGCGGAGTCGTGGCCGGTCGAGACCGTCGACCTGGGCAAGCTCCCCGAGGGCGACGGCTCCGGGACCATGGCGCTCTTCGCCGCGATGGGCATGATGCTGGCGGGCTACGTGCCGCTGAGCTCCGTGCTGAGCGGTACGCCGAACCTGCTGCGGGTGCGTCGCTTCCTGCCCCTCGCCGTCGGCTGGGGTGCGCTCACCAGCTCGCTCATCTGGCTGATCCTCGGGCCGATCGTCGGGGCCGTGGAGGGGCACTACCCCCTCTTCCTCGGCGTCGGCACGCTGGCGGTCACCGCCGTCGGCACGGCCCAGCTGCTCTTCACCAAGGTGATGGGCCCGTTCGCCGTGCTGCTGGGCATGCTGCTGTGGGTCATCTTCGGGGTGCCGTCCTCCAACCTGGCCCTCTCGGTGCACTCGATGCCGGAGTTCCTGCAGTTCCTGCACGGCGTGCTGCCGTTGCCCGCGGCGGGCGAGGCGCTGCGCTCGGCGATCTACTTCGACGGCTCGGGCCTCTGGGGCCACGTCCTCACCCTCGCCGTCTGGCTCGTGGTCGCCGCCGGCCTGGCCGCCCTCAAGGAGCGCCGCTCCGGCCACCTCATCGTCGGCGGACCCGTCTACACCGGCCCTGACGCGCCCCTCGCAGCGCTTCCCGGCGGGCCCGTGGCGCCGTACCGGACCCGTCTGGTCGCGACCGCGCTCTTCCCGCTCAGCATCATGATCACCGTCGTGACGCTGATGAGCCTGTCGATGCACCAGCCCGACGTGCACGACATGCCGGTCGCCGTGGTCGGCCCGGCCGCGCAGGCCGACGAGGCCCTCGCGGGCCTCGAGGCGGGTCTCGGCGACTACCTCGACCTGCGCGTGGTGGAGTCCACCGACGAGGCCGAGGACCTGCTGCGCCGCCAGGAGCTGGTCGCCGCGTACGTCCTGCCGACCTCCGCCGGAGCCGACCCCACGCTGATCACCGCCGCCGGCGCCGGCCCCAGCCAGCAGTCGGTCGTGACCCAGATGTTCCAGGGCGTGGCGGCCGAGAGCGGCGGCGCACTGGCCATCGAGGACCTCGCCCCGCTGACCGACGACGACAGCAACGGCAGCAACAGCATGTACGTCGGCATGGGCTGGATCATGGCGGCCTTCCTCTTCTTCGCCGTGATGCGCGGGGGCGCGCCCGACCTCACCCGCACCCGTCAGCTCCTGCCTCTGGTCACCGGGTGGTCGATCGGCATCTCGGTGTGGCTGTGGTTCCTCTACGACGTGCTGATCGGCGCGGTCAACGGTCACGCCCTCGAGCTGATCGGCTACGGATCCCTCACGGTCTTCGCGGTCGCCTGGGCCAGCGCCGTGTTGATCCGCATGTGGGGGCTGGGCGCCCTGGTCCCGGTGATGGTCGTGGTCATGCTGGCCGGCGTCCCCGCCTCCGGCGGCGGGCTGTCGCTCTACATGGTTCCCGAGTTCTTCCGGCCCCTCGCCGACCTCCTGCCACTCCCGGCGGCCGTGGACCTCGCCCGCTCGGTGGTCTACTTCGACGGCGAGGGGGTCGGCGGCAACCTGCTCGTCATCGGGATCTGGGGCGCCGTCGGTCTGCTGCTGAACCTGCTGGTGGCCGACCGGTGGTTGAACCGGGGCAGCGCTCGGCCTCCCGCCCCGATGGGACCGCGCCACCGCCCCGAGCGCCCCTCGAAGTCCGCCGACGCGGACGACGACGGCGTGCTCGTCTCGGCCGGGGCCGACCCCGAGCCGACCGGCTGACGCCGGTCGGCGGGCCCTGACTCCCGGCGACTCCCTCGGCCGCGCCCGATCCTGGCGATCGGCCGCGGGAGCGCCCGGGGTGGGTGCTCCGCCCACGGCCTCCCTGCGCCACGCGGTGCTCGAGGCATGGCGCGAGGGGGTCTCGGCGGACGGGCGCCGGCCTGCGAGGTCAGCCTGCGTGCGTGAAGACCAGCGTGCCGGTGATGTGCTGCCAGGTGGTGGGCTGGCTCTCGGCGTGCTCCGCTTCGGCGACCTCGTAGACGACCTCGGCCGCGTTGCGCCTGACCTCGCGCAACAGCAGAGAGTCGATCTGGTCGGCCTCGAAGCTCTCGACGGTGGGCCCGTCGCCACAGCCGTACTCCGTCAGCGGCTTACGGGTGATGTGGTTGGTGCTCGTGAAGGGCAGCCGGGTGGTCAGGCGGATTTCCCTGTGGTCGGTTCGTGCGAACTTCCCGTAGAGGACGTCGTAGTAGGGGTGCCAGGTCTGGGTGATGGGGCCGCCGCCGTGAGACGTGCCCCGCTCGTCGACGCGGCAGTTGGGGCTGATGTCCACCTCGGTCCGGGTGCCGTCATAGGTGTAGGCGCTGCCCACGCTCTGGAAGGCGGGCCAGCCCTCCTCGTCCTCGTCCACGTCGATGTCGAAACCGAGCTGGAGTCGATCGAAGGTGGTCACCTTCGAGCCGTCTTTGACCACCTCGGTGGCGGCGGTGAAGGTGAGCTCGCCGCTCAGTCGGCCCTCCCACGGTGCCTCGAGCACACGGATCCGGCTCCCGGTCCTGCAGTTGTTGGCCCTGCTGGCGTCCCGGCCACCTGGGGTGGCACACGCGAGTACGTAGTAGGTGCCGGCGGCCAGCGACCTCGGGACCCGGACCCGTGCCCTGACAGTGATCCGTCGGCCGGGAGGCAGCCCTTGCGCGCGGGTGCGGGGGGACAGTGTGACGTCGTTGCCGGTTCGGGCATCGCGCGAGAGCAGGAAACGCACGCGCGCTGGGGAGGCGGCGGCGCGGCCGCGGTTGGCTACCCGCGCCGTTGCCGTCATCGTCTGACCGGCGGTGATCTCCTTCGGCGCAGTGACACCGACGACGCTCGTGTCGGGGAGCCGAGCTGGTGCGGCCTCGGCTGGAGCATCGGTGGCGAGACTGGCGGCCATCAGGCCGGCGGCGGTCAGGAGAACGGCTGCGATCGAGTGGGTGCCGCGTACTGGGATGCTGGGAATCATGGCTCGAATGATCCGTTCGTCGGCTGCGGCGGTGCTGGGCTCGCACTGCGACGAGCAGCGCCCCGAGGACCGTGGCGCTCAGCAGGAACCCGCGGGTGCCGCAGCGCAGGCGTCGAGGGCAGCGGCGGAGCGAGCGCTCCTTCAGCGGGGGACTCCGGTCCAGAGATGAAGCGTCGGTCCGCCTCGTTCAGTCGCGCAACGAGTCCCAGAACCCGTTCAGCAGGGCCGCCACGGCTTCGGGCTGCTCGAGCGGCACGAGGGTGCGCGCGCCGCCCACGGTCTCCACACGGGCTCCCTTGGTGCGCGCCGCTGCAGCTGCGGCGTCCTCCGGGCTCCAGTCGCCGCGGTCATCGGAGGCGATGAACAGGCTGGGTACGGCGATGTCCGAGAGCTCGTGGTTGACGTCGGCCCGGTTCAGGATGAAGGACTCGAGCGCGGCGCTGAGACTGGCGCGGTCCGGCCGGGCGAGGCTGTCGAGGACGACGCGGCACAACGCGGGGTCACCCTGCGACCGCTCGGTGAGCATGGCGTCCAGGATCGCGCCGCGGACAGGGCCGACAGGGCCGAAGGCGCGGAGGAGCGGGCGGAGCATCACGATGCGGCGGCGAAGCGCGGGGGCGATGGGCTCGGTCGGAGCGCTGATGGCGACAAGGCTTCGCAGGACGCCGCGGCGGATCGCGAGCTTGAATCCGACGTGGCCGCCGAAGGCGTTGCCCACCCAATCGACCGGCTCGGCGATCGCGAGCCCGTCGAGCAGATCAGTGGCTGCGTCCGCTGCCTCGTCGATGTTGCTCTCACGCCGCAGGGGTTCGCTGAGGCCGAGACCTGGACCGTCCACGAGCAGGTACCGCCGGTCTTCCGCGAGGTGCCCGAGGAGCTGGTCCCAGGTGTGACTGTCGACGAACATGGAGGGCCACAGAACGCAGGGGCGGCCCTCACCGATGACACGGACATGGAGCGTGCCGAGGCGCGTCGGAACAGCGGAGATCTGCTCGGGAGCAGAGGATGCGGCGGTCATGGCGATTCCTTCTCACTGACGGTCTGCGCTGCGGACTTCGTTGCCAAGAGCCTGCCGAGACTCGCTTGGGTGGCGCTGCGGGACCACTGCGAGCGTGGGTGAGCTCCACACGCCGCTCGTTCTGGACGAGTCGAGCCCTCGTCCTTGCCATGCCGACAAACCGATCGTCAACGACGGCAGGGGCGGTTACGCTCCCAGCCCTCGTACCCGCAACACAACACGTCACACACCCCTCCATGAGGAAGCACCGTGGTCACTGCTGATGTCGAGCTCGGGATCCTGGGCCCGACCCTGGCGATCGTCGACGGAGCACCCGCGTCGTTGAGTGCCCGACGATTGCGGAGCCTGCTGGCGGCGCTCGTTCTGTGGCGCGGCCAGGCCACTCGCGCCGAACGCCTCATCGATGTCCTGTGGCAGGGAGCGCCCTCGCCGGGTGCCGCCAACACCCTGCAGGGCTACGTAGCCAGCCTGCGTCGGACCCTCGAGCCGCAGCGACGACCGCGCGCCGCCCCGTCGATCCTGCTGCACGAACCCGGCGGATACCGACTAGATCTGGGTGCCGATCAGATCGATGCGGAGCGATTCGAGTCAGCAGTCGACGCCGGCCGCTCGTTCCTCCAGCGCTTCCCCGACCCGACCCGTCCCCACCTGACGGCGGCCGGCTCGGCAGCCGGCTCGGCGGCCGAGGCTCTGCAAGCAGACCTTGCCGAGGCCATGGGGCTGTGGCGGGGCGAGGCCTACGCCGACTTGGAGGACTTCACGCCCGCGGCAACCGAGCGGCGACGGTTGGAGACACTGCTCGTCGACGTGCGCACGGCCGACGTCGTCGTCGACCTGACGCTCGGCCGCTCCGCACGCGCCGCTTCGGTGCTCGAGGAGCTGATCACCCTCCACCCGCTGCGCGAGCAGCTGTGGGGAATGTGGGCAGTCGCCCTGGTACGCAACGACCGCCAAGCCCATGCGCTGGAGGTGCTGGGACGCCTGCGCACCACGCTCGCCGACGAGCTGGGTATCGACCCCAGCCCCCAGATCGCCAGGCTCCACGAGGCCGTCCTCCGGCAGGACCCCAGCGTTCTGGGCGTCCCCGCGAGCCCTCCGGCCGCACCTCCCACGTTGCCGGCAAAGGCACCGCCGATCTCAGCGGGCGCGCCCGATGTCGCTGCCGGAAGCGCTCCACTGGCGCCGAACGGACCCCCGTTCGTCGGGAGAGACCGTGAGTTGAAGTGGCTGCAGGACGGGATGCGGGCGGCGGCCGGTGGCCACCCCCAGTTCTTCCTGCTGTGGGGCGAGGCCGGGGTGGGGAAGTCGCGACTCACGACCGAGCTGGTGCGATGGGTCAGGACCCAGGGCCTCGCCCTGACAGCCACCGTGCGCAATGTCGAAAGCGACAGTGCTCCTCCCCTGTGGGCACTCCTGCGGACCCTGGGAGAGCTCTCTGAGGCGACGGGCATCGCCGTGCCGACCATCGCCCAGGACGTCGAGGTCGAGGGTGACGAGGCCGCCGGCGCCGGACAGTTCGCCCTCGACGACCAGCTTGCGACCTTCGTGCGCCACGTGGCACGCGCACGGCCGCTGCTGCTGGTAGTCGAGGACGCCCACTGGTCGGATCCGTCAACGCTTCGGGTGGTGCGCCACCTCGTCGAGCACGCCCTGGACCTGCCTCTGATGGTCGTGATCACCCGCCGCAGCGAAGACGAGACGGCGGCTGCCGCAGCGTTGTCGACCACCGTGACCAGATGCGGAGGCACCTGGGTGCACCTGCAGGGCCTGACCTCCATGGACGTCCGGCAACTTGCCGACCACCTGACGGACCCCGTCTTGTCCGATGACGAGCTGAAAGAGATCCAGGAGCGTTCGGGTGGAAACCCCCTGTTCGTCTCCGAGCTGCTGCGAGCAGCCGGCCAGCAAGGATCCCACCTCCCTGCCTCTCTGGCCGGGCTGGTGCACCGCAGGCTCCAGGCGCTGCCCGACGACACGGCTCGGCTCGTCCAGGTCGCGGCCTTGCTGGGCCGCGAGTTCACTGTGGGGGCCCTCGCGCTGGCGACCGACTCGTCCAGCGACCTCCTGCCCGTCATCGAGCCCGCCCGTCTCGCCGGCATCCTGCGTGAGCGGACAGGCGGCACGTGGACGTTCGCTCACGCGCTGGTCCGCGATGCCGTCGTCGATGCCATGCGTCCCTCGGAGCGCGGTGGCTGGCACGCACGCATCGCTGCGTCCCTGGACTCGACCGCAGCCGACGCGTTCACCCGGAGCGAGGTGGCGCGACACTGGCGCGCTGCGGGCCCTCACCATGCCGCGCAAGCCTGGCGCTCGACAGCCAGTGCGGCTGGTCGCGCACACCAGCTGTTCGCCTTCCATGAGGAGGCTGGACTCCTCGCCGAAGCCCTGGCGTCGCAGCGCGTGGATGCCTCCAGCACGGACCTCGAGCGCTTCGACCTGCTCGAGCGGCGCGCGACTGCATGTCGGCTCTCGTCCGACTGGGACCAGGCCGCGACGGCCGTCATCGAAGCCATCGCCATGGCGGAGCGGATGGACCGTCCCGAGCTCGCGGCCCGAGCAGCGACCAGCCTCCCGGAGGGATCGATCTGGCACGTGCAGCGCTACGGCACCGTCTCCGCGGATCTCGTGCACGCACTTCACCGCTGCCTGGCGCTGGCAGATCCCGATGATGTCGTGCTGCGGTGCCGGTTGCTCCTCACGATCGCTCAGGAGAGCTACTACATCGCCACCCACGACGAGCTCGACACCTACGTCGAGCAGGCCCTTGCCATCGCAGATGAGGTGCCGGACCCCGAGCTGCAGTGCCTGGCCCTGCAACAGGCCTATTCGGCTCGGTGGCGGCCCGGGACCGTGCAGTGGCGCATCGACATCGCCTCGCGGGGCCTCGGGCTCGCCCGCGCCGCGGGGAGCCTGCGCTTCGAGGCGACGTGCGGGGCCCTGCACGCCATCGCCCTGGTCGAGGCAGGGCGGCTCACAGAAGCCCAGGTCGTGATGGCTCAGGCCCTCGACCTGGCGACTCGTCAGGAGTTCGCGACGGTCGTGGCGATCCTCGAGCTGTTGCGGGTGCCGCTGAAGCTGCTCGCGGGTCGCGACGACGAGGCGAGCGCGTCCTTGCGTCGCGTGGTGGGCCTGCAGGAACGCATCACAGGATCGAACCTGCCCGCCGCCATCGCCGGTTCGCAGATGCTGGCCATGATGTGGCAAGGACGGGCTTCGGACTTCGTCGCGGCAGTTACGCAGTCGCCCCCCGACCAGGAGGCCCCGATCGAGCTGACCGCGGTCTTGATCCTCTTCCGTCTGGGTCTCGACGAAGCGGCTCACGCTCACTATGCCTCGATGCCGGCCTTGGAGCCGGACGGCACCTACATGGGCATGCTTGTCGCCGCCGTCAGCGCGGAGGTCGCCTTGCACCTGGGTCGGCGGCCGTTGTCCGAGCGCATGTACGAGTGGCTGCAGCCGTACAGCGGCGGCGTGGCCTCCGCCGGATCCACCGCGGTTCTAGGCCCGGTCGACGCCTTCCTGGCCCTTGCGGCAGCAGGCTCAGGCCGGCCCGCTCAGGCGGCCGCCCACGCCGAGTCCGCGCTCGAGCAGTGCAGCCGGTGGGGGATGTCGCGCGCCACGAGCTGGCTCTCGGACCTGCGGGAGCGCTACCACTTCTGACGGCCGGGCCGGCGCGCCAGGCGCGCCGCACGTGCGCCAGGACTCTCGGTGCCTGCTTGGTCGAGCTACAGCCGTGACCCAGCCGGAGCGCAGTAACCGTGTCGATCCTCTCCCTGAACCCCGGTCGCCCAGGACACTGCTCCTGCGAGCGGCACGCCCGACGACCCATCAGTGAGAAGGAAGCCATGACAACGCCGTACTCCCCCGGCCAGATGAAGAGCCCCGAGCCCGGCCCGGTCGCTCATCCCGTGGCCGGATCCCCGGGCCGGCGTGCCGCTGCACGCCTCATCGACGGCCTCGTGCTGGTGCCCGTGGCCCTGATCCCCTCAGCGATCCTGCCCGCGACCATGGCCGGGTCGCCCTCCGGGCACCTGACCACCGCTGTCATCGCGCTGGTCAACGCCGCCACCTTCCTCGCCTACTTCTCGCTCATGGAGGCCTGCCTTCAGCAGACGCTGGGCAAGAGGTTCCTGGGACTCAAGGTGACCACCGACGACGGTCACCACATCGGCCTCGTCCCAGCGGTGACCCGCAACATCTGGGTCGCCTTCGGGGTGGCCGCCATCATTCCCCTGGTCGGATCGCTGCTCGGCGGCTTGGCGTCCCTCGCCGCCGTGGTCACCATCGCGGTCGGCATCAGCTCCGACCACCTCCACCGCCGCGGATGGCACGACCGGTTGGCTGGCGGGACCCTCGTCGTCGGCGTCTGACTGCCGACTCGCGGCCGGTCGCCGCCGACCGAACACCATCCCTGAACGACGAGCAACGAGAGGACCACCCCATGCCCACGAAGCCCGAGAATCCCTGGCTGCCCCCCGACTTCGTCCACCCCACCCACGTCGAGATCCCGACCGGACACCACCTGCGCCCCATCCGCGCAGAGGACGTCGATCTCGACATGGTGGCCGTGATGAGCTCCCGTGAGCGACTCTGGAGCATCTACGGAGCCGCCTGGGGCTGGCCGCCGGCGGCCATGACCCACGAGCAGGACAGGGAGGACCTCGCCCGTCACGCCGCGGAGATGCAGACGCACGAATCGTTCAACTACGCACTCTTCGACGCCGACGAGACCGCACTCCTCGGCTGCGTCTACATCGACCCCCCGGAGAAGGTGGGCGCCGACGCCGAGATCTCCTGGTGGGTGATCGACGCCTGTGTCGGAACCGAGGTCCACACGGCTCTGAACTCGTTTGTGCCGCAATGGGTGGCCACGTCCTGGCCACTCGAGCGCCCGCGGTACGTCGGACGAGACCTCACCTGGAAGCAGTGGATGGAACTGCCGGCGCGCTGAGGGCCCCGCGTGGTCGGCGAGACCGACCGCAGAGGAGTCACAGTGAGGCCGCAGAGGAGCGGTCGAGGCTGGGGCCTCCATTCATCGCAACCGGAGGAACCATGCCCCACATCTCGACCGAACCAGCCGCCACGAGATCGACCCGTCGGGTCGGCGCGGCGCTGCTGAGCGGCGCGGCCGCCTCACTGGTGCTGTCGACCAGCGTCGCCGGCGTGGCCGCGAGTGCCGCATCGCCCGACGGGACCCCGTCCGGAGCGGGGACGGCGGCGCGCCAGTCCTCGTCAGCCGGGACGCTGGTCTACATCTACAAGTTCAACGTGTGGATCGCACGCGGCGACGGCTCCGGCGCCCGGGCGCTCTCCACCGACGGCACCTTCGCCTTCCCCTACGGCGCGCCCAGCCAGTCCGATGCCGGAGTCGTGGTCGCATCGCACAACAAGCTGATCGTCCGGATGACCCAGAGCGGCCGGGTCCTCAACACGATCGACCCCCGGCCGCTACCCACCGGTGCTGGGGACGACATCGACGGAACACCGATCGACCTGGCCATCTCCCCGGACGGCTCCCGCATCGCCTACACGTTCTCCCAGACCTGCTCCGGTGGGACTCCCTGCTCGGCCACCGGCTACACCAGGTCGACGGGGTTCGACCCGGCGGGCGACTCGACGTACTTCTGGGACCCGTCCTGGGTCACCGACACCCGGACGCTGCAGACCGGCGGGTGGGACTCGCAGGTCCAGCTGCACGACGTGGGATCTGCTCCGAAGTACTGGTTCGACGACCGGATGATGAGCTCACCCCCCACCGACCTGGGCGACACCGAGCTCTCGCCCGACGGGCGTCACCTCGCGGCGATCCGCGGCTACGGCGAGGACACCGCCATGGTCTGGTACGACGTCAACGGCTCGGCCAAGCAGGGCCCACCGCCCGGGCTGCCCGATCTGTTCTGCGGGATTCCGTGGCCGGGGATCACCGGCCCGACCTGGGCCCCCGACAGCGACTCGCTCGCCTGGCAAGAAGGCGACGGCATCTGGGCGAAGGCCGGCGTCGACGACTGCAGCTCCACCCAGCGGCTCGTGATCCCCGGTGGCTCCGAGCCGGACTGGTCCGCGGCCCGTCTCAGCGCGGTCTCCGTCGCCGCTCTCCGCAACCAGGCGCGCCCCGTCATCACCGGTGCCGCCAAGGTGGGACGCAAGCTCACCGCGACCGTCGGCCGTTGGTCACCCGCCCCGTCGGCGTTCCGGTTCCAGTGGATGCGCAACGGCAAGGCGATCAAGGGAGCGACCACGCGCGGCCACCGGGTGGTGCGAGCAGATCGCGGCACGCGGTTGACGGTGCGGGTCACCGCGAGCAGGGCCGGTCACAGGTCCGCGAGTGCGACAACCGCTCCCCGGCGCGTGAGGTAGGAGCGCCACCGGGTCACGAGCCGACTGCCGCGCACTCCACTCCCCAGCGCGCTGCTCAGTAGTACCAGGGGAACGGCGACCAGTCGGGCTCGCGCTTCTCGAGGAACTGGTCTCGTCCCTCGGCTGCCTCGTCGGTCATGTAGGCCAGGCGGGTGGTCTCGCCGGCGAAGAGCTGCTGGCCGACGAGCCCGTCGTCGATGAGGTTGAAGGAGTACTTGAGCATCCGCTGGGCGGTCGGGGACTTGCCGTTGATCAGCCGGCCCCACTCCAGCGCGGTCGCCTCGAGCTCGGCGTGGGGCACGGCCTTGTTGACCGCGCCCATGCGGACGCCGTCCTCGGCGTCGTACTCCTGGCCGAGGAAGAAGATCTCGCGAGCGAACTTCTGGCCGACCTGGCGGGCGAGGTAGGCCGAGCCGAAGCCGCCGTCGAAGGAGCCGACGTCGGCGTCGGTCTGCTTGAAGCGCGCCTCCTCCTTGCTCGCGATCGTCAGGTCGCACACGACGTGCAGGCTGTGCCCGCCGCCGGCCGTCCACCCCGGTACGACGCAGATGACGACCTTGGGCATGAACCGGATCAGGCGCTGCACCTCGAGGATGTGCAGCCTGCCGAGCTTGGCCTTGTCGACAGAGTCCGAGGTCTCACCCGCTCTCCCGTCCGCTCCCTCCGGTCGCGTGTACTGGTAGCCGGCGCGACCCCGGATGCGCTGGTCGCCCCCGGTGCAGAACGCCCACTTGCCGTGGCGCTCGCCGGGGCCGTTGCCCGTGAGCAGGACGCAGCCCACGTCGCTGCTGATGCGCGCGTGCTCCAGGACCCGCAGCAGCTCGTCGACGGTGTGCGGCCGGAAGGCGTTGAGGATGTCTGGCCGGTCGAAGGCCACCCGGACCGTGCCGTGCGCCTTCGCGCGGTGGTAGGTCAGGTCGGTCAGGTCCTCGAAGCCGGGCACGGCATCCCAGGCCTCGGGGTCGAAGGTCTCCGACACCCCGTCGATGGCACTCATGCCGGCGACTGTATCGGCGCTGGAACAGACGCCGACGCTGTGGTCTTCTGGAGGCATGACACTTGAAGGCGAGTACGAGCCCAGCCCCAGCGAGTGGGTGCGCGACCAGGTCGAGAAGTACGAGGCCAGCGGCGGCCGCGAGGCCAACACGCTGATGGGCAAGCCGGAGTGGCCGATCGTGGTGATCACGTCTCGGGGAGCGACCTCCGGCAAGTTGCGCAAGAACCCGGTCATGCGGGTCGAGAAGGACGGCGTCTACGCCGCCGTCGCGTCCAAGGGCGGCGACCCGGAGCACCCGTCCTGGTACCGCAACTTCCTGGCCCACCCCGAGGTCGACCTCCAGGACGGCCCCGAGCCGCACACCTACGTCGCCCGGGTCGCCGAGGGCGAGGAGCGGGCCGAATGGTGGGAGCGCTGCGTCGCGCAGTACCCGCCGTACGCGGAGTACCAGGAGAAGACCGACCGCGAGATCCCGGTGTTCCTGCTGGAGCGCAAGGACTGAGGCCGGGCCGTCCGGGTAGTCCCTAACGAAATCGTCAACAAGAGCCCTCTTACTGGACGATTTTGTTAGGGACTAGCCCAGCGGGCGGGCGGGCGGGTGCCGGCGTCGGCTGCTGGCGCCGCCCCTGTAGCCGCCCCCGTGACGGAGGTGCGCTCAGCCGACGCGGGCGATGGACTGGGCCAGGCCGGCGAGGTGGCCGAGGCGGGCGATCTCGGAGTCGAGGTACTCCGGGCCGCCGTGGCGACCGATGACCAGGATCTCGTTGCCGTCGAGTCGGGCGGCGGCGTAGAGGGTGACCTCCTCGGCGAGGGACTCCAGTCGGCCGGGGCGCTCGATCTCGACGAACGCGAGCTCCTCCGGAGCCGCGCCGGTGCCGTAGAGGATGCCCTTGGCGCGGTGCAGCCGGATGCCCCAGTCGGAGCGGAAGGTCATCGGCAGCAGGTCGACCAGTCGGTTGACGGCCTCGGCCGGGTGGGCGGTGAGGTCCTCGACGGCCTCCAGGTCGAGGAACAGGTTGCCGCCGGCGGCGTACCGGCTGATCCAGACGACCTTGACGCCGTCGAGCAGGTGGCAGGCCGACACGATCGAGTCGGGCATGCTCCCGGGCTGCATCTCCAGCAGCACGTCGTCGACGGCCATGCCGTCGTGGCGCTTCTCGACGATCTCGATCGCCTCGATGTCGCCGCCGGCCTCACCGACGGCGGTCGCGAGGCGCCCCAGCGACCCCGGGACGTCGGGCAGCTCGACACGCAGCAAGTAGGGCACCGCTCGACCCTAACCCGCGGGTGTTGCGGTCCCGTTTCGGCTTCTCAGTCCGCGGAGCGAGCCGCGAGCAGGCGCTGGCGCAGCCCCGTGGCGCGCTGGGCCTGCGTCTCGACCGCGGCGCGTACGGCGGCCTCCGTGCCGACCACCCGCACCTGCCGCTGGGCCCGGGTCACCGCGGTGTAGAAGAGCTCGCGCGTCAGCAGCCGCGACCCGGCCTCGGGGAGCAGCACCGTGACCCGCTCGGCCTGGCTGCCCTGGCTCTTGTGGATCGTCATCGCGTGCATGGTCTCGATCGCCTCGAGCCGCCCCGGGGCCAGGTCGCGCACCGACTCCGAGCCCGCGACCCACACCCGCAGGCGCCCGTCGGGCTGCGCCACCGCCACGCCGGTCTCGCCGTTGTAGACGCCCAGCGCGTAGTCGTTGGTCGTCACCAGCACCGGGCGACCGACGTACCAGGCGGTGTAGATCGGCTGCCCGGTCTCCTCGGCGACCCAGCGCTCGACGGTGCGGTTCCAGTGGCGGACGCCGTAGGGCCCCTCGCGGTGGGCGCACAGCAGACGGTGGCGGTCGAGCGCCGCGAGCGCCCGCTCGTGGTCGCCGGCCTCCGCGGCGGCGCGGATCTCCAGGGCCGCGTCGAGCGCATCGGCGCGCAGGGCCTCGGCCGGCTCGTCGGTCTCGACGAACTCCACCTCCTCGCTCGCACGGCGCAAGGTCGCCAGCACCTCGTCGGCGTCGCCCACGCGCAGTGCCTCGGCGAGGTCCTTGATGTCCTCGGTGGAGCGGTAGTTCTCGGTCAGGGACACGACCGGCGAGCCGGGGTGGCCCTCGAAGCCTCGGACCACGTCGGCCAGCACCGCGCCGGCCCCGACCGAGGTGAGCTGGCGCGGGTCGCCCACCAGGACCAGCCGGGCCTGCGGACGCACCGCCTCCAGCAGCCGGCCCATCATCGTGAGCTCGACCATCGAGCACTCGTCGACCACGACCACGTCGTACTTCAGCCGGTTGCCGCGGTCGTGGCGGAAGCGCGTGGCGTTGTCGGGGCGCCAGCCGAGCAGCCGGTGCAGCGTCATCGCCTCGGGGCGACCGACGCGCTCGCGGTCCTTCGGGTCCAGCAGGGCGAGCTCGCCGAGCACCGCCTCCTGGAGGCGGGTCGCGGCCTTGCCGGTGGGGGCCGCGAGCGCCACCGAGAAGCGCTCGCCCAGAGCGGCGGCCTGGTCGGCGAGGAGCACCAGCATCCTGGCCACGGTGGTGGTCTTGCCGGTGCCGGGGCCGCCGGTGAGGACGGTCGTCCACTGCCGGACCGCGGCCACGGACGCGGCCTCCTGGGCAGCGCTGAGGTGCTCGCCCCGGACGCGCGCGAGCGCGGACGCCAGGGCCTCCTGCGCCACCAGCGGCGCGCTCGCGGCGACGCGGGCGAGCAGGTCCTCGCCGACCTGGGTCTCCAGGCGGTGGTAGCGGTCGAGGTAGACCAGCGCGTCCTCGATCCGGATCGCACCGGCCGCCACCAACGGCGAGGCGGCCACCGCCGCCGTCCAGTCCTGGGCCGTCGGCCAGGGGAGCTCGGGGGCCAAGGCGGCGACGGTGGTGAGGTCAACGCAGACGGACCCGGATCGCACGGCGCGCACGGCCAGGGCGACCGCGAGCAGCACCCGCTCGTCGGACTCGCCGCCGAGGTCGCCGACGCGCAGCGCGACGTGCACGTCGCCTGCCTCCAGGACGCCGGCCACGTTGAAGGAGGCCACCAGCCCGGCCGCGGCGAGCGCGAGGCGCCGGTCGTAAGGGGCGGGCTCGAAGAGCTCGGTCATGGCCTCGCCCCCGGGGCGACGACGCCGTCGAGCAGGTCGGAGAGCTCCTCGACCAGCGCCACCGGCGGACGCCAGCTGAAGATCCCGCACGGCTCCCCGTCGACCAGCGGGGTCTCGGGGCCGCACATGCCGCGCAGGTAGAGGTAGAGGACGCCGCCGAGATGGCGCTGCGGGTCGTAGCCGGGCTGTCGCCAGCGCAGGAAGCGGTGGAGGACGGCGGCGTACAGCAGGGCCTGCAAGGGGTAGTCGGAGTGGGCCATGGCGGCGTCGAGCGCCTCCGGCCGGTAGGAGTGGGCGGTCAGCGGGAGGTCGCGCGGGCCCAGCCAGTTGGTCTTGTAGTCGACGATCAGGTAGCGCGGGTCCTCGGCGTCGCCGAGCCGGAGTACGACGTCGACGGAGCCCGTCAGGTAGCCGCGCAACGACTGCTCGCCCAGCGCCGGGACCTCGAGCGCGTCGGCGTAGCCGCGCACCGGGTCGCCCTCGGGCAGGTGGCGCACCAGCAGCGGGGCGAGGTCGGCGAGTCGGGCCCCCCGCTCGCCCTCCGCCGCGAGGTCGCCCCCCGACAGCGGCAGCTCGAAGTCGAGCTCGCGCAGCCGGTCGCGCAGCGGGATGCGCCGCAGCGTCGTGCCTCCGGCCAGGGACCCGAGCGGCGAGTCGCACACCGCGACGAGGGCGTCGGCGAGCTCGTCACGGTCCAGCTCGACCGGCCACCAGACGAGCTGCTCGTCGAGGTGCTCGAGGATCTCCGCGCGCAGGTCCGGCGCGTCGGGGTCGAGGTGCTCCAGCACGCCGTGCACCAACGAGCCGAACGTCGCACCGACCGGCAGGCCCGCCATCGGCGACGGCACCCCGCCACCCGCCCCCGCGGCGGCCTCCGGGAGGGCCTCGACGTCCTCGTCGTCCTTGGCCTCCACCTCGGGCTCGCTGGCCACGCCCGCCGCCGGCGCCGCCTCGACGTTGCTCAGCGCGGAGTACGACGTGCGCCGCCACTCGGTGTCGACCTCGCGGTCGAACGTGCGCACGGCCAGGTCGCCGACGGCCGGCAGCACCGGGTCGGGTCCGGGATCGGCGTGGAGGGCGGCCTCCGGCACCGGCCCACCGCGGTCCCGCCACGCCGAGAACAGCCCGACGACGGCCTCGTCAGACGGCACCGGCGGCGTCTCCGGCACCAGCCCGGCTCCGAGGTCGGCTCCCGGGTCGCGCATCAGCAGTCGGTGCAGCGGCGACGCGGCGGCGTTCTTGGTCGGCGCCCACCAGCACACGACCTGCGACTGCGCGCGGGTGAGGGCGACGTAGAGCAGCCGGAGCCACTCGCCGGCCTCCTCGTCGGCCCAGCGACGCACGTGCTCGGTCCACCCGGAGCCGCCGGCCCCGACGTCCAGGCAGCGCCGGCCGTCGGGGTCGTGGAACAGCGGCCGGGTTGGCTTGGGCACGAACCGGTCGGCCAGGGAGGGCAGGTAGACGACGGGGTACTCCAGGCCCTTGCTCGCGTGGATCGTCACCAGCTGCACGGCCGCGGCATCGGAGTCCAGGCGGCGGGTGCGCTCCTGGCCCCGACCCCCGCGGCCCTCGGCCACCCGCGCCCGGAGCCAGGCGAGCAACGAGACCACACCGAGGCGCTCGGTGGTGGCGACCTCGTGCAGGGCCTCGCCGAGGTGGCGCAGGTCGGTGAGCCGTCGCTCGCCGCCGACCTCGGCGAGCACGCGTGCGGGCAGCCCCCCGGCGGAGGCGGCCTCCATGACCGCGGCGATGCCACGGCGCGGGACCAGCTCCACCCAGCCGCGCAGGATCTCGCTGAGCTCGTCGGTGAGGGCGTCGCCGCCCTGGTCGAGCTCGGCGGCGGTGCGGCCCAGGAAGCAGGTGAGCGCGGCGGCGCGCACCCGAGGCGAGCGGTGCGGCTGCTCGAGCGCCTCCAGGAGGGTCAGCCACTCCACGGCGGCCGGCGTCGCGAAGACGCTGCCGCCACCGGCGATCACGGCTGGGACGCCGACCGCGTGCAGCGCCCGCTGGGACTCGGCCAGGTCGGCGTGGCGGTAGCAGATGACCGCGACGTCCGCGGGCTCGAGCGGGCGGCCGGCGAAGGTGGCTCCGGCGGCGAGCAGGCGGCGTACGTCGAGGGCCAGGTCGCGGGCGATGTGCGGCCGGACGTCGGCGACCGCGAGCGTGGCGTTGGCTCCGCGTCCGAACGTGTCACGCCGTACGACGCGCAGCCGGAACGGGGAGGACGACGGCGCGCCGGTCAACCGGCTCTCGTCGTAGTGGGCCTCGACCGGGCGCACCACGATCCGGTCGTCGCCGAGCTCGGCCCCGAGCAGCAGCCGCTGCGAGGCGGTCAGCAGACCGGCGTCGGTGCGGCGGTTGACCCCGAGCGTCTGCCGCGTGGTGGCGGTCGCGGCCGCGGCGAGATAGGTCGTGACATCGCCGCCGCGGAACGCGTAGATCGCCTGCTTCGGGTCGCCGATCAGCACCATTGTGGCGACGCCGGTGAACGCGCGGTCGAGGACCTGCCACTGGACCGGGTCGGTGTCCTGGAACTCGTCGACCAGCACGACCCGCCAGCGCTCCCGCATGCGCACGCGGGCAGGCGAGTCGGCCGGCTCGAGCGCCTGGGCGAGCTGCTCGAGCAGGTCGTCGTAGGAGAGGATGCCGAGCCGCCGCTTGCGCACCTCAAGCTCCTCACGCACCTTGAGCGCGAACGAGACGCGGCGACCGGCCGGCGTGGCGCGGTCGTCGGCGGCCGGCTCGAGGTGGGCCTGCGGGTCCCGCACGACCGCTCGCGCGATCGCCATCGCCTCGGTGTGGCTGAAGGCCGGACGGTCCTCGGAGAACGCGAAGGCCCGCAGGTACAGGTCGTCGACGACCTCGGACACCAGGTCGTCGAGGTCCTCCACCAGGCGGGCGCGGGCGTCGGTGTCGCCGGCGACGCCGAGCGAGCTCAGCACCATCGAGCAGAACTGGTGGGTGGTGGCGATGGTCGCGGCGTCGAAGCCGACCAGGGCGTCGACGACGCGCTGGTGGCGCCGGGCGCGCTCGGCGTCGTCGCAGTCCAGGATCAGCCGGAGCAGGTCGGAGACCGACGGGTCGACCGCGGGGTCGCCGTCGAGGGCCAGCTCGGCCTCGACGAGCTGGGCGCGCACCCGCTCGCGCAGCTCCTGGCTGGCGGCGCGACCGAACGTCACCACGAGCATCTCGTCCAGCCCGGCGACGCCCTCGGCGACGTACCGGGTGACCAGGGCGCCGATCGTCCAGGTCTTGCCGGTGCCGGCGCTGGCCTCGAGCAGCGTGGTGCCGACCTGCGGCAGGTCGGCGGTGATGTGGAACGGCGGCAGCTGCTCGGTCATAGCGGACCCACCCTCTCGCCACCGGTGAGGAGCGGCTCCCAGACCTGCCAGGCGTACGTCGCCAGGCCGGCCTCGAGCAGCACCTCGAGCGTCGCGTCGCGGCCGTAGGTGCGCACGTGGTGCGGGTCGGCGTCCTCGCCCTCGATGCCGAAGGTGTGGTGGGGGTCGGTCTCCCACGCCTTGCGAGCCAGCGACTCCGGCGCGACGTCGTCGCCCTGCAGCTGACGGGCCCGACCCTCGGCCCAGGCGGCGCCGGTGGCGATGGGCAGCGGCAGCGGGGAGCGCAGGCCGAGGTCGCGCAGCGCGACGAGGGTGCGCAGGTGCTCGGCGGCGCGGTGGTCGAGCGGTCCGGCGAGGGCCCGGCGCGGCCCGGCCCGCTCGCGGCCGACGGCGTGGGCGGTGTAGCTCTCGTCGGGGCGCGAGGCGCTCAGCGCCAGCAGGTCGATCCAGGAGAGCAGTCGCTGGCGGGGCTTGAGGCGGGAGTAGCCCAGGGAGACCAGCTTGGCGCCGTAGACGCCCGACACCGTGCCGGACAGCCGCCGGTCGCCGCCGAGCTCGACGTCGACGTCGACGGACCGGGGCGTGCCGGCGCGCAGGTCGGCGGTGCGGGTGAACAGCCGCTGGGACTCCTCGACGACCTTCCGGAGCTCGCCCGAGCCGAGCACGCCGGGCGGGAGGGTGCCGCGGAGCTGCTCGGCGGTCATGACGGCGGTCGGGTCCTGGCCGGCCAGCACCTCGCGCAGGAGGTGGTCGCCGACCTGCCAGAGCTCGAGGTTGTCGAGCTCGACCGGGATCGCGTCGCTCAGCTCGTCGGGCTCCAGAGGCGTCGAGATCTCCAGGCGCTGGCGCAGGAAGGACCGCACGGGATGGGTGAAGAACGCCTTGAGATCGGCCAACGACACGTCCTCGGCCGGCCGCTCGGCCAGGGGGGCGTCGAGCAGCGGCGGCACCGGCCGGCGCTCGGTGACCAGCGCCCGGGCACCGCCCAGGGCGGCCCGGTCGAAACTGAACGGACGGGCGTCGTCGCCGACGGCCAGGCGCCCGGGCTGCAGGTTGCGCGGGTCGTAGGGCTGCAGCGGGTGGACGCTGTGGATCCGGTCGCGCACGGGCGCGGACGTCGTGCGGTCGGCGGCGTCGAGGATCTCGCCGAGGGGGACGGCGGGCGGGCGCTCGGCGCCGGAGTGCTCGTTGGCGCCGGAGTAGGTGATGACGACGGTCTCGGTGGCGGCGAGCAGCGCGTCGAGCAGCAGTTGGCGGTCCTCGCTGCGCGCGTCGCGCTCGCCGGTGAGCGGGCGACGGGCCAGGGCGTCGTCGCCGTCGTCGACGGTGACCCGCGGGAAGACGCCATCGTCGAGCCCGACCAGGCAGACGACCCGGTGGGGCACCGAGCGCATCGGCACCATCGTGCACACGGTGAGCGTGCCGGTGCGGAAGTTGGCGCGCGTGGGGCGCCCGCCCAGGCGCGACTGCAGCAGCGCGCGCACGTCGGCCAGGCGCAGCGCAACGGCGCGCCCCTCGTCGCTGGACGCGGCGGCGCGGGCCAGCTCCCGCTCGAGCTGCGGCACCTGCCAGCCGTCGTCGGCGGCGACCTCGGTGAGCCCGCGTACGCCGTCGGCGAGCACCCGCATCCAGGTGTCGACGTCCGTGGCCCGCCCGAGCTGCGTGACGCAGGCCGCGAGCCGGTCGACCATCTCGGTGAGTCGGCCGACGAGGTCGATGTCGCCGCTGCCGACGTCGTCGACGGGCAGGCCGCGCCCGAGGTGACGGTGGTCGTCACCGCTCATCGCGACACCGAGCAGCACCCGGTCGAGCCCAGCGCGCCAGGTGTTGTGGGCGAAGCCCTGCATGGCGAAGCGTCCGCGCTGCTCGGCGTCGAGGCCCCAGCGGATGCCGGCCTGGCCCACCCAGCGAGTGATCCGGTCGAGGTCGTCGTCGCTGAACCCGAACCGCACCCGCACCGCCGGGGTGCTGGCCAGGTCGAGCACCTCCGAGGCGCGCACCCGGCCGTCGGCCAGGTCCACCAGGGTGGCGGCGACGGCCAGGAGCGGGTTGGTGCTGGTCAGCGCGCGGTCGGCCAGCCTGACCCGGAGCCGGTGGGCCGGGTGTCCGCCGCCCTCCCCGTCGTCCACCACGTCGGCCAGCCCGAACCCGGCCGAGATCAGCGGCGCGTAGGTCTCGATGTCGGGGCACATCACGAGGATGTCGCGCGGCTCGAGGGTCGGGTCGTCGGCGAGCAGCCCGACCAGCACCTCGCGCAGCACGTCGACCTGGCGCGCCGCACCGTGGCAGGAGTGCACCTGCAGGCTGCGGTCGGCGGGGTCGTGGATGCGTCGCGCGCGCTCCTCGGGCGTGGGCGCGTGGTTGGCGCGCAGGTCGTGCTGCAGGTGGCCGAGCAGCGTGGTCGGCGCCGGCGCGCTCGTGGCGATCGGGTGGTCGTCGGTGTCGACCTCGGCGAGCGTGCGACGCAGCTCGCGGGTGTCGCGGCCCAGCGAGGCCAGCAGCGGGTGGCCCACGAGCTCGGCCGAGGTGTCGTCGTCGCGCGCGGTCACCGCGCCCACCCCCGCGAGCGCGTCCCACAGCACGGGCGAGGGCTGGGGCAGCCAGAGGTGGACGTCGCGGTGCTCGCCCAGCGCGCCGAGCAGCGCGACCTCGCTCACCGGCAGCCGGGTGTGGCCGAAGAGGCTCAGCCGGTCCGGGAGGTCAAGCCCGTCGCCGCCGGCGCGCAGCAGGTCGAGCGCCCGCGCGTGGCGGACGTCGGGCGGCTCGACCCCGGTGCGCTCGAGCAACGCGCGCCACAGGTGCGCCTGCCAGACCAGGTCGGGGGCCAGCGGGCCGCCCGCGCCGTCGGCGTCGCGGCCCTCGCGCCAGTCGGTGACGAGCGTGGGTCGCTGGACGGCGTACGACGCGAAGAGTCCGGCGAGTCGGCGGGCGACCGAGTAGCGGCGGTTGCGGCGCAGGATCCCCTCGTCGCCGTCGAGGCCGTGGCCGAGGTGGGCGGCGAGGGTGGCGCACCAGGGCTGGTCGAGGCTGTCGTCGATGGTGGCCAGCAGCGGCCAGACCAGGCGGTCGGGGTCCCACAGGTCGTCACGCTCGCGGTCGAGCAGCATGCTCACCAGCGAGCGCGGGTTGAGGAACCGCACCCCGGCGCAGACGCCGTCACCGCCGCGGGGCCCCGCCCCGAGGCGGTGGCTGAGGCGCTGTGTCAGCCACCGCTCCACGCCCTTCGCCGGCACCACCACGACCTCCTGCGCGAACGGGTCGGCCAGCGGGTCGGCCAGCAGCCCGCCGAGCGCGTCGGCGAGCTCGTCGGTGCGCGGCGCGCGGTGCAGGTGGAGCGTCATCGTCGCCGACCCTAGTGCGGAGCGCCGACGGGGGTGGGGCGGCGGGTGGATGGAGACCCGGATGACCCATCGGGGCCATGGCGCACGGCGCCCGCGGGTGGCAGCGTGATGACGACCCGAGGCCACCCTCAGGGCAGCGGGACCCGGCCCAGGAGAGCGCCATGCCCCGATCCCGCCTCACCCGACCCGGCCTCGCCGTGCTGCTCGCCGTCGGTACGGCGCTGGCCGCGCCCGCCGCGCCGGCCCGCGCGGGGACGGCGAGCATCGCCGCCGCGGAGCACACCTTCCTGCTGGCCTATCCGACCCTGGCGCGCGAGGACTTCGAGGGCTCCAAGGTCGCCTCCGGGGTCAAGGACTGCGGCAGCGACGTCCTCTCCGCGGCGACCACGGACCAGTGCTACGCGGCCGGGACGCTCACCCCCGGGGTGCGCTACCGCGTTGTCGACGGCGATGGCGCCACCTTCACCATGGCCCTCGGGGCGGCGGGCTACCAGAGCCTCTCCTCGACGGCCGTGCTGGCCAACGCCACCGACGACGAGCTGGTTCTCGACTTCACCAGCCCGGTGGACACCGTGGGGTTCCGGCTCGGCACCCTCGCGGGCGGGACCTGTGTCCTCACGGTGAGCTACGTCGACCTCAGCGCGGCGACGCAGCTGACCGTCGACTGCCCGGTGCTGAGCGCGATGCGGTTCGTGGGGATCACCGCGGACCGGCTCATCGACCACGTCCAGATCATGGCCAACGGATCCGCCGCCAACGAGGCGATCGACGACGTCCGGTTCGGGCTCCGTGCGCCGCCCAACACGCTGCGCCTGGGCGCCGCCAAGGGCAACCGTGCTGCGGGTACCGCCGTGCTCCCGGCCACCGTCCCCGGCGTGGGTACGACGACCCTCGCCGGCCGCGGCGTCGCGCCGGTCTCCCTGGACTCCGCGAGAGCCCGCACGCTCTCCCTGCCCGTCGTCGCGCGAGGCGCGGCTCGCCGCACCCTGCTGCGCAAGGGACGCGTCACCGTCCGGGTCAAGGTCACCTACCGCCCCAACGGCGGCGCCGCCCGCTCCGTGACGACGTCGGTCACCCTGCGCAAGCGGCGCTGACATGGCTCCTACTAGCCACTGAGACGAGCGCGGCGCGGCCAGCCACCGTCCTGTCAAGGTGGGAGAATGACCACACCCAGCAGCGCGCCCATCGTCGTCACCGGCGCCAACGGCCTGGTCGGGTCCCGCGTCGTCGCGGCCCTCGTCGAGCGCGGTGCCACCGTCCGGGCCGTCGTACGGCGCGCGGGTGCGGCGCCGGAGCGGGTCGGGGTGGAGGAGTGGGTCGGCGAGTTCGACGAGCCGGCCTTCGCGGCCTCGGTCGTCGAGGGCGCGGCCGCGGTCGTCTCCACCGTGCACCCCATGGGCAGCGACCTGGAGACCCAGCGACGCATCGGGGTCGAGGGGACCGCGACGCTCGCGCGGGTCGCCGCCGACGCTGGGGTCGAGAGGTTCGTGCACGTCTCCACCGCCGCCGTCTACGACCGCGAGCCCGGCGACTTCGTCGTCGACGAGTCCGCGCCGCTGGTCCCGGACACCGCGGCTGCGTACCCGCTCACCAAGCGCGACGCCGACGCCGCCCTCGCCGGGATCGAGGGCATCACGCGGGTGGTGCTGCGGCCTCCGCAGGTGTTCGGCGCCGGCGAGACCTCGACCTGGAACACCAAGCGCCCGGCGGCGATCCGCAGCGATGAGCGGGCGCGCCACACCGTGCCCGAGGCGACCCTGTCGTGGGTGCACGTCGACGACCTCGCCGCCTTCGCCGCCGACCTGGCCACCGGCGCGGTGGCCACCGCGGACGACCCGCAGGCCGGACCCGTCCCGGGCGGCTTCACCGCCGTCAACGTCGCCGCCGAACCCGCGCAGCAGCGCGAGTACTTCGAGACCGTCGCCCGCGCCGTCGGCGTCGAGCCGGTGTGGGACGACCGCCCTGCGTGGACCGGGCACATCTCCGCCGAGCGCGCCCGCGCCTGGGGCTGGCACCCCGCCATCGGCCTTCCCACCGCGCTCGCCGAGATCGAGGCGGGCCTGCGCGCCTGAGCGATCCGTGTGAAGCGCCACGACCGAGCGCCGTACGGCGCTAGGTTGCGACGCATGACCCTCACCAGGACCCTGCTCGTCCCCGCCGCCGCCGTAGCTCTCGTCGCCTCCGGGGTGGGTGTCGGCTGGAGCGCCTCCGCCGACCAGGCGGACCGGACCGACCCAGCAGACCGGGCCGCCGCCCCGGTCGTCGTCGTGCGCGAGCTGCTCGCCGAGGACCGCGCACCGCGCGGCTCGGCCGACCGCACCCTGGGGCTCAATCGGGTCACCGTGATGCCGGGCGCCGAGCTCGCCAGCCACCACCACCCCGGCACCCAGATCTCCTACGTCGAGTCCGGGGTCCTGACCTACACGGTCGAGACCTCGTCCACCGCCGTCCGCACCGGGCCGTCCGACGACCCCCGGGTCGTACGGCGGATCGCGGCCGGCCAGACCGCGCGCCTGCGCGCCGGCCAGTGGATCGTCGAGCAGCCGAACATGACCCACCACGCCGCCAACCGCGGCACGACCCCGGTCGTCCTCTACATCTCCACGCTGTTCCGCACCGGCACCTCCGCCGCCATCCCCGACTGATCCCACCGCAGCTGCCGGGACCTGGCAGTCTGGGCCCATGCCAGTGACACGCGGCTTCGGAGGCGGCAACCGGCGAGGCCGACCGGAGCGCTTGCCGCCCGGTCAGTACGACACCGGGCGCGACTGGCCGGTGCTCACCGCAGAGGCCCAGCCGCAGATCTCGCCGGAGGACTGGGCGATCACCGTCGACGGCGCCGTCGAGCGCCCCCATACGTGGAGCTGGCGCGAGGCGCACGCGCTGCCGGGCTCGTCGTACGTCGGCGACATCCACTGCGTGACCACGTGGTCGATGCTGGACACGACGTTCACCGGCCTCAGCGTCGACACCCTCCTCGAGCTGGCCGGGCCGCGCCCGGAGGCGGGCTACGTCATGGCGCACTCCTCGACGGGCTACACGACCAATCTCCCCTTGGCCGACGTCACGGGCGGGAGGGCCTGGCTGGTCTGGGAGTACGACGGTCGCCCGCTGGCCGCGGAGCACGGCGGGCCGGTGCGCCTGCTGGTGCCGCACCTGTACTTCTGGAAGTCCGCCAAGTGGGTCGACCGGCTGGAGCTGATGACCCGCGACCGGCCGGGCTTCTGGGAGCAGAACGGCTACCACGACCGCGGCGACCCGTGGCTGGAGCAGCGCTACCAGGGCGACCCGTGAGCACCGCTCCCCTGCCCACCGGCCCCGCGCCGGTGGGCCACTGGACGACGGGCGCGGTCGTCGAGCTGGAGCGGATCGGCGACCGGCTGGTCCGACTGCGCCTGGAGGTCGCGGACCGGATCGACCACCTCCCCGGCCAGCACTACGTGCTGCGGCTGCGGGCCGCCGACGGCTACACCGCGCAGCGCTCGTACTCGGTGGCGTCCGCGCCCGGCGACCCGCTCCTGGAGCTGATGGTCGAGTGCCTGCCCGGCGGCGAGGTCTCCGGGCACCTGCACGACGTGGCGGAGGTGGGCGACGTCTTCGAGCTGCGCGGCCCGATCGGCGGCTGGTTCACGTGGGCCGGCGAGGCGACCGCGTTGTGCGTCGTCGGCGGCACCGGCGTGGTGCCGGTCGTCTCGATGCTGCGCCATGCGCGGACCCACCAGCTCGCCGACCGGCTCCGGGTGGTCGCCGTGGGGCGCACCCTGGCCGAGCTCCCCTACGCTGCCGAGCTGCTGGAGGCCGGCGCGTTCGTCGCGCTCACCCGCGAGAACCTCGGGGACCGGGTGGCCGCTCCGCCGTACCCCGAGGAGGTCGCGCCCCTCGCCGAGGGCGTGGAGCGGGCCTACGTCTGCGGTTCGGTCGGCTTCGCGTCCTTCGCCACCCGGCTGCTCGGCGAGGTCGGGGTGCGCGCCGACACGATCCGCGTGGAGCAGTTCGGCGCTACGGGCTGAGGGTCACCGCGCCAGCGCCTCCCGCTGGGAGGCGACGATCGCGGCCATGGCCGGCTTCGCACCGCGGCTGAAGTACGGGAAGCCGAGGAAGCCGTGCGGCATCACGTGGAAGTCCTCCACCCGGGCGTGCACCCCGGCCGCCACGAGCGCCTCGGCGTAGCGGACTCCGGCGTCGTGCAGCGGGTCCAGCCCCGCGACCACCACGACGGCCGGCGGCAGGCCGGAGAGGTCCTTGGAGTGCAGCGGCGAGAGGCGCCAGTCGGAGGGGTCGTCGTCCTCGGTGAGGTAGAACGCGCGAAAGATCTCCAGGTCGGCGTTGCTCAGGACGATCCCGCGCGTGTTGGCGAGGTACGACTCGTGCTCGCGCAGCCCTTCGGTCAGGTCCGTCGCGGGGTAGATCAGGCTCTGGTGCAGGACCCGCGGCCCGCCCTCGTCGCGGGCCATGATCGCCACGACGGCGGCCAGGTTCCCGCCGGCGCTGTCGCCCATGAGCCCGATCCGCTCGGGGTCGCCGCCCAGCTCGTCGGCGTGCGCGGCGGTCCACACCAGGGCGTCGTAGCAGTCCTCCACAGCGGCCGGGAAGCGGTGGGTGGGCGCGAGCCGGTAGTCGACGGACACGACGACGGCGTCCAGGTCGGCGGCGACGGTCGAGCAGATCCAGTCGCCCTGCCGCGAGCTGCCGAGCGCGAACCCGCCACCGTGGAAGTTCACCACCACCGGGCGGGGACCGCCGGAGGCGTCGGGGGTGTAGACCCGCAGGGGAACCTCACCGTGCTCGGCCGGGAACGAGCTGGTGGCGATCGTGACGCCCGCCCGCGCTCGCCCGATGACCAGGCCGGCGAGGATCGCACCGAGGCCGGCGTCGGGGATGACCGTCGTCTGAGCGCGCTCCAGCGCGCGCTCGTCCATGCGCTCGATCGAGAAGTTCTTGTTCGCCTTCATCAGCCGGTCGATGGCACGCACGCCCGGCGGCAGCCTGAGCTTGGTCATGACCCCTATTGTCCCAGCGCCCTGGTAGCCGGGTCAGTCGTCGCTCCACCGGGCGTCGGCATCGGCTCGCTCCCGGTCCTCCTCGAGCCGGGCGACGGCGTCGGGATCGCCGTGGAAGCGGCGGTAGCTGTAGACGATCAGCCCCAGCGCGATGAACGCCGACACGATCTGGGTGACCGCGGTGGCCCAGCCGCCCGGCAGCCACCAGCGGTCGCCCAGCGGCCACCACCCGGGGGAGGGTGGGCTGAGGATCCACAGCCCGCCGGCGGCGAGCAGGACCAGGACGCCGATGATGGAGATGACGATCCGGGGGAGGGTCTCGACGCTCTCCGCGGCGCCCTTGAGCGCGCGGAACTTGATCGGTGCGAGGCGCCGCTCGGCCCACTCGTACTGCTGGGAGAGGATCGCCAGACCGCCGAAGACCATGAGCAGGCCGGGGCCCGGCAGCACCAGCGCCGCGATGCCGGCCACGACCAACACCCAGCCGACTGTCTCCAGCCCGATCCGCTTCGCCGCCGTTCTCATCCCCTGAGCATCCCAGACGAGGTCAACGCGGCGTCCGGGATGCCCCGATTCGCGTCGTGTCCGGGATCAGCCGTACGTCGCGACGTACGCGCGGCCCTGCTCCGACAGGGTGCCGTGAGCCTCGGCGACCTCGGCCCAGCGCAGGGTCATCCCGCGTCGCGGTCCCGGAAGGTGTCGTAGGCGTGCTCGACGTACTCGGCGTCCCCCCGGCGCGGCGACGCGCCGACGACTGGACGATCCAGTCGCGTCACTGCATAATCTCTAGTAATTCAGTCCATTACTGAATCACAGTCGACTACGTCGGGCCAGGTGCAGGGTCCGAACAGCCGGAAGGTGCACCGCATGCGCAAGCTCATCGTCCTCGGGTTCGTCGGACTCCTGGCCCAGCTCATCGACGGCTCGCTGGGGATGGCCTACGGCGTCACCTCCTCGACGCTGCTGCTCGCGGCGGGCCTCGCTCCGGCCTCCGCCTCCGCCGCCGTCCACTTCTCGGAGATCGGGACCTCCCTGGTCTCCGGCTTCTCGCACCACAAGCTCGGCAACGTCGACTGGCGCACCGTGTCGATCCTGGCCGTGCCCGGCTTCGTCGGCGCCTTCGCCGGAGCGACGCTCCTGTCCAACCTCGACGGCGACGCCGCGAAGCCGTGGGTCGCCGGGATCCTGCTCTGCCTGGGTCTCTACGTCATCTGGCGCTTCCTGGTGCTCGGCGGCCGACGACCCACGTTCAAGAGCCGGCCGTCGGCCCGCATGCTGGCCCCCATGGGCCTGGTCGGCGGCGCGCTGGACGCCATCGGCGGCGGCGGCTGGGGACCCGTCGGGACCACGACGTTGCTCTCCTCCGGCCGGCTCGAGCCGCGCAAGGTGGTCGGCTCGATCGACACCTCGGAGTTCGTGGTGGCCGTGGGCGGATCGCTGGGCTTCCTGTTCGCGCTGGCCTCCGAGGACATCCCCTGGTCCTACGCGCTGGCCCTGCTGGCCGGCGGCGTCGTCGCCGCCCCCATCGCGGCCTGGCTGGTCAAGAAGCTCGCCGCCCGCGTCCTCGGCGTCGCGGCGGGCGGCCTGATCGTGCTCACCAACTCCAAGACCATCGTGGAGACCCTCGGCGCCGACACCACCACGGTCGTCCTCGTCGCCGCGACCATCGCGGTGCTCTGGATCAGCGGCATCGTGTGGGCCGTCCGCCAGGAGCGCCTCGCCCGCGCCCTCGAGCGGGAGACGGCTGCGGGCGAGCGCGTCCCCGCCTGACCGACCCGTCCCAACCTGCACCGATTCCCCGCTGACCCGTCAGAAAGTTCCTGAGGGGTGAGCGGGGACTTGCGTGAGTTTGTGACCGGTCAGCTGGTGCGGGAGGCGTAGGACGTGGCCGCGGCGTAGACGGAGTCGACGTAGGCCTGGGCGTGGTTGTAGGAGAAGACGCCGCGGGCCCAGCCGGTGCCGGTGGTGAGGTCGGCGTCGTCGTGGCACAGGTAGCGGGCGGCGGCGTAGGCCGCGTCGTCGATGTCGTTGGGATCGGTCCGGCCGTCGCCGTCGCCGTCGGAGGCCCAGTCGTCCCAGGTCGACGGGATGAACTGCAGCGGCCCCACGGCGTGGTCCCAGTCGGGGTCGCCGTGCCACCGCGTCGACTCGGCGGTCGCCGGGATCGCGGCGAACCCGCCGTCACCGTCGAGCGCCGGGCCGAGGATCTTGCGGGAGGAGGTGCCGTCCGCCCGCAGCCGCCGGCCGCCGATGGCGCCGTGCTGCGACTCGACCCAGCCGATGCCGGCCAGGGTCGTCCAGCCCAGCCCGCAGTCGGGATCGACGCGGACGGTGCCGCGCGCATAGGCGAGGACGGCCGGCTCGGGGATCCCGGCACGGGCCGCCGTGGCGCTCACCCAGGCCGCGTCGATCAGCGGCACCGTGCTCGCCGGAGCGGCTGGGGCCGTGGCCGGCGGCGGCGCCTCGTCGAGTACGGCGTCCGGGGTCAGGTCGAGCGGCTCGCGACCGGCGTACAGGGACTGCTGGACGGCATACCCCCCGGCGCCCACGGCACCCAGCGCCACCAGGAGGAGCAGGGCGCTGCGCAGTGGGTGGCCGGACATGACGCCGACCAGTATGCGTGGGCGTTGCCGGGACCACGACATCCCGGCCCGCTGCGGCACTAGGCTCCGCCCCATGCCGCTGCGCCGCACCGACGCCCGCCGGCGCAACCCGTTCGGCTCGCGGCTCCTGGGGGCGGCCGACCAGTCCGCCAGGGCGCTGCGGATCCGGGTGCAGGTCCTGCTGACCGCCCTGCTGGTCACCACCAACGTCGTCGGCGCGGCGCTGGTGTTCGTGATCTCCTACTTCGTGGTTCCCGCCCCCGAGCCCACCCGCGCGACGGTGGTGTCGCTGGCGATCGCCGTGCCGGTCTACGTCGCGGCGGCGGTGCTGGTCGGCGCGGCGGTCGGTACGGCGACGACGCTGCGGGCCCTGCGGTGGGCGACCACCGACAGCACCCCCGACGACGACGACCGCCGCAAGGCGCTGCGCGTGCCGCTGCGGCTGACGCTGATGCAGGCGCTCATGTGGTTGGTGGCCACCGTGCTGTTCACCGGGCTGTCCCTGGTGCTTCAGCCCAGTAGGGCGCTGAGCACCGGGCTGACCGTGGGCATCGCGGGGCTGGTGTCCTGCGGGGTGGCCTACCTGCTGACGGAGTTCACCTTGCGCCCCCTGGCCGCCCGGGCCCTCGCCGGTGCGTCGCTCAGCAGGCGCCGCCCCCGGGGCGCGGGGGTCGGCGGCCGGATGGTGCTCTTCTGGTGGCTCGGCACCGGCGCACCGGTGGTGGGCCTGGTCGTCGCCGCCGTGGTTGCGCTCACCGACGACGTCACGTCGTTGACCCGCCTGGCGGTGACGGCGCTCGTGCTGGCCGGCGTCATCCTGGTCTTCGGGTTCTTCCTCACGGTGCTCAACGCGCGCTCGGTCGTCGCCCCGATCCTGTCCGTGCGCGACGCCCTGCTCGACGTCGAGCGCGGTGACCTCGACCGCGAAGTGCCGGTCTACGACGGCACCGAGCTCGGGCTGCTGCAGGCGGGCTTCAACGAGATGGTCCACGGACTGCGCGAGCGCGAGCACCTGCGCGACATGTTCGGCAGACACGTCGGTCGCGTGGTGGCGGACGCCGCGGCGAAAGCCGAGGTCGAGCTGGGCGGCGAGACCCGGACGGTGACCGTGGTCTTCGTCGACCTGGTCGGCTCCACGACGTACGCCACCGAGCACTCACCGGCCGAGGTCGTGCAGGTGCTCAACCGCTTCTTCGCCGTCGTCGTGGACGAGGTCGACCGCCACGGCGGGCTCGTCAACAAGTTCATCGGCGACGCGGTGCTCGCGATCTTCGGCGCGCCGGTCGAGCTGGACGACCACGCCGGCGCCGCACTGGCCTCGGCGCGCGCAATGGCGGCGCGGCTGGCGGCCGAGGTGCCGGAGATCGGGGCCGGGATCGGCGTCGCGACGGGGGAGGTCGTCGCCGGCAACGTCGGACACCGCGAGCGCTTCGAGTACACCGTCATCGGCGACGCGGTGAACTCCGCCGCCCGTCTGACCGATCTCGCCAAGGGCGTCGACGGACGGCTGCTCGCCACCTGGGCCACCGTCGAGGCGGCGGGCGAGGAGGGGGCGCAGTGGAGCCGGCAGGGCAGCGCGCTGCTGCGCGGGCGACCCGAGGAGACGGAGCTGGCGTTGCCCTGCCCGCGCTCCTGAGCCCGCTCCCAGCTCAGCGCTGTGGCCGGACCAGTGGGAAGAGGATGGTGTCGCGGATGCTGAGCCCGGTGAGGTTCATGACCAGTCGGTCGATGCCCAGGCCCATCCCCCCGGTCGGCGGCATGCCGTACTCCAGGGCCCGGAGGAAGTCCTCGTCGACCTGCATCGCCTCGGCGTCGCCCGCGGCCGCCAGTAGCGACTGGGCGACCAGTCGCTCTCGCTGGTCCACGGGGTCGATCAGCTCCGAGTACGCCGTGCCCTGCTCCGCGCCGAACATGACCAGGTCCCACTTCTCGGTGAGCCGGGGGTGGCGCCGGTGGGGGCGGGTCAGGGGCGCGTTCTCCTTGGGGAAGTCGGTGTAGAAGACCGGCGTGGTGGTCCGGCTCTCGCACAGCTCGCCGTAGATCTCCTCGAGCACGAACCCCCACGACGGGTCGAGATCCAGCTCGAGGCCGATCTTGTCGGCGTAGGCGAGCAGGGTCGGCAGCGGGGTGTCGGTGGTGACCTCCTCGCCCAGCGCCTCCGAGACGGCCTGACAGATGGTCTTCACCGGCCACTGCCCCGACAGATCGAACTCGACGACCCGGCCCTCGGCGTCCGCCCGGCGGGCGACCGGCGCGCCGTGGACCGCGATGGCCGCCTCCTGGATCAGCTCCTGGGTCAGCACCCGCATGGTGTCGTAGTCGCCGTAGGTCTCGTAGACCTCCAGCGAGGTGAACTCGGGGTTGTGCTTGAAGTCCGCTCCCTCGTTGCGGAACTGCCGGCCCACCTCGAAGACCTTCTCCATCCCGCCGACCAGCAGCCGCTTGAGGTGCAGCTCGGTCGCGATCCGCAGGTAGAGGTCCAGGTCGTAGGCGTTGATGTGGGTCTCGAAGGGCCGGGCGTTGGCACCCCCGTGCACCGTCTGCAGGACCGGCGTCTCGACCTCGGTGAAGCCGCGCGCCTGCAGCGAGTCGCGCACGCTGCGGACGGCCGCCGCGCGCTGGTAGGCGATCGTGCGCGACTCGGGGCGCACGATCAGGTCGACGTAGCGCATCCGGACCCGGGCCTCGGGGTCGGTGAGGCCCCGGTGCTTGTCCGGGAGCGGGCGCAGCGCCTTGCTGGCGAGCAGCACCGACTCGGCCCGGACCGAGAGCTCCCCCTTCTCGGTCGTGATCACCCGCCCGGTGACGCCCACGTGGTCGCCCAGGTCGATCGAGTGCCGCCAGAAGTCCAGGTCGGAGGCCGACACGTGCTCCGCGTCCACCATCACCTGCAGGTCCCCGCTGCCGTCGCGCAGCGTGGCGAAGCCCAGTCGGCCCAGGTCCCGCTTGAGCAGGACCCGGCCGACCACGCTGACCATCGCCGGGGTCTCGGTGCCGGGTGGGAGGTCGGGGGCCACCAGGCCACGCACCTCGGCCAGCGTGTGGGTCCGGGGCGCGGTGACGGGGTACGGGTCGACCCCACGGGCGCGGATCCGGTCCAGCTTGGCGCGACGGACCCGCATCTGGTCGGGCAGATGGTCGGGGGAGACCGCTTCGGCGACGACGTCGGGCGCGGGCGGGATGAGGGCCAGCACCGCCGCGGCGTGGTCGGGGCCGCCGGTCTCCAGCCCCTCCTCGGCCTTGGCCTGTCGGCGCAGCAGCGCGATCGAGGGCGCGGTGAGGAACCCCTCGGCGCTGCCGGCCGCCATGCCGACCCGGGGCAGGTCGGAGGTGAACTCGAAGCCCAGGTAGCGCGGCTGCCAGCGCGGGAGGTACTTGGCGTTCGAGCGGTAGAGCGACTCCAGCTGCCAGGTCCGGCTGGCGACGAGCAGGCCCTGGCGCCAGAGCCGGGCGACCGGACCGGCGCCGATCTCGGCCCCACGCTCGAAGGCCTCGCGGAACATCGCGAAGTTCAGCGAGACGGGCCCGATCCCGAACGTGGCCGCCTGGTCGGCCAGGCTGGCGATCATCAGTTCCACCAGCCCGTTGTCGGACGTCGGGTCACGGCGCATCAGGTCCAGCGAGAGCCCCGTGTGGCCCCAGGGCACGAAGCTCAGGAAGCCGCGCAGGCCCCCCTCGGCGTCGTACGCCGCCACCAGCATGCAGGCCCCGTCGAGAGGGTCCGCGAGCCGGCCGAGCGCCATCGAGAAGCCCCGCTCGTCGCCGCCGTCCCCCCGCCACGACTCGGCGGCGGTGTCCAGGGCGGCGAAGTCGGCCTCGCCCAGCGTCGCGTGGCGGGCCACCCGGGTGGTGTAGCCGCGGCGGTGGAGGCGGGAGACGGACTGGCGCACCGACTTCATCCCCGGCCCGTTGAGCGAGAAGTCGCCCATGTCGACGATCGCCTCGTCGCCGAGGTCGAGCAGCGAGAGGCCGGCGTCGGCGTAGGCCACCGCACCTTCGTGGCCGGCTCCCATGACCGCCAGGGACCAGCCCTTCGCCCGGGCCTGGTCGCGCCACCGGCCGATCGCGTCGGGCCAGTGCGCCGGGTCGCCGACCGGGTTGCCGCTGGCCAGGCTCACCGAGCCGACCGTGCGGTAGGAGACGCCCGCCCGCGCGGTGGCCGGCTCGCCGGTGTCCCACACCACCGACTTGTCGCGCCGGGTCGCGAAGTAGCCGAGCGAGTCGTGGTCCCCGAAGTCACGCAGCAGCGCCCGCACCCGGGCCTCGTCGGCGACCGAGAGGGTGCGGGTGTCGCGAGAGGGCCGGAACAGGACGAGCGCGGCACCGAGCACCACGACGGCGCCGAGCACTCCGATGACCAGCCGGACCCACCACGGCGCGGCGGCCGACGGCTCGGGGCTGATCCGGCCGAGGTCGAGCAGGATCGCGTCGAGGACGTAGTCGAGCGAGGCCGAGTAGCTCGTGGAGCTGCCGAAGGCGCCGACGAGGCCGCCCCCCACCAGCAGGGTCGCCACCCCACCGAGGACGAGCAGCGCGAGCGCCGTCCAGACGCTGCCCGGCGCGCGACGGGCCACGAACTGCTGCCGCACGCGAACCGCCAGGACCATCACCGCGGCGACGAGCACCAGACCGCCGGCCGAGAGCGCCACGTCCTTCCCCTCGAGGATCGAGAGGACCCGACCGACCTGAGGCAGACCCAGCCACCACAGCAGCACCACCCACCACGCCGCGAGGAGCCGGCGGCGCAGCGCGACGCCGGTGACCAGGAGCAGCGCGGCGTACCCCAGGCTCGGGACGACCGGGATCGTCAGCAGGGAGAGCGGATCGGTCGAGCGCTCGAAGTAGCGGTGCCACGGCGGCACCAGCGAGACGACGACGACCAGCGTGCCGAAGAGGAACATCGTGCCCGCGAAGCGGTCCGGCCACCGGTCGTCGGTGGGCAGGTGCAGGCGCGGGCGCCGCTCGGTGCTCGGGTCGCTCATGCGCGTCGTCCTGTCACGAGGTGGGAGGGAGCCGGGAGGGCCTCACGGGGCGACTCTCGTGGGAGGGCCCGGGCCGCGAGGACGCCGAGGCAGCACAGCCAGGCGCTCACCGTGACGATGTCGAGCCGCTGGCTGACACCCGCCACGAGGCGCAGGTCCGCGGAGGGGCGCGTGCGGAGGTACGCCGCGCTGGTGCCCGCCCCCGCCCACGCGACCCTGAAGGCCGCGCGGTGGAGCCAGCGGGGGCCGCGGCGACGGGTGCTCGCCCAGGCCGCGACCACCCCGGTGTAGAGCGCCGCGTCGGCCACGATGCTGGCGCTGTCGTGCAGGTCGCTGCGGGGTCGCCGGTCGACCTTCTCGTGGACCTCACCCGGCCCGCACGGGGTGGGCACGACGGCCGCCACCGTGGCTGCCAGCGCGAAGAGGGCGGTGGCGGCGGTGACGACCTCACGCCCCGGGCCGGGCGGCAGTGCGGCACGCACCGAGGGCAGCAGTGGCAGCACCAGCGCCGCGCTCGCGACCTCCCCGCCGCGGTAGACCCAGGCGAGCGGCTCCCCCGAGGCCGCCAGCTCGCTCACCGCGTGGGACAGGCTCTCGGGGCCTCGCCGTACCCAGTCGAGCACGAAGTTCGAGTAGAGCAGGCCGGCGCCGACGCCCAAGGCGGCCGACCTGAGCGACTTGAGTCGGGGCATCATCGCGGCACCTCCGGCCGGGTCTCGCCGGACGGAGGTGCCGGCGACGGGTTCGCCTCCGCCGGGGCCGCACCGTCCACCCGACCCGTCGAGTACTCGCGTGCCTGCTGGCTCGAGAGCGCCATCAGCACCAGGATGCTGCCGCCCGCCGTGAGGAGCTCGCCTATTCCCACCGGCGGCGCGTGACCCACGACGGAGACGACCATCGAGACCGCGGCCGTCACCGAGCAGCCCGCGGCCAGCAGCAGCCGCGCCCAGTTGCGCCCAGCCAGCACCATCAGCGCCAGCGCCACCTCGCACACGGCGAGCCCGATGACCGCCACCACGAGCGGGGTCACGGGCTCCCGCATGGCGTACAGCGTCGCGCCCACGCCGTACGTCGTCGCGCGAGCGAGGGCGATCCCGCCGCCGACGAGCACCGTCTCGGGGGCGCTCCTCGCCCGCGCCAGGAGCGTCGCCGAGGCGGTCTGCGGCGGAGTGCTGGTCGCCACCGCGGCGCCGGGGCCGGGAGACGTGGCGCGCAGGTCCAGGATCGGCAGGTCGCCGTCGGTGCGGATCCGATCACCGCCGCCGTTGCGGTGGTGGTAGCCGGAGGAGAAGTTCTCGATCACGCCGACGTGCGCCCCGGGCACTGCCGCGCACACCCGGGCGACGACGAAGTCGCGCTCGACGTCGGTGTCCTCCTCGATGCGATGGGTGAACTGGAGAGTGAACAGCGACAGGCCCACGCGCCGGTCGAAGGTCGCCGCGCCCAGCCAGTCGGCCCGGAAGCCACCCGGCAGCAGCCACCCGTCCGGGCACCGCCAGAACCTGATGTGGTGGCGCCGCGTGGGGCTGCCGGCGACCTCCTGCTCGTAGGCGAAGTCCTGCTTGCGGTCGAAGAGGAGCAGCGGGCTCACCGGGGCGCCGACGTAGCTGCGCCCACGAAGGACGCCACGGACGATGCCCCAGGCGCTGCGCAGGTCGAGCTCGTCGGCCATCGTCCAGCCGGCGCGCATCATCGCGCCGTGGACCTGGGCGGCGTCCCCGAGGAAGCCGACGTTCACCGGGTCACCCAGCAGCCCGTCGCTGGTGCGCGTGCGCCCGACGAAGTAGCCGGGCAGGTAGATCGAGGTGAGGATCCGGTGCAGGCGCGGCAGGACCAGGTAGCTGAGGAACAGCCAGAAGACGACCAACAGGAGCGTCGGCCAGCCGGGACGGACCCCGTCGCGCAGCAGCACCAAGGCGAACCAGAGCCCCGTCACGCACGAGAGCGCGTAGAACCAGCCGTCGAGCAGAGCGCTCCACGAGAGGACTCGGTCGTGCCGGCTGGCGCTCGGCATCACACCAGTGTGCCCGACCGACGCGCACGAGGACCCTTCCGCGCACGTCTAGCCTGGGTGGATGCTTCTCGGGTTGCTGGCGGCAGCGGGGGCGGCGCTGTGCTACGGCGTCAGCTCCCTGCTCGAGGCGGTCGCGGCCCGCCGGGCCGACCGGGTGCAGGGCCTCGACCCGCGGCTCGTGGCCCGCCTGCTCCGCTCCGGGACCTATCTCGGCGGCGTCGGCCTGGACGGCCTGGGGTTCCTCCTGAGCCTGGTCGCGGTCCGCAGCCTGCCGCTCTTCGTGGTGCAGTCGGTGGTGGCCAGCTTCCTGGCCGTCACGGCCGTCCTGGGCGCCCTCTTCCTGCGGATGCCGCTGAGCCGCTCCGACCGGATCGGGATCGTCGTGGTGGTCGGCGGGCTGGTGCTGGTCGGGCTCTCCGCCACCGAGGACCGCAGCGTCGACGTCAGCGACGCCGAGCAGTGGGGCGTGCTCGGGGCGGCCCTGCTCCTGGCCGTGGCGGCCATCCCGCTCGCCCGGCTCACCGGGGCGTCCGGCGCCCGGGCGCTGGGCACCGTCGCGGGGCTCGCGTTCGGGGCGACGGCGGTCGCCTCGCGCATGCTGCCCGGCGACCTCTCGCCCCAGCACCTGCTCGACGAGGTCGGCCCGCTGCTGAGGAGTCCAGCCGCCTACGCCCTCGCCGTCGCCGGAGTGGTCGCGCTGCTCACCTACTCCGTCGCCCTCCAGCGCGGCAGCGTCACCCAGGCCACCGCCCCCCTCGTCGTCGGCGAGACCGTGGCGCCGGCCCTGGTGGGGCTGCTGCTGCTCGGCGACCAGCCGCGGCCGGGGTGGGGGGTCGTCGCCGGCGTCGGGTTCTTCCTCGCGGTCGCCGGCGCGATCGCGCTCGCCCGCCACGGCGAGGTCGGCCCTCCCGAGGTGGGGCGCCCCGAGACCACGACGCGGAGTGGGAATTACTAGGACGTCCTACTATATTGGGTGGCACCCCAGCAGTGAGCCTCCGGAGGACCCATGTCCGACCTGTACCGCCCCACCCATCCCGTGCGCCTCGTGACCGCATCGGCCCTCTTCGACGGCCACGACGCCTCCATCAACATCATGCGGCGGATCCTGCAGAGCCAGGGCGCGGAGGTCGTGCACCTCGGTCACAACCGCTCCGTGCAGGAGGTCGTCGACGCGGCGATCGAGGAGGACGTGCAGGGCGTCGCGGTGTCGTCGTACCAGGGCGGCCACGTCGAGTACTTCGAGTACCTGGTCGAGTCGCTGCGGGCCCAGGGCGCCGACCACGTCAAGGTGGTCGGGGGCGGTGGCGGCGTCATCGTGCCCGCCGAGATCGAGCGTCTGCGCGGCTCGGGCGTCACCATCTTCTCCCCCGAGGACGGCCAGCGGCTCGGCCTGGTGGGCATGATCAGCCAGGTCGTGCAGGAGTGCGACTTCGACCTGTGGAACCGACGCCAGGTCACCGCGGACCAGGTCCTCAGCGGAGACCGGTTCGCCATCGCGAGGGCGATCACGGCGGCCGAGAGGGGCCAGCTGCCGGCCGACGTACTCGACCAGCTGCGCGCCGCGGGGGCTCGCACCAGCACCCCGGTCCTCGGCATCACCGGCACGGGAGGGTCCGGCAAGTCGTCGCTGACCGACGAGGTGGTACGCCGCTTCCGGCTCGACCAGCAGGACAAGCTGCGCATCGCGGTGCTCGCCGTCGACCCGACCCGGCGGCGCGGTGGCGGCGCGCTGCTGGGCGACCGGATCCGGATGAACTCCCTCGACGGGGACCGGATCTTCTTCCGCTCGCTCGCCACACGCGGCGCCCACGAGCTGCCCGAGCACCTGGCCGACGTCATCGACGTCATCAAGGGCGCCGGCTTCGACCTGGTCGTCGTGGAGACCCCCGGCATCGGCCAGGGCGACGCGGCGATCGTGCCGTTCGTCGACACCTCCATGTACGTGATGACACCGGAGTTCGGCGCCGCCTCCCAGCTGGAGAAGATCGACATGCTCGACTTCGCCGACCTCGTGGCCATCAACAAGTTCGAGCGCCGCGGCGCCAAGGACGCGCTGCGCGACGTCGGTCGCCAGCTCGTGCGCAACCGCGAGGCCTTCGGCCAGCAGCCGGACCAGATGCCGGTGTTCGGCACCTCGGCGGCCACCTTCAACGACGACGGGGTCACCGCGCTCTACCAGCACCTGCGCGGGGTGCTGGCCGACCGCGGCCTGCCGGTGGCCGAGGGGACGCTGCCCCCGGTCGACGTGCGGCACTCCTCGGGCATCCGCCAGGTCGTGCCGTCGGACCGCGTGCGCTACCTCGCCGAGATCACCGAGACCGTGCGCGGCTACCACGCGCGCACCGCCGAGCTGGCCGAGGCGGCCCGCCGCGTGCAGCGCCTCGAGCTGGTCGCCGGCGAGCTGGCGAGCGACGAGGGCCTGGACGCCGGTGGCGTACCGGCCCTGCTGGAGAAGGCCCGGCAGGCCCTGCCGGCCGAGGTCGCCCAGCAGATCGAGCGGTGGCCGGCGGTCGTGGAGTCCTACTCCGGCGACGAGCAGGTGGTGAAGGTCCGCGACCGGGAGATCCACACCGCCCTGACCCGAGAGTCGCTCAGCGGCAACAAGATCCCGCGGGTCTCGCTGCCGCGCTACGCCGACCACGGCGAGCTCGTGCGCTTCTGGCGCGGCGAGAACCTCCCGGGGTTCTTCCCGTTCACCGCCGGCGTGTTCCCGTTCAAGCGCGACGGCGAGGACCCCGCGCGGATGTTCGCCGGCGAGGGCGACCCCGCACGCACCAACCGCCGCTTCAAGATCCTCTCGGCCGACGGGGACGCCAAGCGGCTGTCGACGGCGTTCGACTCGGTCACGCTCTACGGCCGCGACCCGGACCCGCGCCCGGACGTCTACGGCAAGGTCGGCACCTCGGGCGTCTCGGTGGCGACACTCGAGGACATGAAGGTCCTCTACGACGGCTTCGACCTGGTCGCACCGTCGACCTCGGTGTCGATGACCATCAACGGCCCCGCGCCCACGGTGCTGGCGTTCTTCCTCAACACCGTGATCGACCAGCAGGTCGACGCGTTCCGCGAGAAGGAGGGCCGCGCGCCGTCCGAGGAGGAGCGCGCGATGCTCGCCGCGCACGCCGTCGCGAACGTCCGCGGCACCGTGCAGGCCGACATCCTCAAGGAGGACCAGGGCCAGAACACCTGCCTGTTCTCCACCGAGTTCTCGCTGCGGATGATGGCCGACATCCAGGAGTGGTTCATCGCCCACCAGGTGCGCAACTTCTACTCGGTCTCCATCTCCGGCTACCACATCGCCGAGGCCGGGGCGAACCCCATCAGCCAGCTGGCGTTCACGCTCGCCAACGGCTTCACCTACGTCGAGGCCTACCTCGCGCGCGGCATGGACATCGACGACTTCGCGCCCAACCTGTCGTTCTTCTTCTCCAACGGCATGGACCCCGAGTACTCCGTCATCGGCCGCGTCGCCCGTCGCATCTGGGCGGTGGCCATGAAGGAGAGGTACGGCGCGGGAGAGCGCTCGCAGAAGCTGAAGTACCACGTCCAGACCTCCGGTCGCTCCCTGCACGCGCAGGAGATGGACTTCAACGACATCCGTACGACGCTCCAGGCCCTGATCGCGATCTACGACAACGCCAACTCGCTGCACACCAACGCCTACGACGAGGCCGTCACGACCCCGTCCGAGGAGTCCGTGCGCCGGGCACTCGCGATCCAGCTGATCATCAACCGCGAGTGGGGCCTGGCGATGAACGAGAACCCGCTCCAGGGGTCGTTCATCATCGACGAGCTCACCGACCTCGTGGAGGCCGCCGTCCTCGCCGAGTTCGACGCCATCAACGAGCGCGGCGGGGTGCTCGGCGCCATGGAGACGGGCTACCAGCGCGGCCGGATCCAGGACGAGTCGATGCTCTACGAGCACCGCAAGCACGACGGCTCACTGCCGATCGTCGGCGTCAACACCTTCCGCAAGGCCGAGTCCGGCGCGGCCCCGCAGGAGATCGAGCTCGCGCGCGCGACCGACGCCGAGAAGGAGTCCCAGCTCGCCGGGGTGCGTCGCTTCCAGTCCGACCACAGCGACGAGGCGGCCGCGGCGATCGCCCGCCTGCGCGAAGCCGCGATCTCCGGTGAGAACGTCTTCGCCGTCCTGATGGACGCCGCCCGCGTCTGCTCCCTCGGCCAGGTCACCGAGGCGTTCTTCGAGGTCGGCGGCCAATACCGAAGGAACGTCTGAGCGCGGGAGCCGAGCTTGCGAGGGTCCCGATCAGCGAGGAGGTTGAGGAGCCGCGCTCCGACCGAGCCTGCGAGGGCGGAACGAGGCGTCTCGAAACCGAGTGAGGATGAAGAAGTGACCAATCCACCGCCCCAGGCAGAGCGAGTGGTTTCCCTCGTCCCCTCGATCACCGAGGCGCTGGCGCAGGCCCGACCGGACGCACTCGTCGGCGCGACCGACTGGTGCACTCACCCCGCCGACCTCGACGTGACCCGGGTGCGCGGCACCAAGAACCCCGACCTCGCCGCGATCCGCGCGCTGGAGCCGGACGTGGTCATCGTCAACAAGGAGGAGAACCGCGAGCTCGACGTACGACGCCTGCGGGAGAGCGGGATCCGGGTGCACGTGACCGTCATCGAGACCGTGCCGGACGCGGTGGCGGCGTACGACGAGCTCTTCGACGACGTCCTCGGCTGGCCCCGTCCCGACTGGCTCGCCGAGGCGCGGGAGCTGTGGTGCGGTGCGCTGCCGCCGGTGAGCAGCACGGCGGCCGTGCCGATCTGGCGGGACCCCTGGATGGTCGTCGGGAGCTCCACCTTCACCGGCGACCTGCTGCGGCGGCTCGGCATCGGCAACGTGTTCGCAGACCACCCCGAGCGCTACCCCCACGTCGCCCGGGAGGAGATCGACGCCGCCGGCGCCGACCTGGTGCTGCTGCCCGACGAGCCCTACGTCTTCACCAGCGCCGACGGCCCCGAGGCCTTCACCCGTACCCCCAGCCGCCTTGTCAGCGGCCGCCTGCTCACCTGGTACGGCCCGTCGCTGCTGGAGGCGCACCGGGTGCTGGGCTCCGTACTATCCGGTCCATGGACCTGAACGAGCACCACCCCGTCGGCGTCGACTTCGGCGGCTCCGGCATCAAGGGCGCGGCCGTGGACCTCCAGGCCGGCGACTTCGCCGGAGAGCGGGTGCGCATCGCGACCCCCTCGCCCTCGACGCCGGAGCGGGTGGCGCAGGTGCTGGTCGACCTGCTGGCCCAGCTGCCCGACGCGGACGGCCCGGTGGGCGTGACGGTGCCGGGCGTCGTACGACACGGCGTCGTGGGCAGTGCCGCCAACATCGACGCCTCCTGGATCGGCACCGACGCCGACGCGCTGTTCTCCGAGGCGACCGGCCGGACGGTGCGCACGGTCAACGACGCCGACGCGGCCGGCCTCGCCGAGGTCCGCTTCGGCGCCGCCCGGGGCGAGTCCGGACTGGTCATCGTCACCACGCTCGGCACCGGCATCGGCAGCGCCTTTCTGTACGACGGCGTCCTGGTCCCCAACTCCGAGCTCGGCCATCTGGAGCTGGACGGGGCCGTGGCCGAGAGCCGCGCGGCCAACAGCGCCCGCGAGCGCGAGTCGCTGTCCTGGGAGCAGTGGGCCGAGCGGCTCACCCGCTACTACCGCGCCCTGGAGCAGCTCTTCTCCCCCGACCTGCTCGTCGTCGGCGGCGGCGTCAGCAAGCACGCCGCCAGCTTCCTGCCGCTGATCGGCATCGACACCCCCATCGTCCCCGCCACCCTGCGCAATCGGGCCGGCATCATCGGCGCCGCCCTCAACGTCTCCTGACGAGCTGCTGCAGTGCCCACCTGTTGCCGTCGGGGTCGTCGAAGCGGACGAAGCGGCCCCAGGGCTGGTCGTCGACCCCCTGGCACTCGACGCCGCGGTCGCGCAGGTAGGCCAGCGCCGCGTCGGCGTCCTCGACGACGACCTGGATGAACTGCGCCGAGCCCGAGGGCATCATGTCCAGCCCGACGCCGAAGCAGATCGAGCAGGCTGACCCGGGCGGGGTCACCTGGACGAAGCGCAGCTCCGGCGAGACGACCTGGTCGTGGTCGACGCTCCAGCCGAGCCCCTCGCCGTAGAACGCGACCGACCGGTCGACGTCTCGCACCGCGAGGGGGATCAGCTCGATCCTGAAGTCCATGGTCTGCTCCTTGCTCCGGGCCCCGCTGTTGGGGACCTCGGAGCCACGCTAGGTGGCACTCAGGTCAGGTTCTGTCCGCATGCGAGCCACGGGTGCCGATGAGTCCGGCCGGGCCGGGAGGTCCTACCGACATGGACGTCACGAACCTCGCCGCCCACTACGACCTCGCGCCCCTCGACCTGGACGCGGTCACGGCACGACTCGATGCCGGGCTCTCGCAGGCGCCGGGCTCGGGGGGACCCGATCGCCACACCTGCTGGCTCACCACCGTCGACGCCGACGGAGCCCCGCACGTGACCGGCATCGGCGCGCTCTGGGCGGAGGGGGCGGTCTGGTTCGAGACCGGCGCCACCACCCGCAAGGCGCGCAACCTCGCGCGCGACGCGCGCTGCGCCCTGGCGGTCGCCACCCACGACTTCGACCTGGTGATGGAGGGGACCGCGGCGCGGGTGAGCGACCCCGAGGCGGTGGCGAGGCGGGCATCGGAGTGGGCCGCGGGCGGCTGGCCGTGCCGGGTCGACGAGACCGGCACAGCCCTCACCGCTGACTTCAGCGCCCCCTCGGCCGGCCCACCGCCGTGGCACGTCTACCGCGTCGAGGTCCGCTCGATGACCGCGGTGGCCACCGTCGAGCCGGGCGGCGCGACCCGGTGGGCGCTCTGAGCCACGACGTAGGCTCGAGGGCGTGAGCCTCGCCCCCGCCACTGCCGTCGCCCTCGGAGACCGCTTCGCGCGCGAGCTGCCCGAACTCGCGCTGGAGTGGCGTGCCGAAGAGGCCCCCTCGCCCACCCTGCTCGCGCTCAACGAGCCGCTCGCCGCAGGGCTCGGTCTGGACCCCGCCTCGCTGCGGACCGACGAGGGAGTGCGCCTGCTCGTCGGCAACCACCTGCCCGAGGGCGCGCGGCCGGTCGCCCAGGCCTACGCCGGCCACCAGTTCGGCGGCTTCAGCCCACGTCTGGGCGACGGCCGCGCGCTGCTGCTCGGCGAGCTCACCGCCGCCGACGGAACCCTGCGCGACCTGCACCTCAAGGGCTCGGGCCGTACGCCGTTCGCTCGCGGGGGCGACGGGCTGGCCGCGGTCGGCCCGATGCTGCGCGAGTACGTCGTGAGCGAGGCCATGCACGGCCTCGGCATCCCCACCACCCGCTCGCTGGCCGTGGTCGCGACCGGCCGCCCGGTGCGCCGCGAGACCGTCCTGCCCGGCGCGGTGCTGGCGCGGGTCGCGAGCAGTCATCTGCGCGTGGGCAGCTTCCAGTACGCCGCCGCCCAGGGCGATGCCGACCTCCTGCGCCGGCTCGCCGACCACGCGATCGCGCGCCACCACCCGGGTGCCGCCGACGCCGAGTCGCCGTACCGGGCGCTCTTCGAGGCCGTGGTCGCCGCCCAGGCGTCGCTCGTCGCGCAGTGGATGCTGGTCGGCTTCGTCCACGGCGTCATGAACACCGACAACATGACGATCTCCGGCGAGACCATCGACTACGGGCCCTGCGCGTTCCTGGAGGCCTTCGACCCCGCCACGGTGTTCAGCTCGATCGACGAGACCGGGCGCTACGCCTACGGCAACCAGCCCCTCGTCGCGGAGTGGAACCTCGCCCGCCTCGCCGAGGCCCTCCTCCCGCTGATCCACGACGACCAGGAGCAGGCCGTCGCCCTGGCGGTCGAGTCGCTGGGCACCTTCCGCCCCGCATACTCCGAGGCCTGGAGCCACGGGATGCGCGCCAAGCTGGGCCTGCCGGACGGCCTCGCCGAGGAGGTCGCCACCCCCCTGATCGGCGACGTGGTGGAGCTGATGAAGGCCGACCGGGTCGATCACACCGGCTTCTTCCGGGCGCTGGGCCGCGCGGCCCGGGGCGACGTCGCGCCGGCCCGCGACCAGGTGCTCGACCTGGCGGGCTTCGACGCCTGGGTGGAGCGCTGGCGGGCGCTGGGCCCCGACGCCGAGAGGATGGACCGCGCCAACCCCGTCTACGTCGCCCGCAACCACCTGGTCGAGGAGGCGCTCGTGGCCGGCACCGACGGCGACCTCGTCCCGCTCCAGCGGCTGCTCGAGGCCCTCTCCGCGCCGTACGACGAGCGGCCGGGGCTCGAGCGCTACGCCGAGCCCGCCCCGGAGGACTTCGGCCACTACACCACCTACTGCGGGACCTGAGGCCTGTCCCCGCGACCCTCTAGCGTTGGCGTCGATGAGCACGATCGCCGACTTCCTCGACCTCGTCGGCCAGCTGCCCGGCGTCCGAGGCAGCGACCACGGCCGCTACCACCGCTTCCGGGTCGCCTCCCACACCTTCGGCTACCTGTGGGAGCCCACCGCGACGGTCGGGCTGAAGCAGACCCTCGACGAGCAGCTCGCCCTGGTGGCCGAGCGGCCGGAGGTCTTCGAGGTGCAGTTCACGGCCGGCGCCTTCGGCTGGGTCGTCGTCCACCTGGACGGCGTCGCCCGCGACGAGCTGGCCGAGCTGACCTTCGAGGCCTGGCGCCTCACCGCGCCGGCCGCGCTCGTCACCGAGCGCGCCGACCGGCTGCCGAGCTGAGGCCACGTCAGCGGAGCGGACCTCCCGGGGCGGGCGGACGAGGGGCCTCCACGACCTGGTCCTCGGACGGCATCAGGATCCAGAGGATCGGGTAGACCAGGATCTGGCTGCCGGGGAGGACCATGAGGACCAGCACGAAGAGCAGCCGGGCCGTCCACTCCCCCATCCCCAGCCGCCGGGCGATGCCGGCGCAGACGCCGCCCAGGATGCGGCTGCCGCGCGGTCGGACCAAGCCCTGTCGAGCGAAGGCTCTGCTGACGGTGTTCATGGCGGGGGGTGCTCCTTCGGATCGCTGCCGGGGTGTCTCCCCTGCGACCCCAGTCTTGCTCGCACCCCCGCCGCACCCCATCGGGTGCGACCCTGGTCCGACCCCCAGATTCGGGGGCCGGACCCGGGGTCACAGCGAGGGTCGCGTGCGCAGCGTCGTGCGCGTCGGCACCCAGACCGAGACCACCCCCAGGACCACGACCCCGACCGCGATGGCGGCGTAGGCGAGTGGCTCGATCGTCGGCAGCGGCCGGCCGGAGACGCCGAGCGCGATGCCGATCAGGGGCGGTACGGCGACCACGGTGCCGAGGACGACCGCGAGGGCGCCGGTGGCCAGTGACTCCAGGAGCGTCATCGTCCGCACCTGCCGGTCGCGGGCTCCGACCAGCCGCAGCAGCGTGAGCTCACGCCTCCGCCCGAGGGTGGCCATGACCAGGCCGTTGACCACCGAGAGCGCCACGTAGCCGAGGATCACGATCAGCGCGATCCGGTTGACCCAGGCCTGGGAGTCCCGGGCCTCCGAGCCGTCCTCGGCCAGGGCGTCCGGCGTCTCGGCGACCAGGCCGAGCTCCCCGAGGTCCTGCTCGACGCTGGCGCCGGGCTCGGTCGTCACGAGCAGGTAGTCGTCCAGGCCGGCGGTGGTGTGCTCGCGCAGGGTGGCCCCGTCCATCGTGACGTCGCCGAAGCCCAGGCCACGGTCGTAGACCGCGACCACGTCGGCGTCGGCCTCGGTGCCGTCGCCCAGGTGGAAGCCGATCGTCTCCCCGACCTCGGCGCCGAGGAAGTGCGCCGCATCGCTGCTCAGGGCGATCGTGTCCGGATCACCGAGCCGCTCCAGCGAGCCGTCCTGCACGTCCAGGTCGAGGGTGCCCGGCGCCGTCGCGGGGTCGATGCCCTGCGCGGCGAAGGGCTCCACGGTCGGGTCGCCGAACGTGGTGCCGGACAGCAGCACCCCGCTGCGCACGACCGGGTTGACGCTCTTCACACCGTTCATGCCGGCCACCTGCTCCACCGTGCCGGGCGAGATGCCCGCGGGGGCGGCGACGACGAGGTCGGCGCTGAGCCCGTCGCGCGACTGGGCCGAGGCCTCCGCGTCCACGGTCGTGGGGAGGAACAGCTGGACGCACGCGAACGACATCGCGAGCGCCAGCGGCACGACGGCCGACGCCGTACGACGGCTGTAGCCGCGCAGGTTCGACATCGCGAGCGTGACCCCCGGCGACGAGCTGCGCCCGGTGACGCGGTGGGCGACGTCGAGGAGGCGCTGGACCAGGAGCGGACCGAGCAGGCCCACCCCGAAGAGCAGCAGCAGCGAGGAGCTGGCCGCGGCCACGAGGCCTGCCGCCCCGGCGAAGATGAACGGCGCGCCTGCGGCCGCCAGTCCGCCGGCGATGAGGACCACGCCGCCGACGATGCGCGACCGGGACAGCCCCGGCGTCTCCACGTCGGCCTCCGCGAGAGCCTCGACGGGGGAGATCCGCGCCGTACGACGTCCGGCCACCCAGGCCGCCGCGACCGCGGCGCCCACGCTGAGCAGCACCGCACCGAGAGCCGGCAGCGGGCTGTAGGCCAGGGCGAAGTCCTCCGACATCACGCCGGCCTTGGTGAACTGCGCACCGAGCACGCGGGCCGCCCAATAGCCGGGCGCGGCGCCCAGCAGCGCGGCCACCCCGGCGACGACGAGGACCTCGCGCCGGATCAGCCCCTGGACCTGGCCGGGCAGGGCACCGACGGCGCGCAGGAGCGCGAACTGGCGGCGCCGCTGCGCGACGGCGAGCGACAGGGTGCCGGCCACCACGAACAGCGCGATCATCAGCGCGACGCCGGTGAACGAGCTGCTCAACAACATCAGCTGGCCGCGCGCCGACAGCGCCTCGAGCGACTCCAGGTCGCCCCGCTCGCGGCCGGTGTAGGCCTCCACGCCGTCCACCTCGCGCTCGACGGTCTCCGCCAGGTCCTCGGCGTCGGTGCCGGGCTCGGCGACCAGGCCGACGGTGCCCACCTGGCCGGAGTGCGGCCAGAGCTCCTCGACCCGACTGTCGCTGAGGAACACCGTGGCAACGTCGGCGCGCACCGTGCCGCTCACCGTGTACGTCGCCGGCTCGCCTCCGTGGCTGAGCACGATCTCGTCTCCGGGCTGCTGCCCGGACCCGCTGGCGACCACGACCTCGCGCTCGTCGGCTGGGGCGTCCCCGTCGACCAGCTCGTCGGAGCCGAGCGACGCCGAGGCCCAGCCGTGGGCGTCGACCTCCGCGCCGTCGACGGTCGCGAGCGGCACGCTCATGTCGGCCACGGCGTCCGCGACGCCGGGCAGGGCGGCGAGCTCCTCGACGCTGGTGCTCGGCAGGGTCACCCGCTCGGGGAACGGCACCTCGAGGTCCTCCGGGAGCGGCAGTGACTGGCGACCGCCGACCATCACGTCGGCTGACTCGTACCGCTCTGGCGGCACGCCGCCCCGGAGGCCGGACTCCAGGAGGACGCCCAGGCCGGTCATCAGCGTCGAGGCGAGGAGCACCGCGACGAACACACCCGCGAACCCGCCGCGGTGGCGGCGGATCCCGGCCAGAGCCAGGCCCCACATCTCAGTGACCGCCCATCGTGGTCATGTGCTCGGCCACGCGACGCGCGTCGGGCTTGTCCATGGCACCGACGATCTCGCCGTCGGCGAGGAACAGCACCCGGTCCGCGTACCCGGCCGCGACCGGGTCGTGCGTGACCATGACGACGGTCTGGCCCAGCTCGGTGGCGGTCTGGCGCAGCAGCTCGAGCACCTGGTGGCCGGTCGTGGAGTCGAGGGCGCCGGTCGGCTCGTCGGCGAAGACCGCGGCAGGCCGGGTGACCAGCGCACGGGCGATCGCGGCCCGCTGCTGCTGGCCGCCGGAGAGCTCTGCCGGCATCCGCCGGGTCAGGTCGGCGAGACCGACCGCCTCGAGGATGTGCTGGAGCCACACCCGGTCGACGTCGTGGCCGCTGAGGAGCAGCGGCAGGGTGACGTTCTGCTCCACCGAGAGGTGGGGCAGCAGGTTGTAGGCCTGGAACACGAAGCCGACGTGGTCGCGACGGAAGACCGTCAGCGCCTTGGTCCGCATCGCGGAGATCTCGGTGCCGCCGACGACGACGGTGCCGCTGTCGGGGCGGTCCAGGCCGGCCGCGCACTGCAGCAGGGTGCTCTTGCCGGAGCCCGAGGGGCCCATCACGGCGGTGAAGGACTGGGTCGGGATCTCGACGGACACAGCGCGCAGCGCGGTCACGGGGCGGTGCCCCGAGCCGTAGGTCTTGGTGACGCTGCGCAGCGACAGCGCCGTGGTCGGTGGGGACATCAGGTCCTGGGTCAACATGGTCTTTTCCTTCGTCGTGGGATATCTACGACGCTAGGTTTCGGGGACGCTCGTCTCGACCGTGCTGACCACCCTCTTGATGGTGTAGCCAGCCCTACCGACAAAGGCCCCCGCGGCCGGGAGGATGGACAGGTGACCGAGTCGAGGAGGCCCGGCCCGTCGCGTCGGGCCCTGCGCGAGCGTCTGCGCGACCTGCGCTACCTCGCCCTCGAGGTCGTCGGGTGGCCCGCATCGATCGCGGTCCTGCTCGTCGCGCTCCTCTCGCTGCCCCTCGCGGCCCTGCTGAGCGGTCGCACCGGGGGCGCCCCCACGCTCGACCTCGTGCACCGGCTCGCGACCCGGGCCCACGCGGCCGCCGCGCGGTTCGCCGCCGCGCCCGACCGCCGTACGACGGACCTGGGCGAGGCCGAGCACGACCTGCGCGCGCCGCAGACCCGCCGCAACCTGCGCTGGCTGCTGCTGCACGTGACGCTGGTCTTCGTCGTGTCGATCCTGCTGGTGTCGATGAGCTTCGCGGCGGTCCTCTACGTCGTGGGCGCTCCCTGGTGGTGGCTGTTCCCCGACCAGCTGCCGCTCTCACTCGCCTTCCCGATCGACAGCTGGCGCGACGCCTGGCTGACCATCGGCCTCGGCCTGCTGTACGGGACCGCGGCCTGGATCCTCACCCCGTGGGCCGCGCGGCGCATCGCGCGCGGGACCCTCGCCGTCCTCGAGCCGCCCCGCTCGGAGGTGCTCGCGCAGCGCGTGGACGCCCTGTCCGCGAGCCGGGCCGCCGCCCTGGACGCGCACTCCGCCGAGCTGCGTCGCATCGAGCGCGAGCTGCACGACGGCGCCCAGAACCGCTTGGTGTCGGTGGTGATGATGCTGGGCATGGCCCGCCGCGCGCTCGAGACCGACGCCACGACGGCCCTCCCCCTGCTCGAGCGCGCCCAGGACGCCGCGGGCGAGGCCCTGGCCGGGCTGCGCACCGCCGTCCACGACATCTACCCGCCGGTGCTCGACGAGCTCGGCCTGGGCGACGCCGCGTCGTCGCTCACCAGCCGGGCCACGATCCCCTGCACGCTCGACGTCAGCGGCCTGCGCCGCGCGCCGGCCGCCGTCGAGTCGGCGGCGTACTTCGTCCTCGCCGAGGCGCTGACCAACGCGATGAAGCACTCCGGCGCCTCCCGCGTCGCCGTCTCGTTGCGGACCGAGCTGCACGACGACGAGCAGGTGTTGGTCGTGGAGGTCCGCGACGACGGCGTCGGGGGCGCCTCGGCCGAGGCGGGCAGCGGCCTGGCCGGGATCGCGCGGCGGGCCTCGGCGTTCGAGGGCACCCTGCACCTCACCAGCCCGGTGGGTGGACCGACGACCGTGAAGGTGGAGCTGCCGTGCGGATCCTGATCGCCGAGGACGACGCGCTGCTGCGCGCCGGCCTGACCCTGCTCGTCGAGAGCGAGGGGTTCACCGTCGTCGAGGCCGTCGACAACGCCGACGACCTGCTCGCCGCCTTCGACGCCCACCGCGACGAGGGCATCGACGGCGCCGTGCTCGACGTACGGATGCCGCCGACGTTCACCAACGAGGGGCTGCGGGCCGCGCTGGAGCTGCGCGAGCGGGTGCCGGACTTCCCGGTGCTCGTGCTCTCGGCTCACGTGGAGGACCAGTACGCCGGGCGGCTGCTGTCCGGTGGCTCCGGTGGGGTCGGCTACCTGCTCAAGGACCGCGTCGGCGACGTCGGCCAGTTCGTCGACGCGCTGCGCCGGGTGCTCGGCGGCGGCACCGCCATGGACCCCGAGGTGATCGCCCAGCTGCTGAGTCGGCGCTCCAGCAACGACCCGATCCGCTCGCTCACGCCGCGCGAGCGCGAGGTGCTCTCGCTGGTCGCGGAGGGCAAGTCCAACAACGACATCGCCGAGGAGCTCGTGCTGTCGGAGACCGGCGTCAGCAAGCACATCGGCAACATCTTCGCCAAGCTCGGCCTGTCCACCTCCGACAGCGGCCACCGCCGGGTGCTGGCGACCCTGACCTACCTGAGGTCCTAGCCAGGCCCGTCCTCAGCGGCTAGCGTGCCGTGTGACCGGGATCACCCGGTCGACCCTCCACTACGGATCGTCCGGCACGTACCTGCCGGTGAAGGGATGGCTCCGCCATGGCCTCAGTGAGTTTCGAGCACGCACAACGCATCTACCCGGGGTCCGAGACCCCCGCGGTGGACGACCTCAACCTCGAGATCGAGGACGGGGAGTTCATGGTCCTGGTCGGCCCCTCCGGGTGCGGCAAGTCCACCTCGCTCCGCATGCTCGCGGGCCTCGAGGAGGTGACGGCGGGCACGATCAGGATCGGCGATCGCGACATCACCCACGTCCCTCCCAAGGACCGCGACATCGCGATGGTGTTCCAGAACTACGCCCTCTACCCGCACATGAGCGTCGCCGAGAACATGGGCTTCGCGCTCAAGATGGCCGGGATCGGCAAGGCCGAGCGCACCACCCGCGTCCAGGAGGCGGCCAAGCTGCTCGACCTGGAGGAGTACCTCTCGCGCAAGCCGAAGGCGCTCTCCGGCGGCCAGCGCCAGCGCGTGGCCATGGGCCGCGCCATCGTGCGCCAGCCGCAGGTGTTCTGCATGGACGAGCCGCTGTCGAACCTCGACGCCAAGCTCCGCGTCTCCACCCGCACGCAGATCGCGGCGCTCCAGCAGCGGCTGGGGATCACGACGGTCTACGTCACCCACGACCAGGTCGAGGCGATGACCATGGGCGACCGGGTCGCCGTGCTGAAGGACGGCATCCTGCAGCAGGTCGACACCCCGCTCGCGCTCTACGACCGGCCGGCCAACCTGTTCGTCGCCGGGTTCATCGGCTCCCCCGCCATGAACCTGCTGACCGGCAAGGTCAACGCCAACGGCCGGGTGGAGGTGGACGGGCACGAGCTGCTGGTCGACCGCGAGGCCCTCGGTCGCGCCGACGGCGAGGTGACGCTCGGCGTCCGCCCCGAGTCGTGGCGCGTGGTCGGCGACGAGGAGGACGGCTACCCGGTCAGGGTCGCGGTGATCGAGGAGCTGGGCGCCGACGCCTTCCTCTACGGCACCCCCGCCGTCGAGGGCTCCGACATGCTGCACCAGATGGTCGTCCGCGTCGAGGCCCGTCGCGACCTGGTCAAGGGCGCGACCGTCAAGCTGGCCACCACCCCCGACAAGGTGCACGTCTTCGACACCGCCAGCGGGGCTCGGCTCAGCGCCTGACGCGGGCTGTCGGTCGCGCGAGATTCACCGGGCACCCGGTGAATCTCGCGCATCCGGCATGAAGTTTCCTACGGAAGCCGCCAGTTTCACCGGGTACCCGGTGAAACTCGCTGCTGGCTACCCGCCGTACTCGACCGCCACGTCGAGCACCCAGGTGACCCCGAACCGGTCGCGCACCATCCCGTAGAGCGGCGCCCAGGCCGCGGGCGCGAGCGGCACGAGTACGTCGGCGCCGTCGCTGAGGCGCTCCCAGTAGCGGGTGATCTCCTCGACGTCCATGCCCCGCACGGACACGAAGAACGGGTCCTCGCCCTGGCTCCACGGGCGCGCGGACGGGACGTCGTAGGCCATGACGTGGAAGCCCTCGGCCGAGGCGACCTGACCCCACATGAGCCAGTCGGCCTCCGCCGGGTCCGAGACGGCCTGGGCGTCGGCGTACGTCACCGCGACCAGCTCGCCGCCGAAGACGGAGCGGTAGTGCTCCAGCGCGGCGCGGGCATCGCCGCGGAGGTTCAGGTGGGTGACGGTAGTGATGCTCATCGGTGCTCCTCGTGTGTTCGGCCCGGTCGATCCGGGACACGGGAGGAGCATCGTCGAGATAGCGGCCAGATCCTGACCGCTACCTCGACGAGACTGAGGTCATGACCCACCGACCCTCCGCCCGGTTGCTGGCGCTGCTCTCGCTCCTGCAGGTGCGCCGCGACTGGCCGGCCCAGATCCTGGCCGAGCGGCTGGAGGTCAGCCCTCGTACGGTGCGGCGCGACGTCGACAGCCTGCGCGACCTGGGCTACCGGGTCCGCGCGGTCAAGGGTCCCGACGGCGGGTACCGCCTCGACGCCGGCAGCGAGCTGCCACCGCTGCTCTTCGATGACGAGCAGGCCGTGTCGCTCGCGGTGGCGCTGCGGACCGCCGCTGCCAGCGGGGCGGGCGTGGCCGAGGGGGCGACCCGGGCCCTCACCACGCTGCGCCAGGTCCTGCCGCCGCGGCTGCGGCACCGCATCGACGCGGTGCAGGTCACGCCGATGCCGGCGCACACCGGCGGCGAGGTCGAGCCCGAGGTGCTCGTCGCGGTGAGCAGCGCGGTGCGGGCGCGCGAGGTGCTGCGGTTCGACTACGGCGACGCCGACGCCCCACCCCGTCAGGCCGAGCCGCACCACCTGGTGGTCCGTGGTGGCCGCTGGTACCTCCTGGCGTGGGACCTCGACCGCGACGACTGGCGCACCTTCCGCGTCGACCGGCTCAACCCGCGCACGCCGACGGGCCCGCGCTTCGTGCCGCGCGAGGTACCTGGCGGCGACACCGGCGCGTTCGTCGCCGGCCGGTTCCGGGGCTCCGACACCCCCGACTGGCCCTGCACCGGCGAGGTGGTCCTCACCCTGCCCGCGCGCGACGTCGCGCCGTACGCGATGGACGGGGTGGTCGAGGAGCTCGGTCCCGACCACTCCCGGCTGGTGCTCGGCTCATGGTCATGGGCGGGGCTGGCCGGGGCGGTGGCGCGCTACGACGCAGAGGTCACCGCCGTCGGTCCCTCCGAGCTCCGCGACGCAATGGCCCGCCTGGGCGAGCGGCTGGTGCGGGCCGCAGAGAGCAGCATGTAACACGTCGTTCGACGGTCTACCACGTCGATATTTCAACGTGGTAGACCCAATAGCGACGTGTCACATGCGGCGGGCGCCTGCGCAGGACCGCGAGCATGCAGCCGATGCCCGTGGGTACCAGCCGTGCTCCCCGACCGTCTCAGGAGCACGCCATGACCTCCCTCGCCCACCAGACCGTCGACCAGCTCGGCGGCCCTTGGAGCGTCCTCACCCGCCAGAAGCGCGACCACGAGCGCCTCGACCGGCTGCTGCACCAGCTCGATGGCACCTCGGGCGTCGAGCAGGAGCGGGTGCTGCACCGCATCGCCCGGCTCGTGTTCCCGCACGCGTTCGCCGAGGAGTCGGTGCTGTGGCCCGAGCTGCGACGCCTGCTGCCGGAGGGACATCAGCTGACCCTGCAGGTCGAGTTGGAGCACCAGGAGGTCAACGAGCTCTGGGGCCGTCTCGAGGACGGCTCCCTGTCGCCGAGCGAGCGGCGCGAGGTGCTCGACCGCCTGGTCGAGGTCCTGCGCGAGGACGTGCGTGACGAGGAGGACGAGCTGCTGCCGCGGCTGCAGGAGGCCGCAGGGCCGGCCCGGCTGCGTCAGCTCGGCGTCGCCTGGGAGGCCGTACGCCGCACCGCGCCAACCCGTCCGCATCCGGTCGTCGCCCGTCGGCCCCCCGGCAACGCCCTGGCTGCGCTGCCGCTGACGGTCATCGACCACACCAGGGACCTCGTCGACGCGGCCGCCCGCCGTACCTCGAACGGCACCGCCACCCGGCTGCGCACCACCAGCCAGGCCATGGCGCGCGCCGCCGGCCGCGTCGAGCGGGTCGGGGTACTGCGCCGCGGCGAGCACCGCAGCACGCACCGGGGTTAGCCGCGGGTGCCGTGAGTTTGACCGGGTGCCTGGTGAAACTCATGCCTCCCGCATGAAGTTCCGTACGGGAAGCGCGAGTTTCACCGGGTGCCCGGTGAAACTGGACGACGCCAGTTCAGTGCGCACCCAGACGCGCAGCACGACGACGACCACGACGGCGGCGGCGACGAGCACGCGTGGGTGGTGCCGGTGAGGGCGGCGAGGGCGGCGAGGGCGAGGACAAGGTGGAGCCGAGTCCGAGTCGTGCTGAGGATGCGGGGCATAGGGGCCTCCAGGGGTTTCAGGTGAGGACGAGCAGTGCTGCGCCGTCCAGCAGGGCCGGCACGGTGGTGAGCACGGTGGCGAGCAGCGCGGAGCGATGCTCCAGGGCGAGCAGGGGAAGCAGGGCGTCGCCGTCCTGGCTCACCGTGTTGGCGACCAGGGTCGACAGCGGCATGCCGCCGGCCAGGAAGATCCCGGCGAAGACGATCTGGACCGCGCAGCCGGGGATCAGACCCACCAGAGCCCCGACCACGACGCCGGCGACGCCGAACAGCGGCAGCTGGGAGCCGTCGAAGCCGGTCAGGTGCGTGACCAGTGACCAGGCGAGGTAGGCGACGGCCACCCAGACGGTGACGAACGCGATCTCGTGGCCGCCGTGGTGCAGCACCTGGGTCATCGAGGTCGGGTGGGCGGTCCAGTCGTCGTCGTCGTCGGCGAGCTTGCAGCCCCCGCGGACGAAGGCCACGACGGCGACGGCCGTGCCCGCCACACCGAGGACCAGGGAGAGATTGTCCGGCCGGAGCAGCTGGAAGTCACCGGCACGCCACCGTGGCGCCGGTGCCGAGGCTGAGCCACAGCAGCGCCGGCAGCACGCCCAGCTCGTGGAGCCGGACCGCGGCCGGCACACGCCGGGCGGCCACGAGCACGGGCTCGCGCGGCACCGGATCCACAGGCAGAGGCCGGGCGGCCGGTACGACGACAGCCACCCGCCGCCGCGGCGCGATGCCCAGGGCGTCGACGACGTACCCGGACAGCGCACCCACGGTCACGAGCAGCACCTTCAGCTGCAGCGTCAGCACCGGATCGGCGGCGAGCAGGACCCAGGATGCGTCCCCCATCGTGGCGACCAGCGCCGCGATGGCGGCGCCGTACGACACCCCCCCCGCGCGTAGACCGCCATGACCACGATCGCCCCGCCGCACCCGGGCGGCACCGTCAGCGCCGCGGCCATCAGGGGGCCGAGGCGGAGGTGCCGCACGAGCGCGTCGTCGAGCCGGTGTGCCCAGCGGAAGCGGGCCCAGCCGAAGGGCGCCACGAGCAGCGCCACAAGACGCCCACCCGGTCATGTTGTAGACCCGGGCCGTCTGCAGCCGGCTCTGCGCCTCGGCGGCGACGTTGTGGCGGAAGTCGGCGAGCAGGTTGCCGCTGCCGACGATGTAGCCGCCGTTCCACGCGATGCCTTGGCTGTTGGTCGGCATCGCCGCCCCGCCGGTGACGATCGCATGCTGGACGTTCTGCCCACCGAGCACCGCCGCCAGGGCGGGATTGGCGGCCGCCGCGTCGGCCTGGGTCTGCGACGGCGCACTCGTGTCCTTGTACTTGCCAGGGGATGCGGCAGTTCCAGCCCTGCCAGAGGTACCGCATCATCACGGTCATCTCGCCGAACTGGCCGCCGACCAGCCCTTGGAGCTTGGCGGCGAAGAGCGCGTCGGGGCGCTCGGGCTTGACGTCGAACTGCAGGTTGATGCTGTGCCGGCACATGAGGGTCCTTCCGCAGTGGGGGCGCCGGTCGCTCCCGATGCCGACGACCCTTCCGGCGCGCCGTGTCCCGTCCTCCCGCGTACGCCGGTCCGTCGCGACGCCGTCACCGGGGAATCACCCCGCCGGGTGAGGGAGGCCGGGGCCCGGCGAGGGCACCTGGCTGCCCATGGGCTCGACACCACGACGGGAGGCGGCAGTGACAGAGCACCCGAACCTGCGCCTCGGGCTGCTGGAGGACTTCGAGGTCTCCTTCGCCGGTGACGTGCTCCGGACGTCGCTGCCGGCCCAGCGCCTGCTCGCCCGACTCGCGGTGCTCCAGCGCGGGCGCCCCGTCCAGCGCACCACCCTCGCGGAGCGGCTCTGGCCGCAGGCGCCTCCCGGCCGGGCGGCGTCGAGCCTGCGCTCGGTCCTGTGGCGCCTGCCCCGCCCCCGGGGACGGACGCTCGTCATCTGCACCACCACCACGGTGCGCCTCTCCGGCGACGTCCACGTCGACCTGTGGGACGTGGAGGCGCAGGCCCATGCCCTCTGCACGGAGGACCAGCCGCCGCCCACGGCGCTCGACGACCTGGCCCCGCTGACCCGCGACCTGCTGCCCGCCTGGGACGAGCCCTGGCTGCAGGTGGAGCAGGAGAGCTTCCGGCAGAAGCGGCTGCACGCACTGGAGCGGTCCTCGGACGCCCTGCGCCGGCGTGGGCGGTTCACCGACGCCCTCTCGGCCGGGCTCGGGGCGGTGCAGGCCGAGCCGCTGCGTGAGAGCGCGCACCGCAGTGTCATCGCGGTCCACCTGGCGGAGGGCAACCACGCGGAGGCGCTGCGCCAGTACGACGCCTACCGGACCCTGCTGGCCCACGACCTGGGGTTGCGTCCGTCGCCCGTGATCCGCACCATGGTGGCGCCGCTGCTCGGCCGCCCGGTCGACGTGCCCGCGGTGTGAGGCGCAGGGCCGCGTGACCTTCCAGCCGCCGGTATCCGACCGGCGGCGGAATCCCAGAGATCGGACCCGCTCGTGACGAACACCGGCACCCGCCCGCTCCGGCTGGCGATCGTCAACGACTACGAGATCGTCGTCCAGGGCCTCGCGTCCATGTTCGCGGCCCACTCCGACCGGGTGCACGTGGTCGAGCTCGACAACCGTGAGCCGGTCGTCTCCGACGTCGACGTGGTGCTGCTGGACGCCTTCGGCTACGTGCCGGGCGACGGCATGGACGTCGCCGACCTGGTGCGGCCGGGCGGCCCCAAGGTCGTGATCTTCAGCGTCACCCCGGACCCTCGGGCCGTCGAGCGCGCCGTGGCCGACGGCGCGGCCGGCTACGTCTCCAAGACGTTGTCGGCGGAGGAGCTCATCGAGACGCTCGAGGCCATCCACGCCGGCGAGCGGGTGTTCCCCGACCCGGACCTGGTGGCGGAGGAGGACATCCCGACCGACGGTGCCGGCGCGACCTGGCCCGGCGCCGAGCTCGGGCTGAGCGCGCGGGAGTCGGAGATGATGGCCCTGATCGCCAAGGGCATGAGCAACCAGGAGATCGCCGCCACGGTCTACCTGAGCATCAACTCGGTGAAGACCTACATCCGCACCGCGTACGCCAAGATCGGCGTCAACCGGCGCAGCCAGGCCACCCGCTGGGCCCTCGAGCACGGCTTCGGCGTGACCGAGAAGCGCGTCGTCACCGAGGAGTAGCCGCGGGGCGCATCGCAGGCGCCCGGTCCGGGTACCACTCCTGCTGCCCGAGACTCGGGCCAGGAGAGGAGAAGACAAGTGACAGCTGGGCGCGAGGCGCTCGTCCTGATCGACCTGCAGCGAGACTACTTCGCCGACGACGAGCTGGAGCGCTGTCGCGAGGACCTGGTCGCGGCGTGCAACGACCTCGTCGGCGCGGCGCACGCGAGCGGCGTCCCCGTCATCGAGGTGCGCACCGTCCACGACCCCGGCGGGAGCACCTGGACGATGAGCATGCGTGAGGACGGCCAGGGCATGGCGCTCGAGGGCAGCACCGGCGCGGAGCCGGTCGAGGGACTGAGGACCGAGGGGGCGAGGCTGGTGTCCAAGACCCGCGACAGCGCCTTCTTCGGCACCGACCTGCTCGACGTCCTGCGCGAGGAGTCCGTCGGTCACGTCGTCCTGTGCGGGGTCTCCACCGAGTCCTGCGTGGCCGCCACCGCGATCGAGGCCTTCGCCCACGACCTCGCGGTGACCTTCGTGAGCGACGCCACGGCCTCGGTGGACCGCGACCTCCACGACGACACGCTCGCCCAGCTCGCCGACCGCTACCGCCAGGAGGTCCGCACCGCCGCCGAGGTCGAGAAGCGCTGGGCGAACCGCTGACGCGTCACCAACCTCACCCAATCCCCGCTGACCCGTCGATAAGTCTGTGACGGGTCAGCGGTGAAACGGGGTCGGGTGGTTACCGGCGGCAGATGACCAACGACACCACAGCACCTCTCGCCGTCGTCACCGGCGCCTCCACCGGGATCGGCCGCGCGCTCGCCGCGGAGCTCGTCGAGCGCGGGTACGACGTCGTCATCGCCGCCGAGGAGCCGGCCATCCACGCGGCGGCCGCCGAGCTCTCCCGCGACGGGCGGACCGTCACCCCCGTCCAGGTGGACCTCGCGACCGCCCAGGGGGTGGAGCAGCTGGCGCGCACCGCCCAGGAGCAGGGCGCGCCGGTGGACGCGGTGATCCTCAACGCCGGCGTCGGCGTCGGCGGCCGCTTCGACCAGACCCCGCTCGAGGACGAGCTCCACCTGATCGACCTCAACGTGCGCTCGACGATCCACCTGGCCAAGCTGCTGCTGCCCGACCTGGTCGCGCGCGGTGACGGCCGGATCCTGGTGACGTCGTCGATCGCCGCCGTCGCGCCCGGGCCTTACCACGCGACGTACGCCGCCTCGAAGGCGTTCGTGCACTCCTTCGCCGAGGGCATCCGCGAGGAGCTCAAGGACACCGGGGTCACCGTGACCTCGCTGATGCCGGGCCCCACCGAGACCGAGTTCTTCTCCCGCGCCGACATGGAGGACACCAAGATCGGCCAGATGGAGGACAAGGACGACCCTGCCGACGTGGCGCGCGAGGGGGTCGAGGCCATGCTGAAGGGCCGCTCCAGCGTCGTGGGCGGCTCCTTCGCCAACCGCATCCAGGCCGAGCTCGGCACGCACCTTCCGGACGCGCTGGCCACCCCGCTCATGGCGCGGATGACCAAGCCCCAGGACTGAGCGCCGTACGCTCGCCAGATGAGGTCCCGCTGGCTCGCGAGCTCGCTCGTTGCCGGCGCGCTGGCCCTCGCCATGGTCGCCTGCACGCAGGAGACCTCCGGCGACCCGCCCACGGGTGCACTCACGCCGCTGTCTCCCGTCCCCGAGCCCGGGCCGCGTCCCACGGTGCCGAGGACACCCGAGGCGCGGCCGCGGCCGGTGACGATCGCACTGGCGGGAGACGTGCACTTCGAGGGTGCGCTGCGCCGAAGGCTGGCCGACCCGGCGACGGCGCTGGCACCGGCGACGAGGGCCCTGGCCGCGGCGGACGTCGCCGTCCTCAACCTGGAGACCTCGATCGGCTCCGGCGGACGCCCCGAGGCGGGCAAGCGCTACACCTTCCAGGCGCCGCCCTCGGCGCTCAGGGCGCTGACCGCGGCCGGCGTGGACGTGGCGAGCCAGGCCAACAACCACGCGCTGGACTTCGGCCGCGCCCCGCTGCCGGGGGCCTTGGAGGCGATCGCGACGGCCCGCTCGGCCGACCCGCCGTTGGCGGTCGTGGGGCTGGGCCGCGACGCCGACGAGGCCTTCCGCCCCGCGCGCACCCTCGTGGGCGACGCGGTCGTCGCCACGATCGCAGCCACCGTCGCAGGCGAGGACCCCACCGCCGACCCCACGGGACAGTGGGCGGCGACCGCCTCGTCCCCCGGCACCGCCGACGCGGTCGACCCCGCCCGGCTCCTGCGCGCCGTCGCGGCCGCCGACCGCACCGCCGACGTGGTCGTCGCCTACCTGCACTGGGGCGTGCAGGGCGAGAGCTGCCCGACCGACGAGCAACGGTCACTGGCCGCCGACCTCATCGCCGCCGGTGCCGACGTCGTCGCCGGCAGCCACGCCCATCGCCTCCAGGGGGACGGCCGGCTGGGCGCGGGCTACGTGGCCTACGGACTGGGCAACTACGCCTGGTACACCCAGGACGCCGAGCCGACCGGCGTACTGACGCTCACCGTCCGTCCTGGCCGCACCCGCGCCGGTAGCGCCCGGGTGGTCTCCGCGACGTGGCAGCCCGCCCGCATCGGCCCCGACGGCCTCCCCGCCGCCCTCGCCCCGTCGGATCGTCCGGCCTTCGAGGCCGACCGTGAGGCGCTGCGCAGGTGCGCCGGCCTGGCGCCGTAGCGGAGACCGACCGGGGTGCGCTCACGTGTCCTTCACGCCAGCGCCGTAGGCGCCGCCCAGGACGTCCTCGGCAACAGCGCGGCGGTCGTCATCGCGCGGGCCTTCGCCCCCGCCACCCTCTCGACCAGCCTCGAGCACGGCACAGCTCAGCTGGTCGGGCCTGTCTTCTTCTCCGTGCTGACCGGACGACGCGCCGAGACGTGGGGAGTCGAGGCGCTCGCCTCGCGGTTCCTGTCTGCGGTGGGCCAGGCGTCGCGGTCTCAGCGGGGAGCGGTCGGGTCAGGCCGCTGGCTCGTCCTGCACCTGGCGCCGGGAGCCCGGCTCGACCTCCGGCGGGTCGAGGCCGTGCTTGCGCCCGACGTCGTTGCCGGTCCACCGCGCCCCCAGGTAGAACGCGACGACCGCGATCGCCACGCCGCCGATGTCGTCGGCGACGTAGTGCCAGCCGAAGTAGAGCGTGGCGACCACGGTGGCGAAGAAGTTGACCCAGAACAGGATCCGCAGGCCCCGATGGCGCACGGTGTGCTGGACCATCAGGGCCCACAGCAGCGAGATCGCCGTGTGCAGGCTCGCGAATCCCGCGACCCCCTGGTGGTCGTGCTCGCCCCACAGGAAGCCGTGTCGCGCGTTGACCAGCGAGTCCATGAGGTCGGTGGTCCCGGTGTGGGCCAGGTCGGCGACCAGCGGTGGGTACGCCAGGCCCGGACCCACCGTGGGCAGCGCGTAGTAACAGAGCACCCCCAGCGTCCACGCGATCCCTTGCGACGTGACGAACCACCAGCCGAAGCCGGTGTTGCGCGACCACACCAGCCAGATCGTCACCAGGATGGCGACGAGCGGGATGTAGGCGAGGTAGACGCTGGACAGGAGATGCGCGGCGATGTTGGTGCCGAGCAGGTCGTGCAGCACCGGGGCGGGATCGTTGCCGAAGAAGAGCGCACGGTCCAGCAGATGCAGCTCGCGGTCGTACTTCTCGGACCTGATCACGGGCAGCAGGGACTTGAGGTTGCGGTAGGAGACGTAGACGACGTAGAAGCACGAGATCCCGACGACGACCAGCTGCAGGCGCTCGCGCGTCCAATGGGTGGTGAGGCGCTCGCGCACGGCCGCCCTGGTCCGCCCCGGGTGGAGCCGGCCCACCCAGAGCGCGCGCGGCAGGAGGTCAGCCAGGACCGCGGCTCCACACAGGACCGGCAGGCGCACCCACGACGGCCCCAGGAAGCTGCCCTCCGGGTCCGCGATCGGCTCGCCGGTCACGGCGCTGCCCACCGCCGCCGCCGTGCCGATCGCCAGGGCGATCACGACGAGCGGGAGCCACACCGGACGCCGTCGGCCTTCTGCGGGCCCAGGGCGGATGCCCGGCGAGGTCCCCTCGGTCACGTTCGTTGGCTCCTCGGTCGAAGACGGCTCGTACGCAACCACGATATTCGCCGCCCCCACCACGGCCGACGGCGAGGCGACACCCAGGCGTCTGAGCCTACGCGGGGGCGGCGACGCAGCTGACCAGGCGACCGACGACGAGTCCCTCCCCGATGAGGCGGACGATGGTGTCCTGCTGCTCCTGGGCGCGCTGCCAGCGCTCGTCGTCGCCGTGCCGCTCTCGGATCAGGTCCTCCACGCGGTCCGCGGCCTCCTGCCAGTCGTCGGGTGTGCCGGGGAGGTCGGTCAGCAGCGTCTGCCCGACCACCTCGAGGCCGCTCGCCCCCAGCTCGTCGAGGAGCTCCTGGTGGCTGGGGAAGTGGTTGCCCTCCGGCTGGTCGGGCAGCGAGTCCACCGCCCGTTCGTAGACGAGCAGACCGACGGCGCCCCCCGCCACCACGACGCGCCGGAGTTCGGCGAGGTAGGGGGGCTTGTCCGCCAGGGTGCAGAGCACGCCCAGCGACCAGGCCGCCTCGACGCTGCCGTCGCGAAACGGCAGGGCGGCGCCGTCGGCCACCACGACGGGGCGGCCGAACAGCGAGCGCGAGGCCCGGCAGGCGCCCTCCATCGGCTCGGCGAGGAGCGGTCGGACCTGCCACGACCGTGCGGCGTACTCGGAGGGGCCGCCCACGCCGGCCCCCGAGTCCAGCAGTCGCGCGCCCTCGCCGAGCCCCATCGCGGAGCCCAGCCAGTCGAGGGCGGCAGGGCTACCGCTCCCCCGGCAGGCAGCCGGCAGGGCGTGGTCCTCGCCCAACTCCCGCACGGCGGACGCCGTCCAGGACGCCACGGTGTCGAACTCGTCGATCATCGGCTCAGCCTCGATCATCGCCCCTCCTTGATCCGGCGGCCGATCTCGGCCTTGACGTGGGCGCCGGCCAGCGCGCCCTCCTCCGACGCGAGCCCGGACAGGTTGACTCCCGAGACCCCCGCGACGGCCAGCAGCGCCCTGGCCTCCCGCACCGCGGTCTCGATACCCGCCTCGCGGACATCGGATGCACCCAGCACCCCTTCGACCTGCGCCGGGTCGACGTCCAGGCCGGGGAAGCGCTGCAGCACCCTCGCCGACCTCTCGTCGGTGTAGACGGCCACGCCCGCGATCACCGGGATCGTGAGCCCTTCGGCGCGGGCCGCCGCGACGAAGCCCGCGACCTGCGCCGGGCTGCCCACGTGGTTGAGGACCGCCAGGTGCGCCCCGGCCGCCTGCTTCTGGACCAGGCGGGCCGGACGAAGATGGCGGGGGGCGGCGGACGGCGCCTCGGGCACGGCGACCGCGTGACCGGTCTGGGACGCAAGGGCCGCCAGCTGGGTGCCGTCGAGGTCGAAGACCTGGGTGACCTCCGGCCGCATCCCGGCGGCCCGTGCGTCGCCGGTCGCGCACAGCACCCCGTCGACGCCCGCCACGGCGAGACCGGCCAACTCCTGCTCCAGGACCACCCGGTTGCGGTCCCGGCAGGCCAGGGTCACCCAGGGCACCCCGCCGGCCTGCGTCACGAGCGCGGCCATCAGGGAGGGCGGGAAGTCCGGGCGGTTCTGGTGCTCGCCGACGAGGACGGCGTCGCAGGACCCGCTCAGCGCCTCGACGACGTCCCCCAGCCCGGCGGCGTCGAAGGGCGGGATCGTCAGGTCGGTCACCACGGCCGCGCCGTCTCGCGCGGCCGCGAGCAGCGTGCTCTCCGGAGCCGGGCGCACGGGCGCCTCCCGCTCCCAGCGCACCACGGTGGCGCCCGGAGCTGCGAACGGGCACGGCCGCGCGTCCACCTCGCAGGAGCCGTCGTCGTGCACTCCCCCGCAGGGGCCGAACACCATGCGTTTGGGGCACGAGGGGACCTCGCGCTCGTCGACGTGACCGCCAGCCATGCGACGCGCCTCCCGGGGATCGAAACGCCGCGGGCACTGCCGCGGCCTGTGCTCGCACGTTACGTGACGCCGGCTCCGCCCGCCCCGAGACCGACGCCGCTCACGGCTCCAGGATGTAGCCCAGCCCGAGCTCGTCAGGAGGTACCGACGATGCGCCGGGTCGTCCTCCAGCTTGCGGCGCAGCCGGGCGATGTGGACGCGCAGATAGTGGCCCTCTCGCTCATAGGTCGGCCCCCACACCTCACGCAGGATCTGCTGGCGCGGCACCAGCGTCCCGACGTTGCGCGCCAGGAGCTCCAGGAAGGCCCACTCGGTCGGGCTGAGCCGGACGTCGACCCCCTGCTTGGCCACGTTCTTGCGCCCCATGTCGATGACCAGCGGACCGACCTCGAGCACGGCGGGGGTCGGCGTCCCGCTCTCGGCGCGTCGTACGGCGGCGCGCAGTCGGGCGAGGAGCTCGCCGATGGCGAACGGCTTGGTGACGTAGTCGTCGGCCCCCAGGTCGAGCGCCTCGGCCCTGGTGCCGTCGCCGGCGGTGTGCACCTGCCAGCCCGCGGCTCAGGTTGATGCTCAGGGCACGGACCAGGGCGGGCTCGTCGTCGACGACCAGGACGCTGGGGCTCATGACGCGGATCCCTCCACTTCCGGCGATGGGAGCGGTGCCGGGCTCGGCGAGGGGGCCCTCGGCAGCGACAGCACCATCGTCAGGCCGCCACCGGGAGTCTCCTCGGCGGAGAGCACGCCGTCGATGGCCTCGGCGAGCCCCCGGGCGACCGCCAGGCCCAGCCCCCGTCCACCGGGCGCGGAGTCCGAGAGCCGCTGGAAGGGCTCGAACATGCGCTCGCGCTGATCCGGCGCGACCCCGGCCCGCGGTCCCCGACCAGGATGTCTGCCACGCAGCGGCGTCTGCTCGACTCGGCGACGGCCGAGTTCGCGGAGCTCGGGCTCAGCGGGGCCCGGGTCGACCGGATCGCCGCGGCCGCCGCGGCCAACAAGCGGAGGATCTACCTCTACTTCGGCAACAAGGGACGCTGTTCGACCTCGTGGTCGCTGGCGCCCTCCAGCGCCTCATCGCCGCGGTGCCGCTGGACCCCGACGACTTGCCGGGCTACGCCGGCTCGATGTTCGACGCCCTCATGGACGACCCGGCGGTCTTCCGGCTCAGCATGTGGCGACAGCTCGAGCGGCCCGAGGCGACCGCGGCCGAGGTGGACTCCTACGCCGAGAAGGAGGCGGTCCTGACCGACCGGGGCCTCGGCCGGACGGGCTCGCTGTCACCCCGCACGTACCTCGCCATCGTGTTGTCCGTCGCGCAGACCTGGCATCTCGCCTCCCCGGCGCTCCAGCCCTCGCTGCCACCCGCGCCGAGCTGTGCAGCGCCATCGTGGAGGTGGTGCGCCGCATGACCGACGACGCGGCAGCCACCGCAGGCGCCGGCTAGGGACCGCGTCCCTCAAGGCGCGCTCGCGTGGCCCTGATGGCCGTGGACCCGCCGTGCGACCACCTCCCGGTGAGTGAGACCGCATCGGAGAGCGAAGCACGGCCGCTCCTAGCGTGACGCATCACACACGATCCGGGCGTCCCGAGACGCCGGGACGACCCACTGGAGGATCAGTGAACCGCTTCACGACACGGAGCCGCATCGCCACCGCACTCCTCGCGGGCTCGCTGCTCGTGGCCGGATGCGCCAGCTCGGACAGCGAGGACGACGACGGGGACGGGGACGGGGGATCATCCGCGCTGACCAAGGAGGAGATCTACGCCGCCGGCGTCGTCGGCGTCACCGACGACCCGGGTGAGCCGCAGCAGGGCGGCACGCTCACGCTGGCCGACTACTCCGAGGCCCGCAGCCTCGACCCCACCAAGACCATCCCCAACGGCGCGGCCGGCGGCAACGCCCTCGCGGCGGTCTACGACGTCCTGATGCGCTACGACCAGGCCAGCGACAGCTTCGAGCCCTGGCTCGCCGAGTCACTGACGACCGACGACAACGTCACCTGGACCCTCACGCTCCGCGACGGCGTGACGTTCTCCGACGGCACCCCGCTCGACGCGGCCGCCGTGGTCGGCAGCCTCGGCTACTACATGGAGAACGCTGGCTACAACACGCTCCTGCTCGCCACCAACATCAAGGACATGCGGCCCGAGGGCGACTCGACGGTGGTGTTCACGCTCAACCAGCCGTGGATCACCTTTCCCAACATGCTGGCCAGCGGACCCGGCATGGTCGTGGCGCCCGCGGCGTACGCCGGCGGGCCCGACGCCTTCGAGCCCATCGGTGCCGGGCCGTTCGTCATGGACAGCTATCAGCCGGCCGAGGAGCTCGTGCTCGCCGCCAACCCCGACTACTGGGGCGGGGCGCCGCACCTCGACGAGCTGCGCTTCGTATGGCTGGGCAGCGACGATGCCCGACTCGAGTCGCTCACCGACGGCACCGTCGACGCGGCCAACATCCGCGCCCCGCAGACCCTGGAGAAGGCCCGCAACGACGGCTTCGCGGGGATCATGTCGCCCAGCGGCCTGGCCACGATGTTCTGGCTCAACAACCGCGAGGGGCGCGCCGCGTCCGACGTACGGGTCCGCCAGGCCATCAACCACGCCATCGACCCGGTCGTCTATGCCGAGCGGGTGAGCGGCGGCGCCGGCCTGCCGGGCCGCAACATCTACTCGCCGAGCGCGCCCTACTTCGCCGAGGTCGAGACGTCGGACTACGACCTGGAGAAGGCCAAGTCGCTGCTGGCGGAGGCCAAGGCCGACGGGTACGACGGCACCCTGACCTACATCGGCCAGTCCGACCAGGCCTCGCAGACCGGCGCGGTGACGATCCAGGCGATGCTCGAAGCGGCGGGATTCACCGTCAAGACCGACCTGCTGCGCAACATCGCTGACCAGACCCAGCGGATCTACGTCACCCACGACTACGACCTGGCGGTCTCGGCGATGAGCATCCCCGACGAAGACCCCTACTCCCGCCTGGCCACCAACCTGATCGGCGCCTCGCCGCAGAACCCCTCGGGCTACGCCAACCCCGAGATGGACGAGCTGATCGCCCAGCTGCAGGCGGCCGAGGGCGACGAGGCCACCGCGCTGCTGACGCAGATCAACGAGCTGTGGCAGGAGACCGTGCCCGGCGTCGCGATGGGCGCGGGCGCGTTCTTCCAGCCCTGGAACGACGACGTCCATGGGATCACCTCGACCTCGGAGACGATGCTGCTGTTCGGCGACGCCTGGAAGGGCTGAGCCCACATCGACGAAGCCCCCGCCCGGCCTCCGGGTGGGGGCTTCGTGGTCTCGGCCTGGTCGGGCGCGGGCGTCAGCCGGCGTACGCCGGAGCGACGAGCGGCCAGGGGCCGGCCTGCTCGAGCTGGGCGGCGAGGGCGAGGAGGGTGCCCTCGGCGCCGAGGTCGCCCATCAGGTGTGCGCCCAGCGGCAGGCCGTCGCGGTCGAGGCCGCAGGGCAGGGAGAGCGCGGGCATGCCGGTCGCGTTGGCGACCGCTGTGAACGACGAGTAGTCGCCGGCGACCTGCCACATCACCTCCGGCCGCCTCGTGTCGAGGACACCGAGCTCCGGCACGGGCAGCGGCAGCGTCGGGGTGAGCAGCAGGTCGACACGCTCGAAGATCGCGCCCAGCTGCCAGCCGACCTCCTGGACCGCGACGTGGGCGTCGTGCACCTCGACCGCGGTCATGGTGGCGCGATAGTGGTCGTGCAGCATCCGGGTGAACGGCTCGAGGTCGTCCTCGCGCAGCTCGCGGCCGAGCTCGCCGAGCCGATGCCCGACCTCGGCGAGCAGCGAGACGCCCATGAGCGTGGCGAATCCCGTGGTCGCCAGCCCGGCGTCGTACGCCGGTGCGACCTCGTCGACGACGTGGCCCAGGTCCTCGCACAGGGTTGCCGTGGTGCGGATCGCCTCGACCACCTGCGGGTCGACGGCGCCGCCGTCGGCGCGCCGGGTGACCAGCCCGATGCGCAACCGGGCCGGGGGCCGGGCCGCCTGCTCGGCGAACGGCGTCGCGGGCGTGGGGGCGGCGAACGCGTCGCCGCGCACAGGCGCGCTGGTGAGGTCGAGCAGCAGGGCGCTGTCGCGCACCGAGCGCGTGAGCACGTGGTTGGCCGTCAGCGGGGCCGCGAGACTGCTGGCCGCCGGGAAGGTCGTGACGCGCCCGCGGCTCGGCTTCAGACCGAACAGCCCGCACATCGACGCGGGGATCCGCAGCGAGCCGCCGCCGTCGTTGCCGTGGGCGAGCGGCACCAGGTCGGCGGCGACGGCGGCCGCGGAGCCACCGGAGGACCCGCCGGCCGAGCGGCCGGTCGACCACGGGTTGCGGGTCGGGCCGTGCAGGAGCGGCTCGGTGCTCGCGCTCTTCCCGAGCTCCGGGCTGTTGCTGGTGCCGAGCACGACCATGCCGGCGGCGCGGTAGCGGCGCACCAGCTCGCTGTCGACGGTGGCGACGTCGTCGGCCCACAACCGGCTGCCGCGGGTCGCAGGCAGACCGGCCACCCGCATGCCGAGGTCCTTCACCAGCAGCGGCACCCCGTGCAGTGGCCCGGGTGGCAGGCCGGCGTCGACCTCGGCGAGGGCCCGCTCGAACCGCTCGGAGACCACGCAGCCGAGGACCGCGTCGTGCTCCTCGATGCGGGCGACGGCGCGCTCGACGACCTCGCGGGCCGACACCTCGCCGGACCGGATCGCGGCGGCGGTCGCGGTGGCGTCGGCGTACGTGGTCATGCAGGCCCCTGGGGCTCGGCGTGGTGGCAGGCGACGAACTGTCCCGGCGCCAGCTCCCGCAGCACCGGCTCCTCGACGGCGCAGCGCTCGGTGGCCAGCGGGCAGCGGGTGCGGAAGCGGCACCCGGACGGCGGGTCGAGGGGCGAGGGCAGCTCGATCGCGCGGGCGGGCTGGGGCACCCGGTCGGCGTCAGCGGCGCTGGGCACCGAGTCGAGCAGGAGCCGGGTGTAGGGGTGCCGCGCCGAGGCCTCGAGAGCGGCCGAGGGCAGCACCTCGCAGGTCTTGCCGAGGTACATCACGAGGACCCGGTCGCTGATGTTCTTGACCACTGCGACATCGTGCGCGATGAACACCATGCTCAGCTCGAAGCGCTCGCGGGCCCGCTCGAGGAGGTTGAGGATCTGCGCCTGCACCGATACGTCGAGGCTGGAGACCGGCTCGTCGCAGATGAGCACGTCGGGGTCGAGCGCGAGCGAGCGGGCGATGGCCACGCGCTGGCACTGGCCCCCCGACAGCTCGTGCGGTCGGCGGTCGCGCACGGTCTCGGGGTCCAGGCCCACGGAGGTCAGCAGCTCGTCGACGACGCGGGCGCGGTCACGATCGCCCCAACCCCAGATCTCGAGCCCCTCGACGACGATGTCGCCGACCCGGCGGCGCGGGTTGAGCGCGGACACCGGATCCTGCAGCACCAGCTGCATCCGGGCCCGCGCCCGCCGCATGTCGCGCGGCGAGAGGGCGGTCAGCTCGGTGTCGCCGAGCCGCACGGTGCCCGACGTGGGCGGCGGCAGCTGCATGAGGGCACGCCCGGCGCTGGACTTTCCGCAGCCGGACTCCCCCAGGATGCCGAGGGTCTCGCCCGGCAGCAGGTCGAGGTGCAGGCCGGAGACGGCGTGCACCGTGCCGCCCGCGACCCGGAACTCAACGACGAGGTCGTCGACGGCCAGCGCCAGGTCACGCTCGGGGCGCAGGTGGGCGGTTCCGCTACCGGCCATGTCCGGCTCCTGACGACTCATGGACCGGGTGGTGGCAGGCCACCAGGCGGTCGTCGGCGCCGAGCACCAGCTCCGGGAGGTCGTCGATGCACCGGTCCGTGGCCCGGGGACACCGCGGCGCGAAGCGGCAGCCCGAGGGCGGTCGGGCCATGTCGGGCGGGCTCCCCTCGATCGAGCGCAGCACGGTGTGCGGGGGGTCGCTCAGCCGTGGGATCGAGCCGAGCAGCGCGTCGGTGTAGGGGTGCTGGGCGGCGCCGAAGACGTCGCGGGTCGCGCCGGACTCGACGGTGCGGCCGGCGTACATCACCTGGATGCGGTCGGTGCGGCCGACGACCGCGCCGAGGTCGTGGCTGACCAGGATCATGGCCATCGTCCGGTCGCGCACGAGCGAGGCGAGCAGGTCGAGGATCTGCTGCTGGACGGTCACGTCGAGGGCGGTGGTGGGCTCGTCGGCGATGAGCAGCCGCGGGTCGCAGGCCAGCGCGGCGGCGATCACGACGCGCTGGCGCATGCCGCCGGAGAGCTCGTGCGGGTACTGCCGGGCCCGGCGGGCCGGCTCGGGGATGCCGACCTGGCGCAGCAGGTCGACCGCTCGGTCGGCGGCCTCGGCGCGCGAGCAGCGCAGGTGGCGGCGCAGCGTCTCGGTGAGGTGGGTGCCGACCCTCTTGACCGGGTTGAGCGAGGTCATCGGGTCCTGGAAGACCATCGCCACCTCGGGTCCCCACAGCCGGCGGCGGTGCCGCGGGTGCAGCGCATGCACGTCCTGGCCCCCGATGCGGACCCGGCCGCTCACCGTGGTGATCGGGCCGCTGGCGACCAGCCCCATCACGGTGCGCCCGAGCACCGACTTGCCGGAGCCCGACTCCCCGACCAGGCCGAGGATCTCCCCCGGCGCGAGGGTGAGGGAGACGCCGTCGACGGCACGGACATCGCCGCGGGCGGTGTGGAAGACGGTGCGCACGTCCTCGACGACGAGGAGGGGGTCGGTGGCGGTCACAGTTTCGCGCTCCTCGGGTCCCAGGCCTTCTGCGCCCTCTCGCCGAGCAGGTTGAAGGAGAAGACGGTGAGGAAGAGGCAGACGGCCGGCACCACGACCAGGTACGGATGCTCCTCCATGACGCCTCCCTGGCCCTCGGCGATCATGTTGCCCCAGGTGGGCGCCGGCTGCTCGATACCGATGCCGAGGAACGACAGCGACGCCTCGGCCACGACCAGGACCGAGATCATCACGACCGCGAGGGAGAGCACCGGCAGGACGACGTTGGGCAGCACCTCACGGCGCAGCAGCCGCCAACGGCTGGCACCCATCGCGCGGGCGGCCAGCACGAACTCGCGCTCGGCGACGGCGATCGTGCTGGCCCGGGCCAGGCGCACCATGCTCGGGATCGTCAGCAGCGACAGCGCGAACGCGATGCTGCGCACGCTGGGCTCGAGCACCGCGCCGAGAGCGATGAGCAGGATCAGCGGCGGCACGGCCAGCAGCGCGTTGGAGAGCACGCCGACCACCCGGTCGGTGGTGCCGCGCAGGAAGCCCGAGACCATCCCGACCAGGCCACCGACCGTGGTGCCGACGAGCACCGCGAGCAGGGCGACCAGGATCGACGTACGCGCTCCGTGGATGGCACGTGAGAGCACGTCGAGGCCGTAGTTGTTGGTGCCGAGCGGGTGGTCGGAGCCGAGGTCGGGCGCGGCGAAGATCGGCTCGCTCAGTCCGGCGACGGAGTCGTCGTGGTTGCCCAGGGGGAGCCAGGGCGCGAGGGCCCCCGCGCCGAGCACGAGCACCAGCCAGGCGACGCCGAGCCACAGGACGACGTCCACCGGGCGCCCGAGCAGGCCCCGCGCGAGCCGGCCCAGCCCAGCGACCACGCAGAGCATTCCGGCGACGACCAGCGCCGCGCGGACGGCGGTGACCACGGCGTCGCTGCCGACCGACCAGGCGGCGAGGCCGGCGCCGACCACGACCAGCGCGGCACCGGTGGCCACGAGCCGACCCCGACGTGGAGGGGTAGCGGGGACCGCGCCGGCGACGGGCTCGACGGGCGCGACATCGGGCAGCACCGGGTCAGACGCGAGCACGACGGGTCCGTGGGTCGAGGAGTCCGTAGGACCGGTCGATGAGCGTGTTGCTGCCGACGTAGACCACGGCGACGACGAGCACCGCGCCCTGCACCACTGGGTAGTTGCCCTGGTTGGCGGCGTCGATGACGAGCTTGCCCATCCCGGGCAGGGCGAAGAGGTACTCCACGATGACGGTGCTCCCCACGAGGCGTCCGATGCTGAGGCCGAGGACGGTGACCAGCGAGAACGACGAGGGCCGCAGGGCGTCGCTCAGCAGGATCCGCAGCGGGGTCATGCCGCGGGCCCGGGCCGAGAGGATGAAGTCCTCGCGCAGCGTGGTCACGAGGTCGTTGCGCAGTATCCGGGTGAACATCGCGGCCTCCATCAGCGCGATGGTCAGGGCGGGCAGGAACGCGTGGTGCAGGTTGCCGCTGACGCTCTCGCCCAGGCGCACCCACTCGTTGCGCGGGAACAGGTCGAGGGTGTTGACCAGGAGCGCTATCAGCAGCAGACCGACGAGGAACGACGGCATCGACAGCAGCCCGAACGTCGCCGCGCCGATCGACCGGTCGGCGCGGCCTCCGGGGTGCGAGGCCGACCACATGGCCAGCGGTACGGCGATCGCCACGGCCATCACCAGCCCGAGCAGGGCCAGCTCGACGCTGACCGGCAGCGCCGAGACGATGCGGTCGAGCACCGGCCCCTGGGGTGGCACCAACGAGGTGCCGAGGTCGCCGGTGACGGCACCGCCGAGCCAGTCGAGGTAGCGGCTCCAGAACGGCTCGTCCAGGCCGAGCTGGCGGCGCAACGCGTCGTACTCCTCGGGTGCGCGCCCCTCGCCGAGCACGGCCACGGCCGGGTCGCCGGGGACCAGCGCCAGCAGCCCGAACACCCCGAGGCTGACCATCAGCAGGACAGCGACCAGCTCTGCGACGGAGAGCAGGAGACGCCGGATCACCGACCGAACCTCGCACCGGCCCCGCGAGGCCGTTGAGATCAGTCCCACTCAGCGGAAGCGCCCGGCGGGGGCGGCGCGGCGTACCCCTCGGTCTTGCCCCACAGGGCTCCGCGGCTGGTCCGGCGGTCGACCAGGACGCAGCGGACGCCGGTGTAGTTGGTCGGCATGCACTTGTTGCAGTGCACGCACAGCGAGCGGGCGCCGGCGTCGCGCTGCAGCCGGTCGACCAGGTCGGGCTCGCGGAGCAGCGCGCGCGCCATGGCGACGAACTGGAAGCCCTCCGCCATCGCGGTGTCCATCACCGCCCGGTCGGTCACGCCGCCCAGCAGCACCATCGGGAGGTCGACGGCGGCGCGCACCTGGCGGGCGTCCTCGAGCAGGAACGCGTCGCGGTACGGGTAGCTCTTGAGCAGGCGGTGGCCGACGAGGTGGACGCCGGCGCGGATCGGCTGCGGCATGATCCCGGCGAACTCGGCCAGCGGCACGTCGCCCTTGAAGAGGTACATCGGGTTGAGCAACGAGCTGCCCGCGGTCAGCTCGAGGGCGTCGAGCGTGCCGTCGGCCTCGAGCCACTGCGCGACGGGGATGGCCTCGTCGATCCAGAAGCCGCCGGGCACCCCGTCGTCCATGCCGAGCTTCGCGATGACGGCGATCCGGTCGCCGACCGCGTCGCGCACCGCACGCATCACGTCGCGGGCCAGGCGGGCGCGGTTGCCCAGGCTGCCGCCGTAGTCGTCGGTGCGGCGGTTGAGCTTGGGGCTGAGGAACGCACTGGCCAGGTAGTTGTGCCCCAGGTGCACCTCGACGGCGTCGAAGCCCGCGTCGACGGCCATCGCGGCGGCCCGGCCGTGGGCGGCGACGATCCGCTCGAGGTCGGCGACCGTGGCGGCCTGCGAGGTGTTCATCGCGATGACGTTGGCACGCCGGCTCGGGGCCAGGGCCGGCGACCGGTTGCTGCGCGACTCGGCGACCGGGCCGCCGTGGCCGATCTGCGCCGAGACGGCGGCTCCGGCGTCGTGCACGGCGTCGGTCAGCGCCCGCAGGCCGGGCATCGCCTCGTCGCTCCACACCACCTGATGGCGGTCGGTGCGTCCGTCCTTCTCGACGGCGCAGTAGGCGACCGTGGTCATCCCGACGCCGCCGCGGGCGTAGGCGACGTGGAAGTCGACAAGGTCCTGGGTGACCTGGCCGCGGTGGCTGAGGCCCTCGTACGTCGCGGCCTTGATCGTGCGGTTGCGCAGGCGCAGCGGTCCGATCCGACCGGGGGTGAAGACCTCCGGCACGGCGGGCTGGTCCACCGGGCCCCTGGTGCTGGTCACGAGACGACGCTGACGGCGGGACGGCGGACCTTGCCAGTCGCGTTTCGCGGCAGTGGCTCGTCGGTGATCCGCCACTGGGTCGGCACCTTGTAGTGCGCGAGCTCGCAGCCGACGTGGGCCCGCAGCGCGTGCTCGAGGTCGTCGGTCGCGGCGCCCTCACGGATCACCACGACGGCGGCGACCTGCTGACCGAGGTCGTCGTCAGGGACCCCGAGGACCACACACTCCGCCACCGAGGGGTGCTCGGCGAGCACGCCCTCGACCTCGGCGGGGTAGACGTTCTCGCCGCCGCGGATGATCAGGTCGGACCGGCGGGCCGAGAGCCGGATCCTGCCCTTCTCGTCCATGGTGCCGAGGTCGCCGGTGCGCAGCCAGCGCCGGTCGTCGAATGCCGCCCGGGTCGCCGCGTCGTCGTCCCAGTAGCCGAGCATGTTGTAGGCGCTGCGCACGCAGATGTCGCCCTCGACTCCGGCGGGCAGCGGCTCACCGAAGGTGTCGCGCACCTCCATCTCGACGCCGATGATCGGCGCACCGAGGGTGCCGGGCGACTCGAGGAGGTCCGCCGGGGTCGCGACGGCGACCGCCGTGCACGACTCGGTCAGCCCGTAGCTGTCGACGAGCGCGCCGGCGAACGGGAGGTGCTCGCGCAGCCGCTCCTGGAACGCCACCGACGAGGGCGCCGACGCGAGCGAGAAGGCATAGAGGGAGGAGGTGTCGTAGTCGCGCACCCGCTCGAAGGCGAGCAGCCGGTTGGCCATGGTGGGTACGGCTCCCCAGTGCGTCACCCGCGCCTGCTGCACCAGCTGGAGCACGCGGGCCGGGTCGAAGGCGCCGAGATGAAGCGCGACGGTGCCGCCGCCGGCCAGCCGAGGCACCGCCAGGTTGTGCAGGCTGCCGATGTGGAACAGCGGCATCGCCAGCAGGTAGACCTTGTCCTGCGGGGCCACCGGGTCGCCGAACGTCGCACTGAGCACGTCGTTGTGACGGTGGAAGCCGAGCACCGCGCAGAGGTTGCGGTGGGTGTGCACCGCGCCCTTCGGGCGGCCCGAGGTGCCCGAGGTGAACAGGATGACGCACGGGTCGTCCTCCCCGACGTCGGCCGACGGCAGCGGCGCCTCGGGATGGGCGGTGCAGCGCCGCTCGTGGCCGGCCTCGAGGTCGAGCACCGGCACGCCGGTCGACCCTGACGCCTCGCGACGGCGCTCGTCGGCCAGCACGAGCACCGGGGTGGTCAGCTCCAGGGCCTGGGCCAGCTCGCGCGGCGACCACCAGGCGTTGCAGCCGACGGCGACCGCGCCGATCGACACCACCGCCCAGAACGACTCGATCCACGCCGTGGTGTTGGCGCCCGCGATCGCGACCCGGTCACCGCGCCGCACCCCGTGCTCCTCGCGCAGCGCCTGGGCGAGCGAGGAGACCCGGCGGGCGTGCTCGGCGAAGGTGAGGGTGGCCTCCAACGACACGACGTACGGCCGGTCGCCGTGGCGCACCGAGGCCGCGAGCACCTCGTGCAGGGCGCGGTGGCGGTCGACGAACACCGCGACCGGGGCGCCGAGGACCTGCTCGGTGCGCATCTCGCTGGGCCCGCCCGGGCCGGTGATAGCGGCGATCGCCGCGCGCGCAGCGGCGGCTTCCTCGGTCGTGGCGTCCGCGTCAGTGGTCTGGCTCACACCCAGAGGATGGGCCGACCGGGGCGGGTCGGCCCGCGGCCCTCCCGGTGACCGAGACCGGGACCGGCCTCGGGGACCGGAGCGCCCAGCCGCGACGGCTCAGGGGCGGGCGAGGGCCTCGGCGCCGCCGTCGACGTAGACGACCTGGCCGGCCATGTGGGAGTTCTCCGCCGACAGCAGCCAGGCGAGCGCGTACGCGATGGTCTCGGGCGAGGCGTAGCCGTTGAGCGGCATCGGGACGGCACGATCCATGACCTGCCGCCACTGCGGGTCGGAGACGAGCTCGGCGGTCATCGGCGTGAGCACGACCCCGGGAGCGATCGCGTTGAGCGCGATCCCGGCACCGGCGAAGTCGGCCGTGACGCTGACCCGGCGCAGCCAGCGCGACAGCGCCGCCTTGGTCGAGGAGTAGATCTCGTGCGACCGGCCGTCGGTGAGCGCCGCCTCGGCCAGGACGAGGGCGGCTGGCTCGTCACCGGCGAGGCAGGCGTCGACCAGCGCGGCGTCGTGGGGCTGGATGGCCGAGATGGAGCCGACCAGGGCGACCCGCGGCGCGCTCGACGCGGCCAGCGCCGGACGTAGCCCGTCGACCACCTCGGTGGTGCCGAAGTAGTTGACGCTGACCTGCGGAGCACCGGCCCGGCTCAGGCCGGCGCAGGTGACCAGGCCGTCGAGGACACCGCCGGTCAGGTCGGTCACCGCCGCGACGGCCTCGGCGCGGCCCGGCGCGGTGGAGAGGTCGGCGACGACGTCGACACCGGCGCCGGCCCGGTCGACCCCGATCACCCGGTCGCCGCGCTCGCGCAGCAAGGCGGCGGTGGCCGCGCCGATGCCGGACGCCGAGCCGGTGACCGCGACGACGCGGCTCACAGCGGCGTCGCGTCGTAACGAGGGCCGAGGAGCAGCCGGGCGGCCAGGCGGATGTCCTGCTCGGCCTGCGGCAGGTCGATGACGCCGTTGAGGGTCGAGACGAGGACGCCGTACCAGGTCTGCTCGACGATGCGGACCATCCGCAGATCCTCGTCCTCCGGCTCGTCGCCGACCCCGAGCGCGGTGAGGAGCATGCGGTGGAAGGCCGCGTTGGCCTCGGTGTACTCGCGAGCGCCCTGCAGCTGCGCGGCGTTGTTGGCTTGGAGCATGGCCGTGGCCAGCTGCGGGCGCGCGAGCATCCGACGGCTCGCGGCGACCAGCACATCGGCCACCGCGTCGGCGCGCGAGCCCGGGCTGGCACCGTCCCGCGGCGCGACGACGTCGTCCAGGCCGAGCTGGTCGACCTGACGGTGCAGCACCGCGACGAACAGGTCCGTCTTGGAGGGGAAGTAGCGGTAGAGGGTCGCGATCGCGACGCCGGCCTCCTTGGCCACGTCGTGCATCTGCATCCGCTCGAGCCCGTGCATGGCGCCGAGCCGGCTGGCCGCGCGCAGCATCCGGCGGTAGCGGTCCTTCTGCTCCGCCGAGCTCGGCTCGGCCGGCTGCCGGGCTTCGGTGATGCGGGGCACGGCCACCTCCTGGTCTGGTCGCGGCGCGGTCGCCGGACCCCTCCCATCCTGCGGGCCGGGCGCTCCGGACCCGGCCCCGACTACCGGTGAGTGGGACCTCGTCGAGCAGCCTGCGCCGACCGCACCGAGAGTCGTCGTGCGGTCGCAGCAGCCGGCCCGCCCGGTCCCCCGCGGGGCCCCAACACCAGCCGTCCGGAGGCGACATGACCCAGCACGACCAGGCGGTGCGACACATCGAGGTCGACCCCACGCCGCGACGCTTCGCCCGGGGCTGGCACTGCCTGGGCCTGACCCGTGACCTGGCCGACGGTCGACCGCACCGGGTCGACGCCTTCGGGCAGAGGCTCGTGGTCTTCGCCGGCTCCGACGGCGCGCTGCACGTCCTCGACGCCTACTGCCGCCACATGGGCGGGGACCTGTCGCAAGGCACGGTGAAGGGCGACGAGATCGCGTGCCCCTTCCATGACTGGCGGTGGGGAGGTGACGGGCGCTGCAAGCAGATCCCCTACGCCCGCCGGGTCCCGCTGCGCGCCCGCACGGCGGCGTGGCCGACCCTGGTCCAGGACGGGATGGTCTTCCTCTGGAACGACCCCGAGGGCAATCCGCCACCGGCCGACGTGACGATCCCGCGGATCCCGCAGGTCGGCGACGACCGGTGGACCCAGTGGCTCTGGTACGAGACGGTCGTCGACGGCGCCAACTGCCGCGAGATCGTGGACAACGTCGTCGACATGGCGCACTTCTTCTACGTGCACTACTCGTTCCCGACCTACTTCAAGAACGTCTTCGAGGGCACGACGGCGCACCAGTACATGGACGGGGCCGGCCGCGAGGACGTACGCCCCGCACGTCCGTCTGCCCGCAATCCCGTCGTGCTCGGCACGTCGTCGGTCGCCGCCTACCACGGCCCGTCGTTCATGATCGACGAGGTGACCTACCACTACGAGGACCTCGACGTGGACACGATCCTGATCAACTGCCACTACCCGATCGACGAGAGCTCGTTCGTGCTGCAGTACGGGATCATGGTGGAGAAGAAGGAGGGCATCTCCGACGAGGACGCCGAGGCGATGGCGGCGACTACCGGCAAGTTCATCCGCTACGGGTTCGAGCAGGACGTCGCGATCTGGAAGAGCAAGGCCCGCATCGACAACCCGCTGCTCTGCGAGGAGGACGGGCCGGTCTACCAGCTGCGCCGCTGGTACCAGCAGTTCTACGTCGACGCCGCCGACGTCGCCCCCGAGATGACCGACCGCTTCGAGTTCGAGATCGACACCACCCGCGCCAACGAGGCCTGGCACCGCGAGGTCCAGGACAACCTCGCCGCCCGCGACGCGTTCCCGGGCTGATGTCCGACCGGACCACGGCCCCGCCCACCCCTCCGACTGCCCCGGCCGCGCGCGACGACGTACGCCTGGAGGACGGGCCGATGCGCCCGGTCGGCTGCACCGCCTGCGGCGCCGAGGTCACGGTGCGCAAGAGCAGCCCCGAGCAGACCTCGATCCAGTGGAGCGCCGCGGCCCTGCGGCGCTGCCACGAGCGATCCGCGAGCCGACCGACCAGCGACCGGCCCAACCGGCAGGCGTTCGACGGGTGCGCGGCGCTGCGCGACACCGTCCGCGAGGCGGCGGCCCGCGGTCAGGTCGAGGTGCTCGCCGACGGCGGCCCGACGACTCCCCCGGCGGGACCTCGATGACCGACGTGCTCCGCTACGGCCCGTGGGCCGTGGTCGCCGGCGGCTCCGAGGGGGTGGGCGCCGAGATGGCGCTGCAGCTCGCCGCCGACGGCTTCCACCTGCTGCTCGTCGCGCGGCGGCCCGAGCCGCTGGAGGCCACGGCCGAGAGCGCCCGCGCGCTCGGGGCCGAGGTGCGCACCCTGGCTGTCGACCTGACCGACCCGGACGCGGTCGGCACCGTCGTCGCGGCGGTGGCCGACGTCGAGGTGGGCCTGCTGGTCTACAACGCGGGCGCCAACACCAGCGTGCTTCCGTTCTCCGACGGCGACCTCGGCGCGGCGATGCACGTGGTCGACCTCAACGTCATCGCGATGCTCGGGCTGACCCACGGTCTCGTCGGCCCGATGACGGCCCGGCGCCGAGGAGGCGTGCTGCTCGTCGGGTCTCTGGCCGGTTACGTCGGCACCTCGACCGAGAGCGTGTACGGCGCCGCGAAGGCATTCGGACGGATCTTCGCCGAAGGGCTGTGGGCCGAGCTGCGCGGCGACGGCGTCGACGTGCTCGAGCTGGTCCTCGGGCTCACGCGCACCCCGGCGATGGAGCGGGCGGGCCTGGACTTCGACCTGCCTGGCCTGCACGTCGCCGACCCGGCCGAGGTGGCCGCCGAAGGGCTGGCGGCGCTGGGCAGCGGGCCGGTGCACGTGGTCGCCGGCAACGAGGAGACCGTCGAGCGGCGTAGCGGGACAGACCGGGCCCGCCTGGTGCTGGGGACCGAGAAGATCATGCGCCTGCTGGTGCCCCGCACCTGACCCGGCCGCGGTCCGAGTCCGACAGGTCGGGGTAGATGTCGGCCGCGATGCGCTGGACGGCGTCGACCACCAGCGGTGCGACGCGTTCGAGCGGGGTGCCGGCCGAGGTCACGACCGAGACGGCGCCGATCGGGCCACGGGGACCGCGTACGGCGGCCGCGGCGCAGGCGATGCCGGGGAAGCACTCCCCGCGCTCGAGGGCGAGCCCGCCGCGGGACCGGACGCGCGCCAGCTCGTGGTGCAGGGAGCCGACCTCGCCGATGGTGGCGGGGGTGCGCAGCGCCAGGTGGTCGCCGACGAGGGCGTCGACGGTCTCGGCGTCGAGCCAGGCCAGCATCGCCCTGCCGAGGCCGGTGCAGTACGCCGGCGCCGAGCCGCCCACGCGGGAGGGGACGCTGGTGGCGAACCGGCCGCCGAGCTTGTCGAGGTAGACCACCCGGGCGCCGTCGAGGACGCCGAGGTGCACCACGGCACCGGTGCGCAGCAGCAGGTCGTGCAGGTAGGGCGAGGCGACCGAGCGGAGCTCGCCGTGGTCTCCGGACCCACCACCGAGCACGAGCGAGCGACGTCCCAGCCCGTAGCCGGTGCTCGAGTGCTCGAGCCACTCCAGGCGGACGAGCTGATCGAGGATGCGGTGGGCCGTCGAGCGAGGCAGCCGGGTGGCGCCGGCGATCTGCTCGAGGCTCAGTCGGGTCTCGCGCTCGGTGAAACGGTCGAGGATCAGCGTCATCCGCTCGACCATCGAGGGCGGCAGCCCGCTCTCGGTCCGCTCGGACGTCATCGTCGCCACGGGCACCTCCACGACTAGAACCAATTCTAGTTTTGACGGTAGCAGTGACCGATCCGGATCGGAACGCATTTCTAGAATTCGTTCTAGTTCCGCTCACCGGGAGTGCTCCGATCCCTCGCGGACAACCCCGACTTGGATGCCGGGCATGCGCCTCGGCCTCACCAGTCCCGTCGTCACGGCGCTGCCCGGCTTCAACTCCGCGTGGGAGCGCGCCGCCGGCATCGCCGAGCTCACCCGGATCGCCGAGGCCGCCGACCGGCTCGGCTTCGACCACCTCACCTGCTCCGAGCACGTCGCGGTGCCGATCGAGGTCGCCGAGCAGCGCGGCGGCACGTACTGGGACCCCCTCGCCACCCTGTCCTACCTCGCCGCGCGCACCAGCCGGATCCGGCTGGTCACCCAGGTGCTCGTGCTCGGCTACCACCACCCGCTCGAAGTCGCCAAGCGCTACGGCACCCTCGACCTGGTCAGCGGCGGCCGGCTCGTGCTGGGGGTCGGGGTCGGCTCCGTCGAAGAGGAGTTCGCGCTCGTCGGCGCCGACTTCCCCGCCCGCGGCGCGGTCGCCGACGACGCGATGCGCGCCCTGCGGGGCTCGCTGGGGCAACGGTTTCCCGAGTACGACGGCCCCCACTTCTCCTACTCCGGCCTGGTCGTGGAGCCGCACGCCGTGCAGGACCGCGTGCCGCTGTGGGTGGGCGGATACACGCCGCGCAGCCTGCGCCGCGCCGTCACGCTCGGCGACGGCTGGATGCCGTTCGGGCTCGACCACGACCGGCTGCGCGAGATGCTCGCCGCCACCGACCTGCCCGCCGGCTTCGAGGTCGTCCTGGGCGCCGGACGCCCCATCGACCCGATCGGCGAGCCCGATCGCACCCGACGCGCCCTCGACCGCACCCGCGCCGCAGGCGCCACCCTGGTCACCGTGCACGTCGCCGCGACGTCCGCCGACCACTACGTCGAGCAGCTGGAGGCCCTGGCCCGGCTGGAGGAGGACCAGTGACCGAGGAACAGCCCGGGACGACCGACGCCCGTCTGGCCGCCCTCGAGGCGCGCCTGAGAGCGCTGGAGGACGAGCAGGAGATCGCGCGGCTCGTGGCGTCGTACGGGCCGCTGGTCGACGCCGGCGAGGCCGAGCGCGTCGCGGCGCTGTGGACCGAGGACGGCGTCTACGACGTCGACGAGTGGTTCATGGGCGACCGCGCCCAGATCGAGGCGATGGTGCGCTCCGACGCCCACCAGGAGCTGATCTCGCGAGGCTGCAGCCACTTCCTCGGCCCCGCCCACGTGATCGTCGACGGGGACCGTGCCGTCGCGATCTGCGAATCGGTCCTGCTCGTGCGCCACGAGGCTCGGACCCAGGTGGCCCGCATTGGGGCCAACCGCTGGGAGCTCGTGCGCACGGCCGGGGTGTGGCGCACCACGCGGCGCACCACCCGCGGCCTGGACGGTACGCCGGCCGCGCGGGCGCTGCTCGCGGCCACCACGCCCGGCCCCTAGCCGCGCGCCCGCGCCTCGGGACCGGCCACCCTGACCCGCGCCGGGTCGTCCAGGTCCCAGGTGAGCTCGAAGGTGCGCCGGTAGCCGGTGTGCTGGATCAGCCAGCCGCCGTCGGCGCCGCGCACGTAGCGGTCGGAGTAGAACGCCCCGCCCTCCAGCGCGAACCGGTGCGCGTCGACGATCACCTTGTCGTGCAGGTACCACGTGCCGGTCGCGGTGCCGGCGTCCTCGGCGTCGTCGGGCGCGACCTCGATCTCGGGGTGGTGTGCCTGGTGCATGGTCAGCACGCCCGCGCCCATGTTCGTGCGCATGAAGTCGACCAGCGCCGTCGGCTCGGAGAAGACCAGTCCGTTGTAGTCCGCGGTGGCATCGGGGGCGAAGCAGGTCGCGAAGTCCTCCCATTGCTTGGTGTCGAGGCACCGCAGGTAGCGGTACTTCAGCCGACTGATCGCGGCGATGTCGTCGTGGGGGGCCATGCACGCGACGGTAGGCAGCGAAGCGCTCCGTCGGCCGGGCAGCGACCGTTCAGTGGGACCTAGTGGGCCGGCACGACCGGACGTCGACCGGCGAGGCGGATCGGCGTGGGCGGCGAAGGTGGGTGCCAGGACGGTCGGCCGGAAGGGGTCCCCATTTCGCCCAGTGGGCGTAATGCCTCGGAAACAACGATGCGGCAAGGTGAGCGGCAGCAACGTGAGCCGTTGCAGGCCCACCGGGCCACAAGACCCCGGTGGTGGACATGGACGAGGTCGTCCTCGCACTCCACGGCTGCGCGCTGCGGAACTCGGTCGACCCGTCTGCCTGACAACCGGTGAGATGGAGGTACGACAAGATGATGCACGTCACGATCGTCGTGGGGAACCCGAAGGCGGGGTCTCGGACACGGCAGGTCGCCGAGGCACTGGCGCACAAGCTGCTGGCGCCGGGAAGCTACGACCTGGAGGTCATCGATCTCGCGGAGCACACCAGCGAGATCTTCGCGTGGCCCTCGGCGACGATGGCAGAGCTCAACGCCCGGGTCGCCGCCAGCGACCTGGTCCTGGTCGCGTCACCCACCTACAAGGCGACGTACACCGGCCTGCTCAAGGCCTTCCTGGACCGCTACCCGTCCAACGGCCTGCGCGGCGTGGTGGCCATCCCGGTCATGACGGGCGCGGATCTCGCGCACTCGATGGGCCCGGACGTCAACCTGGCTCCGCTGCTCACCGAGCTCGGAGCCAGCGTCCCGCTCCGTGGGCTCTACTTCGTCACCAGCAACATGGACCGGCTCGATGAGCTGATGGGCGCGGCGGCGACTGGCTACCGGGCGACCTTCGAGGTCCTCGGCACCTTCGCCGACGAACTCCGCCAAGCGCGCACCACCGGTGACCAGGTCCCGATGGGGGTGACCGCATGACGACGCTTCGAGGCGACCATGAGATCTGTCGCGAGATCCAGACCGAGCTGATCGATCCCCTGGCGTTCCGCAACGCCGTCGGTCACTACGCATCCGGGATCACCGTCATCACCGGGGAGACCGAGGGGGTCCCGGTCGGGTTCACCTGCCAGTCGTTCTACAGCGTGTCGGCGGTACCGCCGCTCGTGTCGTTCAGCGTGATGCTGACCTCGACGAGCTACCCGCCCATCCGCGAGACCGGGAAGTTCGCAGTCAACGTGCTGGCCCATGACCAGGACCACGTGTCCAACCAGTTCGCCCGGTCCGGGACCGACAAGTGGGACGGCATCGGATGGGCTCCTGCCCGCAGCAACAATCCGATCGTCGACGACTGCCTGATGTGGCTCGACTGCGAGATCGAGGCCGAGCACGTCGCCGGCGACCATCTGATCGTCATCGGGCGCGTAGTCGAGATGAGTCGGCCCACGGGGCCCACCGCTGCCCCGCTGCTCTACTTCAAGGGCCGCTACTGCAGCACCAGTGACATCACCAACTGACCCCCCCCCCCCGCGACGCCGGGTCGTCACCGCAACACAGCGGTGGCGGCCCGGCGTCCCTTCCGTCCCGTGGCGGGTCGGCGCGCGCGAGGGTGGAGCACGGGAGGGGTCACCGCCGCCCGTCAGCCAACGGGCTCTGGGTCCGCCTTTGGGATCGCCGAGGGAAGCCGCGCCGGCGCCCGCCTCAGCATGGCCAGCAGCACCAGGCCGACCACGGCGGCGCCGGTCGTGATGGCGAAGACGAGCGCGGCACCCTCGGCGTACCCAGCCGGCCCAGGTGTGGCGTCGAGCCGACCGGCGACCACCACGCTGAAGACGCACAGACAGAGCACAGAGGCGACGTTGCGGACGAACATCACGAGGGCCGAGCCGATGTTGAGCTCGGCCGGACTGAGGTGCTGCTGCGCGACGACGATGAGCTGCTGACCGACGGCACCGAGCCCGAACCCGAGAGCGGTCGTGGCGAGCGCGACCGTCCACAGCGAGGTGTCCAGCGCCAGGAAGGCGAGCGGTGCGGCGCCGAGCGCCGAGAGAGCGGCGCCCGCGACGACGACGGGCTTGTAATTGCCGCTGCGCGAGATGATCCGGCCCGCGAGGATGGAGGAGACGAAGGTCGCGGCGGCCATCGGCACCATCAGCAGGCCCGCGGTGCCGGTCGAGAGACCTCGTGCGTCCTGCAGGTACTGGGCGACGTAGACGGCCCCGCCGAAGGTCGCGGCCCCCACGGCGACCGAGGCACCGAGCACCTTGAGGATCTCCGGATGACGGAGCAGATGCAGGGGCAACATCGGGCTCTCCACCTTGCGCTCCACCAGCACCACCGCGACGGCGCCGACGGCGCCGACGGCAAGGACCGCCATGCTCGTGCTCGAGGCCCAGCCGACCTCAGGCCCGACGACCGTCAGCCACACCATCAGCAGCAGGGTCGTGCTGGTCACCAGCGCCGCCCCCCTCAGGTCGAACGGGGCTCGCTGCGGCTGCCGCACCGCGACGGCATGCTGGCCGCGCATGCCCAGCTGCAGGATGCCGAGCGAGAGGAAGGCGACGGGGACGGTGGAGAAGAAGCACCAGCGCCAACCGCCGAGGTCCACGACCAGTCCCCCGAGGGCGGGCGCGGCCACGGTCGCCACCGCCATGTTGGCGCCGAGGTAGCCGAAGTAGCGCGGCCGCTCCTCGGGAGTCGTCAGGTCGGTGACCATCAGCTGGACCAGGGTGACGATCCCACCTGCTCCCACTCCGATGAAGAAACGGCAGCCGACGATAAACCACGGGTCCTGTGCGAGGCCGGCTCCCGCGGTCGCGAGCGCGTAGACGACGACGGCCACCTGCATCAGCCGCTGGCGGCTGAACAGGTCGGACAGCCTCGCCCATACCGGGGTGCCGACGGTGAGCGTGAGCAGGGACGTGGTGATGATCCAGGTGTACTGGGTCTGCGTTCCGTCGAGGTCCTCGATGATCCGGGGGAGCCCGGTGAGGACCATCGTGTTTGACGCCATCGCGAAGAACATCGAGAGCATCAGCGAGCCGACGGCCAGGTTCCGGCCGGCGTTCAACGCGGGGGTGGAGGATGCCTTCACGCGTGGCTCACCGTGCTCTCGTCCCGGGACAGCACCGCCGGGCGCTGGGGGATCACGAGAGGTCACAGACGAGGTGGGTCAGCTCTGACTCCGACATGGTGGCTCCGTTCTGGGGGCGCGCTCGAACGCGCGGCCGGGTGACGACTGCGTGGGGGGTGGGCTGGACCCGCGGTGGTCCAGCCCCGTGGGCGGGCCTCAGCCGAACATGTTCTCCCGCATGGTGCGGCCCTCGTACTCGGTGCGGAACAGGCCGCGGCGCTGCAGGATCGGGATCACCTCGTCGACGAAACGCTCGATGCCCGCCGGCACTCCCGAGCGTGGCGCGAACATGAACCCTCCACGTCCGCCACCGGCGTAGAAGGCGGACTCCATCCGGTCGGCGATCTGCTCGGCCGTACCGACGAAGCCGGTGCCGTCGTCGAGCCGGTCGAGGGCGTACTCCTCGATGGTCATCTCCGGGGGCGTGGTCCTCAGCGCCATGTCCAGGTAGCCCCAGTTCGGCCCGACACCGAGCCGCTTCACCTCGGCGATCGTCTCGTGGACGGTGCCTCCGGGGTCCATCACGTAGCCGTCCAGGCCCCACCACTGGGAGAGGAAGACGTGCGGAGCCTTCGCGGGGAACTGCTCAAGGTACTTGCGACGGTTCTCCGCGGCCTCGTAGTCGTCGGAGACGACGTCGAAGTAGCCAGCCCAAAGCGGGTTGACCTCCTTGGGGTCACGCCCGACCGCGAGACAGGCCTCGTCCAGCGTCTTGCGGTGAGCGGCACGCAGCTCGTCGGTGGAGCCCATCGCGAACTGCAGCTCGGCGTAGCGCGCGGTGAGCTCGATCCCGGCGGCGGACTGACCCGCCATCACCTGCATCGGGCGCCCCTGCGGCGAGGGCGCCACCGGCAGCGGACCCATCACCTTGAAGTGCTCGCCCTCATGGTCGATCCGGTGCACCTTGCTCGGATCGGCCACGCGACCGGTCTCCCGGTCCCACACCATCGCGTCCGGCTCCACCGAGTCGAACAGCTTCGCCATCACCTCCTGGAACTCCGAGGCCCGCTCGTAGCGCCAGCCGTGGTCCGGCGTCGTCTCGTAGCCGTAGTTCTGCGCCTCCTGCGGGAACCCCGAGACCACCGCGTTGAACGCCACCCGGCCCCGCGTCACGTGATCCAGGCTCGCCATCATCCGCGCCGTGTGGAACGGGTGGTTGTAGGTCATCGACATCGTCGTCACGAACCCGAGGTGCTGGGTCACGGCCGACATCGCCGCCACCATCGGGATCGGGTCGTGCCGCGGCCACGCGACCCCGAGCTCGATCGTGTCGTCCATCGACCCGTTCACGATCGGCGTCCCCGCCACATCGGCGAAGAACGCGCCGTCGAACCGGCCACGCTCCAGGATCCTGGCGATCTCGAAGTAGAGACCCGGGTCGCCGTACATCGGGTAGCCCTCCCACGACCCGGGGTAGCGCCACTTCGAGTTGGTGTGGATCAGCGAGATGTCACAGATCAGGTGGATGCGGTCGACTTCGGACATGGGGGTTCCTCTCGGGACGGACTGTGGGGCGACGATGCGAGTCGCAGGGGTGGCGGGACGTGATGGGGCGGCCTCAGCGCGCGGGAGCGCGGTCCCAGGCCAGGAAGAACCGCTTGCCGAGCTTCACGAACACGTCGAGCAGCACTCCGAACAGCGAGAGCAGCGCGATGATGGCGAACAGCCCGGGCATGTCCATGCGCGAGGTGTACAGCTGGACCAGGGTGCCGAGGCCGACCGTCTTGCCGGAGCCCATCAACTCGGCGAAGACCGCGCCGGTCAGGCACATCACGAAGCTGGTCTCGAAGGCGGCGAACAGGAAGGGCAGCGACTTGTACCAGCGCAGGTGACGGAACCGCTGCCAGCGCGAGGCGTGGCTGACCCGCATCAGCTCGTCCTCCTCCGCGGATGAGGAGCGCAGGCCGGTGTACATGTTCACCAGCACCGGGAAGAACACGAAGGAGGCGACCAGGATCGCCTTCGACCAGATCCCGAAGCCGAACCAGACAATGAACAACGGGGTGAGCGCGACCTTCGGCAGTGCCTGGAACGCCACGATGGAGGGGTTGAGGATCTTGTACGCCAGATCCGACTCGGCCAGTAGCACCGCCATCAGCATGCCCAGACCGGCACCGGCGGCGAACCCGATCATGGCCTCCTGGAAGGTCACCCACATGGCGCCGTAGACCACCGCCGACTGCAGCTGGCTCCACAGCGCCTCGAGCACCGGCAACGGCTTCGGCACCACCAGCGGGTCGATGCTGAGCGCGACGACAACCAGGTGCCATAGCGCCAGCGCAACGACGATGTAGACGGCGCCGACCACCGCCTTGCGCGCCCAGAGCAGCGCCGAGCCGGCGTACCTGCTGGCGAGGGCCGGCCGGCCCAACGCCGGCGCCGGAACCGGCGTGTGGACGCCGAGTGCGTGATCAGTCATGACGCTTCTCCCTAGTGGCTGATGTACTGCCGCATGTCGGCGGCGAGGGCGGCGAACTCGGGGGTCCCCCGGGTGCGCTCGGTGCGCGGGCGGGGCAGGTCGACCTGGATGTCGGCGATGACACGACCGGGTCGGGGCGACATGACCAGCACGCGGTCGGACATGTACGCCGCCTCGGAGATGTCGTGGGTGATGAAGAAGACCGTGGCGCCGGACTGCGACCAAATGGACAGCAGCTCGTCGTTCATGTGCTCTCGGGTGATCGCGTCGAGGGCGCCGAACGGCTCGTCCATCAAGATGACGTCGGGGTCGGTGATCAGGGAGCGGGCGATGGCGACCCGTTGCCGCATGCCGCCGGAGAGCTCGCTGGGGTACTTGTCCCCGAGCGCGGAGAGCTTGACCATGTCGAGCAGCTCCTCGACCCGCTCGCGCAGCCCGTCGTTCGAGCGGCGCTTGTCCAGCTTCGCCGGCATCGCGATGTTCTGCGCCACGGTGTACCAGGGGAACAACACGGGGGACTGGAAGGCGATCCCCACCTTGCGGCTGGGTCCGGAGACCTTCTCCCCGCCGATGGCGACGGCCCCTGCCGTCGGGGTGACCAAGCCGGCGATGACTCGCAGCAAGGTCGACTTGCCGCAGCCGCTGGGTCCCAGGACGGAGACGAACTGTCCCGACGGGATCTCGACACTGGTGTTCTCGACGGCACGGATGCCCTTGCCGTCGCGGGTCTTGAACTCCATCGTGACGGAGTCGAGCTTGATGGCGCCGTTGTGGGTCCGCCGTGTGGTGGCATGGTCCAGGACGGTCACTTCTTCACCTCCTCGATGTCTGCACGGTCGAAGTCGTTGGCGGCCTCGATGTGGTCGGCGTAGAAGAACTGCGTCGGGTCGGGGTCACCGGTGATCAGTCCGCCCTCCTTGGCGTAGGCGACCTGACCGGTCCAGCGCTCCAGCGTCTGGATGCCCCAGGTGTGGTCCTCGGGGTACTCATCGGCCTTCATCGAGACGAGCGTGGAGTCCAGGATCGCCAGGTCCTCGGCGAGCTTCTCGTCCTCGTCGCCACCGGGCAGCGGTGCCCGCTCGGGGAACATCTCCCAGAAGATCCTGACCGCGCTCTCGGGGTAGCGCTGCAGGTAGACCGCCGACTTGGCGAGGGCACGGGAGACGCCTTCGATCAGCTCGGGGTCCTTCTCGACCGTCGTGGTCGCGGCCACCAGGCCGAAGCCGTCGTACGCCTCGCTCCAGTCGGCCTCGAGCCAGCGGAGGTGGTAGCCAGCCTGCTCCCAGCTGGTGAGAATGCCCGGCCAGTAGAGGATCGCGTCGACCTCGCCGGTCTCGAGCGCCTTCATCGGGGTGACGCCGTAGCTGGTCTCGATCTGGTCGACGTCGTCCAGGGTCAGGCCGTACTCCTTGAAGCTCTCGGTGATGAAGGCGTCGTAGAGCGGGTTGGCGTTGGAGACGCCGATGGTCGCGCCCTTGAGGTCACCCGGGTCCTTGATCGGGGAGTCCTCCGGGACGGCCAGGAAGATGTTGAGGCTGGGCATGAAGTTGTGGACGAACGAGATCCCCATCGGCTCGCTGTCGGAGGCCATGGTGATCGTCTCCGGCGTCATCGTGAGGAAGTCGGCCTTGCCGGTGCTCAGCAGCGACGGCAGGGCACTGCCCGAGGCCTCCACCGTGATGTCCAGGCACTCCCCGGCGAAGTAGCCGAGCTCGTCGGCCAGCAGGCCGTAGGGGAGGTAGGACACGTCGAGGTCGGGCGTGCCGAGGACGATCGTCGCCTCCTTTGTCGTCTCGCACTCGGCGAGCGCCTCGGTGGCACTGGACTCCTCGTCCCCACCGCAACCCGCCAGGACAAGCGCACTGAGCGCGACGCCAACCGTGGCGACGCGGGTGCGGGACTTGCTCAAGCCAATCATTGGGATCCTCCAACTACGCGGACGGCGACCAGGGGCACCGGACCGGGGCAGGTCCCGGCACAAGAGAACAGTGGGCTCGGCGAGGGCACGGTTGGTTCCGCCGCGGTTGCTCGGTCATTGCGCCGTGTTGGCGCCGCCCCCGCCCGGTACTGCGGAGCGCGGCTGCGGCCGTCGGGCATCGCCAATCCGCCATCAGGGCGGTCTGGACAGGTCCGGCGCAGCCGGGCTCCGCATGCCGCCTCGCCGTGCCCGATCGGGCCTCACGAGCACGAGGCCCCCGAGCCGCGCGGCAGACACGGGTCGGGGGCGTCGACGGTGGCGCTATGCGCTCGCCCTGAGCGCGGCTCGACGGCTGTCGAAGAAGCAGTAGTGGAGCTCCACCGGGTTCAACGTCCGGTCGCGGTACAGCGTTTCGCGCACCAGCAGCGGATGACCCGGCCCGGCGCCCAGCAGGCGCGCCGTGCGGTCGTCGGCTGCCACCGCCTCGATCGTGGCGTCCACCGCGCCCGGGGCCTCGCCGTAGATCCGCCGATACCAGGTCCTCTCGGGGCCGGTGAGCGCCGGCGCCGGCTGCTCGAGGGCTGGCGCCTCGCACCGGCCGTAGCGCGAGAAGATCCCGATGACCTCCTCACCCACCATGATCAAGAACTCCGACATCCGGAAGGTGGCGACATCGTCTCCGAGCTTGGCGCTCAGGTAGGCGGTGGCCGGAACGTCCAGGGTGTCGATCAGGACCAGTGCGACATCGGTACGCTCGTTCGGGGTGAAAGTCTCACTGCACTCGAACACGGGGAACTGCCCGATTTGGGAGACGACCACGGTGCCGACGCGCGGCCGCCGCATCACGATCCCGTCCCCGCCCAGCTTCTGCAGGGCGCTGCGGATCGCGTTGCGGCTGATGTCGAGATCGCGTACCAGCCGGTCCTCACACAGCTGGGCGTCCTGAGGAAGGTCGCCCGTGCGGATGGCCGACCTGATCAGCGCGTAGGCGCGGCGCGCCGACTGCTGCCGTGCATGACCATCGCGGAGCCGCTGACCGAGCCGCTCGCTCGCCCGGTCACGGACCACATCCAGATTCATCGACATCTCGCTCGCCCTCCTCGTGTCGTCGCCGATGGCGGAGCCCTCTCTGGGTGGGCGACGACGTCAGGTCGAATGATGCGGAATGAAGATTTCGTGCGTGGCCCAGCGAGTTTCCTCGAGGTAACACTCAGGGCACGGAGATCAACGCACGCCCCACGGGCCGTCCGGGCGGCGCGTACCCGTCACCCGATGGTCAAGTCCCGGGTAGTGGTGTAGCGCTGCGTTCTCCTTCGTGATGGTTCAGGCGGTCAGGGCGGGCAGGTCGTCGGCTCCGATCTCGGGTTCGGTGGTGGGGAGGCTTGACTCAGCAGCGGGCGAGGACTTCGAGTCCGAGGTATCGGCGGCCTTCGGCCCATTCGTCGGTCTGCTCGGCCAGGACCGCGCCGACGAGCCGTACGATCGCCTCACGGGTGGGGAAGATGCCCACGGCGTCGGTGCGGCGGCGGATCTCACGGTTGAGGCGCTCGGCGGGGTTGTTGGACCAGATCTGGGTCCACACGTCCTTGGGGAACTCGGTGAACGCGAGGATGTCGGCTCGGGCGGCGTCGAGATGGTCGTGGACCTCGGGCAGCTTGTCGTCGACGTAGTCGAGCAGCCGGTCGAACTGGGCGTGCACCGCGGGCCGGTCGGGCTGGTCGTAGACGCTGTGCAGCATCGCCTTCACCGCGGGCGACATCGCCTTCGGCGTGACCGACATGAGATTGGCGGCGTAGTGCGTTCTGCATCGTTGCCACGAGGCACCGGGCAGGTCCGCCGCGACTGCTTCGACAGCTCTTGGTGGGCGTCGCTGGTGACCAGGCGGACGCCGGACAGGCCGCCGGCTGTGAGGTCGGCGAAGAACTCGTTCCACGCCGCCCCGGTCTCACTGGTGGCCTGCATGCCGGGAACCTCGCGGTGACCGTCGCCGTTGACGCCGGTGGCCAGGAGCACCACAGCGTTGATCACGCGGCCGCCCTCGCGGACCTTCATCGTCAACGCGTCGGCGGCCACGAAGGTGAACGGCCCAGCGGTGTCCAAGGGTCGGTGACGGAACTCCTCGACGTGCTCGTCGAGCTCGGCCGCCATCCGGGAGACCCGCGACTTCGACCGCGAGTCGATCCCCAACGTCTTCACCAACTTGTCCATCCGCCGCGTGGACACGCCGGCGAGCTAGCAGTCCGCGACCACGGTGATCAGCGCGGTCGCGGCACGCTTGCGGCGCTCGAGCAGCCACTCGGGGAAGTAGGTGCCCTTGCGCAACTTCGGGATCGCCACGTCGATGGTGCCCACCCGGGTGTCCAGGTCGAGGTGGCGGTAGCCGTTGCGCTGCGTGGTCCGGCCGGGTGTGGGGCGGCCGTACTCGGCCCCGACCACCGCAACGGCAAATCGGCACAGAGCAAGGCGTTGATCATCGTCTGCAGCAGCTCGCGCATCAGAGCTGGCGACGCTTCGGCGAGTGCTTGGGTCGTGGTCGGGTTGTTGGGGTGGGTGGTGGTCTCCAGGTGTCGTATGCGTCCAGAGACGACCCGGCGCGACAACCGACCCGCGGAGCTCACGTGGCCGGCACTGAGACGGAGCAGGGTCGCTTCTGTCGACGACGCTCGAAAATGAGGCCATAGCGACGGTCGAAACGAGGCCACCCAGACAGACTGGATGGGTGATCTGTGTGGAGGATTGGGCTCTGATTCGGCGGCTGGTCGCGGACGGTGTGCCGCAACGTCAGGTCGCCTCGGGACCTGGGCGTGGGACGGTGGCACCGGCGGTGGCCTCGGACCGGCCGCCGAAGTAGGAGCGGGCGGCGGTGCCGACGGCGTTCACGCCGTTCGAGCCGCTGGTACGACAGCGCTGAAGGACCATCCGGAGATGCCAGCCACGGTGACCGCCGAACGGGTCAGCTGGACAGGATCGATCACGTGTTCCGCGACCACGTCAGGCGGCTACGACCTGAGCATCGTCTGGTCGACCCGGCGGACCGGTTGACGTGGCTTCCGGGCGATGCGGCGCAGTGCGACCTGTGGTTCCCGCCGCCGAAGATCCCGCTCGGACGCCGTGGGGGGGACGCGTCCGGACGCGACCCGTCGCGACGCGGGAGGAGAGGGTCGACCCGCGATGGGCCGGTTTTTGAGACGGAACAGGGCCGCTCCCCGGAGGGGAAACGGCCCTGGATGAGGCGTTTGCGCAGGTCATGCGGTGGATCCGACCTGTGCGCCTGTAGGGATTCGAACCCCAAACCTTCTGATCCGTAGTCAGATGCTCTATCCGTTGAGCTACAGGCGCAGGCCGCTCACCGAGGTGAACGACGGGACGAGGATAGCCGACCATGGGGAGCATCTCGAAATCCCCCGGGACCGACCACTGTGGAAGGCGTTCCACCGCGTGTGGGACAGTGCGGGACATCGAGCAGGCGGGACCACGCCCGCCGGCGACGGCAGATCCACGAGAGGGAGCCAGGCAGAGATGGCAGATGTTGAGGCGGCCCTGGAGGCCGCCGGACTGACCAACCCCCACGTCCTCGAGTACGTCCGGTACTACGCGGACCTCACCGGCGCCGAGCGCATCGAGGTCGTCAGCGCCGCTGACGACGCTCGCCTCATCCAGGAGTCCCTGGACGCCGGCGAGCTGGAGCCGGCCGGCGAGGGTCGCTACTACTCGCGCAGCTACCACAAGGACACCGCGCGCTCCGAGGAGCGCACGATCGTGGCGACCAACGACGAGAAGGACAAGGGCGTCTACAACAACTGGCGCCCCGCCTCGGAGATGAAGCCGCTGCTGCACGACCTCATGCGCGGGGAGTCGGCCGGCAAGACCATGTACGTGATCCCGTACCTGATGTCGCCTCCGGGCAACGAGCTCGCCCCCTGGGCGGCCGGCGTCCAGCTCACCGACACCCGCACCGTCGTGCTGCACATCATCCGCATGGCCCGGGTCGGGGCGCAGTTCCTCAACGACCTCGAGGACCCGTCGCGCTTCGTGCGCGCGGTGCACGTGACCGGCGACCTGGAGAACCTCGGCCAGGGCACCCCCGACGACAAGCGCTACTTCGTGACGGTGGCCGACGAGCGCACGATCCTGCACTTCGGCTCGTCGTACGGCGGCAACGCGCTGCTCGGCAAGATCGCGCACGGCCTGCGCCAGGGCGCCTACGACGGCTGGGCGTCGAAGAAGTTCCTCGCCGAGCAGTACATGCTCATCGGCATCAAGGACAAGCAGGCCGGCAAGACGTACCACATCTGCGGCGGCTTCCCGAGCGCCTCGGGCAAGACCAACCTGGCGATGATGCTGGCCCCCGACGCCCTCGGCGACCGCTACCACGTGTCCTTCTACGGCGACGACATCGCGTGGCTGTGGGTCGACGAGACCACCGGCCGGCTCATGGGCATGAACCCCGAGTACGGCGTGTTCGGTGTCGCGAAGGACACCAACGAGAAGACCAACCCGACGGCGCTCGCCTCCATCGAGGAGGGCACGAAGGCGATCTTCACCAACGTCGCCTACAACCCGCAGACCGGCGAGGTCTGGTGGGAGGGCCGCACCAAGGAGCCGCCCGCCGACGTCACCGGCTGGCTCGACTGGACCGGTGCGCCGATCGCCGACCGCAAGGACGACGACCCGTCGCCCTGGGCGCACCCCAACAGCCGCTTCACCACGACGCTGGACAACGTCCCCAACATCGCCGAGGACTACAACGCCGCGACCGGCGTGCCGATCGACGCGATCATCTTCGGCGGCCGCACCCGCGACCGCGAGCCGCTGATCCGCGCGATCCACGACCTCGCGGAGGGCGTCTACGACGGCCTGACGCTGGGCGCCGAGGCCACCGCGGCCGCGGAGGGCAAGGAGGGCGTGCTGCGCTACGACCCCATGTCCAACCGGCCCTTCATGGCCTACGGCGAGGGTGACTACGCGCAGCACTACCTCGACGTCGTCGGCGCGGCCACGGACCAGCCGATCTTCGCCCACGTCAACTGGTTCCAGCGCGACCCCGAGGACGGCCACTTCCTGTGGCCCGGATACCGCGACAACCTGCGCCCGCTGCTGTGGCTGCTGCAGCTGCGCAACGGCGAGGTCACCGGTCGCCAGACCGCGGTCGGGATCATCCCGACCGAGGACGAGCTCAACCTCGAGGGCGTCGAGATCACGCCGGAGGACCTGCAGACGATCCTGACCATCGACAAGGCCCGCTGGCAGCAGGAGATGGAGCACCGCGCGGAGCACCTCGAGCTGTTCGACAACATGCCCGAGGCGATCTGGGAGGCGCACCGCCGCGTGGCCGACGCCCTGGAGAACGAGGCGGGCTGACCGCCCCCGCACCACCCGATCGACACCGGCGGCCCGGGTCCCCACGAGGGGGCCCGGGCCGCCGTCGTACGCGAGTCGAGCATTGATCGTTCCAATATGTGAACCGCGGAGGGCGGGCTAGCCTCGGCCCACCCATCTCGTCGGGCAATGGAGCCGGACGACCCAGCAGCACATTCCAGGCGCGAGAGGGAACACCAGGCATGACCGCCACGCAGGCCCCGACCCAGACCCCCACGACCCACCAGGGCATCCTCGACTTCGTCGCCGAGGTGGCTGCCATGACGCAGCCCGATCGCATCCACTGGTGCACCGGCTCCGACGAGGAGTGGACCGAGCTGACCGACGCGCTGGTCTCGACCGGCACGTTCACCCGGCTCAACCCGCAGATCAAGCCCAACTCCTTCCACGCCGCCTCCGACCCGATCGACGTCGCCCGCGTCGAGGACCGGACCTACATCTGCTCGGTCGACGAGAAGGACTGCGGGCCCACCAACAACTGGATGGCGCCCGAGGAGATGAAGGGCATCATGCGAGGCCTCTACGAGGGCTGCATGAAGGGCCGGACGATGTACGTCATCCCCTTCGTCATGGGCCACCTGGAGGCCGAGAAGCCGATGTTCGGCGTCGAGCTCACCGACTCCGCCTACGTCACCGCCTCGATGCGCGTCATGTCGCGCATGGGCGCGAACGTGCTGGCCCGCATGGAGGAGCTGGACGCGTCGTTCGTGCAGGCCGTGCACTCGGTGGGTCACCCGCTCGCCGACGGCGAGGCCGACGTGAGGTGGCCCTGCAACGACACCAAGTACATCGTGCAGTTCCCCGAGGAGCGCGCGATCTGGTCCTACGGCTCCGGGTACGGCGGCAACGCGCTGCTCGGCAAGAAGTGCTACGCGCTGCGCATCGCCTCGGTCATGGCCCGCGACGAGGGCTGGCTCGCCGAGCACATGCTGATCCTCAAGCTCACCGGACCGTCGGGGGTGCGCAAGTACATCGCGGCCGCCTTCCCGAGCGCCTGCGGCAAGACCAACCTGGCGATGCTGAAGCCCACGGTGCCGGGCTGGAAGGTCGAGACCCTGGGCGACGACATCGCCTGGATGCGGGTCGGCGAGGACGGCCGGCTGTGGGCGGTCAACCCGGAGTTCGGCCTGTTCGGCGTGGCCCCGGGCACCAACGAGCACACCAACCCCCACGCCATGCGGACCATCAACAAGGGCAACTCGGTCTTCACCAACGTCGCCCTCACCGAGGACGGCGACATCTGGTGGGAGGGCCTGGAGAACCCGCCCGCCAAGGCGACGTCGTGGAAGGGCGAGCCCTGGACGCCCGAGAGTGAGGAGCTCTCCAGCCACCCCAACAGCCGCTACTGCACGCCGATCAAGCAGTGCGACATCCTCGCCCCGGAGTACGACGACCCGCGCGGCGTCCCGATCGACGCGATCCTCTTCGGGGGTCGTCGCAAGACCACCGTCCCGCTCGTCTTCGAGGCCCGTGACTGGACCCACGGCACCTTCCTCGGGGCGACGCTGTCGTCCGAGACCACCGCGGCCGCGGTGGGTCAGGTCGGCGTCGTACGTCGCGACCCGATGGCGATGCTGCCCTTCATCGGCTACAACGCCGGCGACTACTTCGGCCACTGGATCAACGTCGGCAAGGACAACGACGCCTCCAAGCTGCCGCGGATCTTCTACGTCAACTGGTTCCGCAGAGACATCAGTGACGACGGCGACGGATCTTTCCTGTGGCCGGGGTTCGGTGAGAACAGCCGCGTGCTGAAGTGGATCGTCGAGCGCATCGACGGCCAGGCGGCAGCGGTCGAGACCCCGATCGGCCATGTGCCGGCGCCGGGCTCGCTCGACGTCGACGGGCTGGACCTGAGCGCCGCCGCCCTCGAGCAGGCCCTCTCGGTGAACCCCGAGGAGTGGAAGGCCGAGATCCCGCAGATCCAGGAGTGGTTCGAGAAGTTCGGCGACGACCTGCCCACCGTCCTGTGGACCGAGCTGGACGGTCTCAAGGCGCGCCTGGGCGTCTGAGGGCGCCGTACGGCGCGTGACAGCGGAGCCCCGCCCCTTCGGGGACGGGGCTCCTGCTGATTGTGGGAGCATGGGTGCGCCTCGGGGTTCCAAGGCCGAAGGGGGAGTACGTGGCTGGCTACGGTCCCGACGAGCGCGCGGTCTTCGAGACCGGATCCGCCGAGCTGTTCAAGGCGATCGTCGCGCAGGGCGGCATGCCCGCCGACGACCCGCGCATCGCGGAGGGCTCCGCGGAGCGCCACGCCTTCGAGCTGCTCGTCGGGCTCGGGCTCGTCCAGCTCGACAAGGCCTCCGGCACCTGGGTCCCGGAGGACCCCAGCAGCGTCCAGTCGCGCGTCGTCTCGCCGCTGAGCCAGGAGGGATCCAAGCTCCTCGAGGAGTCCTCGCACTGGGCGAAGGCCTTCGGCGGACTCGCCCAGACCTGGCGTCGATCCCCGATGTCGTCGGCCCGCGGCCCCTTCACGCACATCCACGACGAGGCGATCGGCCCCTTTCTCACCGGCCTCGTGGCCGAGTGCGAGGAGGAGATGCTCACCGCCCAGCCGCAGACGGGACGCGACGCGCAGTCGTTGGCGGCCGCCGCCCTGCGCGACACCCAGATGCTCGAGCGCGGCACCAGGATGCGCACGCTCTACCAGCACAGCGCGCGGCGCAGCTCGGTCACCCACAAGTACGTCTCCGCCGTCACGGCCCGCGGCGCCGAGGTCCGCACCCTCGACGAGTTCTTCAACCGGATGCTGGTCTTCGATCGGCGGATCGCGGTCATCCCGGGCCACGACGACCTGCGCACGGCGATCGCGATCCGCGAGCCGTCGGTGGTGGCGTACCTGGTGGACGTCTTCGAGCGCGCCTGGGAGCGCGCCCGCCCCTTCACCAACCGCGACACCTCGATGATGAGGGACATCGCCGCGGAGCAGCGCGCGATGACGATCAGGATGCTGATCGAGGGTCACTCCGACCCCGTGAGCGCCAAGAGGCTCGGCGTGAGCCCCCGGACGTACGCCGGCTACGTGGCCGACCTCAAGGAGGAGTACGAGGCGGAGACGCGCTTCCAGCTGGGCTACACGATGGGCCAGCAGGGGGTCTCCGGCAGCGAGGGCACCGCCTGATCTGCGGTGAAGTGCCGCCCGGACGGCAGAGATTGTGGTCAAATGCAGCGAGGGCGGTGACTCGAGTCTGGATCGAGTCACCGCCCTCACCTCGATGAGACCGGCCTGGGGGTGGCACTGGGGCCCAACAAGTGGGGGGTGGTTGGGCCCGGGTCTCAAGCCTCGAGGGGTGTGGCGCAGGTCAGCGCACGGTGCGGCAGTAGCCTCCGCAGCCCCAGCTGCTGTCCTTGGCCTGGGCCGGCGCGGACACGCCAAGCAGCCCGACGGACAGGGCGGAAGCGGCGATCAGGATGCCAAGCTTGCGAGTAGTCTTCATGAGGGTCACCTTCGGTTCGAGGGGCCCACGGAATGGCCCTGCCATGAGTGTGGGGCGTCGCGCTCGCGCCCGTCAGTCGAACCTTGCTTCATATATCTGCATTGCAGAATGCTGCAATCCGGCCTCTCGGTGATGCTTCGCCCGCGACGGGGCGGCGTCTTGCGCGCAACGCCGGGAGACCCTTCGTCATACGACGAAAGGTGACCCGAACTGGCGGAGGCGGAGGGATTTGAACCCTCGATGGGGTTGTAGCCCCAAACCCGCTTAGCAGGCGGGCGCCATAGACCGGACTAGGCGACGCCTCCTCCGCGCCCCAGGCGGACCTGGAACAGCGAGCACAGGCTACAAGGATCCAGTGGGCGAGGACGAATCACCCCGCCGCTCGGCCCCTGATAGGAGGGTCCAGAGCCGGCTCAGAGCGGGCGCAGGCCCTCGCCGCGCTCGAGGCGACGGGCCAGGTCGCGGACGAACTGCTCGCGGTCGGTCTCGAGCGCCGGCACGGGGATCGTGGTGGAGCGGCCGTCTCGCAGCCGGATGACCACGCACGGCACGCCTCGCGGCGAGGCGGTCCCGGCCTCGGCGACCTCGGTCCAGCGGGCCTGCTTCACACCCGCCCCCCGGACCATCCGGACCCGGTAGCCCTCGGCGTCGAAGCGTACGACGTACGCCGAGCGCAGGCGGGCACCGAGGACGGCGAGACCGACCAGGCCCACCACGAGGAGCACCACGAGAGCGTCGGGCGGCAGGAACCGGGTGACGGCGACGGCCGCGGTGGCCGCGAACATGACGATCGCGAGGAGGAGCAGGTAGGCGCCCACGAGCCGGGCGGCGAACGAGCGGGCCAGCCGGTAGTCGGTCGTCTCGGGAGAGGACATGGAGATGATTGAACAAGACACCGCAATTGGCGGCGCACCCGGTCTTGCCGGGGCCGGGTCCGGCAGTCATGCTCGAAGTCCCCTGCTCGAGCTCCGGCGCGGGCCGGACACCGGGAGGCATCCGTGGCCATCGTCACCCCTGGCATGGCAAGCGCGCTGCGCGCCCTCGACGCCGCCCTCGACGCCCCCCGGCGCGACGGTGCCGCGCTCGGCAACTGGCGCTGGGTCGTGCGCCAGCGTCTGGCCGTCGTGCGCGACGCACTCGTCGGGGAGACCAGCTCTCCTGACGACGGCTGGCTGGCCGCCCGGGGCGGCACGGCGTTCCGCGAGCGCAACACCCTGCTCGCCCGGCTCGGTGTGCTCGGGCCGCGGGTCCTGGACAGCCCGGACGTCGAGGCGGTGCGGCTGGAGGCCAAGCGGCTGCTCGTCGACATCGCCCGCCATGTGCAGCGGGTCAACGACATCGCCTACGACGATGTCGAGCTCGAGCTGGGCGGCTCGGAGTAGCCCGGCCCCCGGCGGCCTAGACTGGCCCGCCGTACGCCTCGGCGTGCATGGAGGGGTGCCGGAGTGGCCGATCGGAACCGCCTTGAAAGCGGTCGTAGGGAGACCTACCGCGGGTTCGAATCCCGCCCCCTCTGCTGGAGGTCCTGCGACGGGATACCCGACCTGGCCGGGTATCCCGTCGCGTGTCAGGGGTTGCAACCCCTGACAGAAGCGCCCGGGCAGTCCGGTGCCGGCGCGTCAGGTGGCAGGGGTGAGCTCGACCAGGATGTCGCCCTCCTGGACGACGTCGCCGGGGGCGACCTTGACGGCGCGCACGGTGCCGGCGATCTCGACCAGCACCGGGATCTCCATCTTCATCGACTCCAGCAGCACGACGGTGTCACCGGGTGCGACGGAGTCGCCCGGCGCGACAGAGAGCGACAGCACGTTGGCCACCATCTCGGCGAGGATCTCGGTCACCTGTTCACGGGCCATGTCGGCACGCTAGCCGTTACCGGCAGGTACGCCCCAAGCGCGGAGGGCGGTCGCGGACCGGCTCAGAGCAGCGCGCTGGTGCGCGCCGGCTCGGGGCGGATGGCCGCCGCCTCCTCGGCCCGACGGCTGCGGCGTCCGCCCGAGCCGGTGACCTGGAGGTCGACGCGGATCACCAGGTAGCCCAGGGCCAGGCCGACGACCAGGCCGTAGAGCACCGACAGGCCGCTCTCGCGCAGGGTGATCGCCGGGTTGGCCAGCGAGTTGGCGACCGCGGAGGTAGCGGCGACGCCGAAGGCGCAGACCCACCAGCCCTGGCGGCGACGCGCGCGCATGTGGCAGCCCCAGGCGAGCGCCGGGATGCCGAGCACGGTCTCGATCGGCCGCGGGAAGGCGCCCAGGTGATCGCGGCTCCAGCGCACGACGTCCAGCAGCGACTCCACCAGACCGGGGGTGCCGTAGCGGCGCAGGAGCTCGGCGTACAGCAGCGTGACGGCGAGCACCACCATCCCGACGAGCACGATCGCCGCGCCGCGACGCCCGAGCCCGTGGAGTCCGGCGCCCAGGCGGTAGACGACCGCGAACGCCGCGAGCAGGGCCAGCCCGAACGTCGCATACTCGAACTCCACCACCGAGATCCGCGGCTCGAAGGCCACGGTCGCCAGCGCGCCCACGCAGGCGATGAGGATGGCGATGACGCACTCGCGCGCCGCCTGGACGAACTTCACCGCGGGGACCGTGGCCATGACCCCCAGCACGGAGGAGATCACACAGGTCATGACGGCGGCACCCGTGCGCAGGTAGTCCTCGTCGCTGACCAGCACGACGACGCCGATCGCGACCGCGAGCGTGCCGTAGACCACCGGCCGACCGCCGGTGCGCGCGGCGAGCGCCCACGAGTAGGTGCTGGCCACGACGACGGCGCCCACGCCGGGCAGCCACTCCGGGCCGAGGCTCAGCACCCCCGCCACGAGCGCGCCGAGCCCGAGGGCCACCAGGACCAGGAACGCGGCGACCGGGAGCCGGCTCTCGCCGATGCCGGCGATCCGGCCTCGCCAACCGGTGCGCGGGTCGGGCTCGCGACGACGGGTGGCTGACCTGGACACGGGGGAACAGGTTACAGCCGGCGGTTGGCCAGTGAGGGGTTGGTACGGCGGGCCTCGTCGAGCACCTCGCGGCGCAGCGTCGCCGTGAGCACGGCCGGGCCGTCCTGGGCCTCGGCCAGCACGTCGCCGAGCGGGTCGACGACCAGCGAGTGGCCGCTGTAGCGCGGCCCGGGCTGCCCGGCGGCGGCCACGAAGACGGTGTTCTCGATGGCCCGGGCCCGGGCCAACGTGCGCCAGTGGTCGGCCTTGCGCGGCCCGGCCACCCACGCCGCGGGCACCACCAGCACCTCGGCCCCGCGGTCCACCAGCGCCCGCGCGAGCTCGGGGAACCGCAGGTCGTAGCAGGTCAGCAGCCCCACCACGAAGCCACCGACCTCCACCACGGCCGGCTCGAGCGGGCCCGCCAGCAGCCGGTCGGACTCGCGGTAGCCGAAGGAGTCGTACAGGTGCACCTTGCGGTACGCCGCCTCGGCGGCGCCGCGGACCAGCAGCGTGTTCCACGGCCGCGCCGGATCGTCGCTCGCCTCGAACATCCCCGCGACCACGGTGGTCCCCCGCAACGCTGCGACCCGGGCCAGCTCCCGGCCGAACGGACCGTCCACCGGCTCCGCGAATGGCGCGACGTCGGAGCCGGCCTCGCCGAAGTCGCGGGCGAAGGCCTCGGGCAGGACCACCAGGTCCGCACCCGGGGGCACCAGCTCCTCCAGCCGGGCGCGGTTGGCCGCGGGCTCCAGGCCGGAGGCCTCCTGCACGAGGGCGATGCGCAGCTCGGCGGCGGTGGTCGCGGTCACCGCCACAGACTGCCACGCCGCCGCCGGCCGGTGGCACACTCCCAGGGTGGACCTGGACCCCGCCCTGAGCGCCTTCGCCGCGGTGATCCTCGCCGGCGGCCGCGCCGCCCGGCTGGGAGGCGTGGACAAGGCATCGGTGGAGATCGGCGGGCGGACCCTGCTCGCGCGCGCGATCGACGCCGTGATGGATGCCTCCGAGGTGGTCGCGGTCGGCGAGCCGGTGCCCACCGAGCGACCCGTGACCTTCACCTACGAGTCCCCGCGGTACGGCGGTCCGGTCGCCGCCCTGCTCACCGGGCGCGACGCCCTGCTGCACCGCACGCCGTACCTCGTGGTGCTGGCGGTCGACATGCCGCGGGTGGACGCACACACCGTGCGCCGCCTCCTCGAGGCGGCCCCCACGGCCGAGGGCGCCGCCCTGGTCGGCCCCGACGGGCGCCGTCAGCTGGCACTCGCGCTCGCGACGGAGCGGCTCGACGCGGTGCGACCCGGTCAGGAGGAGCAGCACGACCTGGCGCTGCACCGCCTGCTCTCCCGGCTACGCCTCGCGCCCGTGCCGGCCGTGGGCGAGGAGCACCGTGACGTCGACACGTGGGCGGACCTGCGCGACCTCGCTTGAGCTGCATAGGGGTTGCGGCGCCGCTCGAGTCTGGACACTCTGGGGAGGTGAACCTCCACGACTGGATCGACGAGCTGTGCGACGCGCTCGACATCGAGACCGAGGTCGACGAGGGGCTGCTCAACGACCTGAGCGACCTCGCGATTGAGAACGTCGAGCGCGTCGCCGGTCCCGTCACTACGTACTTGCTGGGCTACGCCGCCGCCACGCAGTCCGCCGGGCCGGAGTCGGTCGAGCGGTTGGCCGCGCTTGCCCAGTCGCTGGCGGAGGGATGGGACCGCCCGGCCGGTTTCGTCGACCCCCTCGACCATGACCAGCCTGTCCCCGACGACAGCGGCGTGGACCACTCGGGCGAGCGGTTCGAGGCCTAGCCGGGCCCGGTCGGCCGTCCTGACACACTGACGCCATGCGTGCCGTGATCGCCGCCGACGCAGGCGGCCCCGAGGTCCTGTCCGTGTCCGAGGTGCCCGACATCGAGCCCGGCCCCGGCGAGGTGGCCATCGCGGTGGCCGCCACCGCGATCAACCGCGCGGACCTGCTGCAGCGCCAGGGCCACTACCCGCCGCCCCCGGGGGCCTCAGAGGTCATCGGCCTGGAGTGCAGCGGCACCATCGCCGCGCTCGGTGAGGGCGTGGCGGGCTGGACGGTCGGAGACGAGGTCTGCGCCCTGCTCGCGGGCGGCGGCTACGCCTCCCGCGTCGTCGTACCCGTCGGCCAGGTGATGCCCGTCCCCCACGGCGTCGACCTGGTCACCGCCGCGGCGATCCCCGAGGTGGCGGCGACCGTGTGGTCCAACGTCTTCATGGTGGCCGGCCTGAAGCCGAACGAGAGCTTCCTGGTCCACGGCGGTGCCGGCGGCATCGGCACCTTCGCGATCCAGCTGGCCCACCAGCTCGGCGCTCGCGTCCTCACCACCGCCGGCACGCCGGACAAGCTCGCCGCCTGCGCGGCCCTCGGTGCGGACGTGACGATCAACTACCGCGAGCAGGACTTCGTCGAGGTCGTGAAGTCGGCCACCGACGGGGCTGGCGTAGACGTCATCCTCGACAACATGGGCGCCAAGTACCTCGGCCGCAATGTCACGGCGCTGGCCACCGAGGGCCGGCTGGTGATCATCGGCATGCAGGGCGGCAGCAAGGGCGAGCTCGACATCAACGCCCTGCTGCGCAAGCGCGGCGCGGTCATCGCCACCTCGCTGCGCGCCCGGCCGGTGGGTGAGAAGGCCGCCATCTGTGCGGCGCTGGTCGAGCACGTCTGGCCGCTCGTGGCCGAGGGCCTGGTCCGCCCGGTGGTCCACGGCACCATGCCCCTCGAGGAGGCCGCCGCCGCGCACGCGCTCATGGAGTCCGGAGAGCACACCGGGAAGATCGTCCTCACCGTGTGACACACCTCTCCCACCCGCGACCTAGGCTGTGAGGCATGAGCGAGCAGCCCGAGCAGGAGCAGCAGGTCGTCATCGTGGGCCCCGATGGGAGGCCGGTGGGGACCGTGCCCGCCTCCGCCCTGACCCAGGGCGGTGACCAGGGGGAGCAGGAGGAGGGTCAGCGCCAGGAGCGCGCCCTCACCGATCTGGTGGAACAGCCGGCGAAGGTCCTGCGCATCGGCGGCATGATCCGTCAGCTGCTGGAGGAGGTGAAGTCGGCGCCGCTCGACGAGGCGAGCCGCAGCCGTCTCAAGGACATCCACCAGTCCTCGATCAAGGAGCTCGAGGCGGGGCTGGCCCCGGAGCTCGTCGAGGAGCTCGAGCGGCTGGCGCTGCCGTTCACCGACGAGGCCACGCCCTCCGAGAGCGAGCTGCGCATCGCGCAGGCCCAACTGGTCGGCTGGTTGGAGGGCCTCTTCCACGGCATCCAGACGGCGATGTACGCCCAGCAGCTCGCCGCGCGGGCCCAGTTCGAGGAGATGCGCCGCGCGCTGCCACCCGGCATGGGCGGCCAGCAGCCGCAGGCCCCGCAGGCGCCCGGCCAGGGCGACGAGGACCGGCGCCCTGGCAGCTCCGGCGGGATGTACCTCTAGCCGTCGCTCAGCCCCGGCGCGAGCCGAGGCGCCCGACGAGGACCAGGCCGAGCAGGCCGACGATCACCAGCGCGAGGCCGGGCGCGACGGCTCGGCTCAGCGGGGTCGGCCCGGAGGTGTCGACGTCGGTGAGCACGGCCGCGGGAGGCGGGGGCGGCGGCGTGGCCGGCTCTCCCTGCCCCAGCACCTCCTCCACCTGGGCCATCAGGGCGGCGGTCGCGACCCGGGTGCCGGAGCACCCGTTGTCGCTCCAGACGGGCTCGGCGGCCGTGCCGCCGGCCTGGACCATGAAGACGTACCTGCGGTCCTTGGCCAGCTGGCCGAGGCCGCAGGTGGCCCGGTTGCGCGGCGTGGTGGTGACCGACTGCTCGGGGGTGTCGACGCGGCCCTTGTAGACACTCTCGGCCGTGACCTCGTGCGCGATCGCCTGCTCCGTGGCGCCGACCCCGCCGCTGGGGCTCGCCATCGGGGCGGTGCCGTCGGGCCGGGACACCGCCGTGACGGTGCCGGTGAAGACCGCGTCGGCCGCCTTGATCCGCTGCAGGAGCGTCGACTGGGGCCCCGAGCACGCGCAGGCGGCCTGGGCCGGGGCGGCGCCGACGGTCACGAACGCGCCGACGAGAAGGGCGGCCGCCAACAGGCGGCGTACAAGGGCGGACACGGTGCTCATCTCAACAGATCGATGGTGACGGGCACCAGTCGAGGTCCGTGCGCTCACAGCCCGTAGATCCCTTCCAGGATCTGTGCCACGCCGTCCTCGTCGTTGCTCGGCGCCACCCGACCGGCCGCGCGCAGCACGTCGGGGTGGGCGTTGGCGACCGCGTACGGTGTGCCGGCCCAGGCGAGCATCGGCAGGTCGTTGGGCATGTCCCCGAACGCGACCACGTCGCGCGCCGACACCCCCAGCTCCGCGGCCACCCGGGACAGGGTGGCGGCCTTGGTGACGCCGGGGGCGCTGATCTCGACCAGGTGGTCGACCGACCAGGTCGGCACGGCGGCCTGCCCGACGGCGTCGACCACGAGGCGACGCAGCTCGGCCGGGTCGGCGTCGAGCTCGCGGACCAGCAGCTTCACCACGGGGGCCGTCCAGAGCTCCGCGAGGGGTCCGCGCGCGGTCTGCTCCCCCGCTCCGTCGACGTCCACGAACCGCTCGTCCACCCGGAGTCCGTCGACGCACTCGATCGCGAACGTCGCCGACGGCACCGCTGCCGCGATCGCCTCGACGACGGCCAGCCCCTCGCGGGCGCCGAGCCCGCGCACCTCGCGCACCTCGCGGTGGGTCACGTCGTACAGCACCGCGCCGTTGGAGACCACCGCGAGCCCGTGGGCGCCCACCATCGGCCAGATCTGCTCCATCCAGCGCAGCGGCCGGGCCGTCACGAACACGACCGGTACGCCGCTCGCGTCGAGCGCGGCCAGCACACCGGCCGTGCGCGGCGACACGGTGCCGTCGGAGCGCACCAGCGTGCCGTCGAGGTCGGTGGCGACCAGCCGCGGCCGGGTCATCGGCTGGGTCATGGGAGGGTCGCGGGCAGCGGCCGTGCCATCACCAGGTTGCCGTCCTCGTCGCCACCGCGCAGCTCGGTGAAGCCGCAGGCGGCGAGGACCCGCAGGCTGGCCCGGTTCTGCGGCGCGACCGCGGCCCGCAGCCGGACCCCGGCCCGGTCGGTCTCGGCCACCAGCGCGCGCAGCGCCTCGGTGGCGACCCCCGCCCCGCGCGCGGCCTCGACCAGGCCGTAGCCGACCTCGGTCTCGCCGTCGACCGGCGGCCCGAAGCAGCCGATGCTCCCCACCGCCTGCACGCCCAGCACGACGTGCCGAGGCCCCCAGGTGTCACCCTCGCGCGCCATCGCCGCCGCGTCGACGTCGTCACGGCGGGGGTAGTCGGGGTGCCAGCGGTCCTGGTGCCGCCCGGCGCGCATGTCCGCGGCGTCGGCCGGTGTGACGAGGACCAGACGCAGCCGCGCCGAGCTGATCAGCACCGGCAGCAACGGCGGCTCGCTCACGCGAAGTACCGGTCGAGCTCGGTGGCGGCGCCGTCCTCGTAGACCGAGCCGGTCACGGCGTCGGCGACGTCGATGACCTCCTGCACGGACTGGCCCATGGCGACCCCGCGGCCGGCCCACTGCAGCATCTCGATGTCGTTGCGGCCGTCGCCGATGGCGAGCACGTCGGCGCGGGTCAGGCCCAGCTCGCGGGCGACGTACTCCAGGCCGGAGGCCTTGGAGACCCCGACCGGGGACAGGTCGAGCCAGGCGGTCCAGCCGACCACGTAGTTGGTGCCGTGCAGGCCCAGGTCCGCGGCCAGGGCGACGAACTCGTCGGCGCTGGACTCGGGGTCGCGGATGATCACCCGGCTCACCGGTCCGGCCACCAGGTCCTCGATCGGCGTCACGATCATGTCGCCGGAGAGCTCACCGTCGGGGAACGGCGTGCTCACGCGGTAGCCGATGCCGCGCTCCTCGACCGCCACGATCGCGTTGGGCTGCCGCTCCAGGACGGCTCGGACCGCGGGACCGGCGTCGAAGGTCTCCTCGCGGACGACGTCCATGGGCGGGTAGCGGAAGATCACCGCGCCGTTGCTGGCCACGACCCACACCCGCTGCCCGTCCTGGCCCCGCAGGTCGAGCAGGTCGGCGATGGGCGTCATGCCGTGCGGCGAGCGGCCGCTGGCGAGCACCACGTGGGCGCCCGCGTCGAGCACGCGGTGCACGGCGTCGTAGACCGCCGGCTCGATCTGCTCGTGGGTCATGCCGGCGCCCTCGACCCACTTGAGCAGCGTGCCGTCGATGTCCAGCGCGATGATCTTGGGCTGCCAGCCCTCCGGCGTACTCACGTGGTGACCGGCTGGAGGACCTCGCGCCCGCCGAGCCAGGCCTGCAGCGCCTTGGGCACCCGCACCGAGCCGTCCGCCTGCTGGTGGGTCTCCAGGATGGCGACGATCGCGCGGGTGATGGCGCACAGGGTGCCGTTGAGCGTCGAGATCGCCTTGATCTCCTCGCCGTGTCCAGAGCCCGTGGCAGGGAAGCGGCCGCGGGTGTCCAGGCGGCGCGTCTGGAACTCGGTGCAGTTGGAGGTCGAGGTGAGCTCGCGGTACTTGCCCTGGGTCGGGATCCACGCCTCGCAGTCGAACTTGCGCTGTGCGGACAGCCCGAGGTCGCCGGCGGCGACATCGATGACGCGGTAGGCCAGCTCGAGCTTGTCGAGGAAGGCCTTCTCGATCTCGAGCAGGCGGCGGTGCTCGGCGTAGGAGTCCTCCGTGGTCGAGTAGACGAACATCTCCACCTTGTCGAACCAGTGGACCCGGATGATCCCCTTGGTGTCCTTGCCGTGCGAGCCGGCCTCCTTGCGGAAGCAAGGGCTGAACGCGGCGTAGCGCAGCGGCAGCGAGGCGCCGTCGAGGATCTCGTCGGAGTGGTACGCCGCCATGGGGACCTCCGAGGTGCCCACGAGGTACATGTCCTGACCCTCGATGCGGTAGACGTCGTCGGCGGCCTGGCCGAGGAAGCCGGTGCCGTCCATCGCCCGGGGCTTCACCATCGACGGCGCGATGACCTGGGTGAAGCCGAACTCGCGCGCGGTCTCGTTGGCGAGGTTGATGAGGGCGAACTCCAGCTCGGCCCCCACGCCGGTGAGGAAGTAGAAGCGCGAGCCGGACACCTTGGCGCCGCGCTCGAGGTCGATGGCGCCGAGCAGGCGGCCGAGCTCGATGTGGTCGCGGGGCTCGAAGTCGAACTCGGCCGGGGTGCCCACCGTCTCGAGCAGGACGAAGTCGTCCTCGCCACCGGCGGGGACGTCGGCCTCGGCGAGGTTGGGGATCGACAGCAGCGCCTGCTGCCACTCCTCCTCCGCGGCCGCCTGGGCGGCCTCGGCCTGCTTCACCTGCGCCGAGAGGGTCTTGGTCTGCGCCAGGAGCGCCTGCTTCTCCTCGCCCTGGGCCTGGGGGATCAGCTTGCCGAGCCGCTTCTGCTCGCCGCGCTTGGTCTCGAAGTCCACGATGGCCTCGCGTCGGGAAGTGTCGGCGGCGAGCGCGCGGTCGACCACGTCATCGGACAGCCCGCGCTTGGCCTGGGCGGCTCGTACGCGGTCGGGGTCGTCTCGGAGAATGCGTGGGTCGATCATGCGCTCAGGCTATCCGGCAGAGGTGGCCCGGCTCATCCGAGTTGCCCCTGGCCGGGCACCGGTGCGCCCCCGTCGCCCATACTGGGCGCCGTGCTCGACCGAACCCGCGCCTACCTGCTCACCTGGAGCGCGGTGTGCCTCGCCCTGCTGGCGGTCCTCGCCGTGGCGGTGGCCCAGGGCTGGGGGTGGGTGGCCGACTTCGACGACCGCGGCGACGCCGTGCGCGACTGGGCCGTCGACGACACCACGCTCCGACAGGTGCTGCGGGTGGTGGAGCTGGCGTTCAGCACCATCGCCATGGCGGCGTACACGGCGGCGCTCGCGATCGTCATGTTCGTCAAGAGCCACCGGCGAGCGGCCTACTACGCGGTCGCCGTGATGGCCGCGACCTCGGCGGCCACGACGCTGATCAAGCTCGCGATCGGCCGGGACCGGCCCGAGTGGCAGGAGACGGAGTGGCTCCTGAGCAACCACGCCTTCCCGTCCGGCCACGCCTCCTCGGTCGCGGCGTTCGGCGGCGTCGTCGTCGTCCTGGCGACCATGCTCCTGCGCCGCCCGAACATGCGCCGACTGATCTCGCTGCTCGTCGCCGTGGTGGTCGTCGCGGTGTGCCTGGACCGGGTGCTGCTGGGCCGTCACTTCCCCACGGACGTGATCGGCGGGACCCTGCTCGGCGCCGCCTTCGTCCTCCTCGGACTGGTCGTCCTGAGCCCTCTCCCCCGCAGTCACGCCGAGAAGATCGCCCCCCTCCCCGACGTGCTGCCACCCCGGCGCAAGCTCGCCGTGATCCTCAACCCGATCAAGGTGGAGGACGTCGGCCAGTTCCAGTCGATCGTGGACGCGATGGCCGTCGAGGCCGGCTGGTCGACGCCGACGTGGCACCTCACCACCGTCGAGGACTCCGGCACCGGCCAGGCCGAGCGTGCCTCCATGGAAGGTCCCGGCCTGGTGATCGTCTGCGGTGGCGACGGCACGGTGCGCGAGGTGTGCGCCGAGCTCGCCGGCACCGGCATCCCCGTCGGGATCGTGCCGGCCGGCACCGGCAACCTGCTGGCCCGCAACCTCGACATCCCGCTCTACATCCGGGCTGCGATCGACATCGCCCTCACCGGCCAGGACCGCGCCATCGACATGGTGAAGGTCACCGGCGACCACCTCGAGGACAGCCACTTCATGGTGATGGCCGGGATGGGCTTCGACGCGGCGATCATGGAGGGCGTCAACGAGGACCTCAAGAAGCGCGTCGGCTGGGTGGCCTACGTCGTATCCGGACTCAAGTCGCTGATGTTCCCCGCGATCCGGGTCGACATCTCGGTGGACGGCGGCGAGCCCACCACGCACCGCGCCCGCACGATCGTGGTCGGCAACGTGGGGTTCCTGCAGGCCGGGATGCCGCTGCTGCCGGACGCGGCCATCGACGACGGCGTGCTGGACGTCGTCATCCTGCACCCGCGCAACTTCTTCTCCTGGATCCCCCTGGCCGTCCGGGTGATGTCGCGCGGCGCCCGCACCGACGACACCATCAACCGCATGACCGGCCAGCGGGTCTCGATCACCGCAAGCATCGACGCCCCCCGCCAGCTCGACGGCGACTCCGTCGGCCCCGGCCGCGAGCTCCACATGGAGTGCATCCACGGTCGGCTGCTCGTCCGCGTCCCCCGCTGACCCGTCAGAAACTGCGCGCTAGTCGGCGCACGTGCGGGTCTCGGCGGGCGGGGTCCGGTTGTCGAGGACGAAGCAGCCCTCCGCTGCCGGCTGGAGGGTCGGCGGACCATCGACCGACACGCTGCCGCCCAGGGACCAGGACCAGACGTCGTACTCGTCGGACCCGGCGTGCTTCAGCCGGGTGAACAGCCGGTTGTCGGGGCCGATCCAGGTCTGGAAGCTTCTCGCGTCCGGGTCCTGGAAGCCGCCGCCGAACGGGACCTGGCCCGAGGTCAGGGCCACGACGAGGCGGCCGCCCCGCACCGTCACCAGCGTCATGGCGGTGCTGTCGCCGCTCTCCTGGGCGACCAGCACGCTCAGCTCCACATCCGACATCCGCACCGGCGACGTGAAGACCGTCGGCGTCCCGCTGCCCGGCAGGGAGACCCGCTGCTCCCCGCTGCCGGGGATGTCGACGACGAGCCAGGTGCTGCCGTCGGCCTCCTCGAGGGCGACGGTGAAGGTGTCCGCGCCGAGCGGGATCTCGAAGGACTCCCCCGGCCCGACCGTGTCCTCCGCCGCCGGGAACAGGGCCGGGCTCGCCCTGCCGTCCGCGCACGGGGCCGGGACCGACATGCCCTCGGGCGTCGTGGGGCCGTCCACCGCGTCGAGGCACTGCTCGCCCAGGCTCGTCGGCACCAGGGTGCCGTCGTCGAGCGACCACCGGGTGACGTCGACGGCGTACTCCGGGGGCAGGCTGAGCGGCTCGCCGCCGGAGAAGGTGTCGACGGTGAGGTAGGTCAGGAGGGTCTCGCCGTCCACCCAGAGGGCCGACTCGCGGCCCCGGCCGTCGTCCGCGGGGACGATCCCGTTGAGCAGCGGCGGCCGGCTGGGCCGGCTCGGCTCCGCGAGTCGACCGTCGACCAGGTCGAGCACGGCGAAGGGCAGGCCGTCGCGGTAGAGGATCAGCTCGCGCCCCGGGTCGTTGTCGAGCTGGACGCCTTGGGGTACGCCGTAGCCGACCTCACCGCTGGGGACGATCCCGAAGACGCGCTCGCCGTCGGTCAGGTCGGCCTCCACGCGCAGGCGGGGCCCGATGAGCTCCTGGCCCGGCTCCTGGCGCACGCGCACCCGGTCGGCGGTGCCGTCGCCGTCGACGTCGACGCGCACCACCTGCTCGACGACTTCCCAGCCGCCGCCGATGTCCGGCTGCGGCGACACCGCCGGCGGGTTCGGCGCGGGCTCACCGTCGCCGAGGTCCACGAGGAACGGCGCGGCGATGGCGGCGGCGCAGGCGGCGGCCGCCACGGCGTACGTCGCCGGGTGGCGCAGCCACGAGACCCTCGCCTGGGGGACCTCCGCCGGACGCAGGTCCTCGGGGCCGACCTGGTCGGCGCGGGCCGCGAGGGTGCGGGTGAGTCGGTCTTCGATGGTGCTCATCGGTGACCCTCCTTGGCGAGGATGCTCTCGAGCGCGTCGAGCGCGCGGCTGGCGGTGGACTTGACGGCGCCGCGGGAGATGCCGAGGGCCTCGGCGATCTCGACCTCGGACAGGTTCGACCAGTACCGCAGGACGAGGACCTCGCGCTGGCGCGGGGCGAGGCGCTCGAGCGCGGCGTAGACCTCGCGGTGCTCCTCGGCGAGGACCGCCTTGCCCTCGGGACCGTCGGGCGGTGCCTCGTGCGGGGCGACGTAGCCCCGTGCCGTACGCCGGCGCCGCAGCGCCGAGCGGCTGCCGTTGACGACGGAGGTCCGCAGGTAGGCCAGCGCGGCCGCGCCGTTGTCGAGGCGGCCGCGGCGGCCGGCCATGGCGGCGAAGGCGTCCTGCACGACGTCCTCGGCGGAGGCCAGGTCGTCGACCAGGAGGATGGCCAGGCGGACCAGGGAGAGCCGGTGGGCGGCGTACAGCTCGCTCAGCTCCGCGTCGCCGAAGGTGGGGTGTGCGCCCGAGCGCAGTCTGGCCACGGGGCCGCCTCTCGCCGTCACGTTGGTGGTCATGCTGATAGGACGCCCGACGGCGCCCGGGGTTGCCCGGCGGGCCACCGGTCTCGAAGCGCGAAGCAGACCTCCTCGGATCTGTCGTGTCTCCTATCCTCTCCGCCATGAGCTGGTGGCAGGAGTACCAAGGTCTCTTCGTCGTCGGTGCCTTCCTGGCTCTGCTGTACATCAGGGCGCGGGTGCGGCGGTGGCAACGTCGTCACGTGCACCGCGCCGCCCAGAACGCCGCGGACGGGGTGACCTGGGACCAGACCGGGGACCCGGTCATCGAGAAGGCCCTCGACTCCCTGGCGACCGTCGTCCACCTCCCGGTGGACCTGGAGCGTGCGGTGGCGCTGCTCGACGACGTCAAGACCGGCCTGTGGTGGAAGCGGCGCGGGCCCACCGAGCTGTACGCCGAGCCCAACACGGTCGCGGTCCTCGAGCCCGACGGCGTCGGGACTCGTCTGGCGCTGACCAAGGCCGACGACAGGGGCGGGATCCCGCCCAGCGAGCCCGACTGGCGCAAGCTGCGCCGCCGGGTCGTGGCCGCGGCCCAGCGGGCCGGCATCGAAGCCTCCGAGGTCCCCGGCCCGCGCCTGGTCCGGACACCGGTGAGCGACCTCACCGGCCTGAGCCCGGCGGAGGCCGCGCAGCGTGCGCACCTGTGGCGGCGCGAACAGAGCTGAGCAGCAGCCGGCTCAGGGACGAGCGTGGGCGATCGCCTCTTCCTCCTCGGGCGAGAGCGGCTGGTCGCAGCTCCAGGCGGAGATGTTCTTGGCGTACCCGCGGGCGTCGGAGCGGCCGTGGATCGAGGTGAGGACCACGCCGTCCCCACTGTCGTCGAGCAGGGCGAGCGACCAGGACAGGTGACCGCCCATGTCGCCGAAGGCGTCGTAGCGCACGACCGCGACGTGCCGCAGCGATCCGCGGGCCTCAGCGCGCAGCGCCGCGACCTCCTGACGCAGCCCTTGCACGTCGTCGGGCAGCGCCTCGTCGCCCATGGTGTCGCGGCTGCGGCGCAGCTGACGCAGGAGCAGCGCCGAGACCGCCAGGGAGGCGAGCGCGACCACCAGGCTGAGCACGACGAGGAAGACCACGCCCTCGACCCTAAACTCTCGACGTGACTTCCCCTCGACGCATCGCCTACCAGGGCGAGCCCGGCGCCAACTCCCACCAGGTGTGCGCGCAGCACTACCCCGACTGGGAGCCGCTGCCGTGCGCCTCGTTCGAGGACGTCTTCGCCGCGGTCGAGGGAGGTGAGGCCGATCTGGCGATGATCCCGATCGACAACTCCATCGCCGGGCGCGTCGCCGACATCCACCACTTCCTGCCGGGATCGGGACTGCACATCGTCGCCGAGCACTTCCTGCGGATCCGGTTCCACCTGATGGGTGTGCCGGGCGCCACGCTGGACCAGGTGCGGACGGTGCACAGCCACGTCCACGCGCTCGGCCAGTGCCGCAAGATCATCCGCGAGCACGGACTGGTGCCGCTGATCTCCGGCGACACCGCCGGTGCCGCCCGGGAGGTCGCCGAGGCCGCCGACCCGACCCAGGCCGCGATCTCGCCGCCGCTGGCGGCCGCGATCTACGGGCTGGAGGTCCTCGCCGAGGACATCGAGGACGAGGAGCACAACACCACGCGGTTCGTCGTACTCTCCCGGGACCTGGTCCAGGCCCCGGCCGGCAACGGCCCGGTCGTGACGAGCTTCATCTTCAACGTCCGCAACCTGCCCGCCGCGCTCTACAAGGCCCTCGGCGGCTTCGCCACCAACGGCGTCAACATGACCAAGCTGGAGAGCTACATGGTCGGCGGCCACTTCGCCGCCACCCAGTTCCTCGCCGAGGTCGACGGCCACCCCGACGACCCGGGCCTGGCCCGCGCCCTCGAGGAGCTCGCCTTCTTCACCACCGAGATCAAGATCCTCGGCGTCTACCCGGCCGACGCGTTCCGCTCCTGATCGTCACCGTTGGGGTCCCGACGGGCAGGGCGGGTCAGGGTCGGCGAGAATGGGTACCGCACGTCGCGCCCCACCGCGAGGAGTCCTCTTGACCGCGCTCGAACGACAGGCCCACAGCCAGGTCCGCCACCTCACGCCGTACGACGTCGAGCGGATCGGCGAGGAGCTCGACCGGATCCGCCAGGACGTGCTCGACTCGCGCGGCGCGCGCGATGCGGCGTACATCCGGCGGGTCATCGCGGTGCAGCGTCGTCTGGAGCTGGCCAGCCGGGTGGTGCTCCTGGCGGGCCGCTTCCCGCCCGCGTGGGTCGCTGGGACGGCCATGCTGAGCCTGGCGAAGATCCTCGACAACATGGAGATCGGCCACAACGTCCTGCACGGCCAGTGGGACTGGATGCGCGATCCCAAGATCCACTCGACCACCTGGGACTGGGACCACGCCTCGCCGCCCGCGCAGTGGAAGCGCGCCCACAACGAGACCCATCACACCTACACGAACATCCTGGGCAAGGACAACGACCTCGGCTACGGCATCATGCGCGTCGACGAGGACCAGGAGTGGCAGGCCCGCCACCTGGCGCAGCCGCTGTGGAACTTCATCAACGCGTGCATCTTCGAGTACGGCATCGCGATGTACGACATCGAGTTCGGCGAGCACCTGCGCCAAGGCAAGGGCATCACCCCGGAGCTGCGCACGCGCATCCGGGCGGCCGCGAGCAAGGCGTCCAAGCAGGTCACCAAGGACTACGTCGTCCATCCGCTGCTCGCCGGACCCGGTTGGCTGGCGACGTTGACGGCCAACGCGACCGCCAACCTCGTGCGCAACCTGTGGAGCCACTCGATCATCATGTGCGGGCACTTCCCCGAGGGCGTGGAGACGTTCGAGATGCGCGAGCTGGACACCCGCGAGACCAAGGGCGAGTGGTACCTGCGCCAGATGCTCGGCTCCGCCAACATCTCGGGCCCGCCGCTCATGCACCTGCTCTCGGGCAACCTCTCGCACCAGATCGAGCACCACCTCTTCCCCGACCTGCCCAGCAACCGGTACGCCGAGATCGCACCGCGGGTGCGCGAGCTGTTCGAGCGCTACGGGCTCTCCTACAACGCCCGGCCGCTGCCGCAGCAGGTCGCCAGCGCCTGGCACCGCGTCCTGCGGCTCTCGCTGCCCAACGACTGGCTGGCCGAGACCGACCGCCGCAACCTGCCGCGCCAGCTCTCCAAGCTGCTGCGCCAGGCCAGGGCCTCTCTGTCCGAGGCCCGCCGGAGCGGCGCCCCGGCGCTCGCCTGAGGCGACCCCGCCCGAGCGCCGTACGGCGGTCGGTCGAGAATGTCCGGCATGGACCTCGCCGCCGTCGCCCTCACCTTCGGCGCGATCTTCCTCGTCGAGCTGCCCGACAAGACCTTCCTCGCGACCCTGGTGCTGGCCACCAAGTACCGTCCGATCCTGGTGTGGGTCGGGGTCGGGCTGGCGTTCACCGTGCAGACCGGGGTGGCGGTGCTGCTGGGGCACGCCGCGTCCCTGCTCCCGCCGGACGTCGTGAGGACGGCGGCGGTCGTGCTCTTCCTGGTCGGTGCGGTCATCCTGTTCCGCGAGGGACGCAGCCACCAGGAGGCCGACGGCGAGGAGTTCGCCGAGAAGGCCAAGCCCGTCCACGGCTGGCGCGCGGTGCTGGCGTCGTTCCTGGTGCTGTTCGCGGCCGAGTGGGGCGACCTCTCGCAGCTGCTGACCCTCTCGCTGGTAGCGAAGTACGAGGCGCCGCTCAGCGTCTTCGTCGGCGCACTGGGGGCCCTGCTCACGGTGAGCGCGCTCGCGGTGATCGTCGGGCGCAGCCTGCTGCGCTTCGTCTCCATCCACGTCCTGCACTACCTGGGCGCGACCGTGTGCCTCGCGCTCGCCGCGCTCACGATCTACGAGCTGCTGAGCTGACCCGGACCGCCCCCTAGGCTGGCCGCCATGACTGCGACCCACGGCGCCGACAGCGAGGTCGGCCGACTGCGGACGGTGATGCTGCACCGGCCCGGCAACGAGCTGAAGCGCCTGACGCCCCGCAACAACGACAAGCTGCTCTTCGACGGGATCCCGTGGGTCGCTCGGGCGCAGGACGAGCACGACGAGTTCGCCGAGGCCCTGCGCGCGCGCGACGTCGAGGTGCTCTACCTCACCGACCTGCTGACCGAGACGCTCGAGACCCAGGAGGCCCGCGACAGCGCGATCGCCACCGCCCTGGCCGGCCTCGACCTCGGCGAGACCATGCGCGGCTACCTCAAGGGGGCGCTGCACGACGCGACCGCCGAGGACCTGACCGGCTATCTCACCGCCGGCATCCGCAACGACGAGGTCCGCGGCGGATTCGGGCTGGTCACGTCCCTGCTGGCGCACGACGACTTCCTCGTCGACCCGCTGCCCAACCTGCTGTTCACGCGCGACTCCTCGGTGTGGGTGCACGACCGGATCGCGATCACCTCGCTGGCGATGCCGGCGCGCAAGCGCGAGTCGCAGCTGACCGAGCTGATCTACGGCCTGCACCCGCGCTTCGCCGACACGCCCCGGATCCTCGGCCACGAGTTCGAGCACGTCGAGGGCGGCGACGTGCTGCTCCTGGCGCCGCGCGTCATCGCGGTCGGCGTCGGCGAGCGGACGACGCCCGCCGGCGTGGAGCGGCTGGCGCGTCAGGTCTTCGAGGCGTCGCTGGCCGACACCGTGCTCGCCGTGCCCATCGCGCAGGAGCGCGCGACGATGCACCTCGACACCGTCTGCACGATGGTCGACGTCGACAAGGTCGTGATGTACCCCAACATCGCCCACTCGCTGACGGCGTACGCCGTCACGGCCGACGGGCGCACCGACGACGGCGCCCTGCTGCTGCAGGTGGCCGACGCCGAGCCGTTCCTCATCGCCGCCGCGAAGGCGATGGCCATCGACGAGCTGCACCAGATCGACACCGGCCTGGACCCCGTGACCGCCGAGCGCGAGCAGTGGGACGACGGCAACAACACCCTGGCCCTGGCGCCGCGGGTGGCCGTGGCCTACGAGCGCAACGACGAGACCAACGCCCGCCTGGAGGATGCCGGCATCGAGGTCGTCCGGATCGCCGGCTCCGAGCTCGGCTCGGGTCGCGGCGGGCCACGGTGCATGAGCTGTCCCGTCGCCCGCGACCCGCTCGGCTGAGGTCGGCAGGTCGGCCGCGCCGACGGTGCGGCGCGCTGGACAGGCGACCCGGCGCTCGGGGATCATCCCCTCCTGGGGAGGGCCCCACATCGGAAGGGTCGGTCAGATGGCATCGTTCTTCGACACGTTCACGCCGCAGGAAGTGGCCAGGATCAGCGCACGGGGACGGCACGTCCGACTGCCCGAGGGCTGGTCGCCGATCTGGGAGCGGACGCCCGCCGACAAGGCCTACATCCTGATCGACGGCACCGTGTCGGTGCGCCGGGGCGGCGAGGAGATCGCCCAGCTCGGTCCCGGCGACGTCATGGGCGAGCAGGCGATCATCGGCCACAAGCTCCGCAACGCCTCGATCGTGGCGCTCACGCCGCTCGAGGCCATCCATTTCACCGACGAGACGGTCCGCGAGCTGTGCGAGGAGATGCCGTCGTTCAAGGACGCCCTCGCCGCGGTGGCCGAGTCGCGCCTGGGGTGAGCGCGCCCGGGGTGAGCATCAGCGGATGGTGACCTGACGGTTGGCCAGGCCCGAGCGCGCGGCGCGCTGCTCGGTGGTGAGGTCCGAGGTGTCGGCGAGCGCCTCGGCAAGGTCCTTGGCGAAGGCCGCGGCGCTGTCCTCGAGCACCTCCGGGCCGGTGCCGACCGGCAGGTCCCAGACCGGGGCGAGCAGTCCGTGGGCCCGGAACATGCCCACCAGGCGCGAGTCCGTCGCGATGCTGTCCTGGCCGGCGGCGTGCAGGCGCGCGAGCGCGTCGAGAAGCTGGTCCTCGGGCTCGGGCATGACCCAGCGCAGGTGCTCCTTGGTGCCCACGTTGGTCCAGTACGCCGCCTCGACCGAGGACAGTCGCGCCGTCGGGGTGGCCTGCTGGTTGGCCTGCTCGAGGGCGGACTCCATCCCGGTGGTGTCCTCGACGTCGGCGACCCAGAACTCGAAGCCGTCGTGGACGGTGACGTCCAGCGAGTCCCCCGCGACCAGGTCCTGCAGGCGCGGGCCCTCCCCCGGCGCCTCGGTGAGCCCCACGATGCCCGGCTGGGACTCCAGCGCGCGGGTCAGCACGGCCGCCAGGTCGCGCGAGGGGTCGCCGTAGTTGTGCTGCACCTGCAGGCCCAGCCACACCTCGCCGCTGTCGCGCGACATCGCGGGGACGGCCATCGGCAGCAGCGAGCAGAGCAGGACCTTGCGGTCACCGGCGGACGGCACGTTCAGCGGCGCGGTGGCGGCGGGCACCAGCTCGCGCATCGCGACCACGTCGCACTCCGACGGCAGGCCCTCGAACGGACGGCCCACGAAGACGTCAGAGGCGCCGCCCTTGGCGCCGTGGCAGGCCTTGTAGCGCTTGCCCGAGCCGCACGGGCACGGCTCGCGGGGGCCGACCTCGCCGGCGGGGAGGTTCTCACGTCGGATGCTGCGGTTGCGCTTGGCCATGCCCTCGAACCTACTGGGCGAGCAGCTCGAGCATGTACGCCGGGCGGTCGCTGATGACCGCCGAGGCCCCCAGGCTCTGGCAGAGCTCGAGATCCTCCGGCGTGTTGACGGTCCACACGTGCACCTCGTGGCCGCTGCGCGCGATGCGGCGGGCGAAGCGGGGGCTATCGCGCAGCTCGTCGATCCCGGGCCCGACGATCCAGTCCTTGCCGATGACCCGGCGCAGCATCGGCCAGCTGACGGCGTGCTCGATGAGCTGCACCAACGGGATGTCCGGTGCCATCCGCTCGACCCGCTGGAGCGCCGTGAACGAGAAGCTCATCACCCGCACCGGCGACCCTGCCCGGTCCCAGCCGAAGTCTCGGAGCATCTCCACGAGCCGCTTCTCGACCAGACCGCCGTACCGGGTGGGGTGCTTGGTCTCGATCGCCACCTCGATGCGCCGGTCGTAGTCGGCGACGGTCTCCAGGAGCTTGCGCAGCGTCAGGACCCGGCCGAGCTCGTCGTCGCGGTCCGGCGCCTCGTCGTCGAGCTCCGACCAGGGGTTCTTCCAGGAGGCGAAGTCGAGCTCGGAGAGGTCGGCCAGGTCGAGCGTGGAGATCGCGCCCTTGCGGCTCGCCGTACGCCGCAGGTCGCGGTCGTGCACGCACACGAGATGCCCGTCGGCGGTGAGCCGGACGTCGCACTCCAGGCCCTCCGCGCCGCCGTCGAGCGCCGCCAGGTAGGCACCGAGGGTGTGCTCGGCGATCTCGTGGCTCGCCCCGCGATGAGCGACGACCTGCGGCCTCATGACACCAGTGTTGCCTGAATCGGGCGCCGTTGCCGCATCGGCCCCGCGCTCCGCCGCCTGGGCGTCAGCGTGAGCGCAGGAACCTGCCGAAGTGCGGCACCGTGAACGCGATCCGGCCACGCTCCCCGGAGTAGATCAGGCCCTTCTTGAGCAGGGAGTCGCGCGCCGGCGAGAGCGACTGCGGCTTCTTGCCGAGCACCGCCGCGACGTCGGCCGTGGGGACCGACCCCACGGCGTCGGCGTCGTCCGCGGCGGCGTCGGCCATCGCCCGAAGGTAGTCGCGCTCGCCGGGTGTGGCCCGGTCGTAGCGGCTGCCGAAGAACCCCACGGCCAGCTCCCGCTCGGCCTCCGGCGCGGCGACGGCGACGTCCTGGGCGGTGATGGGCGAGCGGGGCGCGAGGTCCCACACGGTCTTGCCGTAGGCCTGGATGAAGTACGGGTAACCGCCCGTGGCGTCGTACATCGTCGAGAGCGCATCGTCGGTGAAGGTCGCGTCCTCGCTCGCGGCCGGGGCGGTGAGCGCGCGGTCGGCCTCGGCCCGGTCGAGCCGGTCGATGCGCTGGTAGGAGAAGAGCCGCTCGGAGTAGGACTTGCTCGCCGACAGTACGGCGGGCAGGTGCGGCAGGCCGGCACCGACGACGATGACCGGTAGCCCCGACTGGCTGATCTCGTGGCAGGCGGCGCACAGCGCCGAGACGTCGTCAGGCCCGAGGTCCTGCATCTCGTCGAGGAACACCGCGACCCCCTTGCCGAGGTCCGCGGCCAGCCCGCCGACGTCGGTGAGCAGCTCCACGAGGTCGATCTCGATGTCACCGGAGTCCGCACGGCCGCGCACCGCGGGGACGTCGATGCCCGGGCTCCACTGGTCGCGCAGCTTGGCCTGCGGCCCCGCCTCGCGCTGGGCGAAGCCACGCAGGACCCCGAGCACGTGGTCGGCCTGGTCCGGCGCCGGGTGGCCGAGCTCGCGGACGGCCTGGTGCAGCGCGCTGCTCAGCGGCCGGCGCAGGCGCTGGTCGGGGCGCGCCTCGAGCTTGCCGGTGCCCCAGCCCTTGCGGACCGCCTGCGAGCGCAGCGCGTTGAGCAGCACGGTCTTGCCGACGCCGCGCAGGCCGGTCAGCACCAGCGACCGCTCCGGTCGCCCCCTCGCCACCCGCTCCAGGACCACGTCGAACGCCGCCAGCTGCTCGTCACGCCCCGCAAGCTCCGGTGGTCGCTGGCCGGCCCCCGGCGCGTACGGGTTGCGGATCGGGTCCATGTCGAGGACGGTATCCGGCTATCTAGGGAAATTCTTAGAGTGACGCGCGGGAGGGGTAGCCCGGTCGAGCGTGCAGGCTTACCAGCATCTGCTGATAACCCGGCGCTTCTGGGCCAGAAAAACCCGCCAGAAGCGACAGCAACTCCCCAGAACCCTCGGGTCGCAACCGCCCGTTGTCTCGCGGGGTGCTCCTAGACTCGGGGTCGTGCCCGAGTTGCCCGAGGTGGAAGCGCTGGCCCTGGACCTGCGGGGTCGGCTGGACGGGCGCGCGATCACCAAGGTGCACGTCGCGGCGTTCAGCGCGCTCAAGACCTACGACCCGCCGCTCGGCGCGCTGGAGGGCACGCTGGTCGACGACGTGACCCGACACGGCAAGTTCCTCGACATCGACGCCTCCGGCCTGCACCTGGTGCTCCACCTGGCCCGCGCGGGCTGGGTCCGCTGGCGCGACGAGGTGCCCGCGCTGCCGCCCAAGCCGAGTGCCAAGTCGCCGCTGGCCGTGCGCATCGTCCTCGACGACGGCTCCGGCCTCGACGTGACGGAGGCCGGCACGAAGAAGAGCCTGGCCATGTACGTCGTGCGCACCCCCGCCGACGTCCCCGGCATCGCCCGGCTGGGGCCGGACCCGCTCGCCGACGAGTTCACGATCGAGGTCCTGAGCGAGATCCTGCAGCGCGAGGGGCGCAAGCAGCTCAAGGGCGTGCTGCGCCACCAGGGCACCATCGCCGGCATCGGCAACGCCTACTCCGACGAGCTGCTGCACGCGGCGCGGATGTCGCCGTTCAAGCCGGCCAACAGCCTCGACGACGAGGAGCTGCACACGCTCTACGCCGCCGTCCGCGGCGTCCTCGGCGAGGCCGTCGACCGCTCCCGCGGCCTCGCCGCGAGCGAGCTCAAGGGCGAGAAGAAGTCCCATCTGGCCGTTCACGGCCAGACCGGCAAGCCGTGCCCGGTGTGCGGCGACACCGTGCGCGAGGTGTCCTTCGCCGACTCCAGCCTGCAGTACTGCCCCACCTGCCAGACCGGCGGCAAACCGCTGGCCGATCGCCGCATGAGCAGGCTGTTGAAATAGGTTGGACCCATGACCGCGATCCCCACCGTGTCCATCGACGGCGTCCCCGACCCCCTGCCCGAGGGCCTTGCCGTCCTCGACGTCCGAGAGCCCGTCGAGTGGGCGCACGGCCACATCGAGGGTGCCGTGCACGTCCCGCTGATGGAGCTGCCGCAGCGAGTGGCCGACCTGCCACGCGAGCAGACGCTCGTGGTCTGCAAGGTGGGCGGGCGCTCCGCGCAGGCGGTGGCCTACCTCGTCGAGCAGGGGTACGACGTCGTCAACCTCGACGGCGGGATGCTGGAGTGGGAGGCCGCCGGGCGCCCCATGGTCAGCGACACCGGGCAGCCCCCGCAGGTCGTCTGACCCGGCGCCCGAGCTTCCGGGAGGGCCGCGGGGCCGGGACCAGCTCGTGGCCCCGGCCCCGCGGCGACGGCGTCACTCCGCGCAGGTCTCGGTGACGTACTCGCCGAAGGCGTCGAACTTCTTCTCGTCGTCGCCGCTGATGCTGTCGAGCTCGTCGAGGTCCTTGGCGCTGGCGTCGTCGTCGATGTCCGCGACGGCCTCGGTGAAGATCTCGAAGCCCTCGCGGGCGTCGTCCGGGATGTCCTCGGGGGTGCCGGTCTCCTCGAAGTCCTTCACCGCGTCCTTGACCTTCTTGATGTCGTCCTTGGTCGGCTCCTCGCCGGCGCTGCCCGACGCCGACTCGTTGATCTTGGTGAACGAGGCACAGAAGTCCTCCTTCGACGCATCCGTCGGGGCCCCACCACACGCGGTGGCGGTGCCGCCGACGAGGACGAGGCTGGCGGCGAGCAGGGCGATCTTCATGCGGTGGATCTCCTCAGGGTTCGTGGGATGAAGGTGGTACCTACCCCGTACGGGCCACCTTCACTCCTCCCACCCCTCACGAGGTGAGACGCCGAGGCGGCGGCACGGTGAGCAGCGCGGGAAGCCGCGCGAGGTACTCCTGACGCGGCATCGGCCGTACTCCCAGCGAGGCGAGGTGCGGCGTGACCCACTGGGTGTCGACCAGCCGGTCGTCTGCATGCTCGTCGCGCAGCAGGTCGACCAGCCCGACGAGGGCCACCTTCGAGGCGTCGCGCGCCCGGTGGAACATCGACTCGCCGGCGAACAGCCCGCCGATCGCGACGCCGTACAGCCCGCCCTCCAGCACGCCGGCGCGCCAGGCCTCCACCGAGTGCACCCACCCGAGGTCGTGCAGCCGCAGGTACGCCGACCGGATGTCCCGGTCGATCCAGCCCGACGGGCGCCGCGGGTCGGCGCAGGCGTCGATCACCTCCGGCAGCGCGGTGTCGACCCGGATCTCGAAGTCCCGCACGGCCCGGCGCAGCGAGCGGGACACGACGAGTCCGTCGAGCGGCAGCACGCCGCGCTCCACCGGGCTGAACCAGTACATCGGCCCGCCCCGATCGTCGACCGGCATCGGGAACATGCCGCGCCGATACGCCGCCAGGAGCGTGCCCGGCTCGAGGTCGGCCCCGATCCCGACCAGGTCGTCGTCCGGGTCGAAGCGCCCGGGGTCGCCGAAGACCCACCTGGTGGGCGGCGGCTCCACGGGCTCGACGGGCACGGCGACGACCGTAGCCCCTTCCCCCGACTCCTAGGATCGACGGCATGGGACTCACCGCGCGCGTCGGCAAGCAGCTCGCCCCCAAGATGGCCGGATTCGCCCCGGGGCTGACCGCCTCGTTCGTGCGCGAGGCGCTGCACCGCGCGATCGTCGGCATCGGCCCGCTGCCCCCCGCAGCCAAGGCCGCCGACCGACAGCTCGCCGAGCAGCGCGGCGACGTCGACAAGGCCGTCCACGAGCTGATCGAGAACCATGTCCGCTACGCCGGCGCCCAGGGCTTCGTCACCAACATCGGCGGGCTGGTCACGGCCGCGCTGACGATCCCCACCAACATCACCGGACTGGCGCTGATCCAGTGCCGGATGATCGCCGGCATCGCGCACCTGCGCGGCTACGACCTCGACGACCCGCGCGTGCGCAACGGGCTGCTGGTGGCGATGCTCGGCGAGGACTCGGTGAGCTCCCTGGTCAAGAAGAAGAAACTGCCCGCGCCGCCGATGGCGCTGGCCACCGCCCTGCAGCACGACCCCTCCCTGGACCTGCTGATCTCCACCGAGGTCGCCTCGGACCTGATCGCCAAGGTCGCCGGGAAGCGCCTGGCGGTCACCGTGGGGCGCCGGGTGCCGGTCGTGGGCGGGGTCGTCGGCATGGGCGCCGACGGCTACCTCACCTGGAAGGTCGGCCGCTACGCCGACCGCGAGTTCCTGCCCCGCGCCAAGCGGTAGACCCGCAGCGCCTGGCGGCCGACGGCGGAGGTCTGCAGGCGGCGCACGGCCTTCTCGCGCAGCCGGTACGTCGGTCGCAGGTAGGACCGCTCGAGCGCCGCATGGGCCTCGTCGAGCTGGCCGCGGAGGGCGCCGGCCTCCTGCTGGAGCCGGGCGTTCTCGAGCAGCAGCGCCTTGATCGCGTCCACGGCCGCGCCCGCGACCTGCTTCTCCGAGGGCGCGTCGGGGTCGGCCCACCGCGCCGGAGGCGGACCTCCGCGCAGGTCCTCGAGGTCGCCCACCACGTCGTAGCGGCGCGCCCGGATCTCCGCGATCCATGCGTCCTCGAGCTCGCGCGCCCACGGGTGCACGTCGGGCGGCAGGCCCAGACGGGGCGAGCGCGTGCGGGCCGACAGAGTCTGGTGGGCGAGCAGCTCGCGCACCAGCGGCCGGTAGTCGGCCGGTGCGAGGACCCGGTTGGCCGAGCGGTTGATGCGGCGGATCAGCGCGGTCTCCGGCACCCCCAGTGAGGGGTTGACCCGCTCGGCCTCGAGGTCGAGGTCGAGGCCGTCGAGGCCCAGCACCTGGCTGAACCTCTTCCACAGCAGCACCCGGTCACCACCGGACGGCGGCACCGTGACCAGGTGCACCCGCTCGGGCGGCAGGTCGTGGCCCCAGCGATTGAGGATGTCCGGGATCTCCTGGACGCTCCAGAACCAGCTCGCGATCCGGCTGCCGCGCTCGGGGTCCTGGATCTGCTCCAGGAACCTGGCGTAGCTGATGCTGCTGCGGTGCTTGACGTTCTCCTGCCACTCGGCCGGGATCTGGCGCACCAGGTCACGCACGGACAACACCAGATGGACCTCGGTGCCGCTGCCGTGACCCAGCGACTCCAGGGCGTGGCCCACCTGCGAGCGGGACGCCGCGGCGAGGATCTCGTGGCTGATGATCGTGGTGCCGTCGTGCTCGCGAACCTGCTCGGCCAGGCGGTCCCAGGCGCCGATCGCCTCGCTCTGCAGCCCTCCCCACGGGAGCCGCATCAGGTCGAGCGCGGCCAGGAAGTGCGCGTCGAAACGGTCCGCGGGGTAGAGGATCCCGGCCGACGCCAGGGTGCGGCGGTTGCGGAAGAGCACGTCCTGCAGGTACGACGTGCCGGTCTTGGGGGTGCCGACATGCAGCAGCACGCGCCGCGTCATCGTTGCTCCTCCCTGTCCGCCGACCGGTCCCAGCCGAGCAGCAGCCGGACCGCGAGACCCAGCACTCCCGCCTCGGTCGGCTCAGCACCCGCCACCGTGAGGTCCGCACGGCGCGGGACGAGCAGATCCGGGTCCCCATGGACAGCGTAGCCAGCGCGTAGGAGCACGTCGCGCAGCCGGGTGGCCCGCTCCACGACCCAGTCGGCGTGCTCGGCCGGTACGGCGAGCGGGCGGCCGGGCGCGTCGAGCAGCCGCGGCAGCAGCGTGTGGCGCAGCAGCTCGGCGCGGCGAGGCGGGAGGACCAGGATGCCGAGGACCGCGGCGACGCGCCGGGCGAGGTCGACGGCGTCGGCGGCCGGGCGGGGCGCGGCCGGCAGCGGGCGCCGTAGGCCGACCAGGCGGGGCAGCCGGGCGGCGTCGACGACGATGCCGACGCGCGCGGCCCCGACGCGCTCGGTCCAGGTGGCGGCGGCCCGCTCCAGGTTGACCCGTCGGGGCAGCGCGCGGGCGGCGGCCAGCGGGTCCAGCCACTCCCGCCACGCCGGCCCGCCGTCGTCGAAGGCGCGAGAGGTCCAGGCGTCGGTGACCATCGTGGCCAGGTCGGTGCCGAGGACGAGGATCGTGCTGCCGCGCCCCCCGGGCGGGCGGCCGCGGGCGATCAGGGCGTCGCGCACCGGGTCGGCCAGCCACGGGTCGCCGACGAGGCGGTAGCGGGTTCGCCACGGTCGCACCAAGGCCGGCGAGCGCCGCGGCGGAGTGCCCGCGGCCACCAGGTCGTCGGCGAGCAGGCTGCTCGCCACCCGGGTCAGCTCGGCGTCGGGCAGCCCGGCCGGGTCGACCGGGCGGGGACCGAAGGCAGAGCCGCCGTCGGCACCGACCAGCTCCAGGTCGGGGCTGCCGCGCCCCGGGGCGCTCGCCGCGAGCACCCGCTCGACCAGCCCGGGCCCGGGCGAGCCGGCCAGGTTGAGCCGGCGCAGCAGCTCCAGCTGCTGGGCGCCGGGCAGGTAAGCGCCGCGGCGCTCGCCCTGCCCTGCCCACGCCGACCAGGGGGTGGTGCCGCCACCGCGCAGGTGGGCGACCCAGCCCCACGCGCGGCGGTGCCCGTCGACGCCGTTCACTACTCGCGGATCCGCTTCGCCTGGTTGCGGACCTTGCGCAGCAGCGCCTGGTCCGGGTCGCGCCGCCGGGCGGCCTCGCGGGTCATCGCCGCGAGCGCGTCCATCGAGACCCGCAGCTGCTGCTTGACCGAGACCTTGTCGGGGTCGACGAACGTCTCGTCCTCGGCCAGGGGCAGCGGGGTCAGGTCGGCGACGTCGCCGACGACGTCGACGCCGCTCTGCTCGATCCACTCCACCCAGCGCGCGGTCTCGTCCTGAGCCCAGGGCAGCAGCCGCGGCGGCATCCGCACCGACGGAGAGATGCGGCCGACCAGCTCGTTCTGCGCCAGCATCTCGCGGATGAGCTCGTCGAAGGTCGACTCGCGCCGGGTCGCCCGGTCCATCCTCCGGTTGAGCTGGCGGATGACCTGGGTCTCGGCGACCCCGAGGGACTCGTTGACCCGGTCGCTGTCCTCCGGCGTCCACGCCGGGTCGATGCCCAGCACCCGGCAGAAGCGCAGCCAGAGCTCGTCGACGGGCGCTCCCGACCGCGGGACGGTCACGATGTGGACGTGCGCGGGGTCCAGGCCCGCACCCCAGGCGCTCAACACGTTCGGCAGGTCGAAGGCGCGGTAGAACCACGGCTTCCCGTGCTCGATGCGGTCCAGGTAGCGACGGTAGGTCCACTTGCGGCCCTGCTTGACCGACTCCTGCCACGCCGCCGGGATCTGCCGCGCCAGGTCCCGGGCGCTGTAGACGATGTGGATCTCGGACCCGGCGAGGTCGCGCTTGGCCTGCCTGATGGCGTCGAGCGGCGCGGGCGCCAGGATCTCGTGGCTGATGACCACGGTGCCGCTGCGGCGACGGACCCGGCGTACGAGCGCGTCCCAGCTGCCCTTGGCATGGCCCGGCGGTCCGCCCCAGTCCTGGTCGAGCAGGTCGAGGGCGGCGCGGAAGTGGAACAGCGAGGCGTCGACGCGCGGCATCCGCGACGGGAAGTGCACGTCGTGCTCGGCGAGCGTGCGCGCATTGAGCATGAGGCGGTCCTGGAGGTACGTCGTGCCGGTCTTGGGGGCACCGACGTGCAGGAAGACGCGTCTGGTCGCACTCACTCTGATGATTGTGCCGCACCCGGCGACAGCGCCCGCACCACGGCGGAGGGGCTGGGCCGCCCGAGCTGCTGGGCCATCCACGCACTGGTCGCGACCAGGGCGTCCAGGTCGACGCCGTGGTGGATGCCGAGGCCGGTGAGGAGCCACACCAGGTCCTCCGTGGCGAGGTTGCCGGTAGCGCTCTTGGCGTAGGGGCAGCCGCCCAGGCCGCCGGCGCTGGCGTCGTAGGTGGTGATGCCGGCCTGGAGCCCCGCATAGGCGTTGGCGAGGGCCTGGCCGTAGGTGTCGTGGAAGTGCAGGGCGAGCTGGTCGGTGGTCATGCCGGCGGCCACGAAAGCCTCGACCAGGGCGGTGACCTGGTGGGCGGTGCCGACGCCGATCGTGTCGCCCAGGCTGAGCTGGCTCGCGCCCAGGTCGAAGAGCCGAGTGCCGACCCCGACGACCTGCTCGACCGGCACGGCCCCCTCCCAGGGGTCGCCGAAGCACATCGACACGTAGGCGCGGACGTCGAGCCCCGCCTCGCGGGCGCGGCGCACGGTGGGCTCGAACATCGCGAACTGCTCGTCCAGGCTGCGGTTGAGGTTCTTCTGGGCGAAGGTCTCGGTCGCCGAGCCGAAGATCGCGATGTGACGCATCCCGAGCTCCAGGGCGCGGTCCAGGCCGCGCTCGTTGGGCACGAGCACGGGGTGGGCGCGGCCCTCCTCTCCCAGGAGCCCCATCAGGTCCGCGGCGTCGGCCAGCTGCGGCACCCATCGGGGGTGGACGAAGCTCGTGGCCTCGACGACCGGCAGGCCGGCGGCGACCAGGCGGCGTACGAACCGGGCCTTGACGTCGGTGGGCACGAGCGTCGACTCGTTCTGTAGGCCGTCGCGGGGGCCGACCTCGTAGATCGTGACCCGGTCGGGGAGCGTCACGACTCCCCCTCCACGACGAACAGCCGGGCGCCGAGCGCGACCTGCTGGCCGGCGGCGGCCCCGACGGTCGTGACCGTGCCGGCGAACGGTGCCTTGAGCGTGAGCTCCATCTTCATGGCCTCCATCATGCCCAGCACGTCGCCCTCGGCCACCACCTCGCCCTCGGCCACGCGGACCTCGAGGACGATGCCGGGCATCGGCGCGAGCAGGATGCCGTCACCGACCGCGATCGTGTCGGCGAGGCGGTCGGGCGGGGTCAGCACGAAGCGCTGGCCGCGGAAGGACACGTCGACGACGTCGGGCTGCACGTTGACGACCGCGTGCTGGCGACGGCCGTCGACGATCGCCTCGATGACGTGGTCCTCGGCGCTCAGCATCACGAACGGGACGCCGTCGACGGTGCCGGCGTGGCGATCGACGAAGACGTCCCGGTCGAGCTCGACCAGGGTGGGCGCGGGCGGGCCGCCGAGCCGGAAGCCGTCGGCTTGGAAAGGGTGCCCCCCGTGGGTGACGCTGTCCAAGGCGGTGATCATGGCCGAGACCCAGGCGGCCATCGCCCGAGGCACGTCGGCGTCGGGTGCGGGGACCTCGTGGTGGTCGAGCCAGGCGGTGTCGATGGCCGCGTCGCGGAACTCCTCGCTCGCCACCAGCTCGCGCAGGAACCCGGTGTTGGTGGTGAGCCCGAGGACGGCGGTCTCCTCCAACGCGGCCACGAGCGCGGCGCGGGCGCTCTCGCGGTCGCGACCGTGGGCGATGACCTTGCCGAGCATGGGGTCGTACGACGTGCTGACGACCTGGCGGCTCTCCAGGGCGTGGTCGACGCGGACGCCCGGGCCCGCCGGCCAGCGCACGATGCTCGCCGTGCCGGCCTGCGGCAGGAAGCCGCCGAAGGAGTCCTCGGCGTAGACGCGGGCCTCGATCGCGTGGCCGCTGACCGTGACGTCGGCCTGGGTGAGTGGCAGCGGCTCGCCGGCGGCGACGCGGAGCTGGAGCTCCACCAGGTCCAGGGCCTGCCCCTTGATCAGCACCGTCGCCTCCGTGACGGGGTGCTCGACCTGCAGCCGGGTGTTCATCTCCAGGAAGTACGCCTCGCCCGTGTCACTGTCGAGCAGGAACTCCACCGTGCCGGCGTTCTCGTAGCCGACGTGGCGGGCCAGCGCGACCGCGCTCGTCGTGACGAGCTCGCGCACCTCCGGCGTGATCGTGGGCGCGGGCGCCTCCTCCAGGACCTTCTGGTGGCGGCGCTGCGTCGAGCAGTCGCGCTCGAAGAGGTGCACGACGTGGCCGTGGGCGTCGGCGAGCACCTGGACCTCGATGTGACGACCGTGCTCGACGTACTTCTCCACGAGCATGGTGTCGTCGCCGAACGCCGAGAGCGCCTCGCGGCGCGCGGCCGCGACCGCCTCGTCGTACTCGTCGGCGGACCGGACGATGCGCATCCCCTTGCCCCCGCCGCCGGCAGCGGCCTTGACCAGGACGGGGTAGCCGGCGTCCTCGCCGCGCGGCACGACCGGCACCCCGGCGGCGACGGCGATCTCGCGGGCGGCGTCCTTGCGGCCCATCTGCTCCATGACCGCCGCCGAGGGGCCCACGAGCGTGATGCCGGCGGCCTCCAGGGCGGCGGCGAACGGCGCCCGTTCGGACAGGAAGCCGTAGCCGGGGTGCACCGCGTCGGCACCCGACCGGCGGGCCGCGGCGACGACGGCGTCGATGTCGAGGTAGCTCTCGACCCGCACCGCCTCGTCGGCGGCGCGCACGTGCGGCGCGGCGTGGTCGAGGTCGGTGAACAGCGCGACCGTGCGGATGCCCATGGCGCGTGCCGTCCGCATGACGCGGACGGCGATCTCGCCGCGGTTGGCGATGAGGAGGGTCTTCATGAAAGCTCCTTGGTCAGGTCACTGGGGTCTCGACGCGCCCGATGCGACCTCGTCCCTCGGTCGCAGGGCTTGCTCGACCTGGTCTCGCCCACGCGCCTCACATCCTCCAGACGCCGTAGGAGGGCTCGGGGACCGGCGCGTTGGCGGCCGACGCGAGGCCCATGCCGAGGACCCGGCGGGTCTCGGCTGGGTCGATGATCCCGTCGTCCCAGAGCCGGGCGGTCGAGTAGTACGGCGAGCCTTGGGTCTCGTACTGGTCGCGGATCGGGGCCTTGAAGCCCTCGTCGTCAGGTCGGCCGGCGACGGTCGCGAGGACCGCGGCGGCCTGCTCGCCGCCCATCACCGAGATCCGCGCGTTCGGCCACATCCACAGGAACCGCGGGTCGTAGGCGCGCCCGCACATCCCGTAGTTGCCGGCGCCGAACGAGCCGCCGATGACGACGGTGAACTTCGGCACGACGCTGCAGGCGACCGCGGTGACGAGCTTGGCGCCGTCGCGGGCGATGCCCTTGTTCTCGTACTCGCGACCGACCATGAAGCCGGTGATGTTCTGCAGGAAGACCAGCGGGATCCCGCGCTGGTTGCACAGCTCGATGAAGTGCGCGCCCTTGAGCGCCGACTCGCTGAACAGGATGCCGTTGTTGGCCACGATCCCGACCGGCATCCCCCAGATCCGGGCGAAGCCGCAGACGAGAGTCTCGCCGTAGAGCTTCTTGAACTCGTGCAGCCGGCTGCCGTCGACCACGCGGCGGATCACCTCGCGTACGTCGTACGGCGTGCGGGTGTCGGCGGGGACGACGTCGTAGAGCGTCGCGGGGTCCTCGGCCGGCTCCTCGACGTCGTGCACGGGGATCGACCTGAGCACCGGGCGCTCGAAGGTGTCGACGATGCCGCGGACGATCGCGAGCGCGTGCCGGTCGTCGTCGGCGAGGTGGTCCACGACCCCCGAGGTGCGGGCATGGACGTCGCCGCCGCCGAGGTCCTCAGCCGTCACGACCTCCCCGGTCGCGGCCTTCACCAGCGGCGGGCCGCCGAGGAAGATCGTGCCCTGGTTCCTGACGATGACGCTCTCGTCGGACATCGCCGGGACGTAGGCGCCGCCGGCGGTGCACGAGCCCATGACGCTGGCGATCTGGGGGATCCCGCGTGCCGAGAGGTTGGCCTGGTTGAAGAAGATCCGGCCGAAGTGCTCGCGGTCGGGGAAGACCTCGTCCTGCATCGGCAGGAACGCGCCGCCGGAGTCGACCAGGTACAGGCAGGGCAGCCGGTTGTCGGACGCGACGGCCTGCGCGCGCAGGTGCTTCTTGACCGTGATCGGGTAGTAGGTGCCGCCCTTGACCGTCGCGTCGTTGGCGACGATCACGCACTCGCGCCCGCTGACCCGTCCGATGCCGGTCACGATGCCGGCGCTGGGGACGGCGTCGTCGTACATCCCCGTCGCGGCGAGCGGGCTGAGCTCGAGGAACGGGCTCCCGGGGTCGAGCAGCGCATCCACTCGATCGCGTACCAGCAGCTTGCCGCGGCCGGTGTGCTTGGCACGGGCCGACTCGCTGCCACCCAGCCGGGCGGTCGCGAGCCGCTCGCGGAGGTCCGCGACGAGGTCTCTGAGGTCCGTGGTCACCTCGCCTAGGTTAGCGATCATTAACCTGCGCGTCCACGGTCGCCGTCTTGTAACCGAGTGTTACGTCGGCTACCAAGGTGCTCAACCGCCCACCCAGCGCCCCTAACACTGAGTTACAAGCAAGGGCGCGTTAGCGGCCGCTAACCTCGTCGAGTGGCCAGCGAGGAGGCGCCGACGCGGCGGGAGCAGATCCTGGCGACGGCGGCGGAGATGTTCGCGGCGCGGGGCTTCCACGGCGTCTCGGTCGCGGACCTGGGCTCGGCCTGCGGGATCTCGGGGCCGGCGCTCTACAAGCACTTCGCGTCCAAGGACGCCGTGCTGGCCGAGATGCTGGTCGACATCAGCGTGCGACTGCTGGAGGTCGGGCGGGCCCGGGTCGAGGCGGCGGACGGCCCGCAGGACGCGCTGCGCGGTCTCGTCGACTGGCACGTCGACTTCGCGCTGCGTCACCGCGCGCTGATCATCGTCCAGGACCGCGACTGGGAGTCGCTGCCGGCCGACGCCCGGGCGCGGGTCCGCGGCCTGCAGCGCGCGTACGTCGACCTGTGGGCCGACCAGCTGCGCCTGCTGCACCGCGACCTCGACCTGACCACCGCCCGGGCGATGGCGCACGCGGCGTTCGGGCTGATCAACTCCACCCCGCGCACCGGGCCGCTGGCCGACCCGTCGCTGCACGACCTGCTGATCGAGATGGCGCTGCGCGCGCTGCTGCCGCCCGGCTGACGCGCCGCCCGGGGATCAGGGGGCCGGGCCGACGCCGGGCGGCTCGGCGTCGATGAGCGAGGGAGGTCCGATCGCGGCGCCCTCCTCGGCCTCCGGCGCCGAAGCACGGGCGGAGGCGAGCACGTCGGCGGGGACGTGCCGCTCGAGGAAGCGCTGTGCCATCCGGGTCGAGGGGTGGATGCCGACGGTGGCCACCACGATGATGCCGGCGATGACCAGCCAGCCGCCGGCCCCCCAGTTCATGGCGAGGAAGGTGTAGACCGCCGGCGCCCATACCCGTCCCAACGTGCTGCTGAGCTCTTGGGCTCCCTGGTAGGCGCCGCGCTGGCGCGGGTCCATCAGCTCGGCCTCGAAGGACCAGCTGGCCGCCGAGAGGTAGAGCTCGGCCCCGGTCACGGTGACGTGGCCCAGCCACACCAGCGCGATCGTGGTCCAGCCGACGGTGTCGTGGGTCGCGAGGGTGATCAGGCACGAGATCACGAAGAACGTCGACGAGACCCGGACGGCCTTGAGCGCGGTCGGGACGTCGCGCACCCCCCGCGACGCGACCATGGGCAGGAAGATGCACATCACCGTGTTGGTCCCGAACAGGAAGGCCAGCAGCACCCGGGGTGCGTCGGTCTGCTCGATCAGCCACAGCGGGATCACGATGTTGAGCAACACCTGGTTGGTCCAGAAGACGCCGCCGAAGAAGCTGGTGAGCAGCCAGCCGAGGTTGCGCAACGGCCCCGGCCCGGGGATCCGCACCTTCCGGTCCTCCGCGGTGCGCAGGTCGTGCGGCGCCCGCGGCAGTCGGAGGATCGCCGCCGCGTTGACCAGGAAGACCGCCGCGGTGAACCACGGCAGCGCGTGCAGGACGGTGTTGGAGTGGAACGCCAGTGCGATGCCGCCGAGCAACGAGCCCAGGGTGAAGCCCACGTTGAGCGCGGAGTACATGTAGGCGCGCGAGCGCACGCGCTCGCCCGGAGGCAGGACGTCGATCGTGTACGCGCCGTGCGCGGCGCCGCCGAGGGAGCCGATGACCTCCATGCCGACGGCCATCAGGACGTAGCCCTTGAAGTCGGTGATGAAGGGCCACACTGAGAACATCGCCGCCTGCCCCACGGCACTGACTGCCCACATGCGCTTCGGCCCGAAGCGGTCCACGAGCTTGCCCATCGGCAGCGCGGAGATGAAGGCGGCGGCCCCGGCGATGGTGAGCCCGAGTCCGACCTGCGCCGCGGAGAGCCCGACGATCTGGGTGAAGAACACCGCCGAGCCGGTCATGAAGGTGCCCTCGCCCAGCGCGAACAGCAACGACTGCCCGGCCAGCCGGCCGGCAAGGGGCGACGGCGGCCGGGCATGGCGCGCCAGGGCAGTGAGCATCCCCGAGATCCTTCCTGCGCACCGGTGCTGCTGTCGCGGCATTTTATGCGTCAGAAGAGGTGGTCGACCGCCCGGGCCGGATCATCGAGCAGCTCGAGGATCCGGGCCGCCCGGACGGCGGCGTCGAGGGCGGTGTCGACGTCGTCGGCGTGGCCGGGGGCCTCGGTCTCCTCCGTCGGGGTCGTCACGGTCCGGGCGTGCAGGTCCGCCAGCAGCTGCTCGCGGGGCAGACCACGCAGGTGGAGCAGGACGAACGGGTCGGCCTCGACGAGCCACGCCAGCTGGTAGAGCACGGCGAGTGCGTGGGGGCACGGGTCGGCCCAGAAGTCGCAGGTGCACGTGGTGGCGAGCTCGGCGCCGTACGGCAGCAGCTCGACGCCCATCTGGTCGGCGTGCTCCACCAGCGAGTGGGGCAGGTCACCGGCCAGCAGTGCCGCCACCCGACCGGACTCGGCGGCGACGGTCTCGACCAGCGCGGCGCGCCCCGCCTCGTCCAGGACAGGGACGGCGCCGGACGCCGTGACCAGGCTGCCGTCGTCCTCGACACTGGCGACGAAGCCGCCGACGTCGACGGTGATGCCGCCGACGCGGCCGGCGCGCGCCAGTGCGCGCCCGGCGCGGAGGTCGGGCTCGGTGTAGGCCGCCTCCTCGACCGCGCGCACCCACGCCTTGCCCCACCAGCGCGTGGCGCGGGCGGCGCCCCGCCTCGGCGCCAGCCGGGCGTGCACGGTACGGCGGTCGGCGGTGTCCATCCTCCTCACCGGGCCGTCACGTCGGCCGGCGCAGGGTGACCAGGTCGCGGAGCTCGTCGTTGCCTAGCTCGGTGAGCGCGGCCTCGCCGCGACCGAGGACGGAGTCGGCCAGCGAGCGCTTGCGGGCCAGGAGCTCGGCGATCTTCTCCTCGATCGTGCCCTGCGTGATCATCCGGTGCACCTGCACCGGTCGGGTCTGGCCGATGCGGTAGGCCCGGTCGGTGGCCTGCTCCTCGACGGCGGGGTTCCACCAGCGGTCGACGTGGACGACATGGTCGGCGCGGGTGAGGTTGAGACCGGTGCCGCCGGCCTTCAGCGACAGCAGGAACACCGGCACGTCCCCGGCCTGGAACCGCCGCACCATCGCCTCCCGCTCGCGTACCGGTGTGCCTCCGTGCAGGAACTGGTGCGGCACACCGGCCTTGGCGAGGTGGGTCTCGAGCAGCCGGGCCATGGCGACGTACTGGGTGAAGACCAGCACCGCGCCGTCCTCGGCGAGGACGGTGCCGAGCAGCTCGTCGAGCAGGTCGAGCTTCTCGGAGCGGCCCGCGAGCCGGCCGGTGGACTGCTTGAGGAAGTGGGCGGGGTGGTTGCAGATCTGCTTGAGCCCGGTCAGCAGCGCGAGCACCAGTCCACGGCGGGCCTCCTCGTCGGCGCGCTCGATGCGCTCCATCGAGTCGCGGACGAACGCCTCGTAGAGCACGACCTGCTCCTGGGTCAGCCCCAGCAGGTGGTCGGTCTCGGTCTTGGGCGGCAGCTCCGGGGCGATGCCGGGGTCCGACTTGCGCCGGCGCAGCAGGAACGGCTCGATCAGGTCGGCGAACTGCCCGGCCTTCGTCGGCTCCAGCCCGGACTCGATCGGCCCCGCCCATACCTTGCGGAACGCGTTGCGGCTGCCGAGCAGGCCCGGCGTCGCCCAGTCGAGGATCGCCCAGAGCTCGGTCAGGTTGTTCTCGACCGGGGTACCGGTGAGCGCCACGCGCGCCCGGCTCGGGATCGCGCGCAGCGCGCGGGCGGTGGAGGACTGGGGGTTCTTGACGTGCTGGGCCTCGTCGGCGACGACCAGGTCCCAGTCGACCTCGCCGAGCGCGGCTTGGTCGACGCGCATCGTGCCGTACGTCGTCAGCACGAACCCGCCGTCCGTGCCGAGCCCCTCCAGCGACCGCTCGCCGCCGTGGAAGCGGCGGGTCGGGGTGCCGGGGGCGAAGCGCGCGATCTCGGCCTCCCAGTTGCCCAGCAGGCTGGCCGGACAGACCACGAGCGTCGGGCCGGTCGCGCCGGCCTCCTGCCGGTGCAGGTGCAGCGCGATCAGGGTGACGGTCTTGCCGAGCCCCATGTCGTCGGCGAGACAGGCGCCCAGGCCGAGGTCGGTCAGGTCGGCGAGCCAGGTGAGGCCGTGGCGCTGGTAGTCGCGCAGCGTCGCCCGGAGCCCGGCCGGCACCGGCACCGGGTCACGGGTGGCAGCCTGACGCAGCTGGTCGCGGACCTTCAGCAGCGACGCGCCCACCACGACCTGGGTCTCGGTCGCGGTGCCCGACGCGTCGGCCGGCTCCAGCTGCACGACGCCGGTCAGGGCCGCCGCGACCGCCTGCACCGGCTTGACCGTGCGGACCAGCCGCTTGCGGGCCCGCTTGGCCATGGCCGGGTCGACCACGGTCCAGCTGCCCCGGAGCTTGAGGACCGGGGCCGCCGCCTGCGCGAGCTCGTCCATCTCCGCCTCGCTGAGCGGCTCTCCGTGCAGCGCGAGCTGCCACTTGAAGGCGAACATCGCCTCGGTGGAGAGCAGCCCCTGCTGCAGCGGCTCCTCGCGGGGACCCGACGGCGCCCGGTCGAGCACCGCCGTCGCGGTGAGGTCGCGGCCCAGGCTGCGCGGCCACAGCACGTCCACGCCGCGCTCCTTCAGCGCCCCCACCCCGTGCTCGAGCAGGCTGACCAGCTCGTCGGCGTCGAGGGTGATCTGGTCGGGCACCCGCAGGGCCAGCAGCCGGTCGAGCACCGGCCAGGCGTCGGCGGCCGCGCGGAGCGCGATGCTGGCGTGGGTGCGCGCCCGCTCGCCGAACCCGTGGCTGGCGTCGGGGCCGTGCTCGGTGAACAGCGCCGCCGCGTCGCACAGGTGGAGCGGGTTCTGCTCGTCGTGGACCTGCAGGACCAGCCGCACGGCCCCCGCCACGAGCTCCTCCTCGTCGGCCTCCACCCGCAGCGAGATGGTGACCAGCTGGGGCAGGTCGAGGTCCGCCGTACGCCGGTGGCGCGCGAGGCGGGCCTGCAGCCGGCTCTCGAACTCCGAGCCACCGGCCGCGCGGTCGGTCGTGGTGCCCGTCGAGGAGCTGGGGGTGCGGGCCCGGCGCGCGGTGGCGAGCGGCGCCGCGCGCGGCATCGCGTCGCTCACCGCATCGAGCACCTGGCGCACCAGCGCCTCGGCGTCGTCGACGAGCCCGTCGTAGGAGCGCGAGCGTGCGAGCATCGCGACGCGGTCGGCGTCGTCGGCGTCCAGCGGGCCCGCGCGCCAGCTCCGGCCGGTGTCGGACGGCTCGAACCGGCCCGCCGCCACCAGCCGCATCCCGAGCAGGACCGCTCCGCTCAGCAGCCCGACGCTGGGATGGAGGTCGTCGCGGGCGTGCGCCTTGGTGAGCACCGGCAGCGCGGCGCGGATCGGCAGCGCGACCGTGCGCCGCTCGTCGCTGAACTCGACCACGCCCTCGCGCGGGGGGTCGGCCGGACGGAAGGTGGCCGGTCCGGTGACGGGGACGAAGCTCAAGCGCAGACCTCAGCGGGGGCGGGTGGCCGGGTGGGACTCTGACGCTAACGCGTGGCGGGGACGGCGCGTTCCCTGGAACGGGGCCGACTCCCGTCGTGCCGGGCCCTAGAGTCGTGGGCATGAGCATCCTCGACGCCCCCCTCGCCCGCCTCGACGGGTCCCCCGGCACCCTCCGCGACCTGACCGGCGGCCGCCCGGCGCTGCTGGTCAACGTCGCGAGCAAGTGCGGCCTGACGCCGCAGTACACCGGCCTGGAGGAGCTGCAGCAGACCTACGGCGAGCGCGGCTTCACCGTCGTCGGCGTGCCGTGCAACCAGTTCGGCGGCCAGGAGCCGGGGACGTCCGAGGAGATCGCAGAGTTCTGCTCGGCGACGTACGGCGTGAGCTTCCCGATGGCCGAGAAGGTCGAGGTCAACGGCGAGGGCCGGCACGAGGTCTACCGCTCCCTGGTCGAGGTCCCCAACGAGTCGGGCGAGGCCGGCGACGTCCAGTGGAACTTCGAGAAGTTCCTCGTCGACGGCTCGGGTGAGGTCGTCGCACGGTTCTCCCCCCGCGTCGAGCCGAAGGACCCCGCCCTCGTGAGCGCGATCGAGGCCCAGCTCTCCTGAGCCTGGTCGGTTCTCCTAGGCTCCTGCCGTGAGCATCGACCCCGCCTCCGCGACCGCCGTACCGCACGACTCGCCTCAGGTCGGGGGCGACCGCCTGGACCGCCCGGTCCTGCTGGTGGCCGGCGTGGTGGTGCTGGGCGGGATCATGTCGATCCTCGACATCACCGTGGTGTCGGTCGCGCTCGAGACCTTCCAGCGCGAGTTCGACGCGACGTCGGCGCAGGTCGCGTGGACGATGACCGGCTACACGCTGGCGCTGGCCAGCGTCATCCCACTGACCGGCTGGGCGGCCGACCGGTTCGGGACCAAGCGCCTGTACCTGCTGGCCGTCCTGCTCTTCACTCTCGGCTCCATGCTCTGCGCCGCGGCGTCCTCGCTGGAGATGCTGGTCGGCTTCCGGGTCCTGCAGGGGCTGGGCGGCGGGATGCTGATGCCGCTCGGCATGACCATCCTCACCCGCGCCGCCGGCCCCTCGCGGGTCGGGCGGGTCATGGCCGTGCTCGGCATCCCGATGCTGCTCGGGCCGATCTTCGGCCCGATCCTCGGCGGTGCCCTCATCGACTCCGCGAGCTGGCACTGGATCTTCCTGATCAACCTGCCCATCGGCATCATCGCCCTGGCGTACGCCTGGAAGGTGCTGCCGGGCGACCGCGTCGAGCCGTCGGAGACCTTCGACTGGCTGGGCATGCTGCTGCTCTCGCCGGGCCTCGCGGCGTTCCTCTACGGCATCTCCTCGATCCCCGACGCCAAGCAGTCCGAAGGCACCATCTGGACGCTGCAGGTCGTCGCGCCTGCGGTGGCCGGGGCGCTGCTGATCGCGGCGTTCGTGCCGTGGGCGCTCAGCGGGCGCAACCGGCACCCGCTGATCGACCTGCGGCTCTTCCAGAGCCGCACGCTCACGGTCGCGGTGATCGCGATGGCGCTGTTCGCTATCGCGTTCTTCGGGGCCAGCCTGCTCTTCCCCCTGTACTTCCAGCAGGTCCGCGGCGAGGACGCCCTCGGCGCCGGGCTGATACTCGCCCCGCAGGGCATCGGCGCGATGCTGACCATGCCGGTCGCGGGCGTCCTGGCCGACCGCATCGGGCCGGGCAAGATCGTGCTGACCGGCATCGCCGTGATCACCGCCGGCATGGCGATGTTCACCCAGCTCACCGCCGACACGTCCTACGCCTTCATCCTGGGCGCCCTGTTCGTGATGGGTCTGGGGATGGGCGCCACGATGATGCCGATCATGTCGTCGGCGCTCGGGACCCTCGAGCCGCACACCATCGCGCGCGGCTCGACGCTGATGAACATCGTCCAGCAGGTCGCCGCCTCCGTCGGTACCGCGGTCTTCGCCGTGCTGCTCACCAACGGCATCCTCGACATCGCCGCGGACCCCACCACCGACCCGGTCGGCTACGTCGCCGGCCTGGCCGACTCCTTCGCCACCGTGTTCCTCGTCGCGACGGTCATGGTCGGCCTGGTGCTCGTGCCGGCGTACCTGCTCCCCCGCCGGCGCCCCGCCGCCCCCGTCGACCCGACCGCGATGGTGGGGCACTGAGGCCGGCCGAGGGCAGGTAACACGTCGTTCGTAGGTCTACCGCCGCCGGGACGCGGAGAGGGCGCGCAGCCCGGCGTAGGCGAGCAGTCCGCCCCCGGCCGCGCCGAGGACCAGGCCCCACCACGAGGGGTGGTCGACCGTGAGCACGGCGGTGACGAGCGGGATCACGGAGGCCGCCATGGCGACCATGAGGATCCGGAAGACCACGTGGCGGGTCAGTGCCGCCAGCACGGCCCAGCCCACGATCAGCAGCAGGGCGAGCACGAGGATCACCCACGCGTCGTTGTCGTAGGCGTCGAAACGGGGAGCGGGCTCCTCGGACGGGTCGAACACGCTGAGCGCCGACTGGAGCGCCTGGGCCAGCGCCAGGGCTCCGGTGAGCGTGGCGAACCCCACCACGGTGAGGGTGCCGACCACCGCCGCCGCGAGGACCCGGGTCTCGGGCAGGAGCCAGCCCAGCGCCGTGACGAGCACGGCGAAGATCGCGAGCCCCAGGGCGATCGGGATGCCCCCGACCTCCTCGTCACCGTCGAACCCGACGATGTCCTCGGTGGCCTGCAGGTAGACGGCGTACAGGCCGAGGATCCCGGTCACGACGAACGGGCCGCGACGCGTGCGCAGGAGGCCGCCGAGGGAGAGCACGACCACGGCGAGGCCGGCGACGTACGCGGTGGCGTCGCTGTCGTCCATCGCCACGCCGATCATCAGGCCGACGCCGCCGATGCCGAAGGCCGCCGGCCAGGTGACCAGGTCGGTCGCGGGATCGGTCTCCCGGGCCAGCACGTAGCTCGCCACGGCGATGCCGAGCAGCCCGAGCGTGGCCAGCAGCCCCACTGCGTAGTTTGACCAGTCCAGCTGCCCGTCGGCGCGCGAGTAGGCCGTGGAGAGGACCACGGCGGTCGCCAGCAGCGCAACGCCGGCGGCGACCAGGGGCCGCTCGCGGTCGAGGGTCGGGGGCGGACCGGGCAGTGGCACCGGGGGCCGGGCGGTGGAGTATCCCGGAGGGGGCGTGTGCGTCATGGCTGGGATGGTAGGCAGCGTGCGCCCAGAAACGGAGCAGGCGCGGCGGTCAGCTCTGCAGGGCGAGCGCGAGGGGGAGCACCGTCGTCGCGCCGGCCTCGCGAAGCGCATGCGCGGCACGCGTCATCGTCCAGCCCGTGACGACGAGGTCGTCGACGAGGAGCACCGGACCGGCCGGAACGTCGCCCTGCAAGGCGAAGCGACGCCCGACCGCGGCGACGCGCTGCGCGGAGTTCATCGCGCCCTGGCCCGGGGCGACGTCGGGGTCGACGATCGCGTAGCGAGCGACGACCGGCACCTTGAGGTAGCGCGAGAGCCCCTCGGCGAGGTCGGCGGTGAGCGTCGGCCGCGTCTCCGACTCGACGTAGGCGATCGCCTCGACCTGCGGGTGCCAGTCGCCGAGGACCTCGACGACGGCCTTCACCAGGGGGACCGGCACCGGTCCCTCACCGGCACCGGGTCGGAACAGCTCGCGCAGCGCCTGGCCGTAGCCCAGGTCGGTCAGCCGCGCCACTGCCCGGCCCTCCGCGGCGCCGGCGGCGATCTTGCCCTTGAGGCCGATGCCCATCGAGGCCAGCCCGGTGGGCCACATCTTGCGGGGCTCCAGCACCACTCCCGGGCGGGAGAGCCGCTCCTCCGCCTCGGCCACCGCGGCGCTCGACACGTCGAGGGAGAGGGCGAGCCCTCCGCAGTTGTCGCAGCGACCGCAGGGCTCGGCCTGCGGGTCGTCGAGCTGGTTGCGCAGGAACCACATCCGGCACTCGCTCGTGCGCAGGTAGTCGATCATCGCCTGCTGCTCGCGCTCACGGGCCTCGGCGACGCGCCGGTAGCGCTCCTCGTCGTAGGACCAGGGCTGCCCGGTCGACTCCCACCCGCCGCGCACCCGGCGTACGGCGCCGTCGACGTCGAGCACCTTGAGCATGGTCTCGAGCCGGTTGCGGTTGAGCTCGACGTGGGTCTCCAGGGCGGCGGTGCTGAGCGGACGGCCCTCCTCGGCCAGCACCTCGAGCGTGCGGCGCACCAGCTCCTCGCGCGGGAAGGCGAGCGAGGCGAAGTAGGCCCAGATGTCGCGGTCCTCGATGGCCGGCAGCAGCACGACCGTGGCCTCGTCCGTGCCGCGCCCGGCACGGCCGACCTGCTGGTAGTAGGCGACCGGGGAGGACGGCGCGCCCAGGTTGACCACGAAGCCCAGCGTCGCGTCGAAGCCCATGCCGAGGGCGCTGGTGGCGACGAGCGCCTTGACCCGCCCCGCGATCAGGTCGGCCTCGAGTGCCAGCCGCTCGGTCTGCTCGGTCTGGCCGGAGTAGGCGGCGACGTGGTGGCCGCGAGAGCGCAGGTAGTCGGCCACCTCCTGGGTGGCGGCGACGGTGAGGCAGTAGACGATCCCGGACCCCGGCTGCTCGGCCAGGTGGTCGGCCAGCCACGCGAGCCGCTGCTGGGCGGTCTTGAGGTGGACGACCCCGAGCCGCAGCGACTCGCGGTCCAGCGAGCCGCGCAGCACGAGCACGCCCTCGCCGAGCTGCTCGCCGACGTCGGAGGTCACGCGGGCGTTGGCGGTCGCGGTCGTGGCGAGCACCGGGATGCCGGCGGGCAGGTCGTCGAGGAGCGTGCGGATCCGCCGGTAGTCCGGCCGGAAGTCGTGGCCCCAGTCGGAGATGCAGTGGGCCTCGTCGACGACCAGGAGCCCGCACGTCGCGGCCAGGCGCGGCAGCACCTCGTCGCGGAACCCCGGGTTGTTGAGCCGCTCGGGGCTCACCAGCAGGACGTCGACCTCGCCGGCCCGGATCGCGTCGTGCGTGGCCTCCCAGTCCTCGAGGTTGGTGGAGTTGATGGTGACCGCGCGGATGCCGGCGCGCTCGGCCGCCGCGATCTGGTTGCGCATCAGCGCGAGCAGCGGCGAGACGATCACCGTGGGGCCGGCCCCCTCGGCGCGCAGCAGCAGGGTGGCCACGAAGTAGACCGCCGACTTGCCCCACCCGGTGCGCTGGACGACCAGCGCGCGACGCTTGTCGACGGCCAGCGCCTCGATCGCCGTCCACTGGTCCTCGCGCAGCGTGACGTCGTCGCGGCCGACCAGCGCGCGCAGGTGCGCCTCGGCGCTCTCGCGGACGCGCAGCCGGTCGGGGGCGACGTCGGTCGTGGTCATGCTTCATGTCTACCAGCGGCCGCCGACGCCAGGCACTTTGCCTATCGCTATTAATTCAGTAGGGTTAGGGCTCTTAATGGCCTTCTCGAGGAGCCCGCCCATGACGCCCGCCCCGACCTCGCCCCGCAAGGTCGCCGCCGCATCCGCGGTCGGCGCCACCATCGAGTGGTACGACTTCTTCCTCTACGGCACCGCGGCGGGCCTGGTCTTCGACCAGCTGTTCTTCAACGGCCTCGACGGACCCGCCGCGCAGTTCGCGGCCTTCGGCACCTTCGCGGTCGGCTTCGTCGCCCGCCCCGTCGGCGGGCTCATCTTCGGCCACTTCGGGGACCGCATCGGCCGCAAGACCATGCTGATCTGGACGCTGCTGATCATGGGCGTCGGCACCGCCGCCATCGGGCTGCTGCCGACCTACGACGAGATCGGCGTCTGGGCGCCGATCCTCCTGGTCGTGCTGCGAATCCTCCAGGGCATCGGCGTCGGCGGGGAGTACGGCGGCGCCGTACTGCTGGCGGTCGAGTTCGCGCCGGCAGAGCGCCGGGGCTTCTTCGGCAGCTTCGCCCACATCGGCGTCCCCGGCGGGCTCTTCCTCGCGTCCGGCGCGTTCGCCCTCGCCAGCCAGCTGCCCGACGAGCAGTTCCTCGCGTGGGGCTGGCGCGCCTGCTTCCTGGTGAGCATCGCGCTGCTGGCGATCGGCGCCTGGATCCGGCTCTCGGTCATGGAGACGCCGGCCTTCCAGCAGGTGCAGGCGACCAAGGAGGTCTCCCCCAACCCGGTCGCCGAGCTCGTGCGGCGCCAGCCGCGCACGCTGCTGCTCGGCATGGGCACCCGCTTCATCGAGGGCTTCACGTTCAACCTGTTCTCGGTCTACCTGCTCGCCTACACCGTCAAGAACGTCGGCATCCCCAAGTCCACGGCGCTCAACGCGATCATGGTGGGCGCGCTGCTCGGCGTCGCGCTGGTGCTCGTCTCCGGACGGCTGAGCGACACCTTCGGCCGCAAGCGCGTCTACAACACCGGCGTGGTGATCGCGCTGCTGTTCGCGTTCCCGGCGGCCTGGCTGGTCCAGGGCGGGACCACCCTCGGCGTCGCGGTCACGTTCATCGGCGGGCTCGGGGTCATCTACGGCATCGTCTACGGCCCGCTGGCGTCGTTCTGGAGCGAGCTGTTCGACACCCGCTACCGCTACTCGGCGCTCAGCACGCTCTACCAGGTCTCCGGCATCCTCGCCTCGGGCCTCACCCCGCTCATCGCGGCCTGGTTGGTGACCAAGGGGGACGGCACCCTCTGGCTGGTGGCGGGGTACAACGTCGTCATCGCAGTGATCAGCCTCGGCTGCGCCGCGCTCCTGCCCGAGACCCGCGGCCGCGACCTGCACGAGGACCTCGCGCCCGTCGCCGAGCCGGTCCGCGAGCCGGCGGTGGCGGTGCCGTAGCGGCGGGATGGATACCCGGTCCGCCACCTCAGGCAGCCGGGCCCTTGGCGCGTACGTCGTCCACGTGCGTCATCGCGTCGCGCAGCTCGGCGAGCCAGTCGGCCTCGTGCTGGCCGACCAGGCGCACGCACCACGCCAGCGCCTCGGAGCGCGAGCGGGCGACGCCGGAGTCGACCAACGTGTCGAGCACCTGGCGCTGGGGCTGGCGCAGCCTGGTCATCACCGGCGCGGACACGTGGGTCCACAGCTCCTCGCGCCCGCCGACCACCACGCCCCACGACACCTTGCGCTCGAAGCGGTGCTCCGCTTCGCGCGCGATCGCCATGCGCGCCTCGCGGGTCTCCTCGCGGAAGGCGCGGGCACGGCCCGCGCGCGCCTCGGCCTGCTCGACCTCCGACTCCCCCGCTGCGACATCGGCCACGGTAAGGACCACGGTGATCTCCTCGCGGTCGACCGCCACCCGCGGCGCCTCGACCTGCCACTCCTCGGGCAGCCGGCCGGTGAACCAGCCGCGCACCCTCTCCTGCGTCTCGTTGCTCATGCTTACATGATTACACCGTTACTCAAGCGCGTGCCGGCGGCGGATCTCGGCGTTGATGGCGGGGACGACCTCGTGCAGGTCGCCGATGACGGCGTACGTCGCCTTGGTGACCATCGGGGCGTCGGGGTCGGTGTTGATCGCCAGGATGCTCTTCGCCGTGGAGCAGCCGGCCCAGTGCTGGATCGCGCCGCTGATGCCGCAGGGGATATAGAGCTCCGGCGAGATCCGGCTGCCGGTCTGGCCGACCTGCTCGTGGTGCGGGCGCCAGCCGAGCGAGGTCACGACGCGGGAGACCCCGAGCGAGCCGCCGAGCAGCTCGGTGAGCTCGACCAGCTCCGCGAAGCCGTCGGCCGACCCGGCCCCGCGGCCCGCGCCGACCACGACCCGCGCCGACTTCAGCGTGCCGGACAGGTCCGGCTCCGGCTCCTCGCTCGAGACCACCCGCGCGACCAGGTCGGCCTCGGCCACCGCCGGGGACCGCACCACCACCTCCCCGGAGCCCGGCTCGTCCGCGGGCGCGGCCTCGACGGCGTGGCCGGCGACGGTGAACACCGCGGGCCGGTCCGCGAGCCGCATCTCCTCCAGCGCGGCCCCACCGACGACCTGGCGGGTCACGACGAACGGCGACAGCCCGCCGAACGACAGCACGTTGGCCGCCATCGCCACGCCCTCGCGGGCCGCGACGTGCGCCATCACCTCGTTGCCGCGCGGCGTCCCGGCGGCCATCACGACCACCGAGGTCCCGCGCGCGTCCTGCACGCCGGCTGCCCAGGCAGCACCGGAGTACGACCCGAACGCCTCGCCGGTCAGCGCGTGCACCCTCCGCACGCCGTACGCCGCCAGCGTCGCGGCCAGCTCCGCGGACGGCTCGCCCACGACCACCGCGTCGACCGGGACGCCGCCGCCCTCGGCGGCCAGCGACCGCGCGAACGTCAGCGCCTCGCGCGACACCTCGACGGCCTCGCCCGCGGGCGTGGTCTCGACCAGCACCAGGATCATCGCGACAGCACCCCCAGCTGCTCGAAGAGGTCGACCACCGCGGGCGCCGCGTCGGCGCCCTTGCCGAGGACCTGCACGTTCGACGGGGCCGGCGGCGGCAGCAGCAGCCGCACCCGCGAGGGCCCGATCGGGTCGCTCACCGGCGACCGCTCCTCGATCGGCACCTTCTTGGCCTTCATCCGCCCGGGCACCGTCGGGTAGCGCGGCTCGACGCCGCCCTCCAGCACGGTCACGACCGCGGGCAGCGGCACCCGGTAGGTCTCGTAACCGTCCGTGCCGGCGCCGCTCGCGGTCACGACCCCTTCCGCGACGGACACGTTCGTCACGCCGTTGACCACCGGCCGGCCGAGCTCGTAGGCCAGGCGGATGCCGACCTGGAAGTCGCCGCTGTCGGCGGCGTCGTTGCCCAGCAGCACCAGGTCGTGGTCGCCCGCGACGGCCGCGATCTCGCGCGCCACGTCGGCCGGGCCGAACGTCGAGGAGTCGGCCACCACGTGCACCGCCTCCGTGCAGCCGACGGCCAGCGCCGCGCGCAGCTGCTCCACCGCGTCGGTGTCGCCCAGCGTGAGCACCGTCGCGGTGCCGCCCGTGGCCGCCGCGACCTGGACCGCCAGCTCGACGGCGCACTCCTCGTGCGCGCTCATCGTGAAGCCGGCGTACCGGCCGTCGACCGCCTGCGCGTCCTCGGTCAGGACCACCTCGCTGGAGGAGTCGACGACGCGCTTGACGCAGACCAGGACCTTCACTTCAGGCGCTCGTTGGCCCGGTCGAACAGCGGCGTCGCGTCGACCGAGCCGACGGTGACGGGGTAGAGCTCCTCCATGTACGACACCGCGAGCTCCTGCCCCACGACAGCGACGTCCGGCGGCAGGTACGCCATCAGCACGTGCTTGCCGAGCGACGGGGCGGAGCCGGCCGACGTGACGTAGGGGTGGTGCCCGTGCCCGTCCGTCAGCGTGGCGCCGTCGCGGGTCAGGATCGGCTCGCCGCCGAGCATGTAGCGCCTCACCCCCGACGCCGAGGTGTGGTCGTCCACGGTCATCGTGCACAGCACGGCCTTCGGCGCCTCCGCCCGCTGGGCGACGTACGCCGCCCGGCCGACGAAGTCGGCGGCCTTGACCTTCGGCCGCTGCATGCCGGCCTCGACGATGCTCCGCTCGCTGTCGAGCTCGGCGCCGTAGGCCCGGTAGCCCTTCTCCAGGCGCCCGGTGGTGCCGTAGACGCCGATCCCGACCGGCACGGCGCCGTGCGGCTCGCCGGCCTCCAGGAGCGCGTCCCACAGGTCCGCGGCCGAGCCCGTGTCGACGTAGAGCTCCCAGCCCAGCTCGCCGACGTAGGAGATGCGCGAGGCCAGCACGGTGGTCCCGCCGACCTGGACGGACCGGCAGGTGAGGAAGCCGAAGCCGTCGTCGGACAGGTCGTCGGGGGTCAGCGAGGAGAGGATGTCGCGTGCCCGCGGACCCCACAAGCCGATCGTGGACACCTCGTCGGTCACGTCGGTCAGCGTCGTGGCACCGTCGGCGGGCAGCTGGTCGGTGAACGTCTTGCGGTCGGCCATGCCGTGCGCGCCACCCGTGACGACGCGGAAGCGTTCGTCGCCGAGCCGCATCACGGTCAGGTCGGAGAGGAAGCCGCCCTTCGCGTCGAGCACCGGCGTGTAGACGACCTTGCCCACCGCGACGTCGCACTGCGCGACACAGGTGCGCTGCACGGTCTTCAGCGCGCCGGGCCCGACGATGTCGAGCACCTGGAACGCCGTCAGGTCGATGATCCCGGCCGCCTCGCGCATCCGCAGGTGCTCGGCGTTGATGATCGGGCTCCACCAGCGCGCGTCCCACTCGTGCTCGCGCGGCAGGACCGCGTCGCCGTACTGCTCGACCAGCCCGGCGTTGGCCTCGTACCAGTGCGGACGCTCCCAGCCGGCGGTCTCGAAGAACATCGCCCCGAGCTTCTTCTGCGACTCGTGCATCGGCGAGACCCGCTGGTCGCGGTCGGACTCGTACTGCTCGGCGGGGTGGACGATCCCGTAGGTCTTGATGAACGACTCGGTCGTGCGCAGCCGGGTGTGCTCGCGGCGCATCTGGTGCGGGTGGAACCGCGCGATGTCGCTGTGGTGGATGTCGATCTCGGAGTGGCCGGCGGTCATCCACTCGGCGACCGCGCGGCCCACGCCGGGCCCCTCCTTGATCCACACCGCCGACGCGGTCCACAGGCCCTTGACCAGGCTCTCGCCCAGGATCGGGTTGCCGTCGCAGGTGAGCGAGAGCAGGCCGTTGATCGCGTAGCGCATCTCGGCGCCCTCGGCGCCCAGCAGCTCGGGCATCAGCTCGTAGGCCTGCTCGAGCTGGGGGTCGAAGTCGTCGGAGGTGAACGGCATCTCGGTCGGCGAGAGCTTGGCCTGCTCGATCGAGGGGATGTCCTCCGGCTCGTGCAGGATCGCGCGGTGCGCGTAGGAGCCGACCTCCATGTCGGCGCCGTGCTGGCGCTCGTAGCAGAAGGTGTCCATGTCGCGGATGATCGGGAAGCTGATCTCCCCCTCGCGCTCGGCCAGCTGCGGGCACGGCCCGACGCTGATCATCTGGTGCACCGCGGGGGTCAGCGGGATGCTGATGCCCGCCATGTCGCCGAGCTGGGGGCTCCACACGCCGGCGGCGATCACGACGTACTCGGTCTCGATGTCGCCGCCGCTCGTCCGCACCCGCCGGATGCGCCCGTCCTGCACGTCCATCCCGGTCACCTCGACCGTCGGTACGACGGTCAGCGCGCCGGCGGCCAGCGCGCTCTCGCGCATGATCGTGCCGGCGCGCAGGGAGTCGACGACCCCGACGCTCGGGGTCCAGAACGCCCCGAGGATCTGATCGGTCTCGATGAAGGGCACCTTCTCCTTCACGAAGTCGGCGTCGACCAGCTCCGCCTCGATCCCCCACGCCCTGGCCGACGACATCCGCCGCCGCAGCTCCTCCATGCGCTCCTCGGTGCGCGCGATCTCGAAGCCGCCGGACTGCGTGAAGACGCCCATCTCCTGGTACTGCCGCACCGAGTCGAGGGTCAGATCCGTGATCTCGCGGGAGTGGTCGACCGGGAAGATGAAGTTGGACGCGTGGCCGGTCGAGCCGCCGGGGTTGGGCAGCGCCCCCTTGTCGAGCTGCACGATGTCGCGCCAGCCCAGCCGGGCGAGGTGGTGCACGAGGCTGTTGCCGACGATGCCGGCGCCGATGACGACGACCTGCGCCGAGGTGGGGACGGTGACCATGGGGGCTCCCGGTTCAGAGTGTTGCGTGATGCGCAACCTGATGCGTCATATGAAACGAACTCCAGAATCACCCGTCCCCGGCCGGGAGGTCAAGACCTCCCGGCCGGAGTTCGGCTCCGGACTCAGCCCAGCCAGGCGTCGACCTTGTCCTGGTTCTCCTCGACCCACTTCGCGGCCGCGTCCTCGGCGGACATGCCCTCGTCGGAGATGTACTTGGCCACGAGGTTCTGGTCCTCGTTGGTCCACTGGAAGTTCTGGATCAGCTCGACGGCCGGACCGCCCTCGCCGACCCACTCGGTCGAGAGGATCTTCTTCAGCTCGGTCTCCGGGTAGTCGCACGCGACCTTCGCCGGGTCGTCCTGGCACCCCTCCTCGTAGGCGGGCAGTGCCACCTTCGCCAGCGGGACGTCGGCGAAGAGCCACTGCGGCTCGTAGAAGTAGCCGATCAGGAACTCCTTGTTCTCCTCGGCCTGCTGGAACGCCGTGATGCTGGCGGCCTCGCTTCCGGAGAAGACGACCTTGAAGTCGAGGTCGAGGTTGCTGATGATCGCCTCGTCGAACTGGACGTAGGAGGGGTCGGCACCGAGGAACTGGCCCTTGCCGCCGGACTCGGACGTGGCGAACTCCGAGGCGTACTTGTTGAGGTTCTCGTACTCGAGGATGTCCGGGTGCTCCTCCGCGAGCCACGGCGGGACGTACCAGCCGATGATCCCGACGTTGCCGGTCGGGCCGCCGTCCATCGCGCTGCCGTCGCCGGTGCCCTCGAAGAACTTCTTCTCCAGGTCCGGGTGGCCCCAGTCCTCGATCACGACGTCGACCTCGCCGGTGCCGAAGCCCTGCCAGGCGACGTCCTCCTTGAGCTCCTTGTAGTTGACCTTGCAGCCGAGCTGCTCAGTGGCGATGTGCCCCACGACGTAGGCGTCGGCCTCGTAGCCGACCCAGGGGTTGACCGCCATGTTGACCTCGCCGCAGTCACCAGCCGCCGCCGCCTGCGACTCGTTGTCCTTGGTCTCCTCGTCGATGGACCCCTCGCCGCACGCGGCGAGCGTCAGAGCAGCCACCGCCGCAACCGAGGCGAGGCCTGCTACTCGCTTTCCTGAGTGTCGCAATTTCTTCTCCTTGGTTGGATGGTGCCGGGTGTTGTCCTGCCGAGAGCTCAACGGCCGCCTCGAAGCGAGCCGGTCCACCGCAGGCCGGCCCAACGGGACGGCTGCGAGGGGTCGCGGGCCGGACGGTCCTTGCCGGCCGCGCCGCGCATGATCCGGTCCAGCATGATCCCGAGCAGCACGATGCTGATGCCGCCGGCCGCGCCCTTACCCCACTCCTCGGAGCGGGCGAAGCCGAGCACCACGTCGTAGCCGAGCGCTCCGGCGCCCACCAGACCGCCGATCACGACCATGGCGAGGACGTAGAGCAGGCCCTGGTTGGCCGCCAGCACGAGCGAGCCGCGCGCCATGGGCAGCTGGACCTTGGTGATCTCCTGCCACGTCGTCGAGCCGGTCGACCGAGCCGCCTCGAGGGTCGTCGGCGAGACACCCTGGATGCCGTCGGCGACGAGCTTGACCGCGACCGGCGCGGCGTAGACGACACCGGCGACGATGGCCGTGAAGCGGGTCGGGCCGAAGAGCGCGAGCACCGGGATGAGGTAGACGAACGGCGGGATCGTCTGCCCGGCGTCCAGGAGGGGTCGCAGCACCAGGTCGGTGCGCCGGCTGCGTGCCATCGCCACGCCGAGCACCACGGCCAGGACCATCACCAGGAGCGTGCCGACCAGCACCATCGTGAGGGTGACCATCGCGTCATGCCACAGGTCGACGAAGAGGAGACCCGCCAGGCACAGCACGGTGGGCACGACAGCGCGGAGCCCGCCGAAGACGACCGCCAGCGCCAGGATGGCCGCGGCGGCGAGCCACCACGGCGACTCCGACAGCAGCGCCTGCAGCGGGTTGAGCAGCAGCGAGCTGATCGCGTCCTTGAACGCCTGGGTGACGTCGCGGAAGGTGTCGGTGAACCACTCGAAGAAGCGGTCGACCGCGTCGGCCAGCTCGGGCCCCCAGGTCGTCTCCCGGAACTCTGCGAGGGAGGAGTAGGTGCGGGAGAGGTAGACCGCGACCAGCGCGCCGATGCCGGCCACCGCGAGGACGATGCGCCGAAGCCTGAGGTCCACCCGGCCGCGCGCGGTCTTCTCGCCGTACTCGCTCGCGGCCGTGGTGGCCCGGTCGAGCATCACAGCCATGACCACGATCAGCAGGCCCGGCACGAACGCGCCGCCCACGTCATTGCGCGTCAGTGCCCGGTAGACCGGCAGGCCGAGGCCGGGGCCGTTGACCAGCGCGGCGATCGTCGCCATCGACAGCGCCGCCATGATCGTCTGGTTCAGGCCCACCACGATCGTGCGGCGGGCCATCGGCAGCTGCACCTTGGTCAGCCGCTGCCACCGGGTCTGACCGGCCGAGTCGGTGGCCTCGATGGTCGTGGACGAGACGGTGCGGATGCCGTGCCCAGCGATCCGGATGAGCGGGGGCAGCGCGTAGATGAGCGTGCAGATCACCGCCGCGGACGGACCGATGCCGAAGAACAGCGCGATGGGTGCCAGGTAGACGAACGCGGGCAGGGTCTGCAGCACGTCGAGCATGGTGGTGACGACCGCTGTGGTCGCCCGGCCGGAGGTCCCCAGGAGCACCGCCAGCGGGATGCCCACCACGACGACGACCGCGACGGAGACGAAGGTGACGATCAGGGAGTCCATGGCGTCGGACCAGAAGCCGAAGGCCCCGAAGGAGACGAACGACAACGCCACGAGGATGGCGATCCGCCACCCGGCGACGGCCAGGCCGATCCAGGCCGCGACCGCGGTGATGCCGAGCCAGCCGACCTGGGGCACCGGGCGCGGGAAGTCGGGGATCGACAGCATCCGCTGGAGCCAGTCGACGACTCCGCCGAACCAGTCCCCGAGCCCGTAGGTGAACTGGATGATCGGGTTGGTGTCGCGGTTCGCGAGCACGTCGTCGCGAAAGCCGGTCAGCGAGTCGTGCAGGTCGGTGTTCTCGCGGCCGGCGAGGGCGAGCGTGTCCTGGCCCTTGGTGAGGGCCCACACCGCAATCCACAGCCCGATCACTCCCAGCGCCCACACCCAGCGCGGCACCGTACGGCGCTCACGCGTCTCCGGGGGCTCCGGGCTCCGGGAGCCCGCGGCCGGCGGGGCGAGGGTGGCGGTCACGATCGCGCCTCCTCCTCCGCCACGACCACCCGCAGGATCGCGTCGTCGTCGACGATGCCGACCAGCCGGTCCCCGTCGACGACGCGGACCGGGTGGGCGGCGGCGAGGGCGGCCTGGGCGGCCTTGCGCACGATCGTGTCCGACGACATCACCGGGCCCTCCATCGAGTCGTCGGGCCGGGGGTCGCGCATCACCCATTTCAGCGTCAGCACGTGCGAGCGGGGCACCTCGGACACGAAGTCCTTGACGTAGTCGTCGGCAGGGGCGCCGACCACCTCGGCCGGTGCGCCGATCTGCACGATCTCGCCGTCTCGCAGGATGAGGATCCGGTCGCCGAGCTTGAGGGCCTCCTGGAGGTCGTGAGTGATGAAGACCATCGTCTTGCCGAGCTCGTGGTGGAGGCGGATCACCTCGTTCTGCATATCGCGGCGGATCAGCGGGTCGAGCGCCGAGAAGGGCTCGTCGAACAGCAGCAGCGACGGGTCGCCGGCCAACGCCCGGGCAAGGCCGACGCGCTGCTGCATGCCACCGGAGAGCTGGTCGGGGTAGGAGTGCTCATATCCGGACAGGCCGACCAGGTCGACCACCTCACCGGCCTTCGCGCGCCGCTCCTTCTTGCCCAGCCCGCGGATCTCGAGACCGTAGGCGACGTTGTCGATCACCTGCTTGTGCGGCAGGAGGCCGAAGTGCTGGAAGACCATCGAGGCATGGTGTCGGCGGAGCTCTCGCAGCTGGGCGGGCGAGGACTGGTTGACGTCCTGGCCGGCGATGATCGTCTGCCCCGACGTGGGCTCGATCAGGCGGGTGAGGCACCGGATGAGGGTCGACTTGCCTGACCCGGACAGGCCCATCACCACGAACACCTCGCCGGGCGCGACGTCGAAGGACACGTCCTTCACGCCGACCACGCAGCCCGTCTTCTCCTTGAGCTCGGCGCGGGAGAGGTCGGCGTCCGGCGTACCGATGATGGCGCCGCTGCCCTTGCCGAAGATCTTCCAGAGGTGGCGCACCGAGAGCGCGCTCTCCTCCGCGGCCGTCCCGGGCTCGGCGGCGTGCTCGGTTGCGACGCTCATGCGTGCTCCTCATGGTTGCGGGGGTCACCCGGCGGGTAGAGCGGGGTGGCGTCCCGATAGCGGTAGTAGGCCACGTCCGCAGGCGGGAGGGGCGTGTTTCCGGCGATCAGGTCGGCCGCCTTCTCGGCGACCATCATCACGGGGGCGTAGATGTTGCCGTTGGTGACGTAGGGGAAGACCGAGGCGTCGACGACGCGCAGCGACTCGGTCCCCTGCACCCGCATCGAGGTCGGGTCGGTCACCGACATCTCGTCGAGGCCCATCTTCGCCGTGCACGACGGGTGCAGCGCGGTCTCGGCGTCGGCGCGCACCCAGTCGAGGATCTCCTCGTCGGTGCGGACCGTCGGCCCCGGCGACAGCTCGCCGGCGTTGAAGGCGCCGAACGCCGGCTGGTTGAGGATGTCGCGCGCGACCCGAATCGCCTCGACCCACTCCTTGCGGTCGGTGGGCGTGGAGAGGTAGTTGAACTGCATCGAGGGGTGCACGCGTGCATCGCTCGACCGGATCCGCACCCAGCCGCGGGTGTCGGCGTACATGGGTCCGATGTGGACCTGGTAGCCGTGCCCCTTGGTGGGCGCCGAGCCGTCGTAGCGGATGGCCACCGGCAGGAAGTGGAACATCAGGTTGGGCCAGTCGACCTGGTCGTTGCTGCGCGCGAAGCCACCGCCCTCGAAGTGGTTGGTCGCGCCGAGTCCCTTGCGCTGCAGGAGCCACTGCAGCGCGATCTTCGGGCGGTGGCGGTAGCGCAGGCCCGGTGCGATCGAGACCGGCTGCTTGGAGGCGTACTGGACGTAGACCTCCAGGTGGTCCTGGAGGTTCTCCCCGACGCCGGGCAGGTCGTGCACGACGTCGATGCCGTGGCGCTCGAGCAGCCCTCGATCGCCGACACCGGAGAGCTGGAGCAGCTGCGGGGTGTTGATGGCGCCGCCGCAGAGGATCACCTCACCGGCCCGCACCGAGCGCCGTGACCGGCCGCGGCGGTAGTCGACGCCGACCGCGCGGATGCCGTCGAAGAGCACCCTGGTGACGAACGCATGGGTCCGGATCGTGAGGTTGCGACGGTCGCGGACCGGGTCGAGGTAGGCGCGGGAGGCCGACCAGCGTCGGCCGCGGTAGATGTTGCGGTCGAAGCGCCCGAAGCCCTCCTGACGGTAGCCGTTGACGTCGTCGGTCAGCGGGTATCCCGCCTCCTGCGCGGCCGCGAAGAACGCACCGAACAGCGGGTTGGTCGCCGGCCCGCGCTCGAGCTTGAGCGGGCCGTCGCCGCCGCGCCAGTCGTCGGCGCCGGCCAGGCACGTCTCCATGCGCTTGAAGTACGGCAGACAGTGCCGGTAGTCCCAGGTCTCGAGGCCCGGGTCGGCCGCCCAGCGCTCGTAGTCCATCGGGTTGCCCCGCTGGAAGATCATCCCGTTGATGCTGCTGGACCCGCCGAGCACCTTGCCGCGGGCGTGGTAGATCCGCCGCCCGTTCATGTGCGGCTCCGGGTCGGTCTCGTACTTCCAGTCCCAGAGCCGGTTGCCGATCGGGAACGGCAGGGCCGCCGGCATGTTGATGAAGGGGTCGGCCCGGTAGTCGCGGCGCCCGGCCTCCAGCACGAGGACCGACGTGCCGGGGTCGGCGCTGAGCCGGTGCGCGATGGCCGCGCCCGCGGAGCCCCCTCCCACGATCACGTAGTCGTAGCGCTCCTCGGTCACGTCGCCCCCCTCAGACCGAGAACCAGTGCTGCGGGGCCGGGCTGATGTTCTGCCAGACGTGCTTGGTCTCGCGGTACTCCTCGAGACCGGCGCGACCCAGCTCGCGACCGGTGCCGGACTGCTTGTAGCCGCCCCACTCGGCCTGCGGCACGTACGGGTGGTAGTCGTTGATCCAGACCGTCCCCATGCGCAGCCGGGCTGCGACGCGCTGACCCTTGCCGGCGTCCTGGGTCCAGACCGCGCCGGCGAGGCCGTAGATGCTGTCGTTGGCGGTGGCCACCGCGTCGTCCTCGGTCGTGAACGTCTCCACGGTCAGGACCGGCCCGAACGACTCGTCCTGGGTCACCGACATCCCCGGCGTGCAGGCGTCGAGGACGGTCGGCAGGTAGTAGAACCCGTCGGCGAGCGCCGGGTCGTCCGGGCGGGCGCCCCCACAGCGCAGCACGGCGCCCTCGGCGAGCCCCGCGGCGACGTACGCCTCGACCTTGTCGCGGTGCTGGGCGCTGGTGAGCGGCCCGGTCTCGGCCCGGTCGTCGAAGGGGCCGCCGAGACGGATCCGCCGGGCCCGCTCGACGAGCGCGTCGACGAACTCGTCGTGGATCGACTCCTCGACCAGCAGCCGGGCACCGGCCGAGCAGACCTGGCCGGAGTGCAGGAACACCGCGGTGAGCGCGTAGTCCAGCGCGGTCTCCAGGTCGGCGTCGGCGAAGACGATGTTGGGGTTCTTGCCGCCGAGCTCGAGCGCCACCTTCTTCACGGTGCCGGCGGCGGCCGCCATGAGCCCCTTGCCGGTGGCGAGGCTGCCGGTGAACGAGACCAGGTCGACGCGAGGGTCCTCCGCGAGCAGGGCCCCTGCCTCCCGGCCCGCGCCGAGCACCAGGTTGCCGACGCCGGCGGGCAGTCCGGCCTCCTCCAGGAGGCGCATCAGGTGGACGGCGCTGTGCGGGGTGAGCTCGCTGGGCTTGAGCACGAAGGTGTTGCCGGCCGCCAGGCATGGGGCGACCTTCCACGAGGTCTGGAGCAGCGGGTAGTTCCAGGGCGTCACCAGGCCGCACACGCCGATCGGCTCGTGCACGATCCGGCTCACCACGCCGGGGTTGCCGGTGTCGACCACCCGACCGGGGTCGTCGTCGGCAACCCGGCCGTAGTGGCGGAAGACCGACACGACGTCGGCGACGTCGTAGGCGCTCTCGACGAGGCGCTTGCCGGTGTCGAGCGACTCCATGCGGGCGACGGCGTCGGTGTCGCGCTCGAGCAGGTCGGCCAGGCGCAGCAGGAGGTCCCCACGCTCGCGAGCCGACGTGTCGCGCCAGGGGCCCTCCTGGAAGGCGCGGTGGGCCGCGGCGATCGCGTCGGCGGTGTCCTCGGGCCCGGCCTCGTCGACCTCGGCGACCAGGGTCCCGTCGGCGGGACAGCGGATCTCGCGGCGCCCGTGGGCGCGCGCGCTGACCCATCCCCCATCGATGTAGAGCTCCGGCACGACCGCTCCCCTACGCCTCGTGTTGCGTATGCCGCAACGTGCTCGCTCTTGGCGCAACTATGCGGTGTTCCCGAGAATGGAGCGCACCACCCGTCCCGTCAAGGACCGTCACCGCTCCGTGACCTGACGTTGACCCCAGCCGAGACGGTGCGAGACCTCGAGCGCCGCCGCGACCAGGAGGTCGACGACCTCCGCCAGCCGCTGGTCGGGCAGCCGAAACGTCGGCCCCGAGACGCTCAGCGAGGCCACCACGTCGCCGTGGGCGTTGCGGATCGGCGCCGCGGCCGCGGTCAGCCCGACCTCCAGCTCGTCCACCGCGACGGCGTACCCCTGGGCGCGCACCGCCTCGAGCTCCTCGCGCAGGCGGGCCTTGGAGGTGATGGTCAGGTCGGTGTAGGAGGCGAGCCGGCCCACGAGCGCGTCGAGGGCCGGACGGTCCAGCCCGCTGAGCAGGACCTTGCCGTTGCTCGTGGCGTGCAGCGGGATGTGCTGGCCCACCCAGTTGTGGGGCTGGAGCGCCGAGGAGCCGGCGACCTGGTCGAGGTAGAGCGCGGAGCTCTCCGAGAGCACCGCGATGTTGACCGTCTCGCCGGTGGCGGCGGCCAGCTGCCGGCACAGCGGGCGTGCCTCCTGCACCAGGTCGAGCCGCGCGGTGGTGGCGCCGGCGAGGCGGAGGACGCCCACGCCGAGGCGGTACTTGCCGCGGTCCTCGGTCTGCTCGACGAGCCGGTGCTGCTCCAGTGTGGCGACCAAACGGAAGGCGGTGCTCTTGTGGACCTCGAGCTCGGCGGCGATCTCGGTCACCCCGGCCTCGCCCACCCGGGCCAGCACCTCCAGAATGGTCAGGGCCCGGTCCACCGACTGCACCCCGCCGGTCGCGCCGGCCGCCTCGGCCCGCGTCCCCGCCTCGTTGCGCATGGCGAGACCATAGTGGGCCCGAGGCTCGCCCGACTAGTATCGCCGCTGTTGCGTATCGCAGGCTGCGTCTCGTCCACCGCAACTCCGACCTCCGCGAGGACCTACCCATGGTGCTTCCCGCCTCCCAGCACGCGCACAGCGCGAGCGCGCCCGCCGGCGACTTCATCCTCGTCCTGTCCTGCCCCGACCGGCCCGGCATCGTGCATGCCGTGAGCGGCTTCCTGGTGCGTCACGGCGGCAACATCCTGGAGAGCCAGCAGTTCGGCGACCAGCTCACCGACCGGTTCTTCATGCGCATCGACTTCGCCGTGGCGGCGCGCGACGGCGTCGAGGTGTCGGCGCAGGCGCTGCGCCGCGACTTCGCGTCGGTCGCCTCGGAGTTCGCGATGGCCTTCGAGCTGTGGGACGCCGCGGCGCCGTACCGGACCCTGATCATGGTGTCCAAGCACCTGCACTGCCTCAACGACCTGCTCTTTCGCGCCAGCACCCGCTCGCTGCAGATCGACATCCCCGCCGTGGTGTCGAACCACCCGGACGCCGAGCCGCTGGTGCGCTCCTACGGCCTGGACTTCCACCACATCCCGGTCACTCCGGAGACCAAGCCGCGGGCCGAGGCGCAGCTCATGGAGCTCGTCGACGGGCTGGACGTGCACCTGGTCGTGCTGGCTCGCTACATGCAGGTGCTCTCCGACGACCTGTGCCGCGCCCTGTCGGGCCGGGCCATCAACATCCACCACTCGTTCCTGCCGAGCTTCAAGGGCGCCCGCCCCTACCACCAGGCCTTCGACCGCGGGGTCAAGCTGGTCGGCGCCACCGCCCACTACGTCACCGGCGAGCTCGACGAGGGCCCGATCATCGAGCAGGACGTCATGCGCGTCGACCACAGCTACGACCAGGACCAGCTCGTCTCCGCCGGCCGCGACGTCGAGGCCCAGGTCCTCTCCCGCGCCGTCCGCTGGCACTCGCAGTCGCGGGTGCTGCTCAACGGGAACCGCACCGTCGTGTTCCGGTGAGGTGAGACGCGTCAGCGGATCACCTCGATGGTGGTCGAGCAGCGCGCGCGAGTGACGAAGGAAGTCGCGACCGCGCGTGTCGAGACCCGGTGAGGTCACTGCCGACATGGGGGACTCCGCAGCCGCGCCACACCACTCAAGTGGTCTCGAGGCTCGTCGCTGGCGCTCCTCGCACCTCGACCACCGTGGGCGTTCAGTCCCCGAGCTCGGCCCGCCGGCGGATGACGTACTCCTGCAGCTCCTGGGCGATGGCGGGGTCGAGGTCGGGGGCGACGTACTCCTCGAGGGTCCTGGTGTAGATCCCCTCCGCCCGCGCGTTGGCGTCATGGCCGCCACCCCGCATCCAGCGCTCGTAGTTCTCCGAGCTCGACAGCAGCGGGCGGTAGAAGCAGGTGCGGAAGCGCTCCATCGTGTGCGCGGCGCCGAGGAAGTGGCCGCCGTGCCCGACCTCCTCGTGGGCGCCGAACGCCATCGACTCCTCGTCGATCTCCAGCGGGGTGAACTCCGCCTGCATCATCTGCAGGATCTCGATGTCGACGACGAACTTCTCGTAGCCGGCGACCAGGCCGCCCTCGAGCCAGCCGGCGGAGTGCATGACCCAGTTGGCGCCGGCGAGGAAGGTCGGCATCATCGTCATGAGCGCCTCGTAGCCGGCCTGCGCGTCGGCGACCTGCGAGGAGGTGAGGCCGCCACCGGTGCGGAACGGCAGCCCGAAGTGGCGCGCGATCTGGCCGGTGCACAGCAGCCCGATGCCCGACTCCGGGGTGCCAAAGGTCGGCGAGCCCGACTGCATGTCGATGTTGGACAGGAACGAGCCGAAGATCACCGGCGTCCCGGGGCGGATGAGCTGCGAGAGCGCGATGCCCGACAGCGCCTCCACGATCTGCTGGACCAGCGCGGCCGGGATGGTCACCGGCGACATGGCGCCCATGAGGATGAACGGCGTGAGGACCACCGGCTGCCCGGCGGCGGAGTACTCGAACTGCGCCTCCAGCATCCGGTCGTCCCAGCGCAGCGGGGAGTTGCAGTTGATCAGCGAGATCGTCGCGGGCGTCGCCTCGATCGCCTCGCGCGAGCCGAAGAGGATCTCGGTCATGGCCAGGGTGTCGCGGGCGTTGACCCCAGAGACGACGTTGCCCATGTAGACCTTGTCGGTCAGGCTCTGCAGCGCGTAGGTCATGTCCAGGTGGCGGCTGTCGAGCGGGGTGTCGTTGGGCTCGCAGATGATGCCCCCGGCGGAGTCCAGCACGGAGAACGACTGGGCCAGCTTGGTGAAGTTCGTGAAGTCCGCCATCGTCGCGTCCCGGCGGACCTCGCCCTGCCGCACGAACGGCGGTCCATAGACGGCCCCGAAGGCCATGGAGTCGCCGCCGATGTGGAGGTTGTTCGCCGGGTTGCGCGCCTGTACGTCGAACTCGCGCGGCGCCTTGGCCACCTGGGCGAGCACGAAGTCGGGGTCCAGGAAGACGGTGTGGTCCTCGACGCGCTGGCCGGCCTGGCGAAACAGCTCGAGGGCCCGGTCGTCCATGAACTCGACACCGATCTCGGTCATGAGCCTGCGCCAGCCACGGTCGAGCGTCGCCATGGCCTCCTGCGACAGCACGTCGTATCGGGGCATCCGGTTGCGGAACATCGGTCCTCCTGCGCGGCGGCGGGGCGGTGCGGGACGGTCGGTGTCGCTTGACCCGACCCTGCGCGGCATCCTAGCCTCATGATGTGGGACATCAGTTCCACATCATGGAACTATCGAGAGCCGCCGATGACCAGCACCGCGACCGGCACCCAGGCGATCGACCGCGCCGCGCTCCTCGTGGCGACCGTCGTACGCGCCGACGAGCCGCTGTCGTTCCTGGAGCTGCACGACGAGTGCGGGCTGCCGAAGTCCACGACCTCGCGGCTGCTGACGGCCCTCGAGCGCACGGAGCTGCTGGAGCGCAATGCCGCCGGCTCCTACGTCGCCGGCCCGCTCTTCTGGCTCTACGCCACCCGGCACGACCCGTGGGACGAGCTGGTCCGGCTGGCTCGGCCCACCCTGGAGCGCATCGGCGCCGATACCCGGGAGACCGTCAACCTCTCGGTGGCCCGCGGGGACCGAGTGGTGCAGGTGGCGCAGGTCGACTCGACGTACATGCTCGGCACCCGCGACTGGACCGAGGTCGAGGTGCCGGCGCACGCGTCCTCGCTGGGCAAGGTGCTGCTGGCCCACGGCCTCCTCGACGTGCCGAGCGGCGGCCTGGAGCAGGTCACCCCGCACACCGTCACCGACCCGGTGACGCTGTCCCGCGAGCTCGCCCAGGTGGCGCGGCGCGGGTGGGCGAGCACCGTCGACGAGCTCGAGATCGGGCTGACCGGCATCGGCGCGCCGGTCCGCGGCAGCGGCGGCGAGGTCATCGCGGCCCTGGGCATCTCGGGGCCCAGCCCCCGGCTGGAGGACCGGCTCGACGAGATCGGCCGGCTGTTGAACGACCGGGCCGAGCAGCTCTCCGCGCTGCTTCGCCGGCGAACCCGCAAGGAGGGCGTGGCATGACCGTGACACCCGAGGAGATCCTGCAGGCGCTCTACGACGAGACTCTCGTCGGCAACGCCCCCCGGGTCCTGGAGCTGACCAACGAAGGGCTGGCGCTCGACATGGAGCCGCAGACGCTGCTCTTCGACGCGCTGATCCCCTCGCTCGAGGAGGTCGGCGCCCGCTTCGAGCGCGGCGACTTCTTCGTCCCCGAGATGCTCATCGCCGGCCGCGCGATGGCCGGCGCGATGGAGCGCCTGCGCCCGCTGCTGGCCGAGACCGGCGTCCAGACCATCGGCAAGTTCCTCATGGGCACGGTCAAGGGCGACGTCCACGACATCGGCAAGAACCTGGTCAACATCATGCTCGAGGGCGCCGGCTTCGAGGTGATCGACCTCGGCGTGCAGGTGGCGCCGGAGAAGTTCGTGGCCGCCATCGAGGAGCACCAGCCCGACATCGTCGGCTTCTCGGCGTTCCTCACCACCACGATGCCGATGTTCAAGGCCAACATGAACGCCCTGGAGAAGGCCGGGATCCGCGGCGAGGTGATCGTCATGGTCGGCGGCGCCCCCGTCACCCAGGAGTACGCCGACGCCGTGGGCGCCGACGGCTACGCGGCCGACGCCTCCCAGACCGTCAAGCGGGCGAAGGCGCTGCTGCACGAGAAGCGCGCCAAGGTCCCGGCATGACCCGGACCCATGAGACCGTCCTGCGCGGCGCCGGCGCGGAGGTGGTGCTCGGCCACGGGCGCCGGTTCACCCTCATCGGCGAGCGGATCAACCCGACCGGACGCCGGATCTTCCAGGACCAGCTGCGCGCGGGCGACCTCTCGGCCATCGAGCGCGACGTCAAGGCGCAGGTCGAGGGCGGTGCCGACGTCCTCGACGTCAACATGGGCGTGCCCCTGACCGACGAGGCGGACCTGCTGGCCCGCGCGATCACGCTGGTGCAGGGGCTGACCGACAAGCCGATCTGCATCGACTCCTCGGTCGTCGAGGCGCTCGAGGCCGGGCTGGCGGCGTACCAGGGCCGCGCCCTGGTCAACTCGATCACCGCCGAGGACGAGCGGATGGAGCAGATCCTGCCGTTGGTCAAGAAGTACGACGCCGCGGTCATCGCCCTGCCCAACGACTCCGACGAGATCCCGATGGACGCCGAGAAGCGGATCGTGCTGACCCGCAAGATCATCGAGGTGGCGACGACCGAGTACGGCATCGCTGCCGCCGACATCGTGATCGACCCGCTGGCCATGCCGATCGGGGCCGACACCACCACCTCACTGGTGACGCTGGAGACGATGCGCCGCATCCGCGACGAGTTCGGCGTCAACATGACCTGCGGGGCGTCCAACACCTCCTTCGGGATGCCGGCGCGGCACACGCTGGGAGCCGCCTGGCTCCCGATGGCGATGACCGCCGGCCTCACCAGCGCCATCATGGACACGCGCACGCCGCAGATCGTCGAGGCGGTCAAGGCCGCCGACGTCTTCCTCGACCACGACGAGTGGGGGTCGGCCTGGATCGCCGCCCACCGGGCGCGCCAGGCCGCCCAGGCGGCGCAGGCGACGTGACGGAGCCCTCCGAGGTCGAGCTGGCCGCGCTGGGCCGCGAGGGCCTCGTCGCCGCCCCGGGCGCCCCCGCCGCCGCCCACGACGGCACGGGCCGGGTGGACCTGTCGTTCACGATCCACTCCTCGACCGACACCGGGGCCGACGTCGCGCCCACGCAGCGCGGGGTCCGGGTGCCCCCGGGGGTGACCGTCTTCGACTCGGCCTCCTGGAACGGCATCGCCATCGACTCGACATGCGGCGGGCACGGCACCTGCCACAAGTGCCGGGTCCGGGTGGTCGGGGGGGACGTCCCGGTGACCCGGCACGACGAGCGCACCTTCTCGGGCGCCCAGCTCGACGAGGGCTGGCGACTGGCGTGCCTGGCCCAGGCGACGCGCTCGCTCGCGGTCGAGGTCCCCCCGCTCACCACCCGGCCGAAGGCCGCGACCGTCGGCGTCGGGCGCCAGGTGATCCTCCGCCCGGCGCTGCAGAAGCGCTACGTCGAGCTCGACGAGGCGACCCTGGCCGATCAGCGCACGGACCTGACCCGGCTCACCGACGCCATCGACGACCTGGAGCTGACCGCCGACCTGCACGTCCTGCGACGGCTCTCGAAGGTGCTCCGCGAGGCGGACTTCAAGGTCACCGCCGTGATCGTCGACGAGGCGCTGATCGACGTCGAGGCCGGCGACACGACCGCTGCCCGCTACGCGATCGCCTTCGACCTCGGCACCACGACGGTCGTCGCGACGCTGCTGGACGTGAGCACGGGCACGCCGGTCGCGGTGGCCTCCATGCTCAACCGGCAGCAGCCGTTCGGCGGGGACGTCATCACCCGGATCAGCGCGACGATGATGGACCCCGAGGCGCTCGGCAGGCTCCAGGAGGCCGCCGGCACGACGCTGTCGGAGCTCGCCGACCAGGTGTGCCGCGAGGGCGGCGTGGAGCCGACCCAGGTCTACGAGGTCGCGGTCGCCGGCAACGCCACGATGACCGCGCTGGTGCTCGGCATCGACCCCGAGCCGCTCGGCGTCGCGCCGTTCGTCATGTCCACCACCCAGCCGCCGACCGTGGCCGCGTCCGAGATCGGCCTGACCCTGCACCCACGGGCGCGGGCGTTCTTCTTCCCGGCCCTCGGTGCCTACGTCGGCGGCGACATCGTGGCCGGGATGCTGGCCACCGGCATGGACCGCGACAAGCGCACCCGGCTGTTCATCGACGTCGGCACCAACTGCGAGATCGTCCTCAGCGACGGCGACACCATCCTGTCGACCGCGGCTCCGGCCGGCCCGGCGTTCGAGGGCGGCGCCATCCGCTGCGGCATGCGCGCGGCCGACGGCGCGATCGAGGTCGTCCGGGTGGGCGAGGACGTCGAGCTGGGCGTGATCGGGGACGTCGAGCCGCGCGGCCTGTGCGGGTCCGGCCTCGTCGACGCCGTGGCCGAGCTCGCGCGCGTCGGCCTGCTCGACGCGTCGGGGCGGTTCGTGCCGGACGCGGACGCGCCGGAGATCGCGCCGACCCTGGCCGACCGCCTGACCAAGATCGGCGAGGAGCGGGTCTTCCTGCTGCACCGGCCCACGCCCGGCACGGTGCCCGCGGAGTGCGTCTACCTCTCGCAGCGCGACGTGCGCGAGCTGCAGTTCGCGAAGGCCGCGATCTCCACCGGCTGGACGCTGCTGCTCGAGCAGCTCGGCCTGGAGCACCGCGACGTCCAGCAGGTGCTGCTCGCCGGCTCCTTCGGCAGCTACCTGTCGCCGGCCTCCGCCGTACGCATCGGGCTGGTCCCGAAGCTGCCGGTGCTGCGCATCGTCGCTGCCGGCAACGTCGCCGGCGAGGGTGCCAAGATGGCGTTGCTGTCGGTGCGCGAGCGCGCCGGCGCCGCCGCGCTGCTCGAGGAGGTGACCTATGTCGAGCTCAGCGACCGCCCCGACTTCAACGACAAGTTCGTCGAGCAGCTCTCGTTCTGACATCGCCGTCATCGCCTGCGGGGCGATCGCCCAGCCCATGGCCGAGATCGTGGCCCGCCGGGGGTGGCCGGTCGACGTACACCCGCTCCCGCCGCTGCTGCACAACCAGCCGCAGCTCATCGCCGGCGAGGTCCGCGCCCTGGCCGCCCGGCTGCGACCGACGTACGAGCGGGTGGTGGTGGGGTATGCGGACTGCGGCACCTACGGCGCGCTCGACGCGGTCTGTGCCGACGAAGGGCTGGAGCGGCTGCCGGGGCTGCACTGCTACGACCTGTACGCCGGTCCGTCGCAGGTCGAGCGGCTCTTCGCCGACCAGCCCGGGACGTACCTGCTGACGGACTTCCTGGTGCGCTCCTTCGCGCGGACGGTCCTGCAGGAGCTCGGCCTGGACCGCCACCCCGACCTGCGCGACACCTACTTCGGCCACTACACGCGGGTCGTCTGGCTCGCCCAGCAGCCCGACGACACCGAGCTCCGCGCCCACGCCCACCAGGCCGCGACCCAGCTCGGCCTCCCCCTGACCGTCGTCGCGACCGGCCACTCCGGCCTGGAGCGCGCGCTGGGCGATCTGGTCGATCGGGGTCCGTCGGGGTAGTCCCGGACGGACGGGCCTACACCCCGACCCGGAGGCGGTCGAGGAGGGCCTGGCGCCAGGCCTCGGTCTCGGCGATCTGGTTGAAGGTGAAGACGTGCAGGCCCTCGACGAGCGCCTCGGGCGGGGCGAGGGCGGGGGCGCACTGCTCGAGGAAGCGCTCGCCGGTGAAGCCGCCGGGTGCGGCGAGGCGCGCGAACGTGCCCTTGTGCTTGGCGAGGAACCGCGTGGACTCCCCGACGCCGATCCGGGTCGCCATGGCGAGCAGCTTGGTGCGCTCCACCGGCCCCGGGATGCCGAGCAGCAGCGGCATCGTGATGCCACGGGCGCGCATCCGCCCGACCCAGCCCCGGATCACCCCCGGGTCGAAGGTCAGGTTGCTGACGACGTGGGTGGCGTGGCGGCGCTTGTCCCACATCGCCTGGATGGTCAGGTCGTCGGCGATGGTCGGGTGCGACTCGGGGTAGCCGGTGATGCCGACGTGCGCGAACGGGCGGCCGAGGGCGGTCAGGTCCTCGAGCAGCCCCACCGCGTCGTGGTAGTCGCCGGCCGGCTCCGCGTCGCCGCCCGGCACGAACACCCGGGAGATCCCCTGGCCGGTGAGCCGCTCGCAGATCTCGGCCAGCTCGGTGCGCCCGGAGACCATGCGCGCCGCGAGGTGGGGTACGACGGCGTACCCCCGCCCGGTCAGGCGTTCGGCCAGCTCGAGCGTGGCCTCCAGCCCCTTGCTCGGCGACGCGGTCACCGTGACCACGCGGTCCAGCGGGACGTGCTCGAGCACCTTGTCCTCGGTGCTCGAGGTCGGCAGCACCTCGTAGCGGGCGCTCTCCAGCAGCCGAACGACCGTGTCGCGTGAGCGCTTGTTGCGCATGATGCAACTCATTTCGTGATGCGCATCAGAGGCCCCGAGTGTAGCGCCGGGTGCGGGCCTGCGACAGGGTCGCGGCGGCCCGGACGGCACGCACGAGAACGCGTGAGCGCTCACGCGGCGGCGATCACCAGATCCGCACGCGCTCCGCGGGGTCCAGCCACATGCCGTCGCCCTCGGCGGTGCCGAAGACCTCGTGGAACTCCTCGAGGTTGCGCGCGATGTTGGCGCGGAACTCCGGCGGGCTGTGCGGGTCGACGGTGAGGTACTGGCGCGCCAGCTCCTCGCGACGCTTGGTGCGCCACACGTAGGCCCAGTTGAGGAACAGCCGGCGCCGGTCGTCCTCGGAGGCCGCGCCACCTTGCGAGATCACGAACGCCTTGTGGGCGATGGTGAGGCCGCCGAGGTCGCCGATGTTCTCGCCGACGGTCAGCGCGCCGTTGACCTTCTCCCCCGGCAGGTCGCGCGGCTCGAGGCCGTCGTACTGGGCGATGAGCGCCTTCGACTTCACCTCGAAGGCGGCCTTGTCGTCCGCGGTCCACCAGTCGTTGAGGTTGCCGGCGCCGTCGTACTGCGCCCCCTGGTCGTCGAACCCGTGGCCGATCTCGTGGCCGATGACCGCGCCGATGCCGCCGTAGTTCTCGGCCGGGTGAGCGTCGGGGGAGAAGAACGGCTTCTGCAGGATGCCGGCGGGGAAGCAGATCTCGTTGGTGCCTGGGTTGTAGTAGGCGTTGACGGTCTGCGGCAGCATGAACCACTCGTCCGGGTCGACCGGGGAGCCGATCTTGGCCAGCTGGCGGTCGGTCTCGAACGCCGAGGCGGCCGCGACGTTGCCGAGCAGGTCGGTGGCGCTGATCCGCAGCGCGGAGTAGTCGCGGAACTTCTCGGGGTAGCCGATCTTGGGCCGGAAGGTGTCGAGCTTCTCGTAGGCGCGCTGCTTGGTCTCCTCGGTCATCCAGTCCAGCGCGGCGATCGACTCGCGGTAGGCCGCGAGCAGGTTGGCGACCAGGTCGTCCATCAGCTCCTTGGACCGCGGCGGGAAGTGCCGGGCGACGTACTCCTTGCCCACGGCCTCGCCGAGCGCGCCCTCGACCAGCGCGACGCCCCGCTTCCAGCGCGCCCGCAGCTCGGGGGTCCCGCTGAGCGTGCGCCCGTAGAAGTCGAAGTTGGTCTCGACGAAGTCGTCGGTGAGGTACGGCGCCGCCGAGCGCAGCACGTGCGCCAGCAGCCAGGCCTTCCAGTCCTCGAGCGGCACCGACTCCAGGACGGTCGAGAGGTGCGCGAAGTACGACGGCTGCCGCACGCACACCTCCGCGATCGTCCCGTCGTTGCCGCCGAGGTTGGTGACGTAGGCGTCCCAGTCGAAGGCCGGGCACAGCTCCTTGAGCTCCGCGGCCGTCATCAGGTTGTAGGTCTTCTGCACGTCGCGGGTCTCGGCGCGCTCCCAGTGTCCGGCGGCGAGCCGGGTGTCCAGCTCCAGGATCGTGGCCGCGGCGGCAGGCGCATCCTCGTGACGGCCGAGCGCGAGCAGCCGCGTGAGGTAGGCGACGTAGGCCTCCCGCTGCTCGGCGAACTTGTCGTCGCGGTAGTAGGACTCGTCGGGCAGGCCGAGCCCGCCCTGGGCGAGGTGGAAGAGGTAGCGGTCGGACTGCCGGTCGTCGGTGTCGACGTAGGAGCCGAACACGCCGTGGCCGCCGACCCGCTCGAACTCACCCAGGAACGCCGCCAGGTCGCGGACGTCGCGCAGCGCGCCGACGGCCTCGACCAGCGGGCGCAGCGGGCGGGTGCCGAGCTTGTCGATCGCCGCGGTGTCCATGAACGAGGCGAACAGGTCGCCGATCTTGCGCGCGTCGTCGTCGCGCGGCTCACCGGCGGCGAGGTCCTCGATGATCGTGCGAACGTGCTCCTCCGCCGCGTCGGCGAGCTGGACGAACGGCCCCCAGCTCGAGCGGTCTGCGGGGATCTCGACCTCGTCCAGCCAGCGGCCGTTGACATGTCCGAAGAGGTCGTCCTGCGGACGGATGTCGAGGTTCACGCCGTCTCTGGCGTCGTCGAGGGTGCTCACCCCCCGACAGTATCGGGCGTGCGGAAGCGGGGTCGCCAGTGCGTGAGATTCACCGGGTGCCCGGTGAATCTCACGGCTCCCGCATGAAACTTCACACCACAAGCACCAGATTCGGACCGGCCGTGCGGCGGGAGTGGCCACCGGTCAGCGGGCGGCGCGGAACGCCCCGTCCTCGCCCAGCGCGGGTACGACGTCGCTGACGTCCAGGCCGGCCGCGACCTCGACGTCCTCCGCGAAGCCGGCGGCGACGAGCTCCTTTCCGCTCGCGCAGGCGAGCAGCCCGTCGCGCAGCGTGGCCCGCGCCGCCCGGAAGGCGTCGCGGGCGTGGGTCGCCTCGAGGCTCAGGCCGGTGGCCCCCAGTCGAACCATCGCGTCGACCACCGCTCCGGCCCCCCACAGGTCCTCGGCGCCCGGGCGCATGGACCCGTCGGGCCAGCGCTCCCCCGCCGGCACGACCGCGACCACTGCGCCGTCGGCGACCCGCGGCGCCAGCCAGCGGGCGACGGCGGTGCGGTTGCGCAGGCAGGCGCCCACGACGGTGACGGCCGGCCCGGCCAGCGCGGACCCCGCCAACGCGGCGCAGATCGCGGAGCCGTTGGGCGAGGGCAGGACGATCCGGTCGACCCCCTCGACCCGGCTCATCGCCGCGGCCGAGAGGCTGACGGCCGGGAGTCCGGCCGCGGGCTCCTCGAACCGCCCGATCGCCAGCACCGCGCCGAGCTCGGCGGCGTGCTCACTGGCGCGCTCGTCCTTCCAGGCGAAGGGATGCACGGCCATGCCCCGCTCGACGGCCACCGTCAGGGTCGTCGTGAACGACAGCACGTCGACCACCACGGCCACATCGGCGCCGGCGGCGACCGCCGTACCGCCCGTGGGGCCCCACTCGAGCCGTACGGCGTGCTCCTGCTGCCCGTGGGGATCAGTCACGGACCCGCACGACCCCCTTGCCGAGGGTGCGCCGCTCGTCCATGTCGACCAGGGCCTGGCCGAAGTCCTCGAAGTCGTAGACCTTGCCGACCGGCGGCTTGACCACGCCGCTCTCCATCATCGGCAGCAGCGCGGCCCACTGGTCCTGCATGAAGCCGGGGCGGGCCATCGCGTAGGCCCCCCAGCCGACGCCGCGGACGTCGACGTTGTTGAGCAGCAGCCGGTTGACCTTGACCTGGGGGATGCCCTGACCGGAGGCGAAGCCGACGACGAGGAGCCGGCCCAGCGGGGCGAGCACGCGAAGGGAGTCGGTGAACGCGTCGCCGCCGACGACGTCGAGCACGACGTCGACACCACGGCCGTCGGTCAGGCCCATCACCGCATCCTTGAAGCCGTCCACGAGGACGGCCTCGTCGGCCCCGGCCGCCCGCGCGACCTCGGCCTTCTCCTGGGTGCTGACCACGGCGATGGTCCGCGCGCCGTGCCCCTTGGCCACCTGGATCGTCGCGGTGCCGACGCCGCCGGCCGCGCCGTGGACGAGCACGGTCTCCCCGGCCTTCAGGCCACCCCGCTCGGCGAGGGCGAACTGGGCGGTGAGGTAGTTCATCGGCAGGGCCGCGCCCTCGTCGAAGCTGATCGAGTCAGGCAGCGCGAAGGCGAACATCGCCGGTACGACGGCGCGCTCCCCGGCGCCGCCGTAGGGCCCCACGGCCGCGACCCGCTGACCGGCCTCGAAGCCGGGACCGCTGACCACGGTGCCCGCGACGTCGACGCCGAGGGTGAAGGGCACCTCGGGCTTGAGCTGGTACTCACCGCGACTGAGCAGCAGGTCCGGGAACGATGTCCCGACCCGGTGCACCTCGATGAGCACGTCGTCGGGTCCCGGCGTCGGCTCCGGCACCTCGCGGATCTGGATGTCGCTGGGTCCGGTGGTGGTCACGACCTGGGCTGCACGCATGGTCGGAGGCTACCGACCGGCGCGTCGCCGCCCACGCCAGCGGCGCACCACGAACCACACCACCACGGCGGCGATGACCACGTAGACCAGGTCGGAGATCTCGCCCGCCCGGCTCTCGACGAGGTGCCACTGCTCTCCGAGCGCGTAGCCGGCGCCGATGAGCAGCCCGTTCCAGACAAGACTGCCGGCCGTGGTGAAGCCCGCGAACTGCAGCAGCGGCATCCCGCTGACGCCGGCCGGGACGGAGATCAGGCTGCGTACGCCGGGGACCAGCCGCCCCACGAGGACCGCCGTACGCCCGTGCCGGTCGAACCAGCCCATCGCCCGGTCCACGTCGCGCGCATATACCAGGGGAATCCGCTCGGCGATCCCGGCCAGCCGCTCGGCGCCCAGCCGCGCGCCGGCGTAGTAGAGCACGAGGGCGCCCACGAGCGATCCGGCCGTCGCCCAGGCGATGGCGGCAACGAGGCCGTAGTGGCCTTGGCTGGCGGTGTAGCCGGCCAGCGGCAGCACCGCCTCCGAGGGCACCGGCGGGAACACCGTCTCGAGCGCGGTCGCGAAGCCGACCCCCGGAGCGCCGATCGTGCGCATGAGCCCGACCAGCCAGTCGAGCACGGACGACATGGGTCTCCTCCCGAGGCGGACGATGGAGCCGCCACCTTAATGGGGGTGCATCGCTCGGCTTCTCGGCGAGCGGTCGAAGGGCGACGCGGGCGCCGGACTCCGCGGGCGTTTCTGTCGCCCGGCTCAGCCCGGCTCGACCAGCCGGTTCATCTCGAAGTGCATGGGGTCGGTGTAGTTCCAGTCGCCGCCCCACGCGAAGCCCCACTTCTTGAAGATCGAGACGACGACGGGGTGCATCTCGCCGACCGTGCCGCGCTGGTTGCCGGGGGTGTTGAGGTCGAGCGCGAGCCCGAAGGAGTGGTTGGAGAGCGTGGTGGAGCCGGCGATGAACCGGGGGTAGTAGCAGCCGGCGTACTCGCCGGGGTGGATCTCGTCGGCCAGGCCGGTCGCCTGGATCTCCAGCAGCGCCTCGCGCAGCTGCGGGATCACGAAGCGGTTGCAGGTGACGGTGCCGAGGATCGGCACCTGCTCGGTGGCGATGTGGGAGGCGACCCACGCCGGGTCGGGAGCGATCCGGCCGCCGCCGAGGACGGTGTAGGTGAAGGTACCGACGGCCTCGGCCACGGTCCCGATCGGCACCGCGATCTGCCTCGCGCCCGGGTCGAGACCCTGCTGCGCCACGATGTCGGTCATCTGCGCGGAGACCCCGGCCGCCTGCTCGACCGCCCGGCGCACCGAGTACGGCGACGTCACCCCGGTGCCAACCAGGAGCGCGTTGCCCGGCTTCATGCCCAGGGGCTCGACCCACTTCTCGTTGACGACGACGTCGACGAAGGGTGCCTGGTCGATGGTGGCGCCGAGGTGGATCAGCGGGTCCCCCTCCTTGGCCCCGAACCGAAGGAAGCCGCTCTCGTCCGTGGGCAGCCGCTTCGCGAGGCTGCGGTCCACGGCGAACTCTCCGCCGGCCACCCGGTCCCAGACGTCCTGGAGGTCCGCGGAGCCGAGCGGCGTGTAGTTGCGGTACGTCGTGGGGTCGACCGCGGCGACGTTGAGCAGCCGGTTCTCGATCGGCACCTGCGAGTGGGAGAACTGCACCACCCGCTGGACGCCCTCGACCGCGCTGATGGCCGCCACGTCCTCCTCGGAGAAGGGCTCGCGGCTCAGCAGGATCATGTCCGAGGACTGCAGCGCCCCCTCGCGCGGCCCGGGCGGGTCCATCGCCATCGCCGGGTCGATCGCGGGCGCCTCGGGCCGGCTGGGGCTCGGGTCCGGGTCCGCCGAGGCCGGCGTCGACGGGTCCGCCTTCGGCTCGTCGCCCCCCGAGGCGCCGCACCCGGGCGCGATCGCGAGGACGACGACCGTCGCCGTCGCTGCCAGCGCCCGCGTGACCCGCATCCAGCCCTCCTTTGCGACGAGGGTAGGCCGCGAACCGAGGGCCTCCTCGATGGGCCGCCTACTCCGAGGTCAGTACCCGGTTGCGGATCGTCAGCCACGACAGCACGCCGCCGGCCGCGAGCAGCGCGGCGCACGCCAGCAGCGCGGAGCGGTATGCCCCGTCGAAGGCCGCCGGGTCGGCGTACTCCTCGCCCCCGAGCCCGACTGCCAGCGGCAGCGCCGCCACCGCGAGCAGCGAGCCGGCGCGGGCCACCGCGTTGTTGACCCCGCTGGCGATGCCCGCGTGCTCGTCGGGGGCGGCCGCGAGCACCGTCGCGGTCAGCGGCGCGACCATGAGCGCGAGGCCGAGGCCGAACACGGTGATGCCGGGCAGGACGTGGGTCCAGTACGTGCCCTCGTCGTCGACGAGCATGAGCAGGAGCGTGCCGCCGGCCATCACGAGCGGCCCGAGCGTCATCGGCAGGCGCGGACCGATGCGCGCGCTGAGCTCGCCGCCCTTGGCCGCCAGGAAGAGCATGCACAGCGTCATCGGCAGCGACGCCAGACCGGCAGCCAGTGCGGTGTAGCCGCTGACGGTCTGCAGCTGCAGGGTCAGGAAGAACAGCACCGCTCCGAGGGCGGCGTAGACGAGCAGCGTCATCGCGTTGGCCGCGCTGAAAGTCCGGTCGGCGAAGATCCCCAGCGCCAGCATCGGCTCGCGCGCCCGGCGCTCGACGAGGACGAAGCCCGCCGCGCTCACCACCGCCACGACCGCCGCGTACGGCGCGAGCTCCCCTCCCCACTCGATGAGCGCGTACGTCGTCGCGCCCAGCGCGAGCGTCGCCAGCAGCGCCCCGGGCAGGTCGAAGCGGGTCGAGGCGTGCGGGTCACGCGTCTCGGGGACCCAGTGCCGAGCGATGACGACGGTGACCACGGCGAGGGGCAGGTTGATCAGGAAGATCCAGCGCCAGTGGGCGTAGTCGATCAGGAGGCCCCCGACCAGCGGGCCGAGGGCGGCCGCGATGCTGCCGAGCCCGGACCAGGCGCCGATGGCCGCCGGCCGGTCGTCGTGCGCGAACGCACCCTGGATCATCGCCAGGCTCCCCGGGGTGAGCAGCGCACCACCGACGCCCTGGAGGATCCTGGCCGCGATCAGCACCTCGGGGTGGGGCGCCACCCCGCACAGCAGCGACGCGGCCGCGAACCACACCGTCCCGAGGACGAACACCCGCCGCCGCCCGAACCGGTCGCCCAACGAGCCGCCCAGCAGGATCAGGCTGGCCAGCGAGACCAGGTAGCCGTTGCTCACCCACTGCAGCTGGGCCAGGCTGGCGTCGAGGTCCTCGCCGATGGTCTTGAGGGCGACGTTGACGACCGTGCCGTCGAGCATCGTCAGTCCGGAGCCCAGCACCGCCGCCGCGATGACCGCGCGACCCGTCGTGGTGCCCAGCCGCACCTCCGACGCCTCCGACGCGCTCACCCGATGAACACTAGAGCCGTCGCGAGCACCAGGATCCGCCTCGCCCCGCTGACCCGTTACCGCAGGACGCGGCCGGCGATCCAGGCGATGTCGGCGGCGGTGGCGGCGGGGGTGTCGCTGGGCTGCATGACGTGGCTGAGCACGACCCGGACGACCATGTCGATGGCGGCCTCGAGGCGGTCGGCCTCGAGCGCGACGTCGTACGGCGTGACGCGCTCGGCGATCACCAGCTTGGCCGCCGTGAGCAGCGACTCGGCGTGCGTGGTCAGCAGCGGCAGCAGCTCGGTGTCGGCGCCGTGGGTGGCGGAGACCACGGCGTGCAGCAGCCGGTTGTCCTGGGCGAGCTCGAGCACGCTGGTCGCGGCGGCGTCGATCGCGTCCACCAGGTCGGTCGGGTGCTCGTCGAAGGCGACGGTGACGACGCCGAGGAAGCGCTCCAGCTCGCGCAGGATCATCGCCTCCGCGAGCCCGGCCTTGGAGCCCATCTCGTTGTAGACGGTCTGCCGGCTCACCCCCACCTGGTCGGCGAGCCGGGCCATCGTGACCTGCGACCAGCCGATGTCGGCCGTCAGCCGCACCGCGGCGTCGACGACGCGCGCGCGCATGGTCTCGGCGGGCAGGCTCACGCCGAGAAGCCTAGGTCGTCAGGCGTCGACCGAGGTGAGGAGGACGAAGTCGACCTTGTCGCGCACACCGCAGTCGGGGCAGCACCAGTCGTCGGGGATCTGCGACCAGGCGGTCCCGGCCGCGAAGCCCTCGAGCTCGTGGCCGGCCTCCACCTCGTAGGTGTAGCCGCAGCCCGGGCAGCGCGCCGCCACGACCTCGTCGGCGGGGACGGCGGCCGCCTCCGCGGCGACTCGCGCGGCCTCCACGCGCTCGGCCTCGACCACGGCGACCGGCCGCGGCCAGCGGGCGAGCAGCCTGGCCTCCTTGCCCGGCTGCAGGTTGGCGCGGGTGATGTCGCCGTCGAAGTGGCGGGCGACGCGCGGGTCCATGACCCGGCGCCACAGCGGGGGCACCAGCGCGAGCACGATCATCCCGGCGTACCCGGTCGGCAGCACCGGCGACTCCTCGAAGTCGCGCAGGGTCTGGTAGCGCCGGGTCGGGTTGGCGTGGTGGTCGCTGTGGCGCTGCAGGTGGTAGAGCAGCACGTTGGTGGCGATGTTGTTGGAGTTCCACGAGTGCGACGGGTCGACCCGCTCGTAGCGCTGCCGGTCGCCGACGCCGACCTTGCGGCGCAGCATCCCGTAGTGCTCCATGTAGTTGACGACCTCGAGCAGCGAGAAGCCGACGACCGCCTGCAGCACGAGGTACGGCGTGAGGCCGACGCCCAGCCACGCGATCAGCGCGCCGAACAGCACCGCCGACATCAGCCAGGCGTTGAGCACGTCGTTGCCCAGGCGCCACGGGTGCTGCTTGCGGCGGGCGTAGCGACGCTTCTCGACGCGCCACGCGCTCTTCAGCGACCCGACCACGGTGCGCGGCCAGAACGCGTAGAACGTCTCCCCCATCCGCGAGGACGCGGGGTCCTCGGGGGTGGCGACGCGGACGTGGTGGCCGCGGTTGTGCTCGATGTAGAAGTGACCGTAGAAGCTCTGGGCCAGCGCGATCTTCGACAGCCAGCGCTCGTTGGCCTCGCGCTTGTGGCCCAGCTCGTGGGCGGTGTTGATGCCGATGCCGCCGATGCAGCCGATGGAGATCGCGAGCCCCACCTTGTCCACCACGCTCAGGTCACCCCCGATGCCGAGCGGGTCGCCGCGCGCGATCAGGTACATCGCGCCCACGAAGCCGGCGTACTGCACCGGCAGGAAGAGGTAGGTGACCCACCGGTAGTAGCGGTCCTGCTCCAACGCCTCGATCGCGTCGTCGGGCGGGTTGGAGCGGTCGAGCCCGGTCACCAGGTCGATGGCGGGGACGATCACCAGGATCACGACCGGACCGATCCAGAACCACACGCCGAGACCGGTGGCCAGCCACAGCCCGTAGCCGAGGAACGCCAACGACGGGACGACCAGGCCGATCAGCCACAGGTAGCGCTTGCGGTCGCGCCACTGCTCGGTCGAGCCAGCGGGGACGGTGCTCTTGGCGATCTGGTCCATGGGGCCTGCCTTCATTGCGGTTTACAGGACCGTAGTCGTTGTAAACCTGCTTGACAAGACCTCCCGCTTTGTAAACTCAGCTCTGCGCTCCGCGCGCCTCGGCGACCAGCTCGGCGACCTCCTCCGCCCCGGCGACACCCACGGACTCCAGCGCCGCGACCCGCTCGGCGACGTCGTCGAGGGTGACCGGCCGACCGTCGTACGGCGCGGCCCGCTTGAGCAGCTGCGCCAGGTCGGCCACCGCAGCCGCCAGCTCCAGTGACGGCGTCGCGGGGGCCTCCGGGTCGGCGGCTCGTAGCCGCGTGAGCGCCTCGGCCGGTCCGGCGTCGGGGGAGCGCCAGCGGACGGTGGCGGTGCCGATCGGCTGGCCCGGCTGCACGCCCGCGGCCAGGCGCACCTCGTAGAGGGCGCTCGCGCGGTGGCCGGCGCCAAGCTCGCCGGCGTCCACGCCCAGGTCCTCGAAGTCGTCGTCGGCGATCGCCCGGTTGTCGTAGCCGACCAGGCGGTATGCCGCCACCCGCTCGGGGTCGAAGCTCACCTGGGTCCGCGCCTCGGCGGCCACCGGCGTGAGCGTGGTCGTCAACGCGCTGCCGAAGAGCTCCTCGGCCTCCTCGAAGGTGTCGACGTAGGAGTAGAAGCCGTCACCGAGGTTGGCCAGCTGCTCCATCAGGTGGTCGTTGTAGTTGCCCATGCCGTAGCCGACCGTCACCAGGCTGATCCCGTCGCGGCCCTCCTCGGCGATCCGCTCGCTGATCGAGCCGGGGCCCGTCGCGCCGACGTTGGCGACGCCGTCGGAGCAGAGGACGACGAGGTTGACCGCGTCCTCGTCGTACCCCTCCCGCGCCTGCTCGTAGCCCAGCGCCAGCCCCGCCCCGAGGTTGGTGCTGCCCCCCGGCGTCAGCTCCTCGACCGCGTCCAGGATGACCTGCGTCTCGCGCACCGGCGTTGGCTCGAGCACCGGGCGGGCCTGGTCCTCGAACGTCACCACCGACACCGTGTCGTCGTCGCGCAGCCGGTCGGCCAGGAGAGCCAGCGACGAGCGCACGAGCCCGAGCCGGGAGCGGATGTCCATGCTGCCCGAGGTGTCCACCACGAGGGTGACGTTGGCCCGCGGCCGCTCGGCCGCGGTGACCTCGCGCGCCGCGACCGAGACCCGCACCAGCTGGGTCCCGTCGTCGAGGCTGGGCGCCGGGCCGGAGTCGCTGGTCACCGCCAGGTCACCCTCCCCCTCGGCCGGCGCGGCCGCGTCGCTCGGCAGCGCGTTGACCCACTCCTCGACCCGGATCGACTCCGGCGGTGGAAGCACCCCGTCGGCGAGCAGCGTGCGGGCGACGCCGTACGAGCCGGTGTCGACGTCCAGCGCGAACGTCGACCGCGCGTCCTCGCGGGGATCCACGAACCCGGTCGTCCCGGCGTCGACGAAGGTGTTGTCGTCGAGCAGCCCCGGCACTTGCGGCTCCGGCACCTGCGGCCCGCCTGTCTCGGAGTCGCCGGGCAGGCTCTGGGAGTAGTTCACCGAGCCGTCGCCCTGCGTCTCCTCGTACTCCTCCACGTAGGCCGCTGCGTCGATCCCGCGGGTCACCGTCCCCGGCTCCGGACCGGGCTCCGGCTCACGCGGGCCGTGCTCGTCCGAGCAGCCGGCGAGGGTGAGGGCGAGGGCGCCTGCGAGGGCCGCCACAGCGAGGGTGCGCGGGCGGGGGCGCCGGCGCGACAGGGGACCGAGAGTCATGCGTCCTGGGACGGGCGGGGCCGTCGAGCGGTTCCCGGGGGTTTCCTGGCCCGCGTAGGCCGCCCTACGCGTCGTCGCGGCGGAACACCGAGGTGCCCCACCACAGGCCCACCACGAACAGTCCGGCAGCCCAGGCGGTGCCCCACAGGACGCCACTGGTGCCGAGGTCGCCGGTGAAGGCGTCGCGGACGCCGTCGACGATCCACCGGAACGGCATGAAGTCGCTGGTGTTCTGCAGCCAGGCGGGGCCCAGCGTCATCGGCAGCAGGATCCCGCTGAGCAGCAGCACCGGCATCATCACCATGTTGATCAGCGGCGCCATGACGTCCTCGGACTTGGTCGTGAGCGCCAGGGCGTTGGACGCGGCCGCGCAGGCGCCACCGATGAGCAGCGTCAGCAGGATGCCCAGCAGGATCCCGCCGGCCGAGCCGCGCATGCCCATCCAGTAGCCGAGCGCGACCAGGATCACCGCCTGGACGAGCAGCTGCGCCAGGTCGCGCAGCAGCCGCCCGCACAGCAGCGCCGTTCGGTTGGCGGGGGTGACCCGCTCGGCCTCGACCACGCCCTCGCGCCACTCCGCGATGAGCCCGAAGCCGGCGAAGAACGCGCCGAACAGGCCCAGCTGCACGAGCAGCCCCGGCACCAGGAACGTGAACTCGTTGCCGTCGAAGCCGGGGAACGTGCGCACGACCGGCTCGAGCAGCGGGCCGAAGAGGAGCAGGTAGAGCACCGGCTGCATGACGCCGATCAGGACCCACGCGGGGTTGCGCAGGTTCATCCGGATCTGGCGGCGGAAGACGATGAGGGAGTCGCGGGCGAAGGTGTTGCCGGCGTTCATGCGGAGGCTCCTTCGAGCTCGGGGTCGGCGGTGCCGTCGGCCGCCGCCTCCGCGTCGCGCAGGGACCGGCCGGTGAGGGTGAGGAAGACGTCGTCGAGCGTCGGGCGCGCCACCTCGATCGAGTCGAGGGAGACGGCGGCGTTGTCCAGGTCGCGCAGGAGCGCGGGGATCGCGCGGCCGGCGCGCGGCACGCGGCCGCGCACATGACGGCCGTCGACCTCGACCTGGGTGCCGATCGAGGCCAGCTTGTCCCGGGCCACGACGACGTGGTGCTCGTCGGCGACCTCGAGATCGACCAGGTCGCCGGAGACCTGCGCCTTGAGGTTGTCGGCGGTGTCGCTGGCCACGATGCGCCCCTGGTCGATGATGACGATCCGGTCGCTCAGGGCGTCTGCCTCGTCGAGGTAGTGCGTCGTCAGGAACACGGTGGCGCCGCGGTCGGTGCGCAGCCGGGCGATGTGCTCCCAGAGGTTGGCGCGCGCCTGGGGGTCGAGGCCGGTGGTCGGCTCGTCGAGGAAGACCAGGGTCGGGTCGTGGATCAGCCCGGCCACGATGTCGAGGCGGCGCTTCTGGCCGCCGGACATGTTCTTGGGCATCCGCTCCCACAGCCCGTCGAGCTGCAGCTGCTCGAACAGCTCCCTGCCACGGGCCTCGACCTGCTGGCGGCTCAGGCCGTAGAGCATGCCGTGGTCCATCACCTCCTCGCCGGCGCGGGCGCTGCTGAAGACGCCCCCGGTCTGCGAGACGTAGCCGATGCTGCGCCGCACCTGGTTGGCCTCGCGTACGACGTCGTACCCGGCGACGCGGGCCGCGCCGGCCGTCGGCTTCAGCAGGGTCACCAGCATGCGCAGGGTCGTGGTCTTGCCCGCGCCGTTGGGGCCGAGGAAGCCCACGACCTCTCCCTCTGCGACGTCCAGGTCCACCCCCGCCACGGCGTGGACCGGCTTCTTCTTCCTGCCCTGTCCGGTGGAGAAGGTCTGCACGAGACCTCGTGCTTCGATCATGCGGGGAGCTCCTTCGGGGTCGACCCGGGAGACTAGCCGCGGCCCCCCTCGGGCCGCCTCAGGTTTATCCCGGAGCGGCTCTGCCCGGGCGCGCGCCCCGGACTCATCGCCCTCAGGACTCGCAGGCGACCTCGGTCTCCGCGTCGCAGGTGTCCGCGCCGCCCCTGCCGTCGGCGGAGTCCGTGCCCGGACCGCCCACGAGGACGTCGTCGAGGTACCAGCTGACAAGCAGGTCGTCACCGTCCTCACCGTTCAGCTCCCACCCGGAGGGCCGGTTGTCGCACGACACACCGCCCATGGAGCCGCCGGCGTCGCGATACTCCTTGAAGGAGACGATGTCGTCGCCGCCACCTGCATTCACCTCGACCGAGCACCCGCCGACGTAGATCACGTTCGGGCCGGCGGTCCCGGTGATGGTCGCGCTCGTGGACCCCAGGGCCTCGATGTTCTCGAACCCGCCGAAGAACCACTCGGAGCGGTCGGGACCCGCGTCCCGGCTCGCCGTCCCGGACGGGAGGTCGGCAGTGATCGCACCGTATGCCTGGAGCCGGAGCAGGTCCGAGCCCGGGCCGCCGTCCAGGGTGTCGCCCGGCTTGTTGCCCACAGGCGGGAACACCTGGTCGTCTCCTTCGCCCAGCACGACGGAGGGGAAGTCTCCCGACAGGTAGGCGAACCGGTCGTCGCCCTCGGTGCCTCGATAGGTGCCCACCACCTCGTCGCTCTGCGACTGGAAGCTGGTGTCCTCGATGCCGGAGACCTGGATCTTCCCGAGGTTCGAGGTCACTGTCCCGGCGGCCATGTCGAACCGGACCCGGGACAGGGCGGCGGTGCTGTCCTCCAGGCTGACGTAGTCGCGACCGGCGCCGCCCGCGAAGCGCGCGCCGGTCGCCGGGAAAGGGCACTTCAGCGTGCAGAAGGCCTGGTCAGCACCGGGACCCATGTCGATCGCGTCCCTCGAGCGCGCGCTCGTGCGGTAGTCGACGACGTCGTTGCCGGCACCCAGCCGGAGGACGTCGCGCCCCAGCTTCGGGCCCCACTGGAGAATCCGCTCGGGGCCGGCCCCGCCTCTGACGACGTCGTTGCCGGGACCGGGCCAGATGCGCAGATGCGCGCGCTTCTGGTTCACCAGGATCCGGTCGTTGCCGGCACCGCCGGCGACCTGGCGCTCCGACCACCGGCCGCCCGCCACGCAGATGAGGTCGTTGCCGCCCCGACCCCGCGTGATCCGCGCCCCGTCGGTCACGATGACGTCGCGGCCCGCGGTGCCCTCCAGGACACCGTTGCCGCTGTTCTTGCCGACGATCGTGGCGCGCTCTCCCGCACACCAGCGGGCGCCTGGTCGCTCACTGCCGGGCCGCTCACTGCCTCCCCCGGGCGCGGCGTCGGCGACCGGGCCCCAGGCGAGGGGAGTGAGTGCCATCAGCAGGACCAGCCACACAGTGCGCACAAGAGCCTCCAAAGGGGCGGAGCGGGGAGCCCAGGCTCACACGGATCGCCCGCAGGCAACACCCCACCGCGAGAAACCCCCGGAAACCTGTCCACCGCCCCGCAACGGGTTCACAATGGCGCGAGCGAGCGAGACGAGGTGGGCGATGACCGAGGAGCCAGGCGACCGGACTCTGCGCCGACTCGCGCGCGGGCGCACCTCGCTCGTGGTCCTGCCGCTGGCGGTCGCCCTCATCGTGACCGCCGTCCTGGGCGCCCGGCTGCTCTGGGCCGACCTGCCCGAGACGGACGCCGCCGAGGCGTCCGCCGTCTGCTGGGACGGGGAGGAGGTCGCCGACGCGGGCGACTGCGGCAGGCCGACGGGGCCGCGCGGGCTGCGCTGGGTGTTCCCCTCGTTCCGGCCCGGGAACGACGACTGCCGCGACGTCCGCGCCCAGCACCGCGAGCTGGGCCGCCGGACGATGTGGGAGTGCGAGTTCGAGATCACCGGCTCCCCGATCGTCATCACCTACAGCGAGCTGGCCGCGGGCAGGGACGGGCGAGCGGCCCTCGAGCTCGAGTACGCCGACGAGGAGCGGCGGACGGTGAAGACGAAGGACGGCACCCCGCTGCGCCACGAGTGGCGGCGCGAGCTGCCGGCGGGCGGGTTCGAGGTCATGGTCGTGTACGCCGCCCACCCCTACGCCGTGCAGGTGCGCGCCGAGGAGCGCGCGCTGCGTGAGGAGGGCCTGCGATCCACCGTGCGGTACCGCGCACCCGAGAGGATGTCGTCGCGCTGAGCGCTAGCGGTGGTCGCCGCGGATCGCCGCGGCCACGGCGCTGGGGACTTCGGGGTCGAAGACGCTCGGGATGATGAAGTTGGAGTTGAGCTCCTCGTCGCGCACCACGTGGGCGATGGCGTCGGCCGCGCGCAGCAGCATGTCGACGGTGATCTCCGAGGCCCGGGCATCGAGCAGGCCGCGGAAGACGCCGGGGAACGCGAGCACGTTGTTGATCTGGTTGGGATAGTCGGAGCGGCCGCTGGCCACGACCGCGGCGTACCGGTCGGCCTCGGCCGGGTCGACCTCCGGGTCGGGGTTGGCGAGGGCGAACACGACGGCGTCGGGCGCCATGTCGCTGATCCACTCGGCCCGCAGGACGCCCGGCGCGCTCACGCCGATGAAGACGTCCGCGCCGGCCAGGGCGGCGCGCAGGTCGCCTCGCACCCCGCGCGGGTTGGTGCTCTCGGCGAGCCGCTGCTTGGCCGGGGAGAGCCCCTCCATCCCGACCGCGAGGCAGCCCTCGCGGTCCCACACGACCACGTCGGTGACGCCCGCGGCGATCAGCAGGGTGACGATCGCGCTGCCGGCCGCCCCGCCGCCCGAGACCACCACGCGGGCGCTCGCCAGCTCCTTGCGCACCACCCGCAGCGCGTTGGTGAGCGCGGCGAGCACGACGATCGCCGTCCCGTGCTGGTCGTCGTGGAAGACCGGGATGCCCAGGCTCGCGCGCAGGCGGCGCTCGATCTCGAAGCAGCGGGGCGCGGCGATGTCCTCGAGGTTGATGCCGCCGAAGCCGGGCGCGATCAGCTCGACGGCGCGGACGATCTCGTCGGTGTCCTGGGTGTCCAGGCAGATCGGCCAGGCGTCGATCCCGGCGAACCGCTTGAACAGCGCGGCCTTGCCCTCCATCACCGGCAGCGCCGCCCCGGGGCCGATGTTGCCGAGGCCGAGCACCGCGGAGCCGTCGGTGACCACCGCGACGGTGTTGCCCTTGGAGGTCAACCGCCAGACGTCCTCGGGGTGGTCGGCGATCGCCATGCTGACCCGGCCCACCCCCGGGGTGTAGGCCATCGACAGGTCGTCGCGGTTGCGCAGCGGCACCTTCGAGGAGACCTCGATCTTGCCGCCGATGTGCAGCAGAAAGGTCCGGTCGCTGACCTTGTGGACCTCGACCCCGTGGACGGCGTCGACGGCCGCCTCGAGCTCGGAAGCGTGGTCGGCGTCGCCGGCCGAGCAGGTGACGTCGAGGACCAGGCGGGTGCCGCTGGACTCCGCCACGTCAATGGCCGTGACGATCCCCCCGGCCTGGGAGATGGCCGTGGCAACCTGGCCCACCACCCCGTGGTCGGGCGCCGTGTGGAGGCGCATCGTGATCGAGTACGACGAGGTGGTGGCGAAGTTCCGGGACACCTCGTCACCCTGCTCCCCCGCGCCCGTTACGGGCAAGTCACCACGAGCGTGCGCCCCGGGTACGTGACGATCAACACATTTGTGCACTATTGGGACCGGAGTGCAAGAATGCACTCCGTGGAAGAAAGTGCAACGCTGCGGGAGAGGCGGCGCCTCGAGACCGAGTCCCGCATCACGGCGTGCGCGCAGCGGCTCACCGACGAGCGCGGCCTGGACGGCTTCACGATGGACGAGCTCGCGGAGACCGCCGAGGTGTCGCGCCGCACGCTCTTCAACTACTTCCCCAGCAAGATCGACGCCGTGCTCGGCAAGCCGCCGGAGATCCCGCCGTCGGTCATGGCGACCTTCCTCGAGGGAGGGCCGCACGGTCACCTCGTCGAGGACCTGGGCGAGCTGGTCCGGGTGATCCTGGACGGCAAGGACATCGATCGCGAGCGCATGGAGGCCGGCCGCCAGGTCATCCTCGCCAACCCGCGGCTGATCCTCGCCGTCCACGAGCGCTTCGAGGAGATCACCTCCGACTTCGTCGACATGATCCTGGCCCGCGAAGGCCAGGACTTCGGAGTCGACCGCTCCCGCCTGGTCATCCGGCTGCTCGTGGCGATCTTCGACTGCTGCCTTCCGTTCACCGAGATCGACCCCGCCCGCTCGCTGCCCGACGACTTCACCGCCAACCTGCACGCGGCGCGCGAGCTCTTCGGCTGACGGCCGTAGCCCGAACCACTTCCGCCTTCCCCCTTCCCCGCCCCGAACCAGGAGTCCTCCATGGCCACCGCGCTCTACCGCCTCGGCAAGACGGCATTCCGCCGCTGGCCGCTCTTCCTCACCGGCTGGATCATCGCCGTCATCGCCGTCGGCGCGTTCGCCACGACGATGTCGAAGCCGATGTCCGACTCGTTCTCGATCCCCGGCATCCCCTCGGAGAAGGCCGCGGACCTCCAGGCCGAGCTGTTCCCGGACGCGGTCGACGCCTTCGACCAGGCGACCGTGAAGGTCGTCGTCGCGGCGCCTGAGGGCAGCACGCTGTCCGACCCGGAGTACGCCGAGCAGGTCCAGGCCCTCGTCGCGGACCTCGGCAAGCTGCCGCAGATGCCCGACGCCCCACTGGCCGGGCCGGTCGAGGCCGCGCAGGGGCAGGAGGACGCGCTGGTGAAGGCCGCGAGGGAGGCCGGCTCGCCGGTGGAGGACGCCCGCACCAACGCCGCCGCCCTCTCGCCGCTGAGCGAGGACGGCCGGGTCGGCATCATCACCTGGGACTTCGACGTCGACGCGGTGGCCGACGTGAAGCCCGCCACGATCGAGGCCCTCATGGACGTCATGGACGAGGCCGACGACGATGGCCTGACCGTCGAGGCCAACGGCTCCGGCACCACCGGCATGCTGGAGATCGGCGGCACGTCCGAGCTGATCGGCATCGCGGTCGCGCTCCTCGTACTGATCCTCACGTTCGGCTCGCTCGTCGCGGCCGGCCTGCCGATCCTCACCGCCCTGATCGGCGTCGGGCTCGGGATCATGGGCGTCACCGCCATGACGGCGTTCACCGACATCGGCTCGACCACGCCCATGCTCGCCACCATGATCGGGCTCGCGGTAGGGATCGACTACGCGCTGTTCATCCTGGCGCGCTATCGCAGCGAGCTGCACCACACCGATGACCGCGAGGAGGCCGTCGGCATCGCGGTCGGCACGGCCGGGTCCGCGGTGGTCTTCGCCGGGCTCACCGTGATCATCGCGCTGGCCGCTCTGCTCGTGGTGCGCATCCCGTTCCTGGCGAGCATGGGTCTCGCCGCGGCGGCCACCGTCTTCATCTCGGTGCTCGTCGCGCTCACCCTGCTGCCGGCTCTGCTGGGCATGACCAAGGCGAAGGCGTTCGGCCTTCGGGTCCGCCACTACCGCCCGAAGCGCGACGAGGACGGCCTGATCCTCAACAACGGCGTCCGCTGGGCGCGCCTCATCGCGCGGGCCCCGATCGCGGTCGTGGTCCTGGTCGTCGTGGGCCTCGGCGTGCTCGCCGTACCCCTGACCAACCTGCACCTCGCCTTCCCGAGCGACAGCACGTCGTCGACCGAGACCACGCAGCGCCAGGCCTCCGACCTGGTCGCCGACGCGTTCGGCCCGGGTCGCGACGCGCCCATGATCATGGTGGTCGACGCCCGCGACGTACCTGAGGCGGATCGTCCGGCGGCGTTCGGCGAGGTCGCCGGATGGGCAGCCGGCCTGGACAACGTCCAGAACGCCCAGGTGGTCGGGATGAACAAGCAGGGCACCGGCGCCTCGGTGCTCATCACCCCCGAGACGGGCCCCGAGGACACCGCCACGGAGGACCTGCTCACCGACCTGCGCGAGGGCCAGGGCGACATCGAGGAGCAGACGGGTACGACGACCGGCGTGACCGGCCTGACCGCCATCACCACCGACGTCTCCGAGCGGCTCAGCGACGCGCTGCCGGTCTACCTCGCGGTCGTCGTCGGGCTCGCGTTCCTGCTGCTGACCCTGGTCTTCCGCTCGCTGCTCGTGCCGCTGACCGCCACGCTCGGCTTCCTGCTCTCGGTGCTGGCGACGCTCGGCGTCACCGTCGCGGTGTTCCAGGAGGGCATGTTCGGGATCGTGGAGGGCCAGCCGATCGTCAGCTTCATGCCGATCTTCCTGATCGGTCTGGTGTTCGGCCTCGCCATGGACTACCAGGTCTTCCTGGTCACCCGGATGCGCGAGGCGCACGTACACGGCATGTCGACCCACGACGCGGTCATCGACGGCTTCCGCAACAGCGCCCGCGTCGTCGCGGCGGCCGGGGTCATCATGATCTCGGTGTTCGCGGCGTTCATCCTGATCGACGAGCCGATCATCAAGTCGATGGGCTTCGCGCTCGCGGTGGCGGTCCTGTTCGACGCCTTCATCGTGCGGATGGCCCTGATCCCGGCGCTGATGTACCTGCTCCACGAGAAGGCCTGGTGGCTGCCCGCCTGGCTCGACCGCCTGCTGCCCAACGTCGACGTCGAGGGCGAGCAGCTGGTCCGCCCCCACCTCAACGGCGGCAACCCCGAGGACGAGCTCGGCGAGCTCGACAGCGAGAGCTCCGCACGCGTCTGAGGCGGAGCGACCCCCGAGCGGGCGGATCTCAGCGGACGCTGGGGCCCGCCCGCTCGGCGTACCGGGTGCCTCTGGCGATTTCCCTGACCTTCTGGGCCGTTTTTCCGGCCCAGAACGTCAGGTTTTTCAGCATCTGCTGATAACCCTGCTGCAGCCCCTCAGCCCTTCGCGAGGTGCTCGAGCAGGTTCTTGGAGAACCGGTCGCCCATGGTGGCCATGACGCCCTTCATGGCGGTACGGACGGCGGGGCCGGCGGCGCGTGGCAGCGGCAGGCTGACGCAGATCTCCATGCTGGTCTCGAGGCGGGTGCCGCCGTCGACCTCGCGCAGGTCGTACCACCCCGTCACACCCGCGCGCTCCTTGGCACCGGCAGCCGGGTCGTGGTGGAACTCGATGCGCTCCTGCTCCTTGAGCGTCATCCGCTCGGTGAACGTCGGCGAGAAGCCGGCGCCGAGCACCTCGAGACCGACCATCGACCACACCCAGTGCTCGCCGCGGTCCTCGATCCGCTTGACGAACGGCGTCATCCGCCCGACCAGCGCCGGGTCGATGAGCGCGTCCCAGATCGACGAGCGCTGGTGGGGCACGACGGCCTCGGCCGTGGTGGTCGCGGAGAAGACGGCCATCAGGCGGCCAGCGCCTTCTCGATGTCGCCGCTGATCTTCTCCGGCGCGGTGGTCGGCGAGTACCGGCCGATGACCCTGCCGTCGCGACCGACCAGGAACCTGGTGAAGTTCCACTTGATCCTGCTGCCGAGCAGCCCGCTCTTCTCCGCGCGCAGCCACTGGAAGACGGGGTGGGCGTCGTCGCCGTTGACCTCCACCTTGCTGAAGAGGGGGAAGGTGACCCCGAAGTTGCGCTCGCAGAACCCGGCGATCTCCGCGTCGTCGCCGGGCTCCTGGTGGCGGAACTGGTCGCACGGGAAGCCGAGGACCGCGAAGCCCTGGACGCCGTACCGGCCGTGCAGCTCCTGAAGCCCCTGGTACTGCGGGGTGAAGCCGCACTGCGAGGCGGTGTTGACGACCAGCACGACCTGGCCTGCGTACGCCGCGAGGTCGACGTCCTGGCCGTCGATGCCCGTGGCGGAGAAGTCCTGGAGAGTGCTCATGCCCCCCGTTTCCCCAACCGCGGGTCACTCAACCCACGAGGTGACCGGTGGCGCGCGCGGGCTGCTGGTAGCCGACCGGGTTGCGGTGCCCTCGAGCAGCACGGTCACCTCCCGCCCCTCCACGTCGAGCACGATCCGGTCGGCCTCCAGCGAGACGACGTCGCCGCTCACGACGTACTGCCCGTCGTGCTGCTTCTCGATCCCAGCGCCGGGCGGGCTGCGCTCCACGTCGCCGGTCGCCCTCAGCACCAGCGCGTGTCCCGCGCGGCCGCGCCCGCGCCACAGCAGGACGGCGCCCAGGAGCAGCAGCAGGTCCACCAGGCCCATGACCACCAGCCCTACCCGCGAGGTCAACTGCCCCTCCACCGTGTAGGCCGACGGGTCGTCGCGCAGCACGCGGACGCCGATCTGCGCGCTCGCGATCGCCTCGTCGTACGTCGCCCGGTCGACCTGGGCGACCCACACGGACTCATCGGGGTCGATGTCCTCCGGCATCTGGAACTCCACGAGGTAGCCACCGTCGTCGGCGACGAGCTGGGTGTCGGTGACCGTCGCGCGCACGTCCTCGCCGTCGCGGTCCACGCGCCACCCCGTCCAGGTGCTGTGGGCGATCGGCAGGTTGACCAGCAGTGCCACCACCGCCAGCAGCAGGAGGCTCTTGGTGCGCCTGCTCACGAGCCGCTCCACGGCCGGCCCCACTGCGGGCCCCATACGAACGTGTCGAGCTCGCGGCGGCGACGCACCTTCTGCTCCCGGTCGCGGTCGCGCTCGGGGACCTCCGCGGGCTCGCCGCGCACGCCGACCGCGATCCCGGTCAGGACGCGGTACCAGGCGGGGACCCCCAACTCGTCGTGCACCGCCCCCCGGTCGAAGCCCGCGAACTGGTGCGCGTGCAGCCCCATCGCCTGTGCCTGGAGCGTGAGGTGCGCGGCGGCCTGGCCGAGGTCGTGGCAGGCGTGGTCCGGGCTGTCCCCGCCCTGCCCGTCGGGGTCGGGCGCGACCTGGGTGGCGGTCACGAACACGACGCTCGCGCGAGGCACCCAGCCGGAGTTGCCGCGGCTGAGGTGGCGCACCAGCACGTCGTGGCCGGCCGAGCCCCGCTCCGCGACCAGGAGCGCCCACGGCTGGCGGTTGCCCCAGCTGGGCGCCCACTGCGCGGCGTGGAGCAGCGTCTCGACGTCGCCGGCGCCCAGGCGGTGGTGGGCGTCGAAGATGCTGGGGCTCCAACGCGAGCGCATCGGCTCGGCCAGGCCCTCGGCCCCGGGCATGGGTGCGTGCGGCTCCTCCATGCCGGCCAGTATCGCCGCCGGGCAGGTGGTCCGGGGTGTCGGCGCCCACCAGGGTCGGACGGTGTGGCCTGCGGAACATTCCGGACCGCGCCCGGTGTATTCGTGGCTCACAGCCGCTGGCGACCTGGGATGCTGCCCGCATGCCACCCCGCGCTCTCGGACGACTGGGGCTCCTCCTGCGCGATCGAGGGCTTCAGGCCGGCTTCGGGGTGCTCGCCCTGTTGGTCCTCGCCGACCTGCGCCGCGACCTGTTGCTCACCGCGACGTACTCGGCCAGCGCGATCATCGCCTCGATGCTCACCACCGCCCGGCGCACCGCCGCCGTCGCGGTCGCGGGCGTGGTGCTGGCGTTCGTGGTCGGCTATCTCGACGAGGGCACCGCGGGCACCGAGTGGCTCCTGCGGGCCTGGCTCGGGGTCGCGCTCGCGATCCTGGCCGTCGTCTCGGCCGTCGTGCGCGACCGTCGCGAGGAGCGACTGCGGCGGATGACCGTCATCGCAGCCACCGCCCAGCAGGCGCTCCTGAGCTCGCTGCCCGCGCGCCTGGGCGAGGTCGTCCTCGCGGCTCGCTACGTCTCGGCCACCGCCGCTGCGCAGGTCGGCGGGGACCTCTACGAGGCCAGCTTAACGCCGAACGGCGTGCGGATGATCATCGGCGACGTGAAGGGCAAGGGCCTCGAGGCGGTCCAGGTCGCGGCATCGGTGCTGAGCGCGTTCCGGCACGCCGCGGTGACCGAGACCGACATCGGCGCGGTCGCCCGCACGCTGGACGCCACCGTCGCAGGGATGGTCTCCGACGAGGACTTCGTGACCGCGATCGTCGCGGAGTTCACCGCCGACCGGGTCACGCTCGCCAACTGCGGCCACCCCTCACCCGTGCTGGTGGCCGGGCGCACCGCGTCGAGTCTCGAGCCCAGCGAGCACACCCTGCCGCTCGGGCTGGGCGCCGACCCGGTCCTCACCACCCACGACTGGCCCGAGGGCGCGCGGATGCTCCTCTACACCGACGGCCTGGTCGAGGCGCGCGACAGCCGGGGGCGCTTCTTCTCCCTCGACGAGCACGCCGACGACCTGTCCCGCGGCTCGCTCGAGCAGGCCCTCGACCACCTCGTCGACGAGCTGCTCCAGCACGCCGGCACCCAGGTCGACGACGACCTCGCGCTGGTCCTCACCGAGCATCACGCTTAGCGGCCAGACGTCTCAAGCGGCGCCTCACCTCTTTGTGGACCGGTTGGAATACAAACCTAGGATCGGTCATGGCCGGCTCGCCCACCGCCCCTATCGGCAGACCTCGAGAGTTCGACCTCGACGAGGCCCTCGACCGCGCCGTCGAGGTCTTCTGGCGGCAGGGCTACGAAGCCACCAGCCTCACGGACCTGACGACGCGATGAAGATCGGCAAGCCCAGCCTCTATGCCGCCTTCGGTGGCAAGGAGGAGCTGTTCCGCAAGGCGCTGGACCGCTACACCGCGGGCCCCGGCTCCTACGCGCTGCGGGCCGCGCTGGAGCCGACGGCGAAGAGGGTCGCCGAGGCCTTCCTCCTCGGCACCATCGCGGCCCGGCTCGCCTCACGGCTGCCTGGGAGTGCAGGGAGCCTTGGCGGCCAGCGACGAGCGGCTGGTCGTCCACGACCTTCTCGCCGAGTGGCGTGAGGGCGCGCGGGCCGGACTCGAGGCCCGGTTCCGACGGGCTCGCGAGGAAGGCGACCTGGCAGACGACTCGGACCCTGCCCGCCTGGCCCGCTACGTCCTCACCGTCTCGAACGGTCTCGCCGTGCAGGCCGCCAGCGGCGTCGCACCCAAGGTGCTTCGTGGCGTGGTCGAAGAGGCGCTGAGCACGCGCAGGCGCAGCCAGCACGGAGCGCAGCGGCGCGTGCAGCAGGAGCAGGTCGGCGGGCCCGCCCTCGGCCAGGCGGCGGGGCGCCGCGCAGGGCAGGCGGCCGGTGGGAGGTAGCCGGCGAGGGCCGTCCGCGGGCTCACCGCCTCGGCGGCGCCGATCGCCACCCCGTGCGCGGTCCGCCGCTACACGGCGGACCTGATGACCTGCCACGGGTGCAGTTCGCCGAACGGCGCGTCACTGGACGGCGTCGTCGGGATCCCCGAGTCGGCCAGGCTGCGATGGGGGTAGAGCACGGCCAGGCCGTCGGGGCGACGTCGCGCAGGTAGGTGGTGCCCCGAGTGCGCAGGAAGTCCGGCTGCGTCACGACCCGCAGGGCGAGCTCGCGCATGCTCTCGTGCAGGTCGGTCGGCACCACGGCACCGTGCTCGATCCGGTCGCCCGGCGCGGCCCCCACCTCGCCCAGGACCGCGAGGGTCAGGACGAGGGACTCCCGGGTCACTCGCCCCCCGGTGCCGCGCAGGCGGGCGACCAGGCCCGGCTCGACGATGCGCCAGGCGACGGAGTTGAGCATCCACAGCGCGCCGCTGCGGTGCTGGACCCGGGCCGGGGTCTCGCCGGTCAGCTCGTCGAGCAGGTCGTCACCCACTTCGCCCGCGACCGACTCCTGGTAGTTCACGCCGCGGATCCAGCCGTCGGCCGGCAGCGCGTCCCGAGCCGCCTGCAATCGCCGGCGCAGGGCGTCCAGCCTGCCGGTCGCGGGCGGTCCACAGTCGACAGACTCCAGCCGCGCGGCCGTGGCCAGGAGGTGGAGGTGGTCGTGCAGGCCCGGAAGCAGGGCACCGCCGCGGCCGTGCACCCGCAGCGCCACCGCCTGCGTGGGCAGCACTCCCGGGGCGGCGATCGCGACCACGCGTCCGTCGGCGACGTCGACGTCGGCGCGCCGGCCGTCCACCTCGACCGTCGCGCAGCTGGATCCTCGCGGCGATCGTTACCGAAGCCACCTGTCGTTGTCCGCGCCCAGCGCCGGGGCGGTCCCCTTCGCGCGCCGGGCCCGCGGCGACCGGACCGGGTGGCGATGGCCGTGGCGGTCCTGCACCGTCCAGCCGGTCGCGTCCTGCCGGACGATCGCGCGGCCTGCGGACGGGTGGCTCAGGGCCTCCAGCACGGCGTCGCGCATGGACACCTCCACGAGCGCGGCGCGATCGCGAAGCAGCGCCTGCGCCGCGGCGGCCGCGGCCACGACGCCGCTGAGGGGATCGGCGATGGCGTCGCCGCACAGCCGGGGGGAGCCGTCCTCCCACACGATCAGGCCGGCGTCGGCGGCCACATCGTCGCCGTACCCGACCGTGTCGGACGCCCGTCCCTTGGCAGTGATCGAGAGCCACCCCGTGCCGCCGTCGACGACGGCGTCGGCATCAATCCCCCACCGCTGCAGGGCGCGTGGCCGAGACGCCTCGATCACCAGGTCGGCGCGCGCGAGGAGTCCCCGCAGCGCTCGCAGGTCGTCGGGATCGTCGGGGCGCACGGCCACCGAGGAGTGCCCCTGGTGAAGCATGCCGAAGAACGCGGCCGGTCCGCGCCGTGCCCCGTCGGGCCGGGACCAGCTCTCGACCTTCACGACCTCGGCTCCGCCCAACCACAGCAGGTGGGCGCAGAGCGGGCCTGCCCACAGGGAGCTGAAGTCCACCACCAGCGGGCGCTCGGCCACGCGTCGGTCACCGCCGAGCCGGATCACGCGTGCCGCCGGTGTCGGCGCGGAGGAGGCGACGACGCCCGGCTCGGGGATCGCGGCACCCGCCAGGCCGAGCAGCCGGGCGCGACTGAGCGCCTCCCGCGTGGGCAGGGTGCGCGACCAGCGCTCGAGGGCCTGCCACTGCCGCCGACTCGGCTGCTCGCCGGCGCCGCGCACCAGGTCGGACTCGACGAGCGCGGGCAGCAGGTCGACGTCGGCGGCGCGCGCCAGGGTGAGGCCGAGGTGGCCGTCCCGGGTGGGAAGAAAGCGGAACCCGCCGCCGCAGGACGACGGCGCGTTGCGACCCAGGCGTGCGATCGCGGCGCGCTCCCCCAGCACCTCGGGACCGGGCAGGGCCGGGGTGCGACCTGTTCGGGCCGCGACCGCGCGGCCGAGGTCCTCGAGGGCGCGGACGACCATCCCGGCCGGGTCGCCCGGCGCCACCAGGGGCGGCCCCTCGGGCCGACCGGTTAAGGCCATCGCGCCGGACTCCGCCCAGGCCCGCAGGACCGGGTCGGGCTCAGGCACGCGCGTCCACCAGCCCCCAGGCCAGTGCCCGGTCGAGGCCCACCCGCTCGCCGGTGAGGGCCATCCAGGCCGCCCGCCAGCGCCCGATCCGGCGCGGGACGCTGACCGTCCCGCCGGCGCCCGGCACCAGGCCCATCGACACCTCGGGGAGCCGGAACCACGCCCCCTCCCGCGCCACCACCCGGTGCGCGAAGGCGGCCACCTCGATGCCGGCGCCGACGACGGCCCCCTGCACCCGCACCTCCGTCCGGTCGGCGAGTCGGTGGAGCAGGTAGCCGGGGCTGTGCACGGAGCGGACGACGTGCGCGGTCGCGACGTCGGGTGCGCTGCCGAACTCGTCCAGGTCGCCGCCGCTGGAGAAGGACGGTCCGTGACCGGAGAGCTCGATCCGGGCCACCGAGCCGTCGGCCAGGGCGATCTCGAGGGCCCCGATCAGCGCGGCCCGCAGCCCCGTGTCGAAGGCGTTGTGCCGCGTCGGCCGGTTCAAGGCGATGCGGAGCACGTCTCCGACCCGCTCGGCGAGGACGGGACCGGCGGCCCGGGGCACCGCACGGCGCGGCGTGGCCGCGCGCCAGGCCTGGAACTCCGGCCCCGCCAAGAGCGTGGAGTAGGCGAAGGACTCGGCGAGCAGGCCCTCGGCGACCGGCACGGAGTCGGTGATGCGCAGCAGCCCCGCGAGCGCGGAGGCGGCCAGGGGGGCGGCGGCGACGGCATCCTCCAGGGCGGCCACGCCCGCGACCGGGTCCGCGTCGACCCAGGTGCGGCCGGGTCCGGACGGGGCCACGGTGACGGTGAGCCGCTCGAGGAGGGGCGCGGCGCCAGGGGGTACGCCGTGGGGGGCAAGGCCGACGAGGATCGGGCCCGGGGCGCCCAGCCGCTCGAGGAAGCGGCGTTGCGCCGCGGCGTGCCAGTCGAGGCCGACGCTGTCGTCGAGATCGATCAGGAGCAACGGCTCTCGCGGTGCCGCGACGTCCGCCCAGGGCGGTCGCCCGTCGACGGCCTCAACCAGGCGGCTGAGCGAGCACCGCACCACGGACCCCTCCTAGACGGACCGTTCCTCGGCGCACACGGAGCCGAGGGACGCGCACATCCTAGTGATCGTGAGCCGGCCCGCTCCCCGGCGGCTGCACCGGGCGCGCACCGGCCGCGTCGGGCGCCCCGAGCCGGCGACCGCGAGGCAGACCAGGCTCCGCCGCCGGATCACCCCCCACCAGAGGCCGCTGCCGAGATCACGGACTGCATCGACCAGGCGATGCGGGCGCTGCGCGACCACCTCGACGACTGACCTCACGATCGGGCCGGGCCGTGTACAGTTCTATTATCTGCCCAATACCCGCGTACCCCCGAGGAGGCCCCCACGTGGGGACGATCCTGCTCGTCCGCCATGGCCAGGCGATGACCGGAGCCGCCGACTACGACCTGCTGTCGCCCCTCGGCGAGCAGCAGGCCGGGCTGGTCGGCTCGGAGCTGGACCGGCGCGGCACCCGGCCCACGCGGATCCTGAGCGGCACCCTGCGGCGCCAGCGCCAGACCGCCGAGGGGGCGTCGCTGGCGTGCGGATGGGGGCCGGCCGTCGAGTCAGAGCCGGACTGGAACGAGTTCGACCACTCCGACGTGCTCGAGGTCGCGGGGCACCCCGGCTCGCCGCTCGACGCGGCCCTGCGGGAACGAGCGGTCTCACCGCTGGACACCGCGATCCCGCGCTGGTCCTCGGGGCTGCACGACTACGCGTACGCCGAGCCGTTCACGGACTTCACCACTCGCGTCCAGCGCGGCCTGCGCCGCCTGGCCGCGGACCTGGGCGCGGGCGAGACCGCGGTGGTCTTCACCAGCGCCGGGGTCATCGCCTGGATCGCTGCCGCCCTGACCTCGGGCGGCGAGCCCCAATGGCGCGCGCTCAACCGGGTGGTCGTGAACAGCAGCATCTCCAAGGTCGTCGTCGGACGACGGGGGACGACTCTGATCTCGTACAACGAGCATGCCCATCTGGCCCCGACGGCCGTGACCTACTCATGACCGCCGCGAACCCGAAGGAGACGATCGTGACACCGGACGACCACGACATCCCCAGTGCCCGGACCCGACCCGACGGCAGGCGCGTGATGGCATTGGACGGCGTCGCCGCCGTGACCGGGGCTGGAGGCGGCATCGGCTTCGCGGTCGCTGTCGAGCTCGCCGCCCGGGGGGCCGACGTCCTCGCGCTCGACCTGCGCGAGGAGATGGCCGGACCGCTCGAGGAGGCCTGCGCGTCGTTGCCCGGGAGCCTGACCTTCCGCGTCCTCGACGTCACCGACCCCGGGGACTTCAGCTTCCCGGACCGCCTCCAGGTCCTCGTCAACAACGCCGGCATCCGCCGGGCGTACCTGCCGGTGGAGGAGACCGCCGCGCAGGAGTGGCGCGCGATCTTCGACGTCAACTTCTTCGGTCTCGTCGACCTCACCGCGCGGGCGATCCCGGTGCTCCGGGCTCGAGGGGCGGGCGTGATCTGCAACGTGACGTCCGCGGCGATCCTGCGGCCCATCCCGTTCCTCGGGCCGTACCGCGCCAGCAAGGCGGCGGTGGCCGGGTTCAACGAGACGCTGCGCCTCGAGGTCGCTCCCTTCGGCATCCGGGTGGTGGAGGTGCTCCCGGGCCCCACCCAGAGCTCCATCGCCACCGACTCGATGACCAAGCGGGTCGCCGACGCGGTGAACTACCCGCCCTACGCGCCGATGGCAAAGCGCCTGTTCGAGCGCAACAAGGAGCTCCCGGACGCGACCCCGGCGGCCGAGGTCGCCCGGTCGATCGTGGACTCGATCTGCAACGAGGAAGGCCCGATGCGTCACGGCACCAGCGCCGGCTCGGTCGGGGCGCTCAAGCGCTGGCGCATGTCGTCGGACGAGCAGCTCGCCGCCGCGGCCCTCGACGCGTTCGGCCCCACGGCCGCCCCCGGCGAGCGATGAGCTCCGCGCTGTCGGCCGGCGACCGGCAAGCGATCGCCGACCTCGTCGAGCGGTACGCCGTGTGCTTCGACGCGCGCGACACCGACGGCGTGATCGGCTGCTTCACCGACGACGTCCACCTGGACTACCTGGACGGGCGCAAGATCGCGGACGGCATCGAGGAGGTCCGCGCCACCATGTTCCAGTTCGCCGACGTGCCGCTGCCCGGAGTGGACCGGATCCTGCACTCCCACCACACGATGCGCGTGGACCGCCTGCAGACCGACCCGGCGATCGGCGACCAGGCCACCAGCCTGACGTCGTGTCTGGCCCACCTGCTGGTCCAGGACGGCGAGCGCACCGCCCTGCTGACCCGGGCGGTCGAGTACGACGACGGGCACCGCCGCACGGCCGGCGGATGGCGCATCGCGCGCCGCCGGCACCGCCAGATCTGGGAGGCTCGCCAGCCGGCGACGTACCTGCGCTGAGGGCCCCCTACAGGGCCAGGCGTCGCAGCAGCGCGTCCGCCGCGCTTAGCCCCCGGCAGATCACCGAGGCGTACCCCTCCTGCTCGACGCGGGCTCCGATCAGCTCGATCTCCATCGGACCCTGGTATCCGGTCTCCCGCACGTAGCCGAGCAGCCGGTCCAGCTCGACGATCCCGTCACCGAAGGGGACGCGGTGGACGGCCGGCGGGTCGTCGGCACGGGCGACCTCGCCCAAGGCGACGTCGCCGATCTGGACCAGGCCGATGTGCGGGGCGGCGTCCGCGAGCACCTGCGCGAGGTCGCGCTCCATCCAGCAGTTGCAGATATCGGCCACGATCTGCAGACCGGTGTGCTCGGCGACGACGACGGCGTCGCGAAGGGTGTTGACGAAGGAGACGTCAATGCGCTGCGACGGCTCGAAGGCCAGCCGAACTCCGCGCTCCCGCGCGTGCTCGACGCTGGGCCGCATCGCACGGTTGAGCGTCGCCAGCACCTCGTCCCACGTCGCCCCCGTGGTGCGGCCCGGGGTGAGGTAGACCGACCACCCTCCGTGATCGGCGACCGCATCGACGATCCGGTCGAGCCGCCGCCTCGAGGCATCCCAGCTGGAGGGGTCGGCCAGGTCGAAGCGGGGCGCCACCACCGTGGAGGCCTGCATCCCGGCGTCGGCCAGCAGGGCGAGCCTGCCTGGCACGTCCTCGCCCAGCTTGGCGCTCATGAGCCCCGCCCATCCGATCCCCAGCTCCCGCCACAGCGCGAGGTCCTCCTCGAAGGACCAGCGCACGGAGCTGAGGGCGCTCACGGAAAGGCGGGGATGGACGCGCGCGCCCGCGACGGACGTCATGGCGCCCCGACCCCGCTCGGCGAGGACGCGCGTTCGCGCCGGACCGGCCGGCCGGTCACGCCGGGAGGCTTCCGGTGTGCACACGGGCCAGGTGGAGGCCTTCGGCCTGGCTGTCCGCCTCGACCGACCACTCGCCGCACGAGCACCAGCACCGGTACCGCTCCCCGTCGGGGATGACCGCCTGACCGTCGCAGGTGCCGCCGCTGTTGGCGATGCTGGTCAGGAACTCCAGCGGCTTCTCCTCGAGTGCGCTGTCGTAGCCCTCGTCCATGCTCAGCTCTCCTCGTCACCGGCCACCCGGAACACCGGGAGCAGCCAGCCGTCGTTGATGGGATGGAAGTCGACGACCAGCTCCATGCCGATCCGCACGTCCTCGGGGAGCACGCCCACGACGTTGGTCACCAGCCGGGCCCCGGGAGCGTCGGGCAGGTCGACCACGGCCGGCACCAGCGTCGCGTCCGGGAGCCCCGGGAACCCGTGCACGACCGCGAAGCTGTAGACCACCGCGCGACCGGAGAGCTCCGGCCAGTCCACCGCGGTGGACTGGCACTGGGGGCAGTACGCCGTGGGGGGCAGCCGGAAGTGGCCGCAGTCCCCGCACTGGGCGGCGACCAGGCGGCGCTCCTTGGCGGCGAGCCAGAACGGCTCCGTCGTCGAGTCCGCTGTGATGGTGATCCGGTCCGAGGGCAGCGCCGTGGCGACGCGGGCGCTCATCTGTCGCGCCCCAGGATCAAGCCGCTGACCGGCAGGCTGGCCGGCCCTCCCGTGCAGAGCGCGAGCTCGGCCCCCTGGACCTGGTTGATCGCCGTGCCCCGCATCTGCTCCACCCCTTCGACGATCTGCGTCATGCCGATCACGTAGCCCTCCGAGAGCTGCCCGCCGTGGGTGTTGACCGGAATCGTCCCCGGCCGGCGCTCCGCGGTGTAGCGGATGGCGCCGCTCTCCACGAACGCCCCACCCTCGCCCTTCGCGCAGAAGCCGTAGTCCTCGAGCTGCATGATCACCATCGGCGTGAAGTGGTCGTAGATCAGCGCGACGTCGATGTCCTGCGGCGTCACTCCCGCCTGCTTGTAGACCCGGTCCGCGATCGGGGCGTGTCCCCCGGAGGCGAAGACCCCGTCCGGCATCCCGAACCACGAGAACCCCCGACCCCACTCGCGGCTGCCGCCGTGGGCGACGGCGACGACCGGGACCGGGCGCTGCCGCAGATCACGGGCCCGGTCGATCGAGGTAGTGATCACCGCGACCGCGCCCTCGGTCTCCAGGCAGAAGTCGTAGATGCTCAACGGCTCGGCGATCATCCGCCCCGCGAAGTACTTCTCACGGGTGAGGAGCGTCTTCTGGATGGCCTTGGGCCGGTTGAGGGCGTTCAGCCGGGTGGAGATGGCCACCTCGGCGAACGCGTCGCGGGTGGTGCCGTAGTCGTGCATGTGCCGTCGCGCCAGGATCGACATCATGTGGCCCGGGCCGGCCAAGCCGGAGGGCTGCAGGAACGATCCCTGCACGCTCGGCGGCTTCGCCGCGACCACGGTGCCGAGCCGCTGCTTCTGCTGCTGCAACGCCATCACCGTGACGACGACGGAGGCGTCGCCGGCCACGATGGCGGCCCGGGCCAGGCCGATGGCGCCAGCCGATCCCCCGCCGCCGCCGGTGATGGTCGCCGAGAAGCCGACCTCCGGGATGCCGAGCGTCTCCATGAAGTCGACCGACTCCATCTTGTCGCCGTAGCCCGCGCCGGCCCCCGAGTAGTAGGCGAACCCGTCGATGTCCTTGACCGACAGGCCCGCGTCCTCGCACGCGGAGAGGATCGCCTCGCTCGCGAGCTGGGTGATGCTCGTGCCCGCGGACTCGCCCCGCTTGTAGTACGGCGTCGAGCCGACGCCGACGATCGCGACGTCACGCAGCCCGGAGTCGGTCGCCATCTGCTCAGGCCTCCCCGCCGGTGGGGACCGGCGGGACGTGCGGGAACAGCTCGAAGAACGCGCCCTGGGTGATCCGCAGGCGGGTCTCGTCCGAGACCCCGTCGAACAGCGTCTTGAGGGTGTCCTGCGTGTGGCCGAACGTGCCCTCCATGTGCGGGTAGTCCGACCCGAACATCACGTTGCGGTAGCCCATCGCCTCGAAGGCGGCGACCGCGGTCTCGTCGTGCTGGAAGGAGGCGTAGACCTGTGTCATCAGCGTCTCCTTGGGGTCCCGCTTCAGCTTGGGCCGTACCATCCGGCTGTGCTGGCGGTAGCCCTCGAGCATGCGGTCGCCCAGGAACGGGATCCACGTCGCGCCGCCCTCGGAGATCAGGACCTTCAGGTCCGGGTGCCGGTCCAGCGCACCGGAGGCCACGAGCTTCATCGCGGCCCGCTGACCCGAGAACGTGGTCTCGGCGTAGTTCATGATCGCGCCGCCGGGTCCACGGTAGACGACGCCGGCTCCGCCGGCGGTCATGTCGACGGGATCGGTCCCGATGTGGAAGGCCAGCACCATGCCGGCGTCCTCCGCGGCCTGCCAGAACGGCTCCCAGTCGTCACGGTGCCAGTCGGGTGCGCTCGGGTGCGGCGTGGTGGGCAGGAAGACCGCCTTGAAGCCCTGTCCGGCCGCCCACGTGAGCTCCTCGATCGCGTCGGCGACCTGGAGGGTCGAGATCTGGGCGGTGACGACGTACCGCTCCGAGACCGAGCAGATCTCCTCCAGCGCCCACTCGTTGCTGGCCCGCATGCACGCCTTCAGGAGCTCGGGGGTCCGGAAGGTCGAGGCCCACATGCCCAGGGACGGGAAGATCACCTCGCCCCAGACCCCCTCGTCGTCGAGGTCGCGGAGCCGGACCCGCGCATCGCGGATGCCCTGCGCCTTGCGGGTCTCCTCGAGGAACTCCATCGCCGCGGAGGTGGGCAGCTTGCGACGGAACGACTGCCCGTCCACGTGGACGGTCTCGTACTCGCCGTCGGCGTCCTTCTCCGACCGCGGGGTCAGGTCGGCGAGGGCCTTGGGCAGCCGCGTCTGCCACAGGTCGTCAGGCTCCAGGAAATGCGAGTCGCCTGAGTTGGTCCAGATCTTGGGAATCACGAGTCCTCCGATGGGAGCGGGGTCGGTCGAGGAAACCGACTATTCCAGTAACTGATTCAACTGTCGATACTTTTTAAGAGTCTGCTCTTACTATGTGGTCCATGATCCCGCCGCCCGCAACCCGGCGCCGCCACGCCGCCGGACAGGCCACGCGAGAGCGTCTGCTCAAGGCCGCCGAGCAGCTCTTCGCCATCCATGGCCTCGACGGCGTCACCCTGCGCGAGATCCGGCTCCTGGCCGAGCAGTCGAACTCGTCGGCGATCGCCTACCACTTCGGCTCGAAGGAAGGGCTGGTCCGGGCGTTGGTCGACCACCGCTACCGGCGCATCGACGCCCGCCGCCTGTCGCTGTTCCAGGAGGCCGAGGACCGGGGCCTGGACCGCGACCCGCGCACGATCGTCCTCGTGGTCGTGCGCCCGCTGCTCGAGAGCATCGAGGCCGGCGAGATGTTCGTGCCGTTCCTCGCCCGGCTCAGCACCAACGCCGCGGCGCGCGAGGGATTCTGGCCGCGCGAACTGCCAGACAGCTCCATGGAGGTGCTCACGACCCTGGTGTCGCGAGCCATCGACCAGGTGCCGGACCGCCTGCGGCGCGCGCGCGAGGTCCAGCTCCACAACAGCGTGCTCAACCTGCTCAGCGAGCACGCCCTGCGGGGACGGGCGATCAGCCCGGTGCGGCTCAGCGGTTACGTCGACGGCTGGGCGGCCCTGCTGACCGCGCCGTGCTCGGCCGAGACGATGGAGCTGCTGCGCGACGAGGCGCCGCTCACCGAGCGCTGAGCGCTGAGCGCTGCGAGCGTCCGGGCCAGCGCCGGCGCGTCCGACAGCGAGCGGAGCATGTCGTTGAGGTGGGTGCAGCCGGCCGGCCCGGCGAGGTCGCGCAGCACCGTGGTCCGCAGGTCCTGCAAGGTGCCCCCGACCAGACGGGTCGTGTTGAGCGTGGCGAGCGGACACTCGTGGTACGGCAGCACCCGTGGCACCGGCGACACGGATGTCACGACCTCGTCCGCGTCGGACTCCGCCGTGAGCACGTACTCGTGGATCGCCGTACGACCGCCGTCCGGCAGCGTCCCTGAGTCCTGGTAGAAGCCGTCCAGACGCAGCCCTGACTCGTCTCGCACCACGTCGAGCCGTCGCGCCCGGCGCATCGAGATCCCCGTGGGCTCGGTGAGCCGGTGCCAGGCGAGAAGGTCGTCGCCGTCTCCGATCTCGTCCGCCGGGGCGCGGTTCTGCTCCCAGCGCAGCGTGCCGTCGGGGTTGAGGGCGCTGGACCCCGACTGGTAGCCCGTGCAGATGTCGGTCATCACCCGTCGCCGGACCTCCTGCTTGCCCTCGAGGTAGCGATCGATCCCGTACCAGGGCCGGAAGGCGGCCCCTGAGACGAGCGTCGCCCCCGGCAGGTCGTCCAGCAGCCGGTAGAGCAACGAGGCCGCGGCCACCTCGGCCGGCAGCGTCTCCACCACCCGGGCCCGGTGGCCACCCATCGCAGGCTGGCCCACGAGGTCGGCCAGCGCGGGCAGTCTCGGCGAGCTCACGATCTCGACGATGTCGCGGGACGGATGGTCCAGCACCACGCGCAGCGACGCCGCCGCCACGACGTGGACCGATCCGTCGCGCGCGGTCACCAGGTCGCGCGCGCGTCCCGCCAGGATCGTCTCCCCGGCCATCCCGTCGGGCCAGGCGGCGTCGATCGTGCTGGTCCGTCGCACGGACCCCGGACGACGAGGCGGCGCGGACGGCCCCGATCCACAGGGCTCCAGCCCCGGTGGTACTTCGAGGCCGGTCATGCCACCGCGAACTCGGCAGAGCCCTCGATGACGACCTCGCCGTCGCCTCGGGTTATCCGCAGGCGGAGCTCCACCCGCCGCTCGCCCGCCTCCTCAAACTCGCGGACCACCTCACCACCGGCGTGGAGGACGTCACCGCGGTAGACGATGCGGAGGAACCGGGTCCGGAAGCGTCGCACGGTCTCCTCACCGAACTGCTCGGTGCAGTAGGCCGCCAGCCAGCCGGCACCCAGCATGCCGACGCCGAAGGCCTCGGGGTAGCCCGCCGAGCGGGCCAGTTCGTCGTCGTGGTGCATCGGGTTCAGGTCCCCGCTCGCCCCCTGATAGCGGACGATGTCGGTCATCGTGACCGGCCCGAAGGCGCGCTCCGGTAGCACCGCGCCCGGTGCCAGGGTGCTCATGCGGCGTCTTTGCGCACGAACGCGGAGGTGTAGTGGCACTCCGCGCGGAGGCCATGGTCGTCGGAGAACTCCAGGACGAACCTGACCAGGACCATGGGCCCTCGGCGCCCGTGCTTGGTCTCGATCCCGTGGAGCCGCTCTTCGACCCGCAGCTCCTCCCCCGCCCGGGGCACCCGGCCGTGGATGACGTACTCCTGCTCGAGCGAGAGAAGGCTGCGAACGTCCGGCTCGATCCCGATCTCCGCGCAGGCCTGGCGCACTTCGGGACCACCCAGCGTGCGGCCCACCGTGGTCCAGAAGGTCACGGTGGCCAGGAACGTCGGGGGGATCGGCGCCTCGGGGTCCTCCAGATAGGCGGGCCGTGCGGCCCCGGTCGCTCGTGCGTACTCGCGCACCTTGCCTCGCTCGATCGGCATGATCGTCACGCGCTACCTCCTGGAGCTACCTCAATTAATAATCTATTAAGTAGGATCTGACAACCGAAGTAACAGTTGACTGATCACTATGATGAGGTGCCCGTCCCGGGGATGCAGATCGGAGCACGATGACGACCTTCAGCAGCACGCCGGCTCCGGTCGGCGTGGTGATCCGCGCTCCCAAGACCGCCGAGCTCATCGCGACAAGCCTGCGCGGGAAGATCGTGCGCGGCGAGCTCCGCCCCGGCGACATCCTGCCGCCCGAGGGCGAGCTGCTGCTGCAGTTCGGCGTCTCGCGGCCCACGCTCCGAGAGGCCTTCCGGATCCTCGAGACCGAGTCGCTGATCGGGGTCCGCCGCGGCAGCCGCGGGGGCGCACAGGTGCGGACCCCCGACATCGCGGTCGCCACCCGCGCCGTGGGCCTGCTGCTGCAGATCCAGGGCACCACGATCGACGACGTCTACCAGGCGCGGATGATCTCCGAGCCGGTGTGCGCCCGGCTCCTGGCCGAGCGCCGCACCGAGCAGGACCTCCAGGACCTCGCCGACGTGCTGAGCACCCTGTCGGCCGAGGTCCGCTCCCGCGAGACGTTCTACCCCGACCCGGACGTCTGGGCCGACCAGACCTACCGCTTCCACGAGCTGATCGTCCAGCGCTCGGGGAACCGGACCCTGTCCCTGCAGGGCGCCGTGCTCCAGGAGATCGTGGCCAGCCACGTCCGCAGCCGGGTGCAGCGCTACTCCTCCGACGACCGCCCCGAGGTCTTCGAGCGGGCGCTGCTGTCCTACGCCCGGCTCATCGAGCTCGTGGAGGCCGGTCAGGCCGAGCGGGCGGAGGAGCACTGGCGCGCGCACATGCTCGCCGCCGGCCGATACCTGCTCAACGACGGGCAGCGGAACCAGCCCGTCGTCGACCTGTTCAACTGAGGAGATTCCCATGGCAGTGCACCAGGAGCGCCACGAGTCGATCCTCGTCGTGCGGATCGAGCGGGAGGCCAAGCGCAACGCCATCGACCGGGAGACGGCCGCCGGCATCGACGCCGCCCTGAACCTCCTCGAGGACGACGACAGCCTCCGGGTCGGCGTCCTGACCGGCACCAAGTCGGTGTTCTCCGCCGGCACCGACCTGCGGGACGGAGCCGGCCCGGGCACCGAGCGCGGCGGCGAGTACGGCGTGATCCGGCGCCGCCGCACCAAGCCGCTCATCGCCGCGGTCGAGGGGCCGGCCTACGGCGGCGGCTTCGAGATCGCGCTCGCCTGCGACCTCGTCGTCGCCTCACGCACCGCGCGGTTCGCGCTGCCGGAGAGCCGTCGCGGGGTCGTCGCGTCCTCGGGCGCACTGTTCCGCGCGATCCGCTGCCTGCCGCTGCAAGTGGCCAAGGAGCTGCTGATCGCCGGCACGGTACTCGACGCCGTCCGCGCCCACGAGCTGGGCCTGGTCAACCGGGTCACCGCCCGTGGCGGCGCGCTCGACGAGGCCGTGACGCTGGCTGGCGAGATCTGCGCCTCGTCGCCGGTCGCCGTCGCGGCGACCCTGGAGGCGATCGAGGGCCAGCTCGAGGCCGCCGACGCCCTGGGCTGGCGGCTGAGCGCCGCGGCCGTGGAGAGGGTGATTTCGAGCGAGGACCTGGCCGAGGGCATCGCGGCCTTTCTCGAACGGCGCGAGCCGCAGTGGACCGGCCGCTAGACCGGCCCACCGGGCGCGCGGCCGTACACGCGCCCGGTCCGCAGGCGCTCCGCCAGGCGGTGGCCCGGGTCAGATCAGTCGACTGGATGTTGGCGCCCAGACCGTACTGGGTGCTGTTCGCGAGCTCGACGGCCTCGTCCTCGGTGGCGAACTTGAACACCAGCAGCACCGGGCCGAAGTGACGTCGGGATCGAACGGGTCGCCCATCCGGCGGATCCTCCACGACTGCGCCGAGCCACGAGGGCACCGATGACGCCGTAGGGCTCGGGCGCGGTGTAGGAGAGGTAGCCCCGCTTGTCGAGGGTCGAGAGCACCTCGCCGCTCAGCTTGTCGCACCAGCCGGCGTACTAGCGGGTCCAGTTGATCGAGTTGTCGACCATGCGGTGGCCGAAGTGCAGCGGGGTGCCCCCGCCGAGGCCACGAACTGGACGAGCTCGTCGCGGTGGGCGTCCAGGGGGCCCGTGAAGCGCAGGAGCACCGTGCGGCGATCCTCTGGCGTCCAGCGTCGCTAGGCCTCGGCCTGCGTGGCGGTGATCTCGATCGCCTCGTTGCGCGGTGATGGTCATCGGTCTCCTCCTCGGTTCAGCGGACGGCGATGCCCGGCGTCAATGGGCAGTTGGATGCCGGTGACGTAGGCGGACTGGTCGGAGACCAGCCACGACACGGCGTTGGCGATGTCCTCCGGCTGGAGGATGCTCACCGGCAGCGCGTTCTGCATCTGGCTGATGGTGTTCTCGGCTAGGCGCTCCAGAAGACAATGACCATTATTAGTTGTCTGATACCACTGATATGTTCCGTCCGGCGGCGACCCGCCAGGACTGCGGAGGTGTGCCATGGAGTGGGCCGACAGGGTTGCGGCGGCGACCGGCTCGGAAGACGCGAGCGGCGCGGCGTCACAGTGGTTCGCCGGGTCGCGATGACGGCGACCGAGCAGACGACCGGCCAGCGGCCGCCGAGCCGGACCCACACCCGGCCCGGCGCGCTCTTCGCCGTCCTGTCGGTGGGGCTGTGCTCCTACTCGTTCCTTCAGTCGGTGTCGATCCCGACGCTGTCGGTGATCACCGAGGAGCTCGACACCGACCTGCAGCGCTCGACCTGGCTCCTGACCGCGTTCCTGCTGTCGTCCTCGGTAGCCACCCCCGTCATGGGCCGGCTCGGCGACGCCTTCGGCAAGCGCCGAATGCTGGTGGCCAGCCTGCTCTTGCTGCTCGTCGGCTCGCTGGCCGCGGCCGCGGCGCCGACCATCGAGCTGATGATCGCCGCGCGGGTTCTCCAGGGGATCGGCGGAGGCACCATCCCCCTGACGTTCGCGATCCTGCGAGACGAGCTGCCCAGCCACCGCGTCGCCGGCGCCCTGGCCATGAGCTCGTCCCTGCTCGCCTTCGGCTTCGCCGCCGGCACCGTCGCGGCCGGGCCGATCGCGAGCGGACTCGGCATCCGCTGGCTCTTCCTGTTCCCAGCGCTGGTCGCCGGGGCGGCGGCGCTGCTGATCTGGCTGCTCGTGCAGGAGTCCGAGGGCCGCACCGGAGCGCGCGTGCCGCTGGGCCCCGCCTTGCTCTTGGCCGGCTGGTTGGTCAGCCTCCTGCTCGCGATCAGCCGAGGCCCTCAGTGGGGCTGGGGGTCGGCCGAGACCCTCGGCCTCCTGACCTGCGCGGGGGTGCTGTTCGCGCTCTGGACCACGGTGGAGTGGCGGATCGAGGTCCCCCTGATCGACCTGCGGCTGATGGGCCTGCGGGGGGTGTGGAGCGCGAACCTGGTCGCCCTGATGACCGGGATGGCGTCGTTCGGCGCCCTCACCTTCATGCCCCAGATGAATCAGACGCCGAGCGCCAACGGCTACGGGTTCGGCGTCTCCGCGACCGAGGCCGGGCACATGATGCTTCCCTCCCTGGTGGCCACCTTCCTGTGCGGGATGGTCGCAGCCCGTGTCATGAGGCGGATCGGCATCCGGCTGACGATGATGGGCGGTGCCATCTTGACCTGCGCCGGGATGCTGCTGGTGGTGTTCCTGCACGACGAGAAGTGGCAGATGTACCTGGCCAACGGGGTGGCCGGGCTCGGGACCGGCCTGACGTTCGCGTGCCTGGCGAACGCGATCATCGCCGCCGTGCCACGAGAGCACACCGGGGTCGCGACCGGGATGAACGCCAACATCCGCACGATCGGCGGCTCGATCGGGGTGGCCCTGGCCACCATGATCATCACCGCCAACCCGTCACCGTCCGGCTACCCTGCGGAGAGCTCCTACATCACCGGCTTCGCCTTCCTGGCCGGGGTCGCGGTGCTCGCCACGCTCGCCGCGGCGCTGGTCCCGACGACCCGCCGGGTCGCTCGGCGGGTCGCCCCGGTCGAGCCCGTCTGAGAGGTCAGCGCCCCTTCCAGACCGGCTGGCGCTTCTCGGCGAACGCCGTGGCGCCCTCCCGGGCGTCCTCGGAGGCGAAGACCGGCGCGTACAGCCCCCGCTGCCGCTCCCAACCCTCGGTGACGGTCCAGTCCGCCTGGGCCCGGGCGATCTGCTTGGTGGCGGCCACCGCGAGCGGACCGTTCGCCGCGATCGCCGAGGCGAGGTCGAGGGCGCCGTCGAGCGCCGATCCGTCCGGCACCACGCGGTTGACCAGGCCGAGGGCGGCCGCGCGATCGGCGGGGATCGGGTCCCCGGTGAGCAGCAGCTCCATGGCGATGGTGAACGGGATCCGCCGGGGCAGCAGCAGCGCGGCGCCGCCGCCGGCCACCAGCGCCCGCTTCACCTCCGGCACCCCGAACCTGCTGCCGGCCCCCGCGACGACGAGGTCGCAGGCGAGCATGAGCTCAAAGCCGCCGGCCATCGCCGCACCCTCCACCGCCGCGATCAGCGGCTTGCGCGGCGGGGTGAGGGTGATGCCGGCGAACCCACGCCCCTCGATCGCGGGGCTGTCGCCCCGGAGGAACGCCTTGAGGTCCATGCCGGCGCAGAAGCTCCCTCCCGCGCCGGTGAGGACGCCGACGCGGAGCGCGTCGTCCGCGTCGAGCTCGTCGACCGCGGCCGCGATCCGGCGTGCGGTCTCCCCGTCGACGGCGTTCCTCGCCTCGGGTCGGTTGATCGTGATGACGACGACGCCGTCGCGGCGCTCGACGAGAACGGGCTCGGTCATGACTGGCTCCTCTGCTGCTGGGTGGCCTCGGACGACCCGATGCTGATGACCACCTTGCCGGTCGGCGTGCGGTCCGCGACCCGCTGGAGGGCGAGCGCGACGTCGTCGAGCTCGTGCACCTCGGAGACCGCGGGCCGCATGCCCTGGGCCACCAGCTCGGCGAGCCCTGCCTGCGCGCGGGCGGTCTCCTCGGCCAGCCGGACGGTCCAGGTGCGCAGCTCGAGGCCGCGCAGCGTCACGTTCTTCAGCAGGACCAGGTTCAGCGGGATCTTCGGGATGTCGCCGCCGGCGAAGCCGATGGTCACGAAGGTGCCGCCCCACCGGGTCGCGCGCAGCGCCGGCTCGGCCCAGCGATCACCGACCGGGTCGAGGACCAGGTCGGCACCGTCGCCGGTGAGCTCCTTGATCCGCGCCTTGAGGTCCTCGCTCGTGTAGTCGATCCCGGCCTCGGCGCCCAGCTCCCGACACACCTCCAGGCGCTCGGCCGACGAGGCGGCGGCGATGACCCGGGCGCCCAGACGGGTCGCGATGTCGACGGCGGCGGTGCCGACGCCGCCGGCCGCGCCCAGGACCACCACCCACTGGCCGGGCTGCAGGCCGCCGGCGGTGATCAGCGCGTGGTAGGCGGTCAGGTACGTGACCCGGAACGCCGCCGCCTCCACCATGGACAGACCCTCGGGCACGCGCGCCACCGAGGTCGCCGGCGCCAGGACCTGCTCGGCCATCGCACCCGAGAACACCGAGCCGTGGACCGGGTCGCCGACGGCCACGTGGGTCACGCCCTCGCCCACCTCCGCCACCCGCCCCGCGAACTCGCTCCCGGGAGTGAACGGGAGCTCGGCCGACACCTGGTACTGGTCTGCGATGAAGAGCAGGTCGGGGAAGTTCACCGCGGCGGCGGCCACGTCGACCAGGACGTGACCCGGGGTCACCTCTGGGGCCGGGATGTCGTGGATGACGATGGTCGAGGGCCCGCCGTACGCCTCGCAACGCGCGGCTCTCACGGGATCCTCCGGGTGATGGTGACCATGCTGAAGTGGGGCCTCTCGTCGGCGGCTTCGATGGCGGAGCCTCGGGATTGCTAGAGTGAAATCATCTTACTAAGTGATACCGCGAGTGGAGGGCTGTCCATCATGAAGCACCGCGAGGGCGTGGTCGTCGGCATCGGCCGCACCGCCTTCAGCCGGGACTCCGGCCAGACCCCGCTCGCGATGGGCGCGGAGGCGGCGCGGGCGGCGCTCCAGGACGCCGGGATCGCGCCAGCGGAGGTCGACGGCGTGATCGACTTCCACACCAACGACTCCGCCTCGGCCCAGGACGTGGCGCGAGCCATCGGGGCGACCGACCTCGGACTGGCCATCGACATCACCGGCGGGGGCAACCTGGCGGTCACCGTGGTCGGGCAGGCCGTCGCCGCGGTCCAGGCCGGGACCTGCGACGTGGTGGTCGTGTTCCGCTCCCTCAACGGCCGCTCGGGCAACCGCTACGGCAGCGGCGAGCGGCCCGCGGTGCCGATGCGGGGGGAGCTGCAGTTCGCCGCGCTCAACGGCTACGTCGTCCCACCCATGTGGATCGCCATGTTCGCCCAGCGGCACCGCCACGTCTACGGCACCACGGACGAGGACTTCGGGCACATCGCGATCAACACCCGCAACCACGCCATCGCGAACCCGCACGCGACCCAACGCAAGCCGATCACGATGGAGGACTACCTCTCCTCGCGCTGGATCGCGGAGCCGTTCCGCCTCTACGACTGCTGCCTCGAGACCGACGGCGCCGTCGCCCTCGTGATCACCACCGCCGAGCGCGCCGGCCACCTGCGGCACGCGCCGGTGCGCATCGCCGGGTTCGGCGAGGCGCACACCCACGGTGGCTCCTGGACCAACTTCCCGGACCTCTCCGACATGTACTCCAGCTACGCCTCGGCACGGCTGTGGGCGAGCACCGGGCTGCGCCCCGCCGACCTGGACCTCGCCTGCATGTACGACTGCTTCACCGGGACGGTGATGGCCACCGTCGAGGACTTCGGCCTGTGCGCCAAGGGCGAGACGGGAGCCTACTTCGCGGAGGGTCGGGCCACCTACGGGGGCGACGTCGTGATCAACCCGCACGGTGGACTGCTCTCCGAGGGCTACCTGCACGGCATGAACCATCACTACGAGGCAGTGCTGCAGCTGCGCTGCGACGCGGGCGAGCGCCAGGTCCCCGACGCCCGGCACGCGCTGGTCACGGCCGGCGCCGGGCCGGCCGGCGGTGCCCTGATCTACGAGGTCCTGCGATAAGCGCCCGGGTGCCGCCGCCCGCTCCGTTGATCGACGCCGACAGCGCGGGCTTCTGGGAGGCGACCCGTGAGGGGCGCATCGCCCTGTGCCGCTGCACGGCGTGCCGCGCCTGGATCCCGCGCCCCATGGTGCGGTGCAGCCGGTGCGCGGAGCCGACGACGTTCGAGAACGTCAGCGGCCTGGGCACGATCTACAGCTACATCGTCGTGCACCATCCCAGCGTGCCGGCGTTCGCGGCGGACGTGCCCTACGTCGTCGCGCTGGTCGAGCTCGACGAGGGCCCCCGGCTCCCGGGGATCCTGCGGGACGCGGGCGCCTCGGCGAGGATCGGCGAACGGGTGCGAGCAGAGCTGGCCGAGGTGCCCGGCGCCGAGGAGCGGGCGATCGTCTTCCGCCCGACCGCGTAGCGGGGTCCCGCGTGACCGACGACCGCTACAGGGCCTTGGTCCTTCCCCCGTCGGCATCGATGATCGCGCCGTGCAGCAGACCGGCACCGGGCGAGAGCAGGAAGGCCGTCAGCTCGGCGATGTCCTCCGGGCGTCCCAGCCGGCTGATGTGGTCGCGACGCTCCATCGCGGCGATCTCCTCCTCGAGCGTGACGCCGGCGGCATCGGCTCGCTGCCTCAGCATCTCGATCAGGCGTGGAGTCAGGATCGCGCCCGGGTTGATCGCGTTGACGCGCACGCCCTCGCCCACCCCGCGGTCGGCGAAGACCTTGGTCAGTGCGAGGAGGGCGGCGCTGAGCGGCCCGGTCATCGCCACGGCGTCGCGCGGCGCACGGGCGCCGATGCCGCCGATGTTCACCACCGCGCCCCCGGCCGCGGTCAGGGCCGGCCAGGCGGCGCGCATCAGGCGGAGCGCCCCGAACACCTTGACCTCGAAGCCCGTCACCCACTCCTGGTCGGTCAGCGTGCTGGTGGTGCCAAACCGGGTGGCGCTGGCGCAGTTGACCAGGGCGTCGATGCCGCCACCCCAGTCGGCCACCCGCCGCACGGCCTCCTCGACGTCCTCGAGGCGCCCGACGTCGCAGGCGACGGGCAGCGACGGGCCCGGGATCTCATCACGCAGGGTCTCCAGCCGCTCGAGCGAGCGGGCCACTCCCGCGACCCGCCAGCCGTCGGCGGCGAGGCGCAGCGCGATCGCGCGTCCGATCCCCTCGCTGGCACCGGTGACGATCGCGACCCTGCCGGTCATCGGCCGACCTCCTTCGCACCGCCCAGCCGCTCCACCAGCGTCGGCACGTCGGCCAGCGAGCGGATCAGGTCGTTGAGGTGGGTGCAGCCCGCGGTGGACCGCAGCTGCTTGAGCACGCGCGGGCGCAGCTGCGCCAACGGCAGGCCGACGACGCCCTCGGCGTGGCCGATGGCGAGGGGGCACTCGTGGTGCGGGAGCACGCGGGCCACCGGCGCGAGCTCGCGCAGGGTGCCGTCGGCGAGGTCGGCGACCGCGGTCAGCGTGTACTCGTGCACCGCCTTGCGACCGCCGTCGGGCACCATGCAGGAGTCCTGGAAGAACGCATCCATCAGGATCGAGCCGCCCTCGACCCGTACGTCGAGCCGCCGGGCCCGGCGCATCGTCATGCCCGGCAGGGCCGGCAGGCGGTGCCAGGCGAGCTCGTCGGCGAGCGCGTCGACCGGCTGGACCCGCGAGGTCCGGTAGGAGGGGTTTGAGGTCCCGTCGGGGGCCAGGCCGCTCGAGCCGTCCTGAAAGCCGGTGCACAGGCCACGCACGACCCGGGTCCCGGGCAGATGCCCGTGCACGAGCAGCTCGTCGGGATCGTGCCAGCGGCGGTGAGCGACCCCGGAGACCAGCGCGGCGCCCGGCACGTCGTCCAGCAGCAGGTGCAAGGGCGACGACGCGGCGACCTCGGCCGGCGCCGTCTCGGCCAGCCGGGCGCGGTAGCCGCGCCCGGTCGGGGCGCCGACGAGCCCCGCGAGCTCGGGGCGCGCAGGAGTGGAGGCCACCGAGCCGATCGTCCGGTCGGTGCGCACGGTGATCGCGAGGCTCGCCTCGGCCAGCACCTCGGCCTCGGCGCCAGACGTCGTCACGAGGTCGCGCGCCCGGCCCTCCAGCACGGTGTCCGCCCCGATGCCGCCGGGCCAGGAGGCGTCGATCGTGCTGGTACGCCGGATCGACCCCGGAGCCCGGCCGGCGGCGGAGGGCACCGGGCCCGTGGGCGCGAGGCTCCGGGGCACCGGCAGGCCGACCGCGTCAGCCACGACCCGACTCCCGCAGCTCGGCGGGCACCCAGCTCGGCGGACGCTTCTCGAGGAAGGCCGCGAACCCCTCGCGCGACTCCGGTCGCTGCAGGCTGTCGAACATCGCGACGCGGTCGTGCAGGCCGACGTACTGGTCGAGCACCCGCTTGATGTCGCGGCGAGCCAGGGGAGCCGTCCGGCACACCTCGCTCAGGACGTCGAGCGACTCCTCGAGCAGGCGCCCGTGGGGCACCACGCGGGTCACCAGACCCCAGGCGAACGCCTCGTCAGCCGTGAGCTTGCGACCGGTGAACATCAGGTCGCGGGTGCGCACCGGCCCGATCAGCCTGGTCAGCACCTGCGCGTAGTAGGTGTCGGAGATCCCGCGCAGGAGCTCGGGTACCCGGAAGGTGGCCCGGTCGCTGACCACGGACACGTCGGAGCACAGGGCGATCATCAGCCCGCCGCCCTGGCAGATCCCGTTGACCGAGGAGAGCACCGGCTTGACGCTCTGGCGCAGCACGTCGAACGGGAGCACGTCCATCGCCCCGGGCACCCCGCCGAGGGAGAGCCAGTCGTCCCCGGCGTCCTTGCCGAGGTCGCCGCCCGGGATGAACACGTCGTCGACTCCCGTGATCAGCAGGCCGGCCAGGGCGGGCTCGGCGTCGACCAGCCGCACTGCGTAGCGGATGCCGAAGTACATCGCGGGGGTCAGCGCGTTGCGGGCCCGAGGCCGGTCCACGACCAGGTGCGCGAAGGCGCCCCGTCGCTCCAGCCGCAGGTGCGGCGTGCCGAGCCAGTCGCCCTCCGGCGGCCGAGGCGCAGCGACGTCGGTGGCCTCATGCATGGCAGCTCCCTCGGCAGATGCAACGGTGGCTTACTGTTATGAATCATATGTCTGTATGTGGGCCCTGTCACACGTGTCCACGAGCGCGAGGAGACGCCGCATGAGGGACCAGCGCCGAGGCCGCCGGATCGCGATGACCCCCCAGGAGGTCACGGACTTCCTGGCCGGCCAGCACACCTGCCGGGTCGCCACCGCCGGCGCCGACGGGGCACCGCACGTCGCGCCGCTGTGGTTCGTCTGGGACGGCCAGGCCCTGTGGCTGAACTCGCTGGTGCGCAGCAAGCGCTGGACCGACCTCGCGCGAGACCCCCGGGTGGCCGTGGTCGTGGACGCGGGCGAGGACTTCGCGGAGCTCCGGGGGGTGGAGCTGTCCGGCGCGGTCGCCGTCGTGGGCGACGTCCCCCGCGGTGCGGAGCCGAACCCGGGCCTGGCCGAGCCGGAGCGCCTCTTCGCCCGCAAGTACCTCGGCACCGAGTCGTTCACGCCCGACGGGCGGCACGCCTGGCTGCGCCTGAGCCCCGACCAGATCGTCAGCTGGGACTTCCGGAAGCTGCGGTCAGCGACCTGAGCCGCCCCGCAGGCCTAGGAGGCCTCCGCGTTGCCGTGGGAGACCAGCGCTCGCTCCTCGCCCGACAGCGCGAGCGCCTCGAAGGCCACGGCCGAGGCCGCCATGTCGGTGAGCGGGTAGTTGGCTCCGTAGACGACCCGGTCGACCCCGATGGACCGGATCGTCTCCACCAGCCGGCTCGCCGTCGGGTCGGAGGGACCGGTGAGCCGCTGCGCAAGGTCAGCATGGACCTCGGGATACCTCGTGGCCAGGGCCGCGACCTCCTCCTCGCCACCGCGGCTCAGGTGCGCGATCTGCACGCTGAGGCCGGGCGCCTCTCCAGCACCGACCACAGGGCGGAGGGGTGCCCCCAGACCGGCCGCCCCCGGAAGGAGGCGGTCTCGGCCTCGACGAGCACGAACACGCCGTGCTCGACGGCGAGCTGCCAGACCACGTCGAGAGCGGGGTCGTCCAACCTGACCCCCAAGAACATCGGCGAGACCTTCAGGCCCACCGCACCCTGGCCTAGGCGCAGCGTCACGTCGCGGCGCACCTCCGCGGCGTCCATCAGCACGGGGTCCACGCCCACCAGGCAGGACACCCGGTCGGGCTCCGACCGCGCGGCCTCGACCGCCCAGCCGTTGTACTCGTGCCACTCGGCGAGCACCCGCTCGGTCAGCGCGCCACGGTCCTCGTGGGGGCCCCCCGCCCGGGCGATCAGGTCTGGGCGGGCAGCCACGGCACGATCATCACGCGGCTCACGCCGGCGCGGTCCATCTCCGCACGCGTGTGGGCGAGCGTGGCCAGGAAGTCGTGGGCCCCCGCGGTCGAGCGCTGAATGTGCGTGCGCAGGTCGATCAGCACGACGTCGGTCCCTCCCGGGTAGCACCCGTCAGCGCGGCGCCATCCGGATCGCGCCGTCGAGTCGGATCGTCTCCCCGTTGACGTAGCTGTTCTCGAGCAGGCTCAGCGCGAGGTGCGCGTAGTCGTCGGGCCCGCCCAGCCGGCTCGGGTGCGGCACGGTCTTCTCCAGCGCCTCGCGGATGTCGCTGCGCAGGCGCGCGAGCATCGGGGTGTCGAACACGCCGGGGGCGATGGTGTTGACCCGGATCTGCCGACTGGCCAGGTCGCGCGCGGCCACGAGCGTGATTCCGTGGACGGCGGCCTTGGAGGCGGTGTACGACGTCTGGCCGATCTGACCGTCGAAGGCCGCGACGGAGGCCGTCATCACGATGGCGCCGCGCTCGCCGTCGACGAGCTCGGCCCGGGCGATGCGCGCGGCACTGAGCCGCAGGACGTTGTAGGTGCCGATCAGGTTGACCTTCACCACGTCGCCGAACGTCTCCAGCGAGCCCGGCTGGCCCTCGCGGTCCAGGATCCGGACCCGGTCGCCTCCGCGTCCGGCGCAGTGGACGACCGCGCGCACGGTGCCGTGCGCGTCCTCGGCGGCGTCGAGGGCGTGATTGACGCCGTCCTCGTCGGTGATGTCGGTCGGGATGAAGACGACGCCGTCCCCGAGCTCGGCGAGGTCGGCGTCCGAGGGCGGGTTCAGGTCGGCGACGCCGACCCTGGCCCCCGCGGCGACCAGGCGCCGGACGGTCGCCAGTCCGAGGCCGGACGAGCCGCCGGTGACGAAGGCGGAGACGGAGTCGAGCTTCATGGGAGTGCTCCTGTGCAAGGGGTGGGAACGGTCGGGAGGGTCAGGCGTCGAGCAGCTCGACGATGGTCGCGTTGGCCATGCCGCCGGCCTCGCACATCGTCTGCAGGCCGTAGCGGATGCCGTGGTCGCGCATGTGGTGGACCATCCGGGTCATCAGGATCGCCCCGGAAGCGCCCAGCGGGTGGCCCACGGCGATGGCTCCGCCGAGCGGGTTAACCCGCTCGTGCGCGGCGCCGGTCTCGATCTCCCACGCCATCGGCACGCTCGCGAAGGCCTCGTTCACCTCGAACACCCCGATGTCGTCGATGCTTAGCCCGGCCCGGGCCAGGACCTTGGCGGTCGCGGGGATCGGGGCGGTCAGCATGGTGACCGGGTCGTCGCCGGCCACGGCGCCCGAGTGGAACCGAGCGATCGGGTGCAGCCCGAGCTCGGCGGCGCGCTCGCTCGTGGTGACCAGCATGGCCGCGCAGCCGTCGGAGATCTGGGAGCTGTTGCCGGCGTGGATCACTCCGTCCTCGGCGAAGGCGGGCTTCAGCGACGCGAGCTTCTCCAGCGTGGTGTCGCGCCGGATCCCCTCGTCGGCCGAGAGGGTGCCACCGGGTCCGGTGATCGGGACCAGCTGCCCGGCGAACGCGCCGGCGTCGGTCGCTGTCATCGCCCGCTGGTGCGACTCGAGCGCGAACTCGTCGAGGCGGGTGCGGCTCAGGCCCCAGGTGCGCGCGATCGCCTCGGCGCCCTCGCCCTGACTGAAGCTGTCGCGCTGGTAGCGCTCGCGGACCCGGGGCCCGAACGGCTCACCCACCGTGCGCGCCGAGCCCAGCGGGACCCGGCTCATCGACTCCACGCCACCCGCGACGACCAGGTCGTAGTGGCCGGCCATCACGCTGGCCGCCGCGAAGCTGAGGGCCTGTTGGCTCGAGCCGCAGGCGCGGTCCAGGGTGACGCCGGGGACCGACTCGGGCAGCCCCGCCGCCAGGACGGCCAGGCGCGCGACGTTGGTCGACTGGTCGCCGATCTGCGTCACGCAGCCGAAGATGACGTCCTCCACGACGCTCGGCTCGATGCCCGCCCGTTGGATCAGCGCGTTCAGCACGTCCGAGGCGAGGTCGACCGGGTGCAGGTCCTTCAGGGTGCCGTGGCGCCGCCCGATCGGTGTCCGAACCGCCTCGACGATGACCGCATCACGCACGACATGTTCCCTTCGAGTCATACAGCATAATTATTTATCTGAATTTAGGTTGAGCGCCGGCGGGTGTCAACCGCCTACACCGACAGCGCGAAGCCGCCGGTGACCCGCAGGGTCTCCCCGGTGACGAAGGAGGACCGGTCGGAGACGAGGTACAGCAGGGCCTCGACCACGTCGCGCTCCTCGCCCTCGCGCGCCAGCACCTGCTGCCCCATCACCCTCGTCACGTCGCTCGGCGCGAGCTCCGCGCGGATCGTGTCGGTGAAGATGAGCCCGGGCGCGATGGCGTTGACCCGGATCCGGTCGCCCCCCAACTCGTGGGCGAACGACGCGGTGAGCCCGCGCACCGCCAGCAGCGCGACCCTGCCGTCGTGCTCGCTCATGCGACGACCTTCCTCTCGCGCAGCTCTGCGATCTCCGGGGCGCTGTGGCCGAGCTCCGCCAGCACCTGGTCGGTGTGGCTGCACCAGCCGCTGCGGGGCAGGTCGACCGGAGGGGACGCCGAGAGCCGCGGCGCCGGCGCCGGCTGCGGCACCCCGCGCCAGTCGACGAAGGTTTCGCGCGCCCGCAGCTCCTCGGACGCGGCCGCCTCCGCGAGCGACAGCACGGGCGTGACGCAGGCGTCGCGCCCGTCGAAGACGGACTGCCACTCCGCCCTGGTCCGGGAGCCGAAGATCCGGGCCAGCTCCTCCTCCAGCGCTGGCCACCGCTCGGAGTCCTGCTGAGGCCACTCCTCGGCGACCAGCCCGAGCCCGTCGAGGAGGTCGGCGTAGAACTGCGGCTCCAGCGCTCCCACGGCGACGAAGTGCCGGTCGGAGGTCTCATAGGCCCGGTAGAAGGGGGCGGACCCGTCGAGGAGGTTGTCCCCGCGGCGATCGCTCCACAGCCCCGCCGCGACCATGCCCTGCATCATCGCGGTCAGGGAGGCGACCCCGTCCACCATCGCCGCGTCCACCACCTGGCCGCGCCCGGTGCTGCCGCGCTGCAGGAGGGCCGCGAGCACGCCGAGTGCCAGGAAGGTGCCGCCGCCGCCGAAGTCGGCCAGCATGTTCAGCGGCGGGTACGGCGGCCGGTCGGCCGGCCCGACGGGGTAGAGGCCGCCGGCGAGGCCGGCGTAGTTGATGTCGTGGCCCGCCCGCAGCGCGCGGGGCCCGGTCTGTCCCCAGCCGGTGGCTCTTCCGTAGACCAGGCGCGGGTCGGCGGCGAGGAGGTCGTCGGGCCCCAGGCCCAGACGCTCGGCGGCACCGGGGCGCATCCCCTCGAGGAATACGTCGGCCCGCGTGAGCAGCGACGCGAGCAGCTCGCGCCCCGAGGACTGGCGCAGGTCGATCCCGATGCCGCGGTGGCCCCGGGTGCGCGGGTCGTCCTCCAGGCGCAGCCCGGTCACCCCGCCGGGCCGGTCCGCGCGGTCCACGCGGATCACGCTCGCCCCCAGGTCGCCCAGGAGCATGGTCGCGTACGGCACCGGCCCCAGGCTGGCCAGGCACACGACCGTGGTGCCGCTCAGAGCACGGCCCGGCGACGCCGCCGTCGGCTCGGTCACCGGTCGCTCCAGACCGGGTCGCGGCGCTCCTTGAACGCTGCCACCCCCTCCGCGGCGTCCTCCGAGGCGAACACCGGCTCGAGGTGCTCGCGCTGCCGCGCGAAGCACTCCGCCTCGGGCCAGTCGGCCGAGTCCAGCGCGACCCGCTTGGACGCGCGCACCGACATCGGCGCGTTGGCCGCGATCGTCCGGCCGAGCTCGAGCGCCGCGGCCAGCGCCGCGCCGTCCTCGACCACGCGGTTGACCATCCCGAGCTCAGCCGCCCGGGCGGCACCCATCGGCTCGCCGGTCAGGAGGAGCTCCATCGCGATCGCGCGCGGCAGCCGGCGCGGCAGCCGGAAGACGCCGCCGCCGCGCGCCGCCAGACCTCGCTTGACCTCGGGGAGCCCGAACCGGGCGCCCTCGCCCGCCGTGACCATGTCGCAGGCGAGCACGATCTCGAACCCGCCCCCGAGCGCCCAGCCCTCGACCGCGGCGATGAGCGGCTTGGCCGACGGCTTCTCCACGATGCCCGCGAACCCGCGCACCGGGTCCCGGGTGACCTCGCCGGCCGCGAAGGCCGTGAGGTCCATGCCGGCGCAGAAGGTCGGCCCCTCGCCGTGGATCACCCCGACCCGCAGCTCCGCCGTGGTGTCGAGCAGGTCCAGCGCGGCCGCGACCGCCTGGGAGACCGCCCCGTTGATGGCGTTGCGCTGGGCGGGTCGGTTGATCGTGAGGACCAGCACCCCTCCCTCGCGCCGTACGACGACGTCCTCGGCGGCGCCCGCCGCGTCCGCGCTCATCGGATGGCCGAGTGGCCGAGCAGGTCCTTGCCTAGGTGCAGGATCTGCATCTGACTGGTGCCCTCGGGGATGGTCGCCTCGCGGGCGTCGCGGAAGTACCGCTCGACCGGCGACTCCTCCATCAGGCCGGCACCTCCGTGGATCTGCAGCGCCAGGGTCGCGGCCCGCCCCGCGGACTCCCCGCAGTAGAGCTTGGCCATCGAGCACTCGTAGCGCCCCGGGCCACCGGCGTCGAGGGTGCGCGCCGCGTGGTAGCCGAGCAGCCGCGAAGTCTCGGTGAGGGTCGCGATCTCGACGACCATCTGCTGGACCAGCTGGAAGGCCGCAATGGGCTTGCCGAACTGCTCGCGCTGCTGACAGAAGGCGATCGCCGCTTCCAGGCACGCCTGCGAGAGGCCGACGGCGCCCATCGCCATGTTCAGGCGGCCGGCGTTGATGGCCTTCATGCCCAGGCGCAGCCCCCCGCCCAGCTCGCCCAGCACATTCTCCGCGGGCACGTAGGTGTTGTCGAAGGTCAGCTCGCAGCTCGTGGTCGAGCGCAGCGGCATGTGCGGGATGTCGTGCACGCCGAAGTCCGACTGGGCCGAGTCGACGAGGAGCGCCGTGACCCCGTGGTCGGTCCCGTCCTCGTCGATGGCCCGGACGAACAGGATGCCGAAGTCACAGCCGAGGGCGTTGGTGATGTAGAGCTTGCTGCCGTTGACGACGTAGCCGTCGCCCTTGCGCCGCGCCGTCGTACGCAGCGCCCCCGCGTCCGAGCCGGCGCCCGGCTCGGTCATGCCGAACCAGCCGAAGCGCCGCCCGGCGAGCAGCGGCTCCAGGAAGCGCGCGCGCTGCTCGTCGTTGCCGGCGGCGGCGAGGGTGCGGGCCACCATGCCCTGGACGTTCACCGTGGTCCGCAGGGAGCCCCAGCAGCGGCCGGCCTCCTCCATCAAGATGGCCTGCATCATCATCGTCAGGCCGTCGCCGCCCTCCGACTCGGGGACGCCGCCGCGGACGTAGCCGAACTCGTAGAGCTGCGCGAGGAGCTCCCACGGAAAGGTCTTGGCACGCTCGTGCTCGGCCACGACCGGGGCCACCTTGTTGTCCAGGAACGAGCGGACCGCGTCGCGCACGGACTGCTCGTCCTCATCGAGGTGCACCGTCGACATGTGCCTCACCTATTCTTCGATAGCCTTGGATTAGTTATCTGATTGTACCTATACTTCGACGGTCATCGGCGCCCCTGGACCTGCCAGCCCGCGCCACGCGCCCGGGACGCCCCGGCCCTGCCGTCTTCCGAAAGGCCAGCATGAGCACCTCCGACTCTGCGAACCGCGCCGAGGACACGGCCCGTGCTCTGCTGTCCCAGCGCATCCGTCGGGTGGCGGCCGTCGATCCCGAGGCGACCGCCTTCACCTTCGGCGACGCGACCTACACGTGGCAGCACGTGCGCCAGGCCATCGACGACCTCGACGCCATGCTGGCGCCGTACCCGCAGGCCCGCCGGGTGGGCATCGTGCTGCGCAACCGCCCCGGTCCGCTGTGCGCGGTCCTGGCCACGATCGCCGGCGGGCGGGCGCTGATCACCCTGAGCCCCCACCTGGGCGACGCCGGGCTCGCCGAGGACGTCATCGACCTGGCGCCCGACGTGATCGTGGCCGAGGACGACGACTGGTCGCGCGACTCCCTGCGCGACGCCGCCGAGCAGGTCGGCGCGATCGTGGTGCGCAGCGGGGCCGACCGCGCCCTGACGCCGCTGCCGGCCGAGGGGACGCCCGAGCCCGCGGCCCGGCCGGCAGGCGACCTCGCGGTGCTGATGATGACCAGCGGCACCACCGGGCGGCCGAAGCGCGTGGCCCTCTCCTACCTGCAGATGGTGGCGGCCTTCCGCGCCGCCGGCACCCAGGTCGACGATGCGTCCGAGCCCCGCCTGCACTCCCGCACCGCCATCCTGTGGGCCTCGCTGGCCCACATCAGCGGGCTGTACTTCGTCATCGCGCACGCCGTCGAGGGCCGCACGGTCGCCCTCCTGGAGAGGTTCGACGTCCAGGGATGGGCCGAGGTCGTGCGCCGCCACCGGCCCGCGCACGTCCGCCTGGCGCCGACCGCGCTGCGCATGGTGCTGGACGCGGACCTGCCGTCGTCGACCTTCGAGAGCATCCGGGCCGTGGGCTCGGGCAGCGCTCCCCTCTCCCCCGAGCTGGCCGAGGCCTTCGAGGAGAGGTATGGCATCCCGGTGCTCTCGACCTACGGAGCCACCGAGTTCGCCGGCGCCGTCGCCGGGTGGTCGCTGCGGGACAAGCAGAAGTGGGGCTCGCAGAAGCGCGGCAGCGTGGGCCGCGCACACCCCGGCATCGAGCTGCAGGTCGTCGACCGGGACGAGGGGCACACCCTGGCGGCCGGCGAGATCGGCGTCCTGTGCGCCCGCGGCGGCCAGGTGCCGACCCGGGACGGGGAGTGGCTGCGGACCACCGACCTCGCCTCGCTCGACCAGGACGGCTTCCTCTACATCCACGGACGGCTCGACGACGCGATCAACCGGGGTGGCTTCAAGATCCCGCCCACGGTCATCGAGGAGGCGCTGGAGCAGCACCCGGCCGTCCTCGAGGCCTCCGCCGTCGGGCTTCCCGACGACCGTCTCGGCGAGGTTCCGGTGGTCGCGGTGACCCTCTCCGGTCCGGCGGAGGAGGACGAGTTGATGGACTTCCTGTCCCGACGGCTGACCCGCTACCAGCGCCCCGTCGCGCTCCGGATCGTCGGCGATCTCCCCCGGACCCCGTCGCTGAAGGTGAGCCGGGGACGGGTGCGCGAGCTCTTCGTCGCCGGCGCCGACAAGACCTGACCATCCCCCACCAGCGAGAGGAGATCGCCGTGACGACGAACGAGAAGGATCAGGGGTACGGCGTCCTCGACGCCTCGTCCTTCGAGAGGGCCCGGCAGCGGACCGGTGTGCCGCAGCGCCTGCGGCCGCCGCACATCACCGAGGTGCACGCGGACGCCACCCGGCACTTCGCCTACGGCTACGGCGACGACAACCCGCTGTACTGCGACCCCGAGTACGCCCGTAAGACGCGGTGGGGCAGCCTGATCGCCCCGCCGAACTTCCTGTACTGCATGGGCGAGAGCGCCGTCGGCGACCCCACCCCCGAGCAGCGCGCCCTGCTCAAGGGCGACCCGTTCGCCGGCCTCGGCTCCTACCAGGCCGTGATGGAGTTCGAGTACTACCGCCCGCTGCGCGACGGGGACCGCTGCCAGATGATCCGCGCCCAGGTCGGGGTGCAGGAGAAGGCCAGCCGCTTCGGCGGGCGCACCGCGCACGTGACCAACGACTTCCTCTTCGCCAACGGGGAGGGGCAGGTCGTGGCGATCCAGCGAGGCACCTGGATCAACGCCGAGCGGCACGCGACCAGGGAGACCGCGAAGAAGCAGGATCCGCTGACCTTCGACCCCTACACCGACGAGCAGCTCGCCGAGATCGACGCCTGCTACGACGCCGAGGCCCGGCGCGGCGCGCAGACCCTCTACTTCGAGGACGTCGTCGTCGGCGAGGAGATCCAGGAGCGGGTCAAGGGCCCACTCACGGTGACCGACGTCGTCGTGTGGCACACCGGCTGGGGGATGCAGCTGACCCCTCCCGGCGCCTTCGGCATCTCACGGCGGGTGCGCCGCAAGGCGCCCGGCCTCTACCCGCGCAACCCGCGCAACATCCCCGACACCGTCCAGCGGCTGCACTGGGAGCCGGAGCGCGCCCGCGAGCTCGGCATCCCGATGAGCTACGACTACGGGGCGATGCGGGAGACCTGGCTGACCCACGCCGTCACCGACTGGATGGGCGACGACGGCTGGCTGTTCTCGCTGCGCTGTGAGCACCGGAAGTTCAACTACATCGGCGACACCACCTGGGTGCGCGGCAAGGTGGTCGACAAGGTCCAGGTCGACGGCCGCAACGAGGTGCACCTCGAGGTCAGCTGCTTCAACCAGCGCGGCGAGACGACCACACCGGGCACGGCCGTCGTGCTCCTGCCGACGCGCCAGGCGCCGGTGGAGCTGCCCGCTCCGCCCGCCGACAGGCTCGAAGAGCTGCTCGAGCTGGAGATCGCCCGCCACGCCTGACCTCGCCCGGGCCGGAGCCCGGCTTGCGTACCGTCCGCCCCACCCGGGGCGGACGGTGCGCCGGGTCAGCGCAGGCGCCACTCCGGCTTGACGAACGTCTCCCTCGAGACCTGCGACATCCCGATCGGGTTCCCGATGACGGTGTAGTCGAACCCGACCGCCTGGGCGGTCTCCCGGTCCAGGTCGAGGGTCTCCCAGATCGCCTTGACCGTGCCCTGGATCGCGACCGGCGGCTTGGCGGCGATGATCCGCGCCAGCTTGTCGGCCCGGTCCCACAGCCCGGGGTACGGCACGAGCTCGGAGACCAGGCCGATCTCGCGCGCCCGCTCGGCCGACATCCGCTCGTCGAGACCGATCAGGGCCCAGCGCAGGGCCTCGCCGAGGGGGATGCGCCGCGCCAGTCCGATCGGCTCGAGCGCCGAGGTCATCCCGTAGCTGACGTGCGGGTCGAAGAACATGGCGTCGTCGGCGCTGATGATGATGTCGGACTCGTTGAGCCAGTAGAAGGCGCCGCCGGCGACCAGGCCGTGGACCGCGGCCACGACCGGCTTCCACACCTTGTTCTGCTTCGGCCCGAGACCGCGCCCGGGGTCCTCGCGGCTCCACACGTTCTCCGCCTTGTCGAGCCCCTTGCCCACGTCCACGCCGGTGCAGAAGGCGCGGTCCCCCGCGGCGCGCAGCACCACGACGTGGATGTCGTCGTCCTGGCGCACGCGGTGCCACAGCTCGCGGAACTCGTCCACCATCGTCTGATCGAAGGCGTTCATCCGGTCGGGCCGGTTGAGCGTCACCGTCGCGACGTGGTCGGACACGTCGAAGAGTACGGTCCGGTACGGGTCAACCATCTGGCTCTCCTTGCCGAGGTGTGAAACAGTTAGATAATATTATTCCATTAGAGCTAGTGCACCCTCTAACCTCTCACCGGAAGATGACTACGTGGACTTCGAGCTCACCGAGGAGCAGGCCATGCTCCGCGAGGTGTCCCGCTCCATGCTCTCTGCCCACTGCCCAGCCACCGCGGTCCGGGCCCTCGCCGAGTCGGCCGGCGACCTCGACGAGAAGCTCTGGCGGCGCGGTGCCGAGCTCGGCTGGACCGGCCTGGTGGTGCCCGAGGAGGCCGGCGGGGCCGGCCAGGGACTCGTCGAGCTGTGCCTGGTCGCCGAGGAGCTCGGGCGCGCGGTCGCTCCGGGACCGGTCGTCGAGACGGCGCTCGTCGCGCGAGCCCTGGCGGCCGGCGCCACCGGCGTCGCCGGCGACGTGCTGGAGGGCCTGCTGGAGGGCGGCCTCCGGGCCGGGTGGGCCCACCACGGGTCGGTGCTGATGTCCGTCGACGGCGACGACGTCGTGCTCGACGGAGCCGCCGCCGCCGTACAGGCCGCGGGGTCCGTGGACGTGCTGCTGGTGAGCGCGACCGGCCCCGACGGCGACGTGCTGGTGCTGGTCGACGCCGCCTCGCTGGGCGAGGTCGGTCTACGTCGCAACGCCGGGCTGGACCAGACCCGCGGGTGGTACGACGTCTCCTTCACCGGCACCTGCCTGCCCCGGGACCGGGTGCTGGTCTGCGAGCCTGCCGAGGTGCGCTGGTACCTCGACGCGGCCATGGTCCTCGTCGCGGCCGACGCGCTCGGCGCCGGCGAGGCGCTGCTGGCCATGACGGTGCAGCACGCCCTGGTCCGCGAGCAGTTCGGTCGCCCCCTCGGCGCGTTCCAGTCGGTCAAGCACAAGCTCGCCGACATGCTGACCATCACCAAGGGGGTCCGCGCGTCGACGTACTACGCGGCGATGGCGCTCGACTCGGGGGCCGCCGACGCCTCGCTGGCCGCCAGCGTCGCGAAGGCGTTCAGCGGCCCGGAGATCGCCCGGCTGGCCGGCGAGGCGCTCCAGACGCACGGCGGGATCGGGTTCACCTGGGAGCACGACCTGCACCTGTACCTGCGCAGGGCCAAGGTGGACGAGGCGCGGCACGGGAGCCCGGCTGAGCTCCACGAGCGGATCGTCGCCCTCATCGAGTAGCCCTCCTGCGACGGTGCCGCCTCCCCCCCCGGAGAGGCAGCCCTGTCAGTCTGTGTCGCGGCGGGACCCGACGGGGTCCGCCGGTCCGTCCGTGCCTCCCGGCAGGTCAGACCGGCTCGCCCTGCAGCGACTCGACCTGCTCGACGACCCGGCGGCGCAGCAGCTTGCCGGTCTCGGTTCGCGGCAGCTCGTCCCAGAACCAGAAGCGCTCCGGGGTCTTGCTGGAGCGGAGGATGTCGCGGGCGAAGCCGCGCAGCTCCTCCTCGGCGATCGCCATGCCGGGGCGGACCACCACGGCCGCCTCGATCCGCTGCCCCCAGTCCTGGTCCCGCACCCCGAAGACGACGACGTCCAACACCGCCGGGTGGCGCACCAGCACCTCCTCGATCTCGGCGGGGGCGATGTTCTCCGCGCCGCGGATGATCGTGTCGTCGACCCGGCCGCCGACGAAGAGGTAGCCCTCCTCGTCGAGGTAGCCCTCGTCGCGGGTGTCGAAGAACCCGCGCTCGTCCACCGCGCGGCCGATCCCGGCGTACTCTGCCGAGACCTGCTCGCCGCGCACGCAGATCCGCCCGGTCCGGCCGGGCTCGAGCGGCTCGTCGGCGGCGCCGCGGATCTCGAGGTCGATGCCGGGCAGTACGCGGCCGACCGAGGAGAGCCGCGCCCGGACCCGCGCGTCGTTCGAGGCCACCGCGGCGCGGTGCTCCTCGGGTCCGAGGACCGCCACCGTGGAGCTGGTCTCGGTCAGGCCGTAGGCGTTGACGAAGTCCACGTGCGGCCAAGTGCCCAGCGCCCGCTCGATGACCGGCGCCGGCATCGGGGCGCCGCCGTACGCGAGGGCGCGCAGCGACGGGACCTCCATGTCGGCCTCGCAGTCCATGATCCTCGCGAGCATGGTCGGCACGACCAGGGCGTTGGTGACCGCCTCGGTGCGCACGGTCTCGAGCCACTGCTCCGGGGTGAACGCCTCCAGCACCAGCGTGCGCCGCCCGGCGAAGAGGTTCGTGATCACGTTCGCGACCGCCGCCACGTGGTACGGCGGCACACTGACGAGCGCCGCCTCGCTCTCGGCCGCGCCGGCGAACTCGACGGTGCCGAAGACGTAGGAGACCAGGTTGGCGTGGCGCAGCAGGACGCCCTTCGGCGCCGAGGTCGTCCCGCTCGTGTAGATGATGACGGCGGCGGTCTCCTCGGGGACGGCCGCCTCGTCCGGCTCGCGGGAGGCCTCCGTGCCGGCCAGCCACTCCGATGGGTCCAGGCAGGCGATGCCGGCCTGCTCGACCACGTCCCGGCTCGAGGGGTCGACGATGGCGATGGCCCGCGGGTGCTTGGCCAGCAGGTCCCGCAGCTGGTCCTCACCGAGGCGGTAGTTGAGCGGCACGAGCGGGACGCCGGCGTGGGCCGCGGCGAACATGGCCACCGGGAAGGCCGGCCCGTTGACCGCGAGGTACACGAGCGCGTCGGCGCCCGCCTCCTGGACCATGGCGGCCCCTGAGCGGGCTCGCGCTACCAGGCCGGAGGCGGTGAGGCCGCCGGCTCGAGGGCCCACGACCACCCGGTCGCCGAAGCCGTCGGCGGCCATCTCGAGGAGCATGGTCAGGTGCATCGACGTGTCCTCAGTCCGAGGACGGCAGCGGCTTGGCCGCCTGGACGGCCAGCGGCGACCCGTCGAGCGCCAGCGTGCCGAGGCCGTTCTTGGTGCACAGCAGCTCGATGGTCGCGGCGTCGTCGGTGTAGCGCTTGCCGAGCAGGGTGCCCGTGAGCTGGTTCGGGTCCGCCGTCGCCGGGCCCGCCTCGGTGCCCGGCGCGAGCATGGGGACACCGCCACAGGTGAGCTCCACGTCGCCCTCGGGCGCTCGGGTGATGATCACGGCGGTGTTGTCGACGGCGCTGCTCAGCGTCTGCCCGACTCGAAGCTTCACGGTTCTCTGCCTCCCTGCGGCGGTGCCCGTCGTTCGACGGGTCCTCGTCGCACCTGCGCTCAGTAGGTTGAATCTGCTTAATCAGTTTACTGCTTACCGGTGGCCTGCGCCACACCTCGCGCATCCGCAGCGTAGGTCTTCAGGCGCTCGACGTCCTCGAGACGCCGGCGATGGGTGGCGGCGAGCGGGGAGACGGTGAGCATGGTGACTCCACACTCCGCGAAGGCCGCGACCCGCTCGCGGACCTCGCTCGGCGCCCCGATAAGCGCGGCCCCGCGGACCAGCTCCTCCGGGACGGCCACCGCCGCCTCCTCCTTCTGGCCGACCAGGTAGAGGTCCTGGATCGCGCCGCCGCGGCCTCGAAGCCGTTGCGGCAGGCCAGCTCGTGGTAGAAGTTCTTCCCCTTCGGACCCATCCCGCCGACGTACAGCGCGATCTGCCGGCGTACCGCGTCGCCTGCCGCGGCCAGCATTCGGCGTCCTCGGTGATCAGCATCTGGGTGCCCGCCACGATGTCCAGCCGGGCCCGGTCCGAGCTCCGCTTCGCCGCTCCGGCCGCCAGCCAGCCGGCGAAGGTTCCGGCGGCCTCCGGCAGGTAGAACATCGGCTGCCAGCCGTCGCAGATCTCGGCCGCGAGCTCGACGTTCTTCGGCCCCAGGGCGGCCAGCGTGATCGGGATCTGGGACCGGACGGGATGGTTGATCAGCTTCAGCGGCTTCCCGAGGCCGCTGCCGCCGTGCTCGGGGCCAGTGGCAGGTGGTAGTGCTCGCCTGGCGTGCTCGAGCGGCTCACGCCGCCAGACCGTGCGGCAGGTCTCCACCACCTCGCGGGTCCGCCCGATCGGCGCGTAGTGGGGGACGCCGTGGAAGCCCTCGACGACCTGCGGGCCCGAGGCCCCGATGCCGAGCTCGAACCGACCGCCGGACACGTAGTCCAGGCCGGCGGCGGTCATGGCCAGGAGGGCGGGGGTCCGGGAGTAGATGTTGAGGATGCTGGATCCCAGGCCCAGGGTCGAGGTGCGGGCCGCGAGGAAGCCGAGCTGGCTGACCGAGTCGAACGTGTAGGCCTCGGGGAGCATGACGATGTCGAGCCCCACCGCCTCGTACTGCTGCACTCGGCGACGGTCTCGGTGAAGCCGCCGGCGTACTTCAGCGGCATGCCGACCCGCATGCCGCTACTCACGCCTCGATCACGACGGCGCCGCCCTGGCCGCCCGCCGCGCACATCGCGGCGACCGCGAGGCCACCGCCGCGGCGGCGCAGCTCGTGCGCGAGGGTGGTGAGCATCCGCGCCCCGGACGCCGCGACCGGGTGACCGAGGCTGCAGCCGCTCCCGTGGACGTTGACCAGGTCCTCGTCGATGCCCAGCCGGCGGCAGGCCGCGATGGGCGTCGAGGCGAAGGCCTCGTTGATCTCCCACAGGTCCACGTCCGAGGCGCGGATGCCAGCGCGCCCGAGAACCCTCGGGATCACCTCCACGGCGCCCATGCCGGTGCGGTGCGGCTCGACGCCGACCGCCGCCCACGCCCGGACCCGGGCCAGGACGCTCAGGCCCCGCTCCGTGGCGAGGTCGTCGGCCACGATGGCCAGCGCCGATGCGGCGTCGTTGATCCCGCTCGCGTTGCCCGCGGTGATGCCGAAGCCGTCGATCTCGCGCAGCGGCTTGAGGGTCCCGAGCTTCTCCAGCGTCAGCCCGCGGCGCGGGTGCTCGTCCACGGCGAACCGCACGGTCGCGCCGTCCACCGTCACGTCGAGCTCGAGGATCTCGTCCTCGAAGACGCCGGCGTCGATCGCCGCGATCGCGCGGTCGTGGGAGCGCTTGGCCCAGGCGTCCATCTCGGCGCGGGTGATGCCGACCTCCAGCGCGGTGTTCCACCCCACGGTCACGGCCACGTCGTCATTGCCGCCCTCGTAGTAGGGGAACGTCGGGCCAAAGCCGGTGCGGGGCTCCTCGGAGCCGGGGACCCGCCACGAGAGACGCGGGTTCATCGAGGCCGCGTGGGCGCCTCCCGCCACCACGACCCGGTCCATGCCGGCCCGGATCGTCGCCGCCGCGTTGCCCACGGCGGTGAGGCTGCCGGCACAGTGCCGGTTGACGGCCTGACCTGGCACCCCCGTCATCCCCGACGCGACGGCGGCGTAGCGGGCGATGTCGCCCCCGCCGGCGAGCTCCTCGGCCAGGATCACGTCGTCGACGTCCTCGGGGGCCAGGCCGGAGCGCTCGACCGCCGCGCGCACGACGGCCGTGGCGAGCTGCTCCGCGGAGGTGTCGCGCAGGGTCCCCTTGAAGGAGGTCCCGATGGGCGTGCGGACGGCGCTGACGATCACTGCTTCGGTCATGGCTTCCTACTTCTCTCGACGGTTCCGACCCGCTCAGGGGCTGCGGCGCCTCCGGGGCGAACGCTCGGGGGAAGCGTCAGGGCTGAGGGGCGTCCGGGGCGGACGGGCGGTAGCAGGCGGCGAGCATCAGGCCCGCGGCCAGCACGCCGCCAACCCCGGCGACGGTCGCCCACACGGCGCCGGAGACATCGAGGCCGAGCAGCGCGTCCAGGGACCACTCCCCCGGGCCGACGGCCGCGACGCCGACGGCGATGAGGGCCACCAGCACGACGTACTCCGCGCCGCCCTTGAACACGAAGTAGCCCTTGCCGCGGTGGTCGGTGCGCCACGCGACCACCATCAGCCCCACGAAGGCGGTGGCGACGGGGCCGGTGAGCAGCCCGAGCGTGAGCAGGGTGCCGGCCCCGATCTCCGTGACCGCAGCGACCCGGGCGTGGAGCCAGGCCGGGCGCAGTCCGATCCCCGCGAACCAGCCCGTCGTGCCGGCGAGCCCGCCGGGCCCCCACACCTTGTTCAGCCCGTGAACGACGAGCATCGGCCCGAGGGCGAGGCGGATCAGGAGCATCCCGAGGTCAATTTCCGTCACGTTGCCGATTCCTCGTCCAATTAGTCAGTTGATTTAGCGTTATCATGCCACGCGGGGACCGAGGAGGACAAGGAAGGGAGACTGCCGTGCCGTCGATGCGGATCGGCTTCGTGGGGCCCGGGAGGCTGGGGCTGCCCATGGTCGAGCGGCTGGCCGCCGCGGGCCACGACCTGATTGTCCACGCCAGGCGGCAGGAGGTGCGCGAGCGGCTCGCCAGCCTGGGCGTGCGCTCGACACCCGACCTGGGCGAGACCGCTCGCGAGCGCGAGGTCGCGCTCGTCTGCGTGTACGACGACACCCAGCTGAGCGCGGTCGCCGAGGAGCTCTGCCGCGAGCTGCCCCCCGGGGCGGTGCTCGCCTCGCACGTCACCGGAGAGGTGGAGACGCTGCGCCGGCTGGCGCGACGGCACCTAGAGGTGGAGGTGGTCGATGCACCGGTCAGCGGCACTGCGGACGACATCCGCGCCGGGGCGCTCACGGTGCTGCTCGGCGGCGCCCCGTGGGCGAGGTCGCGGACCGCAGCGGCGGTGCGGTGCTACGCGAGTGCGGTGCTCGAGTCCGGCGACCTGGGCGCCGCGCTGTCGACCAAGCTGGTCAACAACCTGCTGCTCGCGGCCAACACCCAGCTGCTCGCCTCCGCCGCCCGGCTCGGCGAGGGTCTCGGCATCGCGCCCGAGTCGCTCCTGGCCACCCTCGGCCACATGAGCGGCGGCAGCCGCGCCGCGGAGCTGGCCGCGCAGCGGCCGCCCCTGGCCGAGTTCGCCCGGATCATCTCGCCCTTCCTCGCCAAGGACGTGTCGGTGTGCCGCACGCTGGCCGACGAGCACGGCGCCGACGCCGCACTGCTGCTCGACGTCGTGGGACGGGGTCCGCTCGACCTCGCCTGACGGCCTCAGGCGCCCAGGTCCGCCAGGACGCCGTGCAGCCACTCGACACCGAGCGCCGCGGCGCGACGGTGCACCAGGGCATCGATGCGCGGGCCGCTGAGCTCGCACTCGAAGACACCGCCGTAGCCGGCGTCGACCAGCCAGCCCAGCAGCGCGAGCAGCAGCAGGTCGCCCCGGCCAGGGACGGCCCGGCAGGGCAGGGACCGGTCGCCGAAGACCATGTCGCTGAGCTGGACCTGGTGCACCAGGCCGGTCTCACGCGCCACGTCGCCCCGGCAGCCGCGGCCAGGCCCAGGTCCTCGCTGGCCCGCCGGAGCGCGGCCGAACGGTCCTCCCCGGGTCGACGATCCCGGCCGAGGGAGCCGGTGGTGGAGACCACGCGCACGCCGTGACGGCGCGCGGCGGCGCGGACCGCGGTGGGCCCGACTCGCGCAGCTTGGTGCCCGTCATGGAGGTGTTGCCGACGCCGAGCGCGGCGACCACCTCGACCGCCGACAGCTCCGGGAAGCACAGCCCGCTCACGGAGACGCGCGCGTGCACCGGCATCGCATCAGCGCCCCACCAGCTCCAGCGCCTCGTCGACCAGGCGCGGGAGGGCCGGCTCCATGCGCGCCATCGCCCCCGAGAGGACGCGTCCGTCCTTGTGCGCGCGCTTGACGAGCAGACCGGTGAGGCTCGCCTCCTTGTACCGGGTGAGCGCCCGGAACCAGTCCAGGTCGGGGAGGGCCTCGCCGAGAGCCTCCTGGTACTCCTCGACCACCTCCTGGGCCGTGGGAGTGCCCGCGGAGGGACCCGGCTCGGCGGCGGGGTGCCCCGCGTCGTCGGTGAAGTAGGTCAGCCAGGCGATGTCGACGCGAGGGTCCCCGACCGACCAGATCTCCCAGTCGATGATCGCGGTCAGGTCGTCGCCCTCGCACAGGACGTTGCCCAGCCGGTAGTCACCGTGGTTCACCACCGGCGCGAGCGCCTGGGGCATCGTGTCGTGCAGCGCCTCGGCGGCCGTCTCGAAGTTGCCGCGCAGCCCCTCGGGGAGCGTCCGGAAGGCCTTGGTCCACCGATCGATCTCCTCGGCGAGGGCGGCCACCGGCTCGTCCTGCAGGCCGAGGTCGGCCAGCGGGATCCGGTGCAGCTCGGCGAGTCTCCGGGCGGCGGCGAGGTAGCGGGAGCGGACCCGCGCTGTGGCGGGTCTCTTCGCGGCCGGCAGCAGCAGCGGCTCGAGGCACTCCCCGGCGACGAGGTTCATCGCCATGAACGGGGGAACGGCCGGAGGGGCTCCGGGGTCGGAGAACAGCACGTCGGGGGCGATCGGCCGGCCGGCGTCGTTCAGCGCCTTCTGCAGCCTCGCCTGCCGGAGGACGTCGCGGTTGCGCACCGGCGCCAGCCCCGGCGGGGCCACCTTGAGCACGACCGTGGAGTCCGCGGCCGGGACCCCGTCGAGCTCGACCAGGAAGGTCAGGCTGGAGGTCCCGCCGGTCAGCGGGCGCACCTCCCGGACGCGGCCGCAGGGCGCCCAGTCGGGGACACATCCCTCGACCCGGCGCCCGAGCTCCTCGATCCAGGCGGGGTCGGCCTGACCTACTGTCATCGTGTCTCCACCTCGTTGTTCGGAGCCCGCCGGGCTTGCTCGGTTAAATAACTATCTTGTAGCATTCAGTAAGACGATTACACAAGCTTGAGTGCGATGGGGAGCCGAACCATGTGGGATTTCTCGACCGAGCCGGAGTTCCAGGAGAAGCTGGACTGGATGGCGAGGTTCGTCCGCGAGGAGTGCGAGCCGCTCGACCTCCTCTTCCCGCACGGCGGAGACCCGTACGACGTGAACAACCGGGCCGCCCGCGCCATCCTCGAGCCCCTGCGCGAGAAGGTGAAGGAGCAGGGCCTGTGGGCCTGCCACCTCGGTCCCGAGCTCGGCGGCCAGGGGTACGGCCAGGTCAAGCTCGCGCTGATGAACGAGATCCTAGGCCGCTCCTACTGGGCGCCGACGGTGTTCGGCACCGCCGCCCCCGACACCGGGAACGCCGAGATCCTCGCGATGTTCGGCACCCAGGAGCAGCGCGACCGCTACCTGCAGCCGCTGCTCGACGGGCACATCGTGTCGACCTTCTCGATGACCGAGCCGCACGCCGGCTCGGACCCGAAGGAGTTCACCTGCCGGGCCACCCTGGACGGCGACGAGTGGGTCATCGACGGCGAGAAGTGGTTCTCCTCGAACGCGCGCTACGCCTCGTTCCTGATCGTGCTGGCGGTCACCGACCCCGACGCCAAGCCGTATGAGCGGATGTCGATGTTCGTGGTGCCGTCGGAGACCCCCGGCATCGAGATCCTGCGCAACGTGGGCACCGTCAACGAGCGCGACGATCTCGACGAGGGCATCCACGGCTACATCCGCTACAACCAGGTCCGGCTCCCCTACGACGCCATCCTCGGCAAGCCCGGCGAGGGCTTCAAGGTCGCCCAGGCCCGCCTAGGCGGGGGTCGGATCCACCACGCCATGCGGGTGGTGGGCAAGTGCGGGCGTGCCTTCGACATGATGGCCGAGCGCGCCCTGTCGCGCCGTACGCAGGGCAAGACGCTGGCCGAGCACCAGTTCGTCCAGGGCTTCATCGCCGACTCGGCGATCCAGCTCGAGCAGTTCCGCCTCATGGTGCTCAAGACCGCCTGGATCATCGACAACGAGCCGCACGGCGCCGCCCGGCGCCACATCGCGATGTCCAAGGTCGCGCTGGCCCAGGTCATCCACGACGTGATGCAGCGCGCGGTGCAGGTCCACGGCTCGCTCGGCACCACCCATGAGACGCCGCTGGGCGAGTGGTGGGCCGCGGTGCCGCAGCTCGGCTTCGCCGACGGACCCACCGAGGTGCACAAGGTCGCCGTCGCCAAGAGCGTGCTCAAGGACTACTCGCCGGCGCCGGGCCTGTTCCCGACCGAGCACCTGCCGACCAAGCGCGCCGCGGCCCGCGAGCGGTACGCGGACATCCTCGCGGAGTACGGCCTGTGAGCGCCGGGGCGGGTCCCGCCGAGCTCTTCGACCTGACCGGGAAGGTCGCCCTCGTGACCGGCGGCAGCCGCGGCCTGGGCCGGGAGATGGTCCTGGGCTTCGCCCGCGCCGGGGCGGACGTGGTGATCGCCAGCCGCAAGCTGGACAGCTGCCGGGAGCTCGCCGACGAGGTCGAGGCGCTCGGCCGCCGGGCGCTGCCCGCCGCCGCGCACGTCGGTCACTGGGAGGAGTGCGACGCGCTGGTCGAGCAGGCCTACGCGCACTTCGGCAAGGTCGACATCCTGGTCAACAACGCCGGGATGTCCCCCCTCGCCCCGTCCTCCGCGGAGACCACCGAGGAGCTGTTCGACAAGGTGGTGGGGGTGAACTTCAAGGGCCCGTTCCGCCTCGGCTCGCTCATCGGCCAGCGGATGTTCGACGGCGACGGCGGCTCGATCATCAACATCTCCTCGAGTGGCGCGCTCTTCCCCTCGCCCCGGTTCGGTCCGTATGCCGGCGCGAAGGCGGCGCTCAACGCGCTGACGACGGTGCTCGCCCTGGAGTTCGCGCCCAAGGTGCGGGTGAACACCCTGTCGGCCGGACCGTTCCTGACCGACATCTCCAAGCACTGGCCCGACGAGAACAAGCGGACGTGGAAGAACGCCGCCGGCCGCGCCGGCGACCCCGCGGAGATCGTCAGCTCGGCGCTCTACCTGGCGTCCCCGGCCTCCAGCTACACCACCGGCGCCCTGCTGCGCGTCGACGGCGGCCTGCACTGAGGCCGACGGGCCACCGGGGCGGCCGGGACGTCAGTCCGTGGCCGGTCCCCGGTGGCCGTTGACCGCGGCCAGCAGGTCGCCGAAGAGTCCCTCGTAGACGGGGGCCCGGTCCTCGGCCAGGGAGTGCGGCAGGTAGTCGGTCACCCAGACCAGGTGGGCGACCCCGTCGGCCCCCTCCTCGATGCGCATCTCGGCATGGTGGTGCTCGGCGTCGTGCAGGCCCGGGGTCGTGTACGACGCCCGGCGGTGCACGGGGTCGACCGTGACGTTGCGCTCCCAGATCTCCGTGCCGTCGCCGAGGGTGACGACCCGGAAGTCGTCGACCAGGCGCTCGCCGACGCACGAGGAGAACACGTGCACGCTTGCTCGCGCGTAGCACTCCAGGAAGTCCCAGGCGGTGTCCGCCGAGACCTCGAGCGGGGCTCGGTGGTGGATGCTTGCCATGTCGGCGTCCCTTCATCGGTCGGGGTGCTCAGACGCCGAACGTCTCGGCGTACTCCTGGAGCGCGTCCAGCGTGCGGTCGAGGTCCTCCCCCGGGGGCCGGACCAGGAAGGAGTCGACCCCGGCCTCGGCCAGTCGGCCGAGGTGGTCGCGATGCTCCTCCACGGACCCCGGTTGCTGGGGGAACCCGGCCTGCGGGGTGTGCACCTGGACGGTGCGCCGGGCCTGGTCGCCGTGCCGGGCCCGGGCGTCCTCGCGGACCTCCCCGATCAGCCGGCCGAGCTCCTCGATCGTCGCGATCCCGGGCGTGCGCGAGGTCCGGGCCACCTCGGGCCGGACCATGAGCGGGCTCCAGCCGTCGTTGTCGGCCGCGCGGCGACGGGCCCGCATGCTGTTGCCCGCGACGAGGACCGGCGGGCCGCCGGGCTGGACCGGCGCGGGCAGGGAGGCGACGCCACGCGCGGTGAAGTGCGCGCCGTCGAACTGGAACGGGACCTGGGTCCACACGCCTCGCATCACCTCCAGGCCCTCGTCGAACAGCTCGTTGCGCCGGTCCATGTCGACGCCCAGCGCCAAGAACTCCGAGCGCAGGTAGCCGGTGCCAGCGACGATCGTGACCCGGCCGCCGGAGAGCCGGTCGACGGTGCTCAGCGCCTTGGCGGCGAGGAACGGGCTCCGGTACGGCAGGACCATCGAGTAGGTCATCAGCCGCACCCGGGCGGTCACCGCCGCGCAGAAGCCGAGTGCGGAGGTCTGGTCGAGGGACTCGTGGCCACCCGAGCTCAGCCACTTGTAGGAGGGCGCAGGGTGGTCGCTGAAGGCCACCGCGTCGTAGCCGAGCGCCTCGACCGCCTGCACGACGCGGGTCATCCCGGCCGCCGCCACGAGCGCGGGGTCGTAGCCGACCTTGCTGATGGGGTACTCCACGGTGTAGCGCATCGGGACTACTCGGAGGGGTCGGGGGGGGCGGGCGGATCCACCAGGGCGAGGCTGGCCATCGCGTACCCCCGGCCGCGGCGCTCGCTCACCATGAAGGACGGCGGCGCCAGGAAGGCGACGTCGCCGGGCAGCGAGCCCGCCCGCCGTGCCAGCGCGGCGCGGCCGTCCGCGGTGGTGCCGCAGACCGCGATCGCCTCCAGCATGTCGTCGGTGACGGCCCGCGCCATGGAGCGGGTGTCGCGCGCCGAGAACGCCTCCCGGATCGCGGCGACCTGACCGGTCCAGCCGTGGTGCTCGACGTAGGGGTCGTAGGTCTTGACCGTGAGGTAGAACGCGATCATCCGCCGGGCGTCCTCGATGGCCCGCTCGGGGTCGTCGTCGTCGATCGCGGTGATCACCCAGCCGTGCTCCAGCGCCGGGTCCTGCCTCTCGGCGTCGGCCGCCCCCTTCGCCATCGCCGGCCGGATCACCTCGTCCCACCACGACTGGGTGAAGAGCCCGTGGCCGATGATGCCGTCGGCGGCGCGGGCCGCGGTCGTGGCCATCAGCCGGTTGAAGCCGCCGACCAGGATCGGGACCTCGATCCGTCCGAGCACGGGGGCGCCGACCGAGGCGTCGATGCGGTAGAACTCACCGTCGTGGCGCACCGGCTGTCCGTTCTCCGCGTGCAGCCAGGCGCGGATGGCGCCGACGAGGTCGGCCATCCTGGCGACCGGGCGGTCGGCGTCCACGCCGAACCAGTCCCGGTTGATCTTGAATGCCCCCGACCCCAGGGCCAGGAAGACCCGGCCTGGGGCGTGCCGCCAGGCGCTGCGGATCCCCGCGGCGTGGGCGTACGGCGTGCGGGCGAAGGCGTAGGCGATGCCGGGCCCGACCTGGGCCTGCCGGCTGCCCATCGCCATCTCGGTGAGGATCGAGTACGCCTCGTGGTCGACGAACTCGCCACTGGTGAACGCCGCGAAGCCGGCGGCCTCGGCCGCGCGCGCGACCTCCTCGCCCCGCCACGGCAGGCCGTACCGGCGCTGGGCCGTCATCGCTTCTCCTTCGGCATGCCGAGCGCTCGCTCGGCCACGATCGTCTTGAGGACCTCGTTGGCGCCGCCGGCGATGGTGTAGGCCCGCGCGTACATGAACGCGTCCTGCCACCAGCCGTCCGCCCAGGCCTGGGCGTCGCCCTCGACCCGCAGGCCGTCGACGCCCTGCAACGAGACGCCGAGCTCGACCATCGCGAGGTTCACCTCGCTGTAGAGGACCTTGGCGAGCGGGGCGTCGGCGGCGTCCTCGGTTTCGTTGACCATCCGCGACTGCACCATCTTGCTCATCTTGTCCGCGACGTGGACCTGCGCCGCGACCCGGCCGATCCGCTGCCGCGTGGCGGGGTCCGCCAGGTCGCAGCCGCCGACCCCGGCGCGCGCCAGCGCGAGCAGGTCCTCCAGCTGGGAAAACAGCTCGACGCCACGCGCACCGACTCCGCTGCGCTCGTGCCCCAGGCTGGCGTTCGCGACCCGCCAGCCGTCGTCGACGCCGCCCAGCACCCGGTCGACGGGGATCCGGACGCCGTCGAGGAAGACCTCGTTGAAGTCGGCGCTGCCGGTGATCTCGCGCAGCGGGCGCACGACGACGCCGGGCGCGGTCATGTCGAGCGCGAATGCGGTGATCCCCGCCTGCTTGGCGCCCGAGCCGTCGGTGCGCGCCAGCAGGTAGCCGACGTCGGCGTGCTGTCCGTTGGTGGTCCACACCTTCTGGCCGTCGACCACGTAGTGGTCGCCGTCGAGACGGGCGCGGGTGCTCAGGCCGGCCAGGTCGCTGCCGGCGCCCGGCTCGCTGAACAGTTGGCACCACAGGTCCTCCGCCGACCTGATCCGGGGCAGGAAGTGCCGCTTCTGCTCCTCGGTCCCGAACCTCAGCAACGCACCGGCGGCCAGCGGTGCAGCCCCGATCTCGCCCCAGGCACGCGCCCGGGCCAGCTCCTCGGCGACGATGTAGCCGTGCTCGGGCCTGGCCCCGGGCCGCCCGCCGTGCTCGACCGACCAGGACCGGCCGAGGTACCCCGCGTCGTACAGCCTCTTGATCCAGGCGCGCAGGGCAGGGACCTCCGCGGCCTCCGGCGCCCGCACCCCGGCATGCCGGCGCCCAGCCGGGGCGTGCTTGGCGATGAACGCCCGGACCTCGCTGCGGAAGCGTTCGAGCTCGGGCTCGGGCTCCAAGCGCATATCTGTCTCCTGTCGGGTGCCGGTCAGCGCGGAGGCATCGCCGGGTCGTGCGGTAGGCCGAGCACCTGCTCGGCGACGGTGTTGAGCTGGATCTCGCGGGTCCCGGCCCCGATCGTCGAGGCGCGGGTGCGCAGGAACCCGGTGAGCCATCGTCCACGCTGCACCGCGTCCTGCTCGTGGCGGTCCAGCAGCGCGGCCGGTCCGAGCATGTCGAGGGCGAACTCGTGGAGGTCCTGCTCGAAGGCGCTGATCAGGAGGCGGGAGACCGAGGAGATCGGGCCGGGCTCGCCCTGGTCGATGATCGCCGAGATCACCCGCTGCGCGTTGTAGCGCATGATCCGGACGCGGATCTCGAAGTCGGCGAGCCGGTCGCGGACCAGCGGGTCCGCGAGCAGGCCACGCTCCCGCGCCAGTTCCTCGAGCTCGGTGAGCACCCGCCGGTACAGCGCCGCGGTGTTCATCGCGCCCGCGGCGCGCTCGTGGCCCAGGCTGGTGCGGACCAGGGGCCAGCCCTCGTTCTCTTCCCCGATCCGGTCCGACACCGGCACCCGGACGTCGTTGAGGAACACCTCGGCGAACAGGTGTCCACCGGTCAGGTCGCGCAGCGGACGGATCTCCACCCCCGGGGCGTGGGCGTCGATGATGAGGTAGGTGATCCCGCGCTGTCGGCTCTCCTGGGTGCCGGTGCGCACCAGCGCGAACAGCACGTCGGCGACGGCTCCGTGCGAGGTCCACACCTTCTGTCCGTTGACCACGTAGTGGTCCCCGTCGCGCCGGGCGGTCGTGCGCAGGCTGGGCAGGTCGGAGCCGGCGTCGGGCTCGGAGTAGCCCTGCGCCCAGACCTTGTCGCCGCGCAGCATCGGGGGCAGCCAGCGCTGCTGCTGCTCGGGGGTGCCGAAGGTGATGATCGTCGGGGCCACGATCCCGAGCCCCGTGCCGAGTGGACCGGGGACGCGGGCCCGGGCGAGCTCCTCCTGGTAGATCACCTGCCGGGCGAACGGCAGCGCCATGCCGCCGTGCTCGCGCGGCCAGCTCGGCCCGGCGTAGCCCTGGTCGAAGAGGGTAGCGAGCCAGGCCCTGTTCCAGGCGAGGCGCTGCTCGGGGTCCTTCGGCGCGCGCCCGGGGTGACGCTCGGAGAAGAACGCGCGCAGGCGGGCGCGGAACTCCTCGTCGGACTCCGACGCGTCGGACTCGGACGTGCCGAACGTGTGCATGGTGCTCATCGTGCCCTCAGATCCCGACCAGGTCGGCCAGCCGCGAACGCTGGCTGGCCGGCGCCCCGAAGAGCAGCTCGCTCGACTTGGCACGGCGCAGGTAGAGGTGGGCGTCGTGCTCCCAGGTGTAGCCGATGCCGCCGTGGATCTGGATGCACTCCTTCGCCGCGTGCACGAAGGCCTCCGCGGAGTAGCAGTTGGCCAGCGCGGCGGCGACCGAGGCGTGCTCGTCGCCGGCCGCCACCGCGGCGTTGGCGTGGTAGGCGGCCGAGCGGCTGGACTCCACCTCCAGCAGGAGGACGGCGCACTTGTGCTTGATCGCCTGGAAGGACCCGATCGGCCGCCCGAACTGCTCGCGCAGCTTGGCGTGCTCGACGGCCAGCTCCAGGCAACGCGCGGCACCGCCGACCTGCTCGGAGGCGAGCGCCGTCAGCGCCAGGTCGTAGACCCGGTCCAGCCAGTCGTGCGGGCCGGCACCCGCGATGCGGACCGCGGGCGCGTCGCGCAGCGAGACCGACGCCAGGTCACGGGTGCGGTCGAGGTAGTCCAGCTTGGTGCGGGTCAGGCCGGGGGCCTCGCCCGCCACGGCGAACACGGCCACCTCGTCCTCGGCGCGCGCCGCGACGAGCAGCAGGTCGGCGCTGTGGCCGTCGACGACGAAGCGCTTCTCGCCGCTGACGCGCCAGACCTCGCCGTCGTGGTGCGCGCGTGCGGCCACCGCGTCGGGGTCCCAGGCCGATCCCGCGTCATCGAGCGCGACCGTCCCGGTCACGGTGCCGGCGGCGATGCCCGGCAGCCACCGGGCGCAGGCGTCCTGGTCTCCGGACCACGCCAGGGTCATGGCCGCGAGGGCGGTGGAGAAGTACGGCGCCACCAGCAGGGCGCGGCCCATCTCCTCCATCACGATGCCCAGTTCGACCGGACCGTGGCCCGCGCCGCCGTGCTCCTCCGGGACCACCAGCCCCGTCAGGCCCAGCTGGGCGGCCAGCATGGTCCAGACCTGGTCGTCGCGGCTGTCCGGGGAGTCCATCAGGCGGCGCACCTCGTTGGACGGGGACCGCTCCTCAAGGAACCGGCGGACCAGGGCACGCAGGTCGTCGTGGTGATCGCTGCTCATGACGTGCCTCTCCTCGCCCACTCGATCACCGAAAGATAGTTGATTCAGAGAACTGATTCAACTCTACGGTAGAATGGTCAAGCCCGGAGGCCCCGGGCCCGGGATGAGGGGTGGAGCATGGACATACGTGGCGCGGTGGCGCTCGTAGCAGGCGGCGGCGGCGGCTTCGGCGCGGCCACGAGCCGGAGGCTGCACGCCGCCGGCGCGAAGGTCGTCGTCTGCGACCTCGATGAGGAGAAAGGTCGCGCCGTGGCCGACGACCTCGGCGCGGGCGCGCTCTTCGTGCGCACCGATGTGACCGACGAGCAGAGCATCCAGGCCGCCGTCGACGCCGCCGCCGAGCTCGGCCCGCTCCGGATCGCCGTGGTCGCCCACGGCGGGCCCGGCGGACCGCGCACCCTCGACCGGGAGAGCCGGCCGGCACCCCAGGAGTCCTTTACCCGGGTGGTCGGCATCTTCCTGGAGGCGACCTACAACATCAACCGGCTCGCGGCGGCGGCGATCGCGCGCACGGAGGCGCTCGAGCACGGCGAGCGCGGAGTGCTGATCAACACCGCCTCCATCGCCGCGTACGACGGCACCATCGGCCAGGCCGCCTACGGCGCGGCCAAGGGCGGCATCGTCGCCATGACGCTCCCGCTGGCGCGCGACCTGGCGCCGTCCGGCATCCGCGTGGTCACGATCGCGCCAGGCACGTTCCTCACGCCCGCCTTCCGCAACGCTGACCCCGAGCAGCTCGATGCCTACTGGGGCGCGGCGGTCCCCTTCCCCAAGCGGATGGGGCGCGCGGAGGAGTATGCACAGCTGGCGCAGCAGATCGCGGAGAACGTCTACCTCAACGGCGAGACGATCCGTCTCGACGGGGCACTGCGGTTCACGCCCAAGGGCGGCAACGCCTGACCGCAGGCCGTTATATACCAGTAGTTAGGTATGCTGATCTGCGGATTGTAGTGCGTAGGATGGCCACCATGCCATCAGTCAGCCCGCAGCGCTCCCCCATCGGAGTGGTCATGCGCGCACCCAAGACGGCGGAGCTCATCGCCACCCACCTACGTCGTCAGATCGTGCGCGGGGAGCTCAAGGCCGGCGAGACCCTGCCCCCCGAGCTCCAGCTCATGGAGCAGTTCGGCGTCTCCCGCCCTACGCTCCGCGAGGCGTTCCGGATCCTGGAGGCGGAGTCACTCATCAGCGTGCGCCGCGGCAGTCGGGGCGGCGCTCAGGTGATGGTTCCCGATGCGTCAGTGGCCGCCCGGTACGTCGGGCTGCTGCTGCAGATCCAGGGCACCACCATCGACGACGTCTACACGGCCCGGATGATCTCCGAGCCGCCGTGCGCGCGCCTCCTGGCCGGGCGTCGCACCCAGCAGGACCTGGACGACCTCGCCGAGGTGGTGGCGCAGCTCAAGGCACAGGTGGCCGGGACGGACCGCTTCGCGCCCGATCCCGACACCTGGTCGCGGCTCACCTACCACTTCCACGAGATCATCCTGCAGCGGTGCGGCAACAAGACCCTCGCGACTCAGGGCGCCGTGCTCCAAGACATCGTCGCCACGCACCTGCGCACGCGCATCGCGATCTCCCACAGCGACGACGACAGCCCCGAGCGCTTCCAGCGGGCGATCCGCTCCTACCAGAAGCTGATCCGCCTGCTGAAGGCCAAGGACGCCGCCGGCGCCGAGAAGCACTGGCACTCGCACATGCAGGGCGCCGCCCAGTACCTGCTCAAGGACGACCTCAAGACCAAGCCCATCGTCGACCTGTTCGACTGAGCGGGCCTCTCGACGAAGCCATCTGATTAGTGGATCGTCGGTGGCGACGCGCGGGGCCAGGAGCCGCTCCCGGTCCTTGAGATCGCGCGGACGGTCTCGCCGGCGTCCGACCGGCTCCGCCCCAGGATGCCCACCGGCCCGCGCTTGGCCCACCCCACGGCGTACTCCCCGAGGCTGGGCCGCCTCCCGGAGCACGCGATGCTCCTCGTGCGGGATCGTGGAGGTCTCCTCGTCGAAGGCGACCCCGGGGCTCTGGCGAGAGCGATCCCACGGCGCAGCACGAGGTCGGCCGGGAGCACCGCGGCGGTGCCGTCGAGCGCGCGACGCGCGCCGACCGAGCCCGAGCCGGGCCGTCGATCACCACGGGCCGGGTGCCGAAGTGCAGGTGCAGGCGTCGGGCAGCCCCCGCCGGCTCCCGCTCGGCCCAAGTCTGGAGCAAGCCGAGGTTGCGCCGGGCCATCGGGGTGCAGTCCGGCGGCGGGTCCACGAGCGGCCTCGCACCGCCGACGACCACGTCGACGCCGGCGAGGATCCCCACTTCGTTGACCTCCTTGGTCGAGAACCTGCGTGCTCGGGGCCCCGGCGCGCGAGCACGTGCACGTCGGTCACCGCGTCGCCTGCAGCATGCTCAGCACGGGCGCCGCGAGGTCCGCCTCCTGCAGCTCCCCGGCGTCCTTGAGCAGGATCCGGGTGACGTCCAGGGCCACGGTGCCCGCACCCACCACGACCACGTTCCTGGTCATGGTGAGGTCGAAGGGGCCCGCTTCGGGGTGGGCTTTGTACCACTTCACGAAGGACGTCGCCGAGGTGCTCCCGGCGAGCTCCTCGCCGGGTACCCCGAGCGCGCGATCGGCGTCGGCTCCGGTGGCGTACACGACGGCGTCGTAGCGGCGGCGCAGCTCGGCCACGGTCACGTCGCGGCCCCACCTCGACGTTGCAGAAGAGCCGCACCGAAGGACGGTCGAGCACCTGCTGCAGGTCCGAGGTCGCACTCCTGACCGTCACGTGGTCCGGGGCGACGCCGTAGCGCAGCAGCCCGAAAGGCGTCGGCAGCCGCGCTCACTGCAGCGTGATGGCCCGCTCCGAGCATGCCTTCGCGCCCAGGCGAGCCCGGTCCTCGGCACCGTCGGACACGCCGAACTCGGAGCGGAGCGCGTAGCCGATGTCGTCGATCTGGAACAGGTCCGGGTCGATCCCGTAGCACCGAGCGTGCCCCGAGCACTTCAGCATGTCGATGACTGCCTTCATCTGCTTCTCCTGCTCTCTTCCTCGGTGGGCGTGGCGCTCAGGGGCGGTCAGCGGGCCGTGGTCGCGAGCATGCCCGCGCCCACGGCTCACGTGATGGCGCGGGCGATCTTCAGCTCGATGAGGCGTTCGTCGGAGATGCCGAGCTCGCGGAGGACCTCGTCGGTGTGCTCGGCGAACTGAGGGCCGCGCCGGAGCGCGGGCGGGGTCTCGTCGAACTGGACCGGATTCGCGACCAGCTCACGCGAGACGCCCTCGGCGTCCTCGACGGTGACGATCATGCCGTTGGCGCGTAGGGAGACGTCGTTGGCCACGCCCCAGGAGTCCTGCACCGCCGCCCACTGCCCGTCGATGGTGTCCAGCACGTCGGCGACCGCGTCGAAGGTCATCGTGGAGATGATCTGGGCCACGATCTCGGCTGCGGCGGGGGCGTTGTCCATGAGCTTCTCGACGGTCGCGAAGCGCTCGTCCTCCAGGAGGTAACCACGCCCGACCGCGGCGCAGAATCCGGGCCAGTAGCGGCCGGGCTGGAGCATCGAGAACACCAGCCAGCGGTCGTCGGCGGTCTTGTAGTTGCCCACCAGGGGGTTGCGCGCGGACCCGTGCCGCGGCACCGGCGGCCGGGGCGGCACCTGGCCGGCCATCAGCGCCAGGTTAACCGTGAACTGCGTGGCCCAGGCGCCCACGCCCAGCAGCGAGACGTCGATGACCGACGTCTCCCCCGTGGTCGAGCGCGCGTACAGCGCCGCGGCGACGCCCCCGGCGATGGTGAGCCCGCCGAGGTTGTCGCCGTAGCCGCCGGCGGGGAGCGGGGTCAGCCGCTCGGCGTCGGGAAGGGTCGCGCCCGCGCCGCTGCCGCCGCGAGCCCAGAAGGACGTCATGTCGTAGCCGCCCTTGGTGGCCTCGGGCCCACGACCGCCGAAGCCCGAGCCGCGCACGTAGATGATGTCGGGGTTGATCTTGCGGACGTCCTCCACGTCGATGCCCAGCTTCTCCCGGGTGCGGGGGAGGTAGTTGGTGAGGAACACGTCGCTCTGCCGGATCAGCTCGTGCAGCACCTCGCGCGCCTCGGGCTTCTCCAGGGCGAGCCCGATGCTGCGCTTGCCCCGGTTGGGCCCGTCGAAGATCGGGGAGAAGCTGCTGCCGGCACTGATCGCCTCGACCCCCAGGACGTTGGTCAGGCCGCGCTGGCCGTCCCCGAGCTCGGCATGCTCGACCTTGATGACCTCGGCACCCCAGTCGGCCAGCACCGCACCCGCCGCCGGCACGAAGGTGAACTGCGCCACCTCCAGTACCCGTACGCCCGCCATCGGTTGTTGCATCGTCATCTCCTCGGTTGGTAGTCGGCCCGCCGCAAGCGGGCCGTGGTGCCCTGGTCTGGGTGCGCTCTGGGTCTGTGGACTGGATCAGCTGGTCCGCAGGAGGAGCGCGCTGCCCGGCGCGCCGCCTCCGGTGGTCACCACGGCCACTTTCGAGTCGGCGACTTGACGCTCACCGGCCTGCCCACGCAGCTGGATCATCGCCTCGCGGACGTAGCCGAAGCCGTGCAGCCGCCCTGCCGACAGCTGGCCGCCGTGCGGGTTGAGCGGCAGGGCCCCGTCGAGCGCGAGGGCACGGCCGCCGTCGACGAACCCGGTGGCCTCACCGGGACCGCAGAACCCGAGCGCCTCCAGCCAGGACACCGCATTGAAGGTGAACCCGTCGTAGAGCAGCGCGAGGTCGACGTCGTCGGGCCGCAGGGTGGTGCGGCTCCACAGGTGGCGCGCCGGGCCCCAGGTCTGCGGCTCATGAGTCAGCGTCCCCTGGTCCCAGCTCAGTCGCTCGCTGACGTGGGTGCCGACCGCGTCGACGAGGATCGCGGGCCGAGGACGGTCCGCCGCTGTCTCGACGGCCGACACGATGACGGCCACCGCTCCGTCGACCGGGACGTCGCAGTCGTAGAGGCCGAAGGGGGTCGTCACCATCCGGGCCGCGTAGTAGTCCGCCATCGTGATCGGGTCACGGTAGATCGCCTCAGGATTGCGGCCGGCGTGTGCGCGGGTGCTGACCGCGACGGTCCCGAGGAGCGAGCGGTCGGCACCGTAGCGGTGGAAGTACTGCGAGGCATGGATGCCGATCCAATTGGCCGCCGACATCGCGCCGTACGGCGCCCGCTCCTCCATGATCCCGGTGGCCCGGCCCGCGGTGGCATCCCAGCGACCGTCGCGGACCATGCTCGCGAACGACGCCTCCCACACCGTGCGGACGCAGAGCACGTGGCGGCACAGGCCCGACGACACGGCCAGCATGGCCGCGATGATCGCCCCCGCCTGCCCGGGGGTGTCGCCCGCTCCGTTGATCCAGGTGGGCCGCAGGCCGAGGGCCTCGACGACGGGCGGCACCCCGCCCTCCGACATGCCGGGCGAGCCCGAACGCCCGGGGTAGGTCGAGATGCCGTCGATGTCTGCCATCGTCAGGCCGGCGTCGGCGACCGCGGCCTCGCAGGCCGACACCGCGAGCTCGACGGGGTCGACCATCAGCCGGCGACCGACCTCGGACTGGCCGACGCCGGTGAGCGCGACCCGCTCCTCGAACTTCTGCGCCGAGAGCAGCGCGGGGACGGCCGGCGCAGCCGCCAGCGGCTCCGGCACGTCGACGCACGCGTCGGCGCGCTCCGGATCGGGCTCGAACAGCGGCAGGTGGACGTCGCCGCTCTGCTCGAACCGCACCCGCACCGGCATCCCGACCCGGAGGTCCTCGGCCTCGACACCGACCAGGTTGGTGGTGAGCCGGACCGCCGGGTCCTCGACCAGGGCGACCACCGCGACGACGTACGGCGGCGGCATGTCGCGCAGCCACTGCTGGTGGTTCACGGTGAAGCCCAGTACCACTGCGCGGCCCGAGACCGGCTCCCACTCGAGGCCGGGCCCGTGACACGTCCGGCACCGCGGGGTCGGCGGATGCGTGCGGGACCCGCACGCCGGGCACCGCAGGATGCGCAGCACCCCGTCGGCCCCCGAGGTCCAGAACCTCTCGCTGGCCAGCGTCGGCTGGGGCAGCGGTCGAACGATCGGGACCGGCTCGGCGTCAGAGCCGGGGGAAGTTGAAGACGTCACGCGCGTTCAGCTCCACGATGCGGTGCACCTCGTCGTCCGGCACGTCCAGGAGCGACTCACCGATCAGCTTGCGGCTGTTGGGCCAGACCGAGTCGGAGTGGGGGTAGTCGACCTCCACACAGATCCGGTCGATGCCGATCTCGTGCCGGTTCTTCAGGCCGAACTCGTCGGTGATGTAGCAGCCCCAGAAGTGCTTGCGGAGCAGCTCGCTCGGGCGCTGGTCGAAGTCGATGGGCTGGTAGTAGCGGTGCCGCTCCCAGACGGCGTCGGCACGCTCGGCGATGTAGGGCATCCAGCCGATGCCGCCCTCGGCGAGCATGAACTTCAGTCCGGGGAACTTCTGCAGCTTCCCGGAGAAAATCAGGTCGACCGTGGTCCACATCAGGTTGGTCGCGTACAGCGCGAAGGAGACCGCGGTTGGCGCCTCGTCCTTGGCCTCACCGAGGTCCATCCGCTCGGAGACCGACTTGAAGGCACCCCCCTTGGCGAGGGCTGAGGCCGACGCCGAGAAGCCCGGCACGAAGCTCCCCGAGCCGAAGTGGAGGCTGACCGGGATCCCGGTCTCCTCGAACACCGCCCAGAGCGGGTCCCAGTGGTCGCTGTGGAACGAGGGCATGCCCAGCGGCACCGGGCTGTCAGGGAAGGAGACGGTGCGCACCCCCTTGCTCGCGACGCGGCGCAGCTCCTCGACCGAGGCCTGGACGTCCCACAGCGGCAGGATCGCGAGGGGGACGTAGCGCCCGGGCGCCGAGGCGCACCACTCGTCGATGTGGAAGTCGTTCCACGCCCTGATGCAGGCGAGGCCGAGCTCCTTGTCCTTGGCGCGCAGGAACACCCGCCCGCCGAAGCCGGGGAAGGACGGGAAGCAGCAGGCCGCCTGGACGCCGTCGAGGTCCATGTCCTTGACCCGGGCGACCGGGTCGTAGCATCCGGGGATCATGTCGTCGAAGCGGAGTGGCTCCATGCCGAACTCCGAGGGCTCCTTGCCCGCGACGGCGTTGAGGCCGATGTAGGGGAAGACGTCGTCCTCCATGTGCCACACGTGTCGTCCCTGCTCGTCCTCGACGATGCGGGGCCCCTCCGCGACGAACTTTTTCGGCAGCCGGTCGGAGAAGACGCGGGGATGCTCGATCAGGTGGTCGTCCACCGACACGATCTGCATGTGGTCTTGGAGCGGCATCTTGCTGACCCTTCTCTCGACGTGGGTTGCATCATATAACCTATTAATCTATGTCACAACAATGGAGGTGTTGCACATGACCGCGGACGAGGCCCGTCCCCAGCCCCACGGGGCCGACGAGGACGACCACGACCTGCTGACGTTCAACGAGTCCGGCACCCGCCTCCAGCAGGAGGTCCGGGCCATCGAGGACGCGGTCGCGCAGTGCGCGGATCCCGATGAGCGGAGCCGGCTGGAGACTCGCCGCAGCGCCCTGCAGGCGGCTCTGGAGCGCATCAGCCAGGACGCCGAGGCGCGCCCGGGCGAGACCGGCTTCCTCAACTACCGACCCCCGTCGCGATAGGGTCAGAAGGCCGGGTGCTGCGGTCGCTCTCCGCGACCGGCTCGCCGCGGATTCGAACCGCGCCGACCGGCTGACGGTGTCGTCGAGGGGATGTACCCGGCGCTCCTCGATCAGCGTGCGGAACCGCTCCTGGATGTGCGTCATGGCGTCCAGTCACGCCTGGACCTCCTCAGGGGTGCCCAGGCTCGTGTGCAGCAGAGCCGACTCCCACTTCATGAACTGCGCAAGCTCCTCGACTGGCAGGCCCATCAGCTCGAGGAAGATCGAGGTGGGGAACTTCTGCGCGAAGTCCTCCATGAAGTCGCACCCGCCGCGGGGAGCGAGCGTCTCGACGAGCTCAATCGCCCGCTCCCGGGGATGCCCTCGTGGTTCACCATGGTCCAGAAGCCTGGCTCCATATCGTTGCAAACCACGGATGCTCCTCGCGGAAGCCCGTCGTAGGTCTCGAAGTGCGAGCCGACAGGCCCCGAGGCCCGGTAGTCGAAGTTCTTCACCGGGCAGGTCCCTGGCTCGGCGGCCGGGCGGTCGATTGCAGTCATGGATGCCTTTCGAGGAAAGGTCGCGTCACCACGGTGATGGGTGCGGCAAATCGCGCACTTATCTATCTGTGAGATACACCTAAACGATAGTGCTCTGTGTCACATTTGTCGCCCCGATTCTCCGCCTGCTCCGGTGCCGGGGCGCTAGGCGGCGGCCACGCGGGAAGCCCGCTCTCACGCGCGGGACCCACGGGGCCTCGGTCGCCGCGAGCGGCGAGCACGGGTGCCCGGATGCTCAGTCGGCGAGGCTGAGCGCGAGCCGAATCGCGTCGCGATCGGGCAGCCGGCGATCCAGCATGGCCAGCCCGTCGTCGAGGTTGTCGAGGGTGATCGTCTCGCCGAGGAGCTCCTTGGTGGGCACCCGCCCCTGGGTGATCAGCTCCACGGCGGTCTTCACGTGATCGCCGGGGAAGCCCGCGTGGATGTGCAGCTGGCGCATGGGGATCCAGTCGCTGATGAAGCCCTCCACCGGCTTGCGGTCCTTGAGGCCGCCGATGACCACCGAGCCGCCGCGGCGCACCATCTGCATGCCCTGTGTGACGGTCGCGGCGGACCCCGACGCCGCGTCGATCACGACGTCCACCCCGTCCTCGACCACCGAGCGGAGGTGCTCGACAGGATCGACGACGCTGATGTCGATGGCCTCCTCGACCCCCAGGCCGCGCGCGGCCTCGAGCCGCAGCCCGTCGGACGCCGTGCCGGTGATGAAGATCCGCTCGGCGCCCGCCGCGCGGGCGGCCGACACCGCGGCCAGACCGAGGTGCCCCGGGCCCAGGATGGCCACGGAGTCACCTGGCTTCACCGCGGTGGCCCACCGCACGGCGATCGCCAGCGGCTCCCACAGCGTGAGCTCGTCGGCCGGCACGTCCTCGGGCAGTGGCTCGACCAGCGTCTCGGGCAGCAGTTCCATGTAGTCGGCGTACCCGCCGAGCAGGCCGGAGCGCTCGTCCACACCGAAGTCGTGTCCGTAGACCCGGATGCCGCCGGGAAGCGGCACCGACTCGCGCACCGCGACCCGCTGGCCCTCCATCACACCCCAACGCTTGCGGGCGTCGTCGGTGATCGCGTCGATGCGGCCGACGATCTCGTGCCCGGGCACCGAGGGGTAGGCGCCGCCCCACGGCGTGTGGATGATGCCGTTCATGTGGTCGATGTCGCTGTGACACATGCCCACGGCCTCGACCCGGAGGACCGCCCCTCCCGCCGGCGGGTTGGGCACCGGCAGCTCGCGCAGCTCCCAGGTCCCGTCACCGGGCATCACGACGGCACGGCTCATCTGGGTCATGTGGTCTCTCCTTCGATCGGGTCGGAGCAGGCGTCAGCGGACGATGCCGCTGTCGCGGAGCGCGGCGATCCGCTCGTCGTCGTAGCCGATCTCGCGCAGGACGGCGTCGGTGTGCTGGCCCAGCGTGCAGCCGGAGTCGGCCTTGGTGGTGCTGCGCGAGAAGCGGTAGGGCGGCGCCACTCGGCGGTGCTCGTCGAAGATCGGGCTGACGGCGTCGACCGCGTAGCCGGCGGCGTGGAACTCGTCGGTCTGCATGACCCACTCCGAGTTCTCCCCGGCCACCGCGACGCAGCCGAGATCCTCTTTGGTCAGGTCCGTCTCCCACTGGTCCTTCGGGCGCATGGCGAAGACTCGCTCGAGCACGGCCTCGAGCTCGCGGGCGTGCTCGGCACGCCCCGCGGCCGAGGCGAAGCGGTCCGCGCCCAGCTCGGGATCGTCCAGTGCCTCCACGAGACCCTCCCACTCGCCCCGGCTGGGAGCCGCGAGGAAGACCCAGCCGTCCGATGCCCGGTAGAGCCGGTACAGGGGACCGAGGCCGCGGAAGTCGGCGTCGACCACCGCCGGTTCGGGGCGTGCGGCATAGCTGGTGTTGCGAGTGATCAACGCCTGCGTGCAGCTGGCCAGCATGGAGGTCTTCATCCCCTGCAGCCGGATGCCGCGACGCTGCGCGTAGAGCCCGAGCATGAGCGCCGATCCCACGCCGAGTGCGGCGACGCCGTCGGACTGCACCGCGGGTACGGTCCCGCCGGCATAGAGGTGCCGGGCGCCTCTCATCACGTCCTCGAGATCCTGCGGATCCGTGGGCGCGAGCGGCGCGTCGGTCACGGAGATCCCGGACGCGGCGCCGATGGAGGGCGCGTAGGCGGGCTTGCCGGCGTACGGCCCGTCCGTGCCGTAGCCCGGCGAGCTGAGGTAGACGAGGTCGGGGTTGATCGCCTTCAGCGACGCCTCGTCTAGTCCGAGGCGCTCCACCACCCCGACCCGGAAGCAGTGGAAGACGACGTCGCACCGCCCGACCAGCTCCAGGACCGCCGCTCGGCCCTCCGGCCGGTGCAGGTCGAGGGCCACGCTCTCCTTGCCCTGGAGCACCTTGGCCCCCCCCGCCTCGGGGAAGGCCATCACGTGACGGATGAGGTCGCCGTCGAGGGGCTCGATCTTGATCACGCGGGCGCCGAGGTCGGTCAGCAGGGTCGCTCCGTACGGCGCGGCGAACATGCCGCCGAGCTCGAGGATCGTCACGCCGGCGAGGGGCAGGCCGGCCTCGGGGGGCGACGGCGCCACCGGCTCGGCGCGCCGGGCAGCGGCCGCGCGGAGGGTCTCCGCGGAGTGCTCACCCGCGCGGGGGGCCCGCCGAATCGCCGAGAGCGGGCCGTCGGCCACGTGCACCAGCGTGGAGGGCTGCCGCACGGGGCCGAGATCGGGGTCCTCGACGGTGACCGTGCGCCCCTCGTGGCGCAGCTGCGGGTGGTCGAGCGCCTCGTCGGGGTTGCGGAACTGCTCGGCGAAGACGTTGCTGTTGCGGGCGAACACCTCCTCCCACTCCTCGCGAGTCCGCTCACGGACCCGCTCCAGCATCTTGACCCACCACTCGTGGCGCAGATCCGCGGTCGGCAGATCCGGGAAGCCGGCCCACTTGGGCTGGGTCACCTCCTCCGCGAGCCCGAGCTCGGTCAGCCACGCCTGCATCAGCCGGGGGGCGGTGTGCGCCGCCTGGATCCAGGTCCCGTCCTTCGTCGCACCGACGAGCAGGGCGTACATGAGTCGCGACTGGGGTCGGCCCTCGGGGTCGAAGGCCGCGACCTGGGGCTGGAAGGCGTCGGGGAAGCGGCGCAGGATCATCTCGTAGAACCAGTTGTAGGTGTCGTAGGCGCCGACGCCGGTCACGAGGTTGGTCTCGACCACCTGGCCCAGCCCGCTGGACTCCCGCTCGATGAGTGCGGCGAGGATCCCTTGGACGGCCGTGTGCGCGGCACCGAAGGAGGCGTACGGCACCGAGACGTAGGCGGGGTCAGGGCCGGGAGAAAGCTGACGCTTGGAGTGGAGCACCCCGGTCTTCGCCATGATCAGGGCCTCGTAGCCCTTGTAGTCGGCCCACGGACCGGTGCTGCCCCAGCCGGTGATCATGGCGGCGACGAGCCGGGGATGACGCTCGGCCAGCCGGCCCGCGGTGAGCCCGAGCCGCTCGGCCGCCGCGGGGCGCATCGTCGTGACCACGACGTCCGCGGTCGCCAGCAGCCCTTCGAGGGAGGTCCGGCCCTCCGGGCCCCCGAGGTCCAGGGTGACGCTGCGCTTGCCCCGCAGCAGTCCCGGCCACCCGGGGTCACGCCGGATCCCGCTGCCGCCCGGCGGCTCCACGAGGACGACGTCGGCGCCCGCGTCGGAGAGGAACTGGGTGGCCTGGGCGCCCGGCAGCGTCGTCGACAGGTCGACGACGACGAGGCCGGCGAGGGGACCGGTCGCGCGGGGGGGGTCGGCAGCGATCTCGGTCATCGTGACTCCGTCATCAGTCGGCAAGTGGATGGCCGCGCGTCAGCGCGGGCGGGTGGCGGCGACCATGCCGCCGTCGACCAGGAGGTCGGTCCCGGTGATGTAGGAGGCGCGGTCGGAGCTCAGGAACTCGATGGCGTCCGCGCTCTCGACCATGGTGCCCTCGCGCGCCAGCGGGAGCTGCGCCATGAGTCCCAGCTTGATGTCCCGGCTCGGACCCTCGAGCTCGCGGGCGCCCATGGGCGTCGCGATGGGACCCGGGGACATCGACACGATGCGCGCGCCCTTGGCGCCCCACGCGCCCGCCCGCATGCGACACATCCGCATGAGGGCGTACTTCGAGAGCCGGTAGGCCGAGATGGAGGTGTGCTCGTCCCATACCGCCTCCAGGCGGCCGGCCAGGTCGGGCGCCAGCGGATCGTCCAGCACCGCGACGACGTCGGCGGCCGGGGCATCGGCCAGGTGTCCCGCGGTCGACGACACGAACACCGCCGCGGTGCCCTGGCCCGCCAGCTCGAGGCAGGCCTCCTCCATCAGGGCGGCGCCGACGAGGTTGACCTCGAGCAGCTCACGCCAGGTGCCGACCGACGGCGAGAGCGCGGCGACATGGGCCAGCGTTCGGAGAGGTCCGCGCGCGGCGACGAAGGCCTGGAGCTCGGCGACCGAGGCCCGGTCGGTGATGTCGCACTCGACGGCGACGGCGTCGATGCCGTCCTCACGCAAGCTGGCCTCGCGCGCCACGTTCGCGGCGGCGGACTGGCTGGCGAGGACCACCCGATGGGACTGGCCGAGCCGGCGAGCCGTCGACATCCCCATGCCGCCCCCGCCGATGACCAGGGCGATCGGATGTCCCGGCCGCTCGTTCGTGCCCGTCCTCATATCCCTCTTCTCCACGTCACGTGGCCAGAATGGGCGCCAGTGAAGCACAATAGACCATTGATATCAATCAGTCATCTGTTATGTACCGGGGCGATGTGTGAGTGTGATTCCGCGTAATGGGACCGGAGATGGCCCACCGGGGTGGTGCCCGCGGAAGGTGATCCCGATCACCCACAATCATCCCGCACGGCGGAGCGATCCGTCGCCACACAGGAGGTGCAGGTGCGCGAACTCAGCGACCTATTCCGCAACTTCGTCCAGGTCGGATACGTCACGGACGACATCGACGCCGCCACGGCCTTCCTGGAGGCCAAGCTCGGCACGGTCACGTGCGTCACGCACTACGGCTCCTCGTTGGGCGGCGGCACGCCGCCGAGCGACCCAGACGCGCCGCGCAGCCCGTTCGTCGTGGTGGGCGGACAGCCCGCGGACGAGTGGGTCATCGACGTGGCCCTGGTGAACTCCGGACCGACCAACCTGGAGGTGATCCGGCCGGTCAGCGGCTCGGTCGACCTGTACCGGGGCGCGATCCGGCCCAACGAGGCCGCCACCATCCACCACCTCGGGTTCATGGTCGACGACTTCGACGCCGCGACTGCGGTCGTCGAGAAGAGCGGGCGGTCCTGGGCTCAGTGGGGCGACAGCGGCGGCATCCGGTTCGGCTACCTCGACATGACGGCCGAGCTCGGCCACTACGTCGAGGTGATGGAGGCCGACGAGTCTGAAGGGAAGCTCTTCGCTCAGCTCGAGGCAGCCTCGAACGCAGCTCGGGACTGAGCCCGACCCATCCCGCCGGCACGCCCTCGCCCGCAGCCACGCTGCGGGCCGGGCATCGGCACCTGAAAAGCTCTTGGAAGGAGCATGCATGAGCAGCGACAGTTCTGCTGAGTACGACGTGATCGTGGTGGGGTCCGGAGCCGGCCTGGTCGGCGCCTACGCCGCGGCCTCTCGGGGCCTGCGCACCCTGGTCATCGAGAAGACCGAGTTCATCGGCGGGACGACCGCCTACTCCGGTGCCGGTATCTGGCTTCCGGGCAACGCGGCCGAGAAGCGAGGCGGAGTCAACAGCGGCCCCGACGAGGCGCGCCCGTACCTGGACGCCATCGTGGGCGACGACTCTCCCGCCAGCCTGCGCGAGACCTTCCTGCAGGCAGGGGGGCCGCTGATCGACGAGCTCGAGAAGAACCCCCAGTTCGGCCAGTTCTTCTGGCTCGGCGTCCCGGACTACTTCGCCGACGCCCCGAACGCCCTCCAGGACGGCCGCACCATCTTCCCCCAGGACATCGCTCGCTCCGAGCTCGGGGACCTGGAGCCCCTCGTCCGTCGTCCCCTCTGGACCGAGCGCTGGGGCGACCCGGTCGACGAGACCATGAGCGGCGGTCAGGCCCTGGTCGCCCGATCGCTCCTCGCCTTCGTGGGGACCGGCAACGGCACCGTGCTGACCAACACCGCGCTGGAGACCCTCATCGTCGAGGACGGCGCCGTCGTGGGCGTCGAGACCACCTCGCCCGAGGGTGAGAAGAAGCGCTTCCGGGCCAGCCGCGGCGTGCTGCTCGCCTCCGGCGGCTTCGAGCGCAACGCGGAGCTGCGCAAGAACTATGAGCCCCTGGTCGGCGACACCTGGACCCAGGGCGCGCCTGGCAACACCGGCACCGCACTGCAGGCGGCGATGGCGATCGGTGCCGCGACCGACCTGCTCGAGGAGGCGTGGTATGCACCGGGCCTCGTGGTGCCCAACACCCGCCCGATCTTCTTCACCACGGTGTGGAGCGGCATCTTCGTGAACTCCAACGGTGAGCGCTTCATGAACGAGCGCCTCCCCTACGACCGCGCCGGGCACGCCATCTTGGAGGAGCACAGGAAGCCGGGCGTCTCGGCGTTCCCGACCCACTGGGTGTTCGACCAGCGTCAGATCGACAACGAGCGGGCCTTCGCGGGGCTGCCGGTGAACCCTCAGGCGAGCGGCTGGTTCGACGCCGAGAAGTTCACCGAGGCTGGGGTGCTGACCAAGGCCGACACGCTCGAGGAGCTCGCCGAGAAGCTCGGCCTGCCAGTCGGCGCTCTCATCAAGACGGTCGACCGGTTCAACGACTTCGCCCGCAGCGGAGTCGACGAGGACTTCCACCGCGGCGAGACCCCATGGGACCAGATGATCACCAAGGCGGTCTCCCCGCACACCGACGGCCCCAACCCCTGCATCGGCGTGATCGACCAGGGCCCGTTCTACTCGGCTCAGATCGTGCTCTCCGACCTCGGGACCAAGGGCGGGGTGAAGACCGACGAGCGCGCTCGCGTCCTTAACACCGAGGGTGAGGTCATCCCCGGCCTGTACGCCTCCGGCAACGCGATGGCGCCGATGTCCGGTCGCATCTACCCCGGCGCCGGTGGACCGGTCGGCTCGTCGATGGTCTTCTCGTGGGTCGCCGCGCGCGACATGGCCGGCGAGATCGCCTGACGGCGAGCGACCCGACACGCACGAAGCGCCCTGCCTCTGCGATCAGAGGGAGGGCGCTTCGCGTTGGTGGCGTTGGGGGCCCGGCGCCGCTGGGGCGGGGTGGAGCGCAGGTCAGGTGGCGTCGGTGGAGTGGCCTGGGAAGAGCTGCAGCGAGGGGTCCAGCGCGACCGCTGCGTTGTTCACCGCGGTGGCCACCTCGCCGAACCCGACGGACATCAGCCGGACCTTGCCGACGTACGACGTGATGTCCCCGGCCGCGTAGACGCCGTCGAGGTTGGTGCGCATCCGCGTGTCCACCACGATGGTCCGGCGGTCGAGCTCGATGCCCCACTCGGCGAGTGGACCGAGGTTGCTGATGAATCCCAGCGCAGCGACGCAGGCGTCGGCCTTGTGCACCCGGACCTCGTCCTCCCCGTCCACCTTCAGGTGCACCTCGCTGAGCCAGGCCTCGCCGTACAGCGCGGAGACCTGGGCGTCCGTGACGATGTCGATGCCGCTGCGGTAGACCTCCTGCACGCTCGCCGCGTGGGCGCGGAAGGCGCTGCGGCGGTGCACCAGCACGACGGAGCGGGCCACGGGCTGCAGGGCGAGCGCCCAGTCGACCGCACTGTCGCCACCCCCCACCACGACGACGTCGCGGTCGCGGTACTCCTCGAGCGAGGGCACGAAGTAGCTCAGGCCGCGACCCAGGAGCTCCTCGCCGGCGGGCAGGGTGCGGGGGGTGAAGGTGCCGATCCCGGCCGTCAGGACCACCGCCCCCGCCTCCACGACCGTGCCGTCCGACAGCGCGACCTGCGGGCGCCCGTCCTCCGTCCGGCTCAGGGAGACGGCCTGGCGGCCCAGGAGGTAGTGGGGATCGAAGGTGTCGGCCTGCGCCTTCAGGGCATCGACCATCTCGCGCCCCTTCGCAGAGGGGACCGCCGCGACATCGCGGATCTCCTTCTCGGGGTACAGCGCGGTGATCTGGCCGCCGCACGTCGGCAGTGCGTCGACGACGGCGGTCCTCAGGCCGCGGAACCCGGCGCAGTAGGCGCCGTAGAGGCCCACCGGGCCGGCCCCCACGATGAGGATGTCAGTGGTGACGGGCATCTGCCGGCCTCCTTGGTAGGGCGAGAGTCACCACGGTGCTCGTCGCGGACTGGGAACGAGCAGCGGTCCCTGCACCCGACCGGCGAGGCGGAGGGTGCAGGGACCGATGCAACGGGAGGACACGCCGGCACGCGCCGGCGCGATCACGAAGCTGGGCCCCCCGCGCGGCCCAGCTCCGGGCCAGGTCAGTCGGACCAGAGGTAGCGGTCCGCCACCCGGTGGTGGTTGTAGATGGTCATCTCCTGGTACTCGCTCAGGCGGTGGCCGTCGAAGCTGGGAGAGTGCATCCCGACTGTGACCTCCTTGGCGTTCATCATGTCCTGGGTGAACACCACCCCCATGTCGGCCGCGCGGTAGTCCTCGAAGAACTGCGGCTGGACGTCGTGCTTCTTGTTGTAGTCGGCGGCCGGGATCTGGTCCAGGGCGAAGACCTCGAAGGTGCACTTGTTGGGGTCGTTCAGATAGGGCCGCGCCCGGTACACGAAGGCCGAGCCCTGGTTGGGCAGGATGATCGTGTTCGGGAAGACGTTCCACGCGGTGCCGGCCTCAGCCCACTGCTCCGGGGTGATGTCGTTCCACTCGTAGCCCTCATCGATGCACAGCTGCTTGTAGAGCTCGAGGTAGTACTGGCCGGCGGGCATGCCCTCGGGCACGTCAGCGGTCTTGAGCTTCTCCGCCGCGCGCCAGGCGCGGTCGTTCTCAAGCCCGCGCATGTCGTCGTAGATGTACTGCACCGACAGCGCGACGCTCATCCGCTCGTCGATGGCGCCCTTGGTGGTGCGGTTGGTCGGGTCCTTGACGCCGTCGGGCTTCTTCTCCCCCACCGAGGAGTAGTGCGAGTGCCGCTCGTAGGTCGTCGTCGGGGACCACGCGCGCTGCTCCATCTCGGCCAGCGAGAGGATGTTGGTGTTGTCCTTGTTCAGCCGGAAGAGCTGCGGGTGGGTCCCGGCGACGTGGTACGCCTCCAGGAACCCGTCCAGCGCGGTCTTCCAGTTGCACTCGAGGACGATCTCCTTGTGCCAGCGGATGCGCATGTTCTCGAGCTGGAACGGCTCGAAGATCCGCACGATGGGGTCGAGGTAGTCCAGCAGCGGCATCGCCTGGGGGTCCATATTGATGAACACGAAGCCGCCCCAGGTCCCGACCTGGACGTCGACGAGCCCGAGGTCCTCGTCCGAGCGCGGCTCGAACTCCTCGCGGTCCAGGACCAGGCGGACCGAGCCGTCGAGGTTCCAGCGCCAGCCGTGGAACGGGCAGATGATCGAGCCGACGCGGCCGCGGCCTCGGGTCAGGCGGGTGCCGCGGTGGCGGCAGGCGTTGAAGTAGGCGCGGATCGAGTCCTTGGCCTCGCGGACCACGAGGATCGAGTGCGAGCCGATCTCGTACTCCACGAAGGAGCCGACGCCCTGGAGCTCCTCGACCCGGCAGGCCATGAGCCACGTGCGCTTGAAGAGCTTCTCCAGCTCCAGGTCCAGGAACTCCTGGGTGAGGTAGCGCTCCTTGGGCACGTAGGCGCGCGCCAGACGGAACCTCTCGGGCACCAGGTCCGGGTCTACGTCCCCCGCGAACGTGGGGGTCTGTCCCTTCAACGGGGCCGGACCCGTCTGCAACGGGGGCTGACCCGTCAACATCGTCGTCATCTCGTTCACTTCCTCAACTCGTCATGAAACTTAGTAACACAGGCGCGGCGGGTCGGACCTCAGTCCGCGTCCGGCCCAGCGATCTCGACCCCGTCGAGAGCGCGGACCACGTGGATGCAGTTGCCCGGGCACCCGTCGGCGGCATCGATCACGTCCGAGTTCAGGTCCTCGGGAACGTCTGCCTGCGCACCTTCGTCATGGAGGAGGAGGTCCTCCTTCTTGACGTAGGCGAGGCCGTCGTCGCCGAACTCGAAGACCTCGGGGGCGTACTGGACGCACAGCCCGTCTCCGGTGCAGAGCTTCTGCTCGATCCACACCCGAAGCGCTCTATCGCTCATTCGCACAACCTCCAAGTCCCTGGCACAGGATTCTGTTCGCCTCGGCCCGCCACTCGGCATGCGGGGGCCATCTCAACACATCGCGCTAACTGTTCGCTCGATTACACCTATATCGGCCGCGGACCCACAGCGCCTGTTCCATTAGGTGAAACCGAACCTTCCGCTGCTCGGAATCGTCGCCTGGCGTCGCCGTACCCAGTGCCCCGTCGCGTGTCCTGCGCGCTCTCTTGACGTTCCTGGTGATGGGGCTCACAATTCATTTAGATAACTAAACCAGTTGAATGCTCGAATCGGGGTCCTAATCGCACGCCGAAGACCGAGGTCTCTGAAGCCTGCCCACACTTCTCGCACTGGGAGCACCACGCTGCGGCGGGCGCGCGTTCCCAACTCCATGGAGGTCACATGAGTCACACGATGATCCGCCAGGGCGACGCCGGGCGCGTTGCGTCCCAGCCCGCCAGGTCGCCGGCGCCGGGCCCGCCTCTCGCCCACGATCTAGGTCCCGATGGCGGCCCGAACGCGCCGCAGCGGACCGTGATGGGAAGGATCGCCACCATCATGGACGCGTTCCAGGGCGGACCCCGGACCATCAGCCTGGGCGAGCTGAGCGTACGTACCTCGCTGCCCAAGTCCACCTTGCACCGGCTGACCGAGCAGCTGTGCAGCGCCGGCTGGATCGAGCGCGACCCCAGCGGCTACCGGATCGGACTGCGGCTCTTCGAGCTCGGCAGCCTCGCGGTGGAGGGCACCCGGCTCCACGACGCCGCTGCCCCGCACCTGCGGGCACTCGCCGCCAAGACCGGGATGGCGGTGCAGCTCGCCATCCTGGACGGAGCCGAGATTGTCTACCTGGACCGGGTCACGTCCAGCAGGTTCAAGGTCCCATCCCGGCGCGGGGGACGCAAGCCGGCCTACTGCACCGGCCTGGGCAAGGCCCTGTTCGCCTTCGACAACGACGCGCTGGATGCCGTCTTCTCCGCACCGATGCCGGCGCGCACCGCCTCCACCATCACCGACGCCGGACAGATGTGGGCCGAGGTCCGGCGCATCCGTGAGTCGGGCGTCGCCTACGACAAGGGTGAGGCTCACGACGGTCTGATTTGCGTCGCCAGCCCTGTGCGCGACGCCGGGCGCGCCCTGGCGGCGGTGTCGGTGACCGGGCCGAAGGGTCAGGTCCAGCTCGGATCTGTGAGCGAGGAGGTGAGACGCACCTCGGCCGCCATCTGGAACGCCACGTGCAGCACCACGCCCCAGGGACGTGGAAGCGTCGCCTGACCCAGATGCCCTCAGGTCTCCATGCTGCTCCTGGGCTGACCCGCGGCTCCCCTCCTGGGGCGCCGTGGGTCAGCTGGCGGCCCCGGGGCATCGGGTCAGCGAGCGACCCAGCCCTCGTTGTGCCACCACGTCTTCAGGGTCGACATCGGCTCCGGCCAGGTCTCGGTGTAGGTGACACCCTCGGGGCCGGCCGTCATCAGGTACGGCGTCTCCGCCTCGCTGATCCAGAACTCGCCCGGTCCGATCGTCCGGCTGCCCTCTTCCCGGTCTCGGCCCCAGGTCACGTGGAACTCGCCCTGGAAGACGATGATCATCTCCGCAAGGTTGTGGTGGTGGCGGGGCACGGCGAAGCCGGGCGCACAGCGAAGCCCGTTGATGTTGAACGCCGGGTCCATCTGCGTCTGGATGAACATCTGGCCACCGAAGGTCTTCTCCATATTTACCGGGGCGTCGCGCAGCAGCCCGCCCTCGTCCCAGAGGTAGGTCGGCGAGCTCTGATCGACGGGCAGGTCGACCCAGCCCTCGTCGGTGATCAGCGGGAACTTGTGAATTGGCATGCGCCCACCCTGCCCACCCGATCGATGGGTGTCCCCGCCGGATTCCGATTGGCGGAATCGCGTTCGCTCCACGCCTGGGCACCGAGCCCAGCCGGTTCCATCGAACGGGACAGGCCACAGACATGCTCCCGCCCAGGGCCCTAGCGTCGGTTCATGACCTTTACCTTCGGAGACCTGATCGACGACGCCGACTGGGTGCCCATGAACCTCGACCAGCAGAGCACGCCCAGCTACTTCTGGAACGACGGCGGCCTGCTCGCCGACGCTCCCGTCGACTTCGCGAAGACCTTCCGCGAAGAGATGTTCACGACCACCAAGCCGATCGACATGCCACGGTTCAACCGAAACCCCCTGCGCGTGAAGCCGAACTTCGTCGTCCCCAGGCACCACCACAACGTGGACGAGATGCTCTTCGTCTTCCAGGGCGAGTACAGCATCGAGTACGACGAGGGCGACGGCCGGGAGACCGTCGTCGTCAGCGCCGGCGACGTGTTCCTCAGCCGCGCGGGCACCGCCTACACGATGACGGCGGGCCCCTCGGGCGTCACGTACATCGAGACCTGGCCGCGCCCGGTCTCCGAGCTGGAGACCGTCTGGCACAACGAGGGTTGGGTGGCCCGCTGAGTCCCGCGCCGCCCCGACCCATCCCGACGCAGGCCGAGGAGCACACCAGATGACCGACCTGACCCATGACGGCACCCGCAGGACGATCGAGACCGCTCGGGGGACCCTGCACTACCACGAAGCAGGGGACGGCCCGCCGATCCTGCTGCTGCACGGGTCCGGCCCGGGAGTCAGCGCCTGGGCAAACTACAGCGGCAACCTGCCGGCGTTCGCCCAGCACTTCCGCACGATCATGCTGGACTTCCCCGGGTTCGGGAAGAGCTACTCGCTCGACGGAAACCCCATGCCGGCGGCGCTGCCCGCGGCGCTGGACTTCCTCGAGGCGATGTCGCTGGGACCGCTGCCGGTGGTGGGCAACTCCATGGGCGGCAACATCGCCGCGGCGCTGGCCGCGAACCGGCCGGACCTGGTGAGCCGCCTGGTCACGATCGGTGGCGTCGGCCTCCCGGTGTTCAGCCCTTCCCCACCGGAGGGCATCAAGCTCCTGGTGCAGTTCGTCGAGGATCCGACGCGGGAGCGGCTGATGACCTGGATGGAGTCGATGGTCTACGACCCGGCCATCCTGACCGAGGAGTTCGTCGAGATGCGCTGGAAGGCGGCCACCGACCCGGGCGCCCTCTCCGACGTGCGGAAGCTGTTCAACAGCCAGTCGCTCAAGGCCATGGGCGACCGGTCCAGCACGGCGGCCATGCAGGTCGAGACCCTGTCCAAGATCCAGGCTCCGACCCTGCTGACCTGGGGGCGCGACGACCGCGTCACCCCGCTGGACAGCAGCCTGGTGGCGATGCGGCTGATCCGGCGCTGCGAGCTCCACGTCTTCCACGACTGCGGCCACTGGTCGATGATCGAGCGAAAGGCCGAGTTCGAGAGCGTCGTGCTCTCCTTCCTGATGCGCGACCTGTAGCGCCTGGTTGTCCGGCTCGTCCGGACCCCGGCCCGACAGCAAGAAGGCCTCCCGCGGATCGCGGGAGGCCTTCTTGCGTGGTGCGGGGGCTGCCGTTACGGCGCCGGCGCCCCCTCGGGCATCGGCGGCGGCGTGAACTTGTGGCCCCAGAGCGCACCCTCGGTGATCTCGTACGAGGGCTCCTCCTCCACGACCTGCAGACCGTTCCAGCCACACTCGATGGCGTAGTTCTCCGGCGAGTAGACGTAGAAGGAGAGCATCTGGTCGTTGGTGTGCTTGCCGAGGCTGAACATCATCGGCACCTCCATCTCGGCCGCCCGGTCGAGGGCGAGCCCGACGTCGTCGATCTCGGCGACCTCGAGCATGAGGTGGATGAGCTGGCCCGGCCCCGGACGCGGCGCGATGCCGAACGTGTGGTGGCGCGGGTTGCAGCCCATGAAGTAGACCGGCCCGGAGGTGTTGCGCTCGACGAAGCCGAGGACCCGGTTGTAGAAGTCGAACTCGGCCTCGACGTCCTCGGCGGTCACGATGACGTGGCCCATGCCCTGGTTGCCGGTGACGAAGCCGCTGACCTTCGGGGTCTGGATCCGGACGTGGTCGAAGATCGGCCCGCAGAAGATCTCGAGGTGGTTGCCGGCCGGGTCGTCGAAGCGGACGAACCGCTTGACCCGACGCTCGGCGCACTCCTCCTCGGAGCCGGCCGTGACCTTGATCCCCTCGGCCTCGACGTCACGCACCACCTTGTCCAGCTCGCGGGCGTTCATCACCTCGAAGCCCAGCGCCGTCATCGACGCTTCCGCCGCCGGAGTGCACACCAGCCGCGGGGGGTAGTGGTCGATCCGGAAGTACAGCGAGTCTGGGTCCCCGCCCTCGACCCGCATCATGCCCAGGAAGTCTTCCCCGAACCTCTGCCAAGCCTCAGTGTCGGTGATGCCCAGTCGGACATAGCCAAGAGAGGTGATGGTCATCGTGCGCTCCTTTCTGAAGGCGGCACGACCGCACCGTTCCGGCGGTGGCGGAGCCGCCCCGCGAACGTAACAGCGCGAAAAGTCAGTAGAGAGTGGGCCATTCCGCCCAACGGAAACCGCTTCGAGGCCGAGCCGCGGCTGGTGCGTTCGGCCCCCCGGTGAGGGCGGGCATGCAACGATGAGCGGATGTCCACGATTGGCGACTTCACCCGAGCCCGGCGCAACAGTCCCTCCGGCGATCCCGGCGTGGATCGCCTGGACCTCGCCGCGATCGACCACCGCCTCATCTCCATGAAGAAGTCGATCGAGCAACTGGAGTCGTACGGCCCGCTCAACACCTCGCTGCTGGAGGACAAGCCCGCGGCCGGGCTGGTCGCCGAGCGGATCATGTTCTTCCTCGCCGACCTCGCCGTGGAGATCAACGGCTACCTGGCCCGAGGCGTCGCCCACCGGTTCCCCCGCGGGGAGTCGGAGTCCTATCTGGCCGCCGTGAGCGCCGGCGTCATCGACGCCGAGCTGGTCCCCCGGCTGATCCCGGACGAGGGACCCCACCACGTCCTGCTGCAGCTGTCGCTGGACTCCGACCCCGAGGCGGTCGAGGCGATCGTGGCCGAGGCGCTCTCGGCGTACGGCGCCTACACGCAGCAGGTCTCCGCGTGGGTCCGCAGCGAGGGCGCTCGCGGCTAGCCCGCCCCTGCTCTGGCCACCGTGGGGGCCACCTGCCGGACCGGCCACGCGAAGGGGCAGGCGAAATGGACAGGCGCCCGACCCCCAGGGGGTCGGGCGCCTGCCGCGGTGCTCGGTCGATCAGTCCGCCTTCACGCCCAGGTACCGGTAGTCCCCGAGGGACTGGTACTGGAACGGGACCGCCGGCTGGATGTTGACCACCCTGGCGGAGGCGAAGGTGAGGTTGCGCAGCTGCGCGAACGGCAGGATCCAGTGCTCCTTGGCCGCCTCGGCCAGGATGCCTTGGTAGACCTCCTGGCGCTCGGTCTCGCCCATCGCCGGGTCCTCGGCGCGCAGGAGCTCCGCCTCGATCGACTCGATGGCCGAGTCCGGCGCGCCCCAGCTGGTGCCCCCGCGCAGGAGCGAGGCGTAGATGCCCGTCGAGGCGTGGTTGGGGCCGGCGTTGCCCATCAGGACCATCTCGAACTGGTTCTGGAACCACGCCTGGTAGATCGAGGCGTGCGTCATGGGCTTCAGCTCCAGCTCGATGCCCACGCTCTTGAGCTGGGACTGGACCAGCTGGGCCACGCGGGTGTCGAGGCCGGTCTCGACGTAGGCCATGGTGAGGGAGGTCGCGCCCTGGGGCGCCTCCTTGACCAGCTCCGAGGCGCGGGCCGGGTCGGTCTTGGTGTACTCGTCGACCGCGTCCGTGTGGGCCGGGTGACCCTCGGCGAACAGCTGGTTGATGGGCACCGCCCCACCGGCGTACTGGGAGACCAGTGCGTCACGGTCGACGGCGAGGGTGATCGCCTCGCGGACGGTCGGGTCGACTAGGTCGCGCATCCACAGACCCACGATCGAGCCGGAGGGGATGAGCTCGCTCGTCTGCAGGTTCTCCGGGTCGGCCTTGGCCTTGTCGAGGGCCTGGATGGCGGCCTCGCTGCTGAACGGGAAGACGTCGTACTGCCCGGTCGCGACGGCGTTCATCGCCTGCGTGGGGTCGGTGATCGCCTTCACCTCGATCTTGGCCGCCAGCCCGGCGGCCGGGTCCCAGTGCCCGTCGACGCGCTCGAAGAGCACGGTGTCCTCGCCCGGGGTCCAGGAGGTGATCTTGTAGGGGCCCGAGCCGACGCCGTCCGGCGCGGAGGTCCGCAGCACCTCGGAGTCCTCGGTGAACTTCGGGTTCATGATCATGCCGGCCCAGCCCGCGAGGACGTAGGGCAGCGTGGCCCCCGTCTTGGGCTCGGTCTTGACCAGCACGGTGTAGTCGTCGACGACCTCGACGTCCGTCACGTTCTTGAGCGCCTCCTGGTAGGCGCTGAACTCGGCCGTGCGCGCACGGTCGAGGTTGGCCTTCACGGCCGCGGCGTCGAGCGGGGAGCCGTCGTGGAACGTGGCGTCGTCGCGCAGGGTCAGGCTGAGGCCGTCGGCGACGAACTCCCAGTCCTTCACGAGGTAGCCGCGCAGCTCGCCGTTGGCGGAGGCCCAGAACAGCCGGTCGTAGAGCAGGTTGAAGTAGTGGGTGCTGACGGTGGCGCCGGCGGCGTGGGCGTCGGCGCTGCCCATGTAGAGGCTCGTGGCGAACTTCACCGTGGCGTCGCGATCAACGTCGGTCTCCCACGTGGCGTCGGCCAGCTCGACACCGACTCCGGCGTCGTCGTCGACCTTGATGTCGGAGGGGTTCTCACCCCCGCCACCACCACAGGCCGTGAGCACGAGCGCCATGACGGCGCCCGCGCAGAAAGTCCGTTTCGTCATGCAGTTTCCTTCACACTTCAGACGGCTCCGGAGTCGGAGCACGTTCCATTGGTTCGACACGCGCGTGGTTGCGCAGTGTCAGAGGCGCAGTGTCAGAACGCCGCCGTGGCAGGCTCGGCCGGCTCAGGCTGCTCGCTCGCGGGGACGGTCATGCCGTCCACCGAGGCGTGGTGACAGGCGACGAAGTGTCCGGCGGCCAGCTCGCGCACCTGCGGCTCCTCGGACTTGCATCGCTCGGTCGCGAAGACGCACCGGGTGTGGAAGCGGCAGCCTGCGGGCGGATCGGCGGGCGAGGGCGGGTCGCCCTCCAGCATCGTCTGGCCCTCGGTGGCCGGCGCTCCGGGCACCGAGGCCAGCAGGCTGACGGTGTACGGGTGGCGCGGGCGGTCGTAGAGGTCCTCCACCGGGGCGATCTCGCACAGCTTGCCCAGGTACATCACCGCCACCCGGTCGCTGACGCTCTTCACGACCCCCAGGTCGTGGGCGATGAAGAGCAGGGTGAGCCCGAACCGGCGCTTCATCTCCTCCACGAGGTTGAGGATCTGAGCCTGGACCGAGACGTCCAGTGCGGAGACCGGCTCGTCGCACACGATCAGGTCCGGCTCCAGGACCACGGCACGCGCGAGGGAGACCCGCTGGCACTGCCCGCCCGACAGCTGGCCGGGACGGCGGTCGCCGAAGACGTCGGGATCGAGACCCACGGCCTCCAGGGCGGCGTCCACCCTGGGCGCGTAGGGCCTCTCGGCCCCAGAGATCGACAGGCCCTCCGCGACGATGTCGCGCACCCGGCGACGCGGGTTCAGCGACGAGATCGGGTCCTGGAAGATGATCTGCAGCCGGTGGCGCAGCTTGCGCAGCTCCCGCGCGGACAGGTCCCCCATCGTCTGGTCGTCGAACTGCACGGCGCCCGACGTCGGCGCGGGCAGGCTGATCAGCGCCCGGGCCAGCGAGGACTTCCCGCAGCCCGACTCGCCGACCAGCCCGAGGGTCTCGCCGCGACGGATGTCCAGGCTGACGTCCGAGACGGCGTGGACGCGGCCGCCTCGAGGCAGCCGATGCTCGACCACGAGGTTCTCGGCGCGGACCAGGGTCTGCTCGTCGACGGGACGAAGGTGGGCGGTTCCGGTTCCGGCCATCAGCTCACGGCTCCTGTGACGGCCCGCTCGTTGTCCTGGGTGGGCGAGGCGGGGGACGGCGACGTTGCATCCAAGCGCAGTCCAGCGGCAGTGACGCCCGCCGCGCGGTTCTCCGCCTCCACCCGGTCGCCCTCCTCGGTCCCCATCGGGAACCAGCAGGCGAACTGGTGGGCGGGGTCGGGTCCGGTCAGCTCGGGGGTCTGCGTCAGGCATGTCGCCTGGGCCCGCACGCAGCGGGACGCGAAGGTGCAGCCAACCGGGTCGATCACCGGGCGAGGGGAGCCCGGGATCACCGGTATCGGCTCGTGCGGCTTGTTGTCGATGCTCGGCATGGACGCGATGAGCCCGGAGGTGTACGGATGCCGCGGCTCGGCGAACAGGGTCGCCGTCGGCGCCGTTTCGACGATCCTGCCGCCGTACATCACGGCGACCCGGTCGGCCGAGCCGGTGACCACGCCGAGGTCGTGGGTGATGATGACCATCGCCATGTGGTGCTCGGACTGCAGCTTGTCCAGGAGAGTCAGCACCTGCTTCTGTACCGTGACGTCGAGCGCGGTCGTTGGCTCGTCGGCGATCAGCAGCTGAGGGCGGCAGGCCACGGCCAGGGCGATGCCGACGCGCTGCCGCATCCCGCCCGAGAGCTCGTGGGGGTAGGCGTTGAAGCGGGTGGCCGGCGCCGGGATCCTGACCTCGGCGAGCAGCTCAAGGGCGCGGCCCTTGGCAGTGCGACGGTCCGCGACCCCGTGGGTGCGCAGGGTCTCGGTCAGGTTCCGTCCGATGCGCACCACGGGGTTCAGGGACGTCATCGGGTCCTGGAAGACCATCGAGATCTCCTTGCCCCAGTAGTTGCGCAGGTCCCGGTGCGACATGCTCCGCAGGTCGGCGCCGGCGTATCGGACCTCGCCGCCCACCTCGGCGGTCGGGGGGATCAGCCCCATGATCGTCCGCGCCAGCATGGACTTGCCCGAGCCGGACTCCCCGACGATGCCGAGGGTCTCGCCGGGGCTCAGCGACAGGGACACGCCGCCGACCGCACGCAGGAGGCCCTTGGCCGTGGGGATCTGGACGGTGAGGTCGACCACCTCGAGGAGCGGCTCGGCCTCGGCCGCCTCGGTTCGCACGGGAGATGAGGAGCTCATTGCCTGCGACCTCCTTCGTAGCGCATGCGCGCGTGGTCGCCGACCACGTTCAGGGCCAGCACGGTCAGGGACAGCACCAGGGCCGGGGTCATGATCAGGTAGGGGTCGGTGGCCAGGTAGTCGCGGCCGTCGCGGATCATGCCCCCCCAGCTCGGGTCCGGCGGCGGGATGCCCAGGCCCAGGAAGCTCAAGGTCCCCTCGGCCACGATGACGACGCCGGTGATCAGGAAGGCGTAGGACATCAGCGGGACCGCGACGTTCGGGATCAGCTCCCGCACGATGATGCGGGTCCGGTTGGCGCCCAGTGCGCGCGCCGCGTCGACGTACTCGCGCTGCGAGAGGCTGAGCGTGTTGGCGCGGGCCACCCGGATGAACGTGGGGACGGTCAGGCAACCGAGACCCAGGATCACGGTGAGCATGCTGCGCTCGAGGAACGCCGTGACCGCGATCAGCAGCAGCATCGGGGGGATCGCGAGGACCGAGTCGGTGAGCACCCCGATCACGGCGTCGACGCGGCCGCGGAAGAACCCGCCGAGCACGCCCAGCAGACCTCCCAGCACTAGACCGATCAGCACCGCGCAGACGCCGACGAGGAGCGACTGCTGCGCGCCGAAGACCAGGCGGCTGAGCTGGCTGCGTCCGATGGTGTCGGTGCCGAGGAACTGGATCGACTCCACCCCCGGGGACTGGCGCACCGGCCCGACGGAGCTGGCGTAGTCGTCCAGCGGGAGCAGGCTCGCGAAGACCGCGGAGAGCACGATCAGGGCCAGCCAGAGCCACGCCATCGCGACGAGCACCGGAGGGCGGCCTCGCAGGGCGCGACGGTCTGGGCGCAGGAGAGAGGCCGCCGCCCGGGGCGGCGACTCCGCCGCGTGCGGCACGGTCTCCGCCGCCGGAGAACGATCGAGCTGAGTCATGTCAGACCGCTCCCTTCCGCACGCGGGGATCGAGGTAGCCGTAGGCCAGGTCGATGAGGATGTTGGCGACCACGAAGGCCAGCGCGACCAGGAGCACGATGCCCTGCACCACGATCAGGTCGGAGTTGAGCACCGAGTCGATCATCAGGCTGCCGATGCCCGGCAGGCCGAAGACGACCTCGACCACCACCGAGCCGCCGATCAGGCGGCCGAGGCTGAGCGCACCCAGCGTGACGAGGGACAGCGACGAGGGGCGCAGCGCGTGCCGGAACAGCAGCCGCGACGGCGCCAGTCCCCGCGACCGCGCGGCCAGCATGTAGTCGTTGCGCATCGTGGAGACCGCGTCGGAGCGCAGCACCCGGGAGTACATCGCGATCTCTCCGGCGGCCAGTGCCAGCGCCGGCAGGACCAGGCTCTTGAGGTTCTCGCCCAGCCCGCCGCTGATCGGCGTCCAGCCCACCACCGGGAAGAGCTGCATCTGCACGGCGAAGAAGTAGGAGAGCACGAGGGCCAGCACGAACGGCGGCACGGAGATCATCGCGGAGCTGATCACCGACCAGCTGCGGTCGAACAGGCCACCCTCACGCTGGGCGGCGTACAGGCCGATCGGGATGCTCAGCACCAGCGCCAGCACCTGGGTCAGGATCAGCAGCTCGACCGTGACCGAGAGCCGCGAGCCGATCGTGTCCAGCACCGAGCGGCCGGTCTTGAACGACGCACCGAGGTCGCCGCTGAGCACGTTGCCGATCCAGGTCGTGTAGCGATCCAGGTAGCTGGCGTCGAGGTTCAGCTCCCGGTTGATCCGCGCGACCTGCTCGGGCGTCGCGCTGTCCCCCAGGATCGAGTAGGCGATGCCGCCGGGGACCAGGTCCACCAGGAGCATGGTCCCGAACGTGACGATGAGCAGGACGAGGACCAGGTGGATGGCCCGGTTTCCCACGATTCGGACCATGTCACCCTCTCACTTTTGTCCAGGCCGCGATGCATGGCTGTGGCTTTTCACGAGGCGACAACGTATGGGCGCAGAAGAGGGGTAGTCCCCGCGGCATTCCGTCTGGCGGAATCGCTCGCCGATCCCACCGTCGTCGCCGCCCCCCCGACGCCCCAGCCGCCGCCCGGCCCGGCGGGCGCCGGCTGCCGGGATCCTGGGAGCCGTCTGCACGACATCACTTCCGTGCATCTGTGGGTCGATTACGAAACCCGCTGAGAACGCGACATATGTCCCGCTCGTCGCCCGGCGCTACCGCCGACTGTCCGCTGGCCACGAAGCCAGGCGCGCCGGTCGGGCACGAACAAGTCATCCATCATGATCCCCGTCGACCAGGTCAAGAGCACGCTCGCGGCAAGCAGGGCCACCACGCGGCCAAGCACGCCGAGGAGCTGCGCTACAAGAATCCCGAGTGGCATGCGGTCCACACGACGAAGAAGCGGCGGTTCCGGCCGCCAACGGGAATCCAGCCGTATCGGCCAGGCGGAACGCGCCACCGGCCGCGATCCCCGCCTGATCCTCACTCACCAAACCCGTCCGCACGACCAAGCGGCGGGAGCCTGCCCGAACGGTGACGCGAGCGCCCCATCCGGGCGTCACGGCGACCCCGCGAGCGGCGCGAAACCGTCTGGAAACGACTCAGGGCCGGTCACTCTCCGTAGAGAGGTACCGGCCCTGAGTCTTCTGGAGGCTTCACAAACCCGGAGACCCGGTTTCGCAAACCTCCCTCTGTGCGCGAGGGGGGATTTGAACCCCCACGCCCTTTCGGACACTGGCACCTGAAGCCAGCGCGTCTGCCGTTCCGCCACTCGCGCAAGTAGGCCGGGCAAGGCTATCCCAGGGGCGCTTTGGACCCCAAACCGGGCCGGAGGGTGCACCGGGCGCGGGCGTCGCACCGATACGATCGATCGGACCCGTCTCGAGGGCGGGACGTTCGTCATGTCTGACGTGTCGGCGGAAGGAGGGGGACGTGGGGGGCCTGCAACGGTTCGAGCGACGACTCGAGCAGATGATCTCCGGCGCGTTCGCCCGGGCCTTCCGGTCCGCGGTGCAGCCGGTGGAGATCGCGGCCGCGCTCCAGCGCGAGTGCGACAACAACGCCCAGATCCTGTCCCGCGACCGGCGGCTGGTGCCCAACGACTTCCACGTGGAGCTCGCCCAGAGCGACCTGGACCGGCTCTCGACGTACGAGGACGCGATGGCCAAGGAGCTCATCGGCCAGCTCAAGGAGCACGCCGACGCGCAGGGCTACGTCTTCACCGGGCCGGTGAAGCTCGACTTCGAGGCGGCCGACGACCTCACCACCGGACGGTTCCGGATCCGCAGCTCCGCCCAGGCCTCGGTCACGGGCAACGCTTCCCACACGCAGGTACGCCGGGCGCGGGCGGTGCTCGACGTCAACGGCACCCAGCACCCGCTCCAGCCTCCCGGCCTGGTCATCGGGCGTGGCACGGAGGCCGACGTCCGCATCAGCGACCCGGGCGTCAGCCGCCGCCACGTCGAGTTCACCGTCTCCGGCATCGGCGACGACCTGGAGATCGAGGTCCACGACCTCGGGTCGACCAACGGCATGCTGGTCGACGACCGCAAGGTGCCGCACGCGACCCTCCGCGACGGCTCCCGGGTGAAGGTGGGGCACACGACCATGACCGTGCGCGTGGTCCGGGAGGACGTCGATGTCTGAGCTGACGCTGTTCCTCGTCCGCATCGCCTACCTGGCGATCCTGTGGATCTTCGTGCTGTCGGCGATCTCGGTGATCCGCTCCGACATGTTCGGCGCGCGGGTCCCCGAGGGTGCGCGCACGACCGGACGAGGCAGCCAGCCCAAGACCAAGCCGCCCAAGAAGCGGCGCGGCGCGCCGACGCAGGTGGTCGTCACCTCGGGCACCAACAGCGGCGCCACGGCCTCGCTGGCCGACGCGCCCATTCTGATCGGCCGCGGCTCCGACGCCGCGATCCGCCTCGAGGACGACTACGTGTCCACGCGACACGCCCGGATCGCCGCATCGGGCGACCAGTGGTTCGTCGAGGACCTCGGCTCCACCAACGGCACCTACATCGGGACCGTGCGCATCACCCAGCCCACCACGATCACGCTCGGCACCCAGGTCCGGATCGGCAAGACGATCCTGGAGCTGCGCAAGTGACCTCGTCCTCCCTGCGCCTGCACTACTCCGCGATCTCCGACGTCGGTCGGGTCCGCAAGGACAACCAGGACTCCGGGTACGCCGGTCCCTGGCTGCTCGCGGTCTGCGACGGCGTCGGCGGCGCTGCGCGCGGCGACATCGCGTCCGCCACCGCGATCCAGACCCTGCGCGAGCTGGACCAGCCGCCCGCCGACGACACCGGCGCGACGCTGCTGGACCGGGTCGCGGAGTCGTTGCACGAGGCGCACCTGCGCATCGGCCAGCTCGTCGACGCCGACCCCGCCCTCAACGGCACCAGCACCACCGCGACGGTCGCGCTCTTCGACGGCGCCCGGGTCGGCATGGGCCACGTCGGCGACAGCCGGGCCTACCTGTTCCGCGACCGGGAGCTCTCCCAGCTCACCAAGGACCACACGTTCGTGCAGTCGCTCATCGACGAGGGGCGCATCACCGAGGCCGAGTCGCGGGTCCACCCGCACCGCAACCTGATCCTCAAGGCGCTCGACGGGATGCAGGAGGCCGACCCCGACCTCTTCATGATCGAGCTCGTCGAGGGCGACCGCCTGCTGCTGTGCAGCGACGGCGCGTCCGGCGTGCTGGACGACGGCCGGCTCGCCGACATCCTCTCCATGGGCACCCCCGACTTCGCCGCCGTCGAGCTGGTCCGCGCCAGCCTCGAGGCCGGCAGCTCCGACAACGTGACCTGCCTGGTGGCCGATGTGGTCACCGACGAGGCGGCCACGGCCGACCCGTCCTACGAGGCCCTGGAGCCGCTGCTCGTGGGCGCGGCCGCCGAGCTGCGCCGCCGAGCGCCGCGCGGAAAGGCCGGCGGCAGCCTGTTCCGCGGCCACCGCGCCGGCGACACCGGCGAGCTGGACCCGATCGAGGAGGAGATCCCGGGCGGCTCGCGCCCCCTCGACCCGGAGGCGGCGCGCTACGCCCCGATCCCGCCCTCGCGCTTCCAGTGGATCAAGCGCCTGCTGGCCCTCGTCGTCGTGGTCGGCGTCGTGTGGGTCGCGGCCGCCGCGGCGTACTCCTGGAGCCAGGACCAGTACTTCGTCGGCGAGCATGACGGCAGCGTCGTCATCTACCGCGGCGTCGACACCGACCTCCCCGGCCTGGACCTCCACGAGCTCTACCAGACCAGCGACGTCGAGCTCGACCGGCTGAGCGAGTACGACGCCCGACGGGTCCGCCAGGGCATCGAGGTCGGCGACCTCGAGGCGGCGCGGGCGACCGTGCAGAACCTCTCCGCCGAGATGACCCCCGCCGAGAGCACCGACAGCACCGACGACGGGGCGGGCTGAGCGGTGTCCCAGTCGTCACAGCAGTCCGCCCTCATGGGGTTCGTCCACCGCCGCCGCCGGGGAGCCGAGCTCTTCCTGCTCGTCCTCGCGCTCGGCGTCGGCATCGGCGCCTACGCCGCGGTCGGGATCGGCGTCGAGGGCAAGGTGCCGGTCGACATCCTCGGCTACGGCGGCTGGCTGGCCGCGCTGCTGATCGGCGCCCACGTCGCGGTCCGCCTGGTCGCGCCGTACGCCGACCCGGTGCTGCTGCCCGTGGTGGCGGCGCTCAACGGCCTCGGGCTGGCGGTGATCCACCGGCTGGACCTCGCCGAGGGCACGACGTTCGCGCGCCAGCAGCTGACCTGGATGACGCTCGGCGTCCTGCTCTTCGTGGGGACCCTGGTGCTGCTGCGCGACCACCGCGTCCTGACCCGGTTCACCTACACCTTCGGGATGCTGGCGATCCTGCTGCTGCTCCTGCCCATGGTCCCCGGCGTGGGCAAGACCATCAACGGCGCCAGGATCTGGATCGGCGTCGGCCCGTTCAGCTTCCAGCCCGGCGAGGTCGCCAAGGTGCTGCTGGTCGTCGCCTTCGCCGGCTACCTCGTCCTGCACCGCGACGCGCTCGCGCTCGCGGGGCGGCGGGTGCTCTTCGTCGACCTGCCGCGCGGTCGCGACCTGGGGCCGATCCTCGTGATGTGGCTGGTCAGCCTCGGCATCCTGGTCTTCCAGAGGGACCTCGGCTCCAGCCTGCTCTTCTTCGGGCTGTTCCTGATCATGCTCTACGTCGCGACCGAGCGGCCGGGGTGGCTGCTGGTCGGCGGCAGCCTGTTCATGGTGGGCGCGTTCGTCGCGTCCCGGATCTTCGCCCACGTCCAGAGCCGGGTCGACCTGTGGATCAGCCCGTTCTCCCACTACGGCGAGGGCACCGACGACCGGGGCCGGCAGATCGTCGAGACCATGTTCGGCATGGCGTGGGGCGGCCTGATCGGGCGCGGCTTCGGCGAGGGCGACCCGACCCGCATCAGCTACGCGGAGTCCGACTTCATCATGGGCGCGATCGGCGAGGAGCTGGGCCTGACCGGGATCATCGCGGTCCTGCTCATGTACGGCCTGATCGTCGAGCGCGCGCTCCGCAGCGCGCTGATCTCGCGAGACGGCTTCGGCAAGCTCGTGGCGACCGGCCTGGCCGGCGTCTTCGCGCTGCAGGTCTTCGTCGTCGTCGGCGGGGTCACCCGGCTGATCCCGCTCACCGGCCTCACCACCCCGTTCCTGTCCTACGGCGGCTCGTCCCTGGTGGCCAACTGGGTCATCATCGCGCTGCTCCTGCGCATCTCCGACCAGGCCCGGCGCCCGATCCCGGACCTCTCCGGCGAGGGCGACGTGCCAGACGAGCAGTCCACCCAGGTGATCAAGCTGTGAACAAGCCCATCCGGACGATCTCGATCTTCTGCCTCTTCCTGTTCGTCGCCTTGATGCTCAACGCGACCTACCTGCAGTTCTGGAAGGCCGACGAGCTCAACGAGGACGCGCGCAACCGCCGGGTGATCGAGGCGTCGTACTCACGCGAGCGGGGCGCGATCCTGGTCGGGCGCGAGCCGGTCGCCGAGAGCGTGCCGAGCGAGGACCGCTTCGAGTTCCAGCGCGTCTACCCCGAGCCGTTCCGCTACGCCCCCGTCACCGGCTACTTCTCCTTCTTCAGCCAGACCGGCGTCGAGCGCTCCGAGAACGAGGTGCTCTCCGGCGAGGACCCGCGGCTGTTCGTCACCAAGCTGGTCGACCTGCTGACCAACAAGGCCAACAAGGGCGGCAGCGTCCAGCTCACGCTCGACCCCGAGGCCCAGACCGCCGCCTACGACGGCCTCAACGCGCTGCCCGGCAACGTCGAGGGATCGGTCGTGGCGCTCGACCCCGGGACCGGCAAGATCCTCGCGATGGTGTCGCTGCCGACCTACGACCCCAACCGGCTCGCCTCCCACGACCTGGAGGAGGTGAGCAGGACCTACGACCGGCTGCTCGCCGACGAGTCCGAGCCGCTGCTCAACCGCGGCATCCAGAAGACGCTCCCGCCGGGCTCGACGTTCAAGCTCGTCACCGCGGCGGCCGCGATCGAGAGCGGCGGCTACACCGCCGACGACCTGGTCCCGGGCGGAGCCACCTACCAGCTGCCCCAGACGTCCGGCGAGAGCGGCGTCATCGACAACGAGGGACGCGACTGCGGCAGCGGCCGCATCCCGTTCGAGCAGGCGATGGAGAACTCCTGCAACACCACCTTCGCGGCGCTGGCCGTCGAGGTGGGCGCGGAGGCGATGGCCAAGCAGGCCGAGGCGTTCGGCTTCAACAGCGTCTACCTCGAGGACCTGAGCCCCCAGGCGAAGTCCGACTTCCCGGCCGAGATGAACCCGCCGCAGACCGGCCAGGCGGGGATCGGGCAGTTCGAGGTGCGGTCCACCCCCCTGCAGATGGCCATGGTGGCAGCCGGGATCGCCAACAACGGCGTGGTCATGCGGCCCTACGTCGTCGATGAGGTCCAGTCGGCCGAGTACGACGTCCTCGAGAAGACCGAGGGCAGCGAGCTTTCCCAGGCGGTGTCCTCGGCCACGGCCGCGGACCTGACCCAGCTGCTCGTCGCCACCGTCGACAGCGGCACCGCCTCGCCGGCGGCCATCGACGGGGTCTCCGTCGCAGGCAAGACCGGCACCGCCCAGAGCGGTCAGGACGACGTGCCGCCGTACGCCTGGTTCGTGTCCTTCGCGCCCGCCGAGGACCCCGAGGTCGCGGTCGCGGTGATGATCGAGTCGGCCGACATCCCGCGCGGCGAGATCGCGGGCGGCCAGCTCGGCGGGCCGATCGCCAAGGCCGTGATGGAGGCGATCATCGATGACTGACAGCGACGGCACCACGGGCACCCCCGAGACGCCGGAGCGGTTCGCCGACGACGCGCGCCGCTACCGCCTCGACTCCCGGATCGCGACCGGCGGCATGGGCGAGGTGTGGCGCGCGACCGACACCACGCTGGGCCGCGAGGTCGCGGTCAAGCTGCTCAAGCACGAGTACGCCGACGACCCGACGTTCCGCTCCCGCTTCGAGGCCGAGGCGCAGCATGCCGCGGCACTGCACCACTCGGGGATCGCGGGGGTCTACGACTTCGGCGAGGCCATGCTGCCGGGCACCGCCGACGGCTCGGGCTCGCCACGGCCCTACCTGGTGATGGAGCTCGTCGACGGCAAGCCGCTCTCCGACCTGCTGCGCGGTGGCCGCCCGCTCGATCCCGAGGTGGCCCGCGACCTGCTGGCGCAGGCCGCCGACGCGGTCGCGGTCGCCCACCGGGCCGGGATCGTCCATCGCGACATCAAGCCGGCCAACCTGCTGGTCACCCCGGACCGGACGATCAAGATCACCGACTTCGGGATCGCCCGTGCCGCCGACGGCGTCGGCATCACCCAGACCGGCCAGGTGATGGGCACGCCGCAGTACATCTCGCCGGAGCAGGCGCGCGGCAACCCCGCGACCCCGGCCTCCGACGTCTACTCGCTCGGGGTCGTCGCGTTCGAGTGCCTCGCCGGCCACCGGCCGTTCGAGGCGGAGTCGCCCATCGCCACCGCCCTGGCCCACCTGCAGCAGCCGGTGCCCGACCTGCCCGAGGACGTGCCTGCCGACCTCGCCGCCGTGGTACGCCGGGCGCTCAGCAAGGAGCCCGCGGAGCGCTACCCCGACGCGGCGGCGTTCGCACGCGCGCTGCGCGATCCGGCCACCGAGGTCATGGCCGCGCCGGCCACGCAGAGCACGCAGTTGCTGGCCCCGGTGGCAGCAGAAGCGGACCCCACGGTCGCGACGCCGGTGCCGCCGCCCTCTCCCGACGACCGCCGCCGCCGGCCGTGGGGCGTCATCCTGGCGGTGCTGCTGCTCCTGGCGGCCGCGGCCGCGGTGTTCCTTGTGGTCACCGGCGGAGACGACGAGCCCGACGACACGCCGCCGTCCCAGACGCCCACGTCCGAGCCCACCGCCGACCGGACGCCCACGCGGGAGCCCAGCGAGAGAGAGCCCGAGTCGGAGGAGCCCGAGCCGACCCCCACGCGCGAGACGCCGTCCGAGACCCCGTCACAGACTCCCACTGAGACCCCCTCGCCGACCCCGAGCGAGACCCCGTCCCCGACGCCGTCGCCGACGCCGTCCGAGACCCCGAGCGAGACCCCGTCGGAGACCCCCAGCAGCGAGCCCGCCACGTCGACGTCCTCGGCGGACGCCTCGCAGTCGTCCGCCGAGCAGCGCGAGCAGAACCCCGAGGGAGATCCCACCCGATGAGCAACTCACAGCCGACAGTGGTCGGCGGCCGGTACGAGCTCGGTGAGCTCCTCGGCCGCGGCGGCATGGCTGAGGTCCGCAAGGGCGTCGACACGCGGCTGGGCCGCGTGGTCGCGGTCAAGCGGCTGCGGACCGACCTGGCGAGCGACGCGACGTTCCAGGCGCGCTTCCGCCGGGAGGCGCAGTCCTCCGCGTCGCTCAACCACCCCTCCATCGTCGCGGTCTACGACACCGGCGAGGAGCCCGCGAGCGACGGATCCGGGGTGGCGCAGCCCTACATCGTCATGGAGTTCGTCGCCGGCCGCACGCTGCGCGACATCCTGCGCGAGGGGCGCAAGATCCTGCCCGAGCGGGCGCTCGAGATCACCAGCGGCGTGCTCTCCGCCCTGGACTACAGCCACCGCGCGGGGATCATCCACCGCGACATCAAGCCCGGCAACGTCATGCTCACCCCGAGCGGCGACGTGAAGGTGATGGACTTCGGCATCGCGCGGGCGATCAGCGACGCCTCCTCCACGATGACCCAGACCGCGGCCGTGGTCGGCACCGCGCAGTACCTCTCCCCCGAGCAGGCCCGAGGCGAGACCGTCGACTCGCGCTCCGACGTCTACTCCACCGGCTGCCTGCTCTACGAGCTCCTCACCGGGCGGCCGCCGTTCGTCGGCGACAGCCCGGTCGCCGTGGCCTACCAGCACGTGCGGGAGCAGGCGGCCCCGCCGTCGGACCACGACACCGACCTGCCGCCCGAGGTCGATGCCATCGTCATGAAGGCGCTGACCAAGCGGCTCGAGGACCGCTACCAGTCGGCCGCCGAGATGCGCGCCGACATCGAGCGCTACCTCGCCGGTGTCCCGGTCCAGGCGACGGTCCCGCCGCCGCCGGACCACACCATGGTCGCCGGTACGGCGGTCGCGCCGACGACGACGCTCCCCACCGCGGTCGCACCGCGCCCGCCGCTGAGCGCCGACAACGACGAGGAGCGCGGCAGCCGGACGGGCCTGCTGTGGCTCCTCGGCATCCTCGCCCTGGTCCTCATCGTCGCCGGTGCGGCCTTCATCCCGCGGCTCTTCGAGAGCCCTCCGGAGCAGACCCAGGTGCCGCGACTGGTCGGGCTCACCTACGACGAGGCGCTCCTCGAGATCGCCGACGCCGGGCTGGCCAAGGGCGACGTGTCGTACGCGCCCGACGACACGGTGCGCGAGAACCACGTCATCAGCCAGGACCCCAACACCGACCAGTTCGTCGCCCCCGGGACCGCGGTGGACCTGGTGATCTCCAACGGCAAGCCGCTGGTGAGCGTCCCCTCGGTCGCCGGCCAGCTGCGCAAGGACGCCGTCGCCCAGCTCAAGGCGCTCAAGCTCAACGCCCGCCAGGTCGAACGCGACTCCGACGAGGACCGCAACGAGGTGCTCGAGACCGACCCGCCGGCCGGTCAGCAGGTCCCGGTCGGCAGCACCGTCACGATCTACTACTCCGACGGCCAGGAGAAGGTGCCGGACGTGGTGGGCGACTCACAGGCGGTGGCCGAGGAGAAGATCCGCCGGGCCGGATTCAACCCGGTGGTGCGCGAGGACCCCACGTCGACCGAGCCGGCCGGCACCGTGGTCGAGCAGATTCCCGGCAAAGGCACGCTCGCCGACGACGACGCCGACGTGATCATCTTCGTGTCGACCTACGTGGAGCCGACCCCCACGCTGCCGACCGAGCCGACCGACGTCCCGCCGACGGACGTCCCGCCCACCGACCTGCCCACCGACCCGACGATCCCGCTGCCCAGCCGCGGAGGGCGTCGCTAGGAGTCCTCCTGCTTGCGAAGCACCTCGGCGTGCTGCAGGTCGAGCAGGCCGTCGTAGGCCGGCGCCGCGACCGCGTCCTCGGTCTCGAGGTCCCAGCCGACCGAGATGTCGGGCAGCTCGGCACGCTGCAGGTAGTAGTCGACGTCGACGTCGCCGAGCACGGTGTCGCTGAGCGTGCTCGGGTCGCCGACGGCCTGGATGACGTAGGGCTGGGCGTAGGGCACGCCCTGGAGGAGCACGGCGTTGCCGTGGCACTTGATGCCGGTGGTGCTGACCACCCGCTGCCCCTGGATCGTCACGGCACTCGCACCGCCGCGCCACATCGCGTTGACGACGGCCTGGATGTCCTGCTGGTGCACGACGAGCAGGTTCAGCGCGCGGCTCGTCGAGTTGATGACGTCCTCGGGGGCGTCGGAGAGGGTGACGGTGATGCCCTCCCCGCTGCGCGGCTCGAGGCCGGCGGGGTCCTCGAGGGTCTCGATCTCGCGGCGCAGCTTGTTGACCGTGCGGTCGTTGACGCCCGCGCTGAGCGACTCCACCTCCGCGTTGAGCCGGTCGAGGCGGCCCTTGAGCGTGTCGTACTGCGTGGCCTGGGTCTGCACGAGCGCCGCCAGGTCGGTGTAGCGGCCGGGGCGCAGGTCGGTGCCCTCGCTGTTGTACGCGCTGACGGCGAACAGGCAGCCGCTGAGCAGCACGACGACCGGCGTGCCGATGCGCCACAGGCCGCGCCGAGGGCGCTGCTGCGGCGCCTCGGGGCCCGAGGGGCTCGCGTGGGAACCGGGCGTCATGGCGACTAAGGTAGCCCGCGACCCGTGGCGAGACGTCACGGAGGCGCCACCCGACGAGGAGCAGAACGTGCCCAAGCTCAAGGCCACCGATCCCTTCGCGGACCCGAGGGGCAAGCTGCTCACGCCGCGCTTCGTGGTCTCCGTGCTGCTGATGCTCCTCGGCATCGCCTGGATCGCGTACTACTACACGGCCGTCCGCGCCGAGCCCCCCCTTCCCCCGGACGGGAAGCCGAAGTTCATGGCCGACCTGGAGGACTGGAACTACCTGATCGGCTTCGGCGCGTTCTTCCTCGGCCTGATCATCGCCGCCCACCCCTCCACCCCGCTCGGTCGCGGGCGCGGCGTCGTCGTCGGCATGCTGGGCTGCTTCCTTCTCGGCCTGCTGTGGATCTGCACCTTCTACGTCATCAGCGACGACCCCTCCCGCGTGTGGGTCTTCAACGACCTGGGTCAGAAGAACCTCTTCGTCGGCATCGCGTTCATGGCCGTCGGCTTCACCTACGCCACGCGCTGGGAGTGACCTCCCGGGCCTGACCCGGCGGTCGCGGAGGCTGACCTCAGCTGGCGGCCCCGGCCTGCACCCGCTCTCTCATCCCGAGCCGTCCGGTCCGCCGGCGGGTCGGGCGGTCCACGGATCCTCGGGGAGCAGGCTGTCGGCGCACCGGTCGCCGAGCGACTGGCGCGCGACCGACACGCCGACATCACGCAGGACAGCGAGCTGCTCGGGGGTGCGCCCGTCGATCAGCAGCCGGCGTACCTCGGCGATGTGGCCCGGCGCGGCGGCCACCACCTTGTCCCAGCCCGCCTCGGTGAGCGTCGCGATGGTGCTGCGCCGGTCGTGCTCGTCGGGACGCCGGGTCACCCAGCGGCGCTGGACGAGTTCGCCGGACTCGCCGACGACATGCGCGCCGCCGCGGCGGCCCTGGCCACTGAGCACGGGCGCGACCTTGCCGCGCTGCGCCCTCACGCCGCTTGACCCTCGCCCCGAGCCCGCCTTCTCCACAGCTATCTCCACAGGTGTGGACGAGTTACACCCGTGTGGTTCTGCACAGCTGTGGAGAACCTTGTGGAGAGCGGGCTGTGGAGACGCGCGGACAGCAGGGCGCGGTGCTCAGGCGGTGAGGACGGCGGTGCGGACGATGACCGCGAGCGCGAGCAGCGCGGCGAGGACGACCAGCGCCCCGACCTGGAACTGGGTGCGGCTTTGGCGCGGTGCGTAGACCAGGGCCGCGGCGATGACGACGCCGCCGACCAGCCCGCCGAGGTGGGCCTGCCAGGAGATGAACTGCGCGCCGATGACGGTGATCACGACGTTGACGCCGATCCAGGTGAGCAGTGACTGCAGGTTGCCGCCCACCTTGAAGGCCACCACCAGCAGCGCGCCCATGAGCCCGAACACGGCGCCGGACGCACCGAGCGTGGCGCTGTGCTCGCCTGCGAGCCAGTAGACGAGGGTCGATCCGGCGAGGCCGGAGAGCAGGTAGAGCGCGAGGAAGCGGGCCCGGCCCAGCACCAGCTCCAGCTGGGGGCCGAGCGCGTAGAGCGCGACCATGTTGAACGCGATGTGCCACATCTCGACATGCGCGAACATGCTGGTGAGGAGCTGCCAGTAGGAGCCGTCGGCGACGCCGGGCACGAACTCCATGCCCGGGGCGGTGCACGTCGCCTCGGTCAGGTCGGGCCAGTAGCCGCCGCCGTCGGCGGTGAAGCAGGTGCCCAGGGGGCTGAGCGCCAGCCAGTCGATCAACTGGCTGCCCTTCCATCCCGTGGCCACGATCGTGATCCACACGAACACGTTGATCGCGATCAGCGTGATCGTGGTCGCGCCGGGGTTGGTGGAGCGCAGACCGCCGTACGCCGTACGGGCGCTGCGGGTGCCCTTCGCGCCCTCGGCCACGCACTCGGGGCACTGGAAGCCGACCGAGGCCTGGTGCATGCAGTCGGGGCAGATGACCCTGCCGCAGCGCTGGCAGTGGACGTACGACTCCCGCCCGGGGTGCCGGTAGCACGTGGATACCGGCGCCCCGGGGACGGGCGCGGGGCGCTCGCTCAGGAGCCCACGACCTCGACCGACTCGATGACGACCGCGTCGAGCGGGCGGTCACCAGCACCGGTGGGGGTGGACCCGATGGCGTCCACGACGTCGCGGGAGGCCTGGTCGGCCACCTCGCCGAAGATGGTGTGCTTGCCGTTGAGCCACGGGGTGGCGCCGAGGGTGATGAAGAACTGCGAGCCGTTGGTGCCGGGCCCGGCGTTGGCCATCGCGAGCAGGTAGGGCTTGTCGAAGACGAGCTCGGGGTGGATCTCGTCCTTGAACGTGTAGCCGGGTCCGCCGGTGCCGGTGCCGAGGGGGCAGCCGCCCTGGATCATGAAGCCCTCGATGACGCGGTGGAAGCCGAGCCCGTCGTAGAACTTGCCCGTGCGGCCGTTGCCGGCGTCGTAGTCCTTCTCACCGGTCGCCAGCCCGACGAAGTTCTCGACCGTGGCGGGCGCGTGGTTCGGGAACAGGTTGACGGTGATGTCGCCCCGGTTGGTCTTGAGGATGGCCTGCTGCTCAGCCATGACTGCCTTTCGCCTGGAGTGTCCCGGCGCGTGGAGGTGCGGGTACGCCGGTTTGCGGGATCGATCCTCGCACGCGCCGCAAGGCGCGTTGGAGCAGGTCACCCCCCTGGGGGTGACTTCGTCACCACCGGCATGGTGGGATGGCAGCACCCCACAGAAGGAGCGCTCGGATGGGACTGCGCAAGAAGAAGACGTTGATGGACCAGGCCAACGACTACGTCGAGGCGGCGAAGCCCCACGTCGAGGCGGCCTACGAGTCGGCGCGCGAGTTCGTGCAGGACACCGCCGTGCCCGCGCTCCTGGACGCCCGCGAGAAGGCCGCCCCGGTCCTCGCCGACGCCCGCGAGAAGGCCTCGGCCGCCGCCAGCGAGGCACGCGACAAGGCGGTCCCGCTGATCGCCACGGGCGCGGCGCTGGCGAGCGAGAAGGCGGCGAGCGCCAAGGCGGCCGCCGACGCGAAGGTGGCACAGCTCAAGGGCGAGCCGGAGCCGAAGAAGGGCGGCAAGCTGAAGAAGTTCGTGATCTTCGCCGCGATCGCCGGCGCGGTCGCGTTCGTCGCGAAGAAGCTGCAGGGCAGCGACTCCGCGGCCGACAACTGGCAGTCGTCGTACGTGCCGACTCCCCCGCCGACGTCGACCGAGGCCGCGGCCCCCGCCGGCGACCCGGCCCCCGCCGCCGAGCCGGTCCCCACCGACGACCCGGGCGGCTCCTCGCCCGACGAGGCCCTGGCCGACGCCGCCGAGACCCCGCACCCCGTCACCACCCCCGACGACCCGGCCGAGGTCGTGGAGGTGCAGGACCCCAAGTCCTGACCTGACCCGCACCACCGCTGACCCGTCACGAACTTCGTGACGGGTCAGCGTCATTTACGTGACGTTGGTGACGGCGGGCCGGCGGGGGCGGCGTCGTAGGCCTCGATCCAGTCGTCGATGCGCTGCCACCAGTCGAAGAGCCACTCGATGCGCTCCTCGCGACCGGCAGGGATCTCGTCGCGCGGCACGGTCCACCACCGCATCACGATCCGCTTGTCCATCGGCAGCTCGCGCCATAGGTCGCCGACGGTGAGCAGGTGGTCGAGCCCGGTGTGGGCCACGAGCACCACGTCGGCCTCCGGCGCGGCGTCCAGCGCGGCGAGGAAGCCGCCGGGCCGGGGCGCCAGGACGTTGGTCATCGCCTCCGCGCGCTGGGCCATCCGCTCCATCCCGATCCGGCGGAGCCGGTCGATCGCGCGCTGCCGCCGCGCTGGGGTGAAGTTGCCGCCCTCGGGGAAGATCACGAAGGCGTCGTTCTCGTCGAGGTCGCTGGCCAGGGCGGCGATCTGGCTCTCGAGGTCCTCGCCGGCGCCGGGGCTGGGCGAGATGAAGCGGGCCGGGACCCGGCGCAGCACCACGTCGATCATCGGGTCCCAGGCGAGCGTGTCCTTGAGCACGACCCGCGGCTCGCGGCCGTACCAGTGCATCAGCGCGTGCACCAGCGTGAACGAGTCGCCCGGCCCGGCGTGCCGGCACGCGACCAGGATCGGCCGCCCGGGGTGCGCGTCGGGGCTCGGGCCGTCGGTCTCGATGGTCAGCTTGAGCACCCGCTTCGCCTCGCGGAAGAACACCCACATCACGCCCTGCACCAGGTCGTAGTGGATCCCCTCGAAGTACGGCGTGCGGATGCGGCGCCCGAACCCGCTGGCCAGCCACAGCCCCAGCAGGACGGCCAGCATCACCGCCTCGATGCTCAGGTAGAGGACGACCACCCAGGCCAGCCGCAGCGCCCGCCACCGGCCAGGCAGCCGGAGCGACACGGCGGCCGCCACGACCAGCCACCAGGGGAGCGTGAGCCACAGCAGGACGGCCAGCAGCACCACGGCTGGCGCGACCACCACCCGCCGTACGACGCGGATCATGCGGCGCTCACAGGTGCTCGTCCAGGTAGTCGCGGGCGGCCTCGTACGTCCGCTCGATCCGGGCCTCGACGGTGCGGAAGTCGCGGGTGCCGAAGAGGGTGTCGTCGCGGGCGGACGTGCCTCGCGCCGGCAGGACGTGGCACTCGACGCCGTCGGGCAGCTCGGAGAGCTCGCGTACGAAGCGGTGCCGACGCGCGATCTCGAAGGACACCCTGGCCACCTCCCACGGTCGGCGCGGCACCGCGAGCGGCCGGTCGATGCGGCCCACCTGCAGCACGAAGACCCGGGTCGCGCCGAGCTGGACGGCCCGGCCGAGCGGGATGGAGTTGACGATCCCGCCGTCGAGGAAGTGCTCGTCGCCGACCTGGGCTGGCGGCAGCAGGCCGGGTACGGCGGCGCTCGCGACCACGGCGTCGACCACCGGGCCGGAGTCGAACCAGTGCTCGGCTGCCCGCTCGATGCTGGCCGCGACGACCTGGAGCCGCACCGGCAGCTCCTCGAAGGTGACGTCGCCGAGCTCGTCGCGCAGCCGCTGGGTCAGCGGCTCGGCGGAGTAGATGTGGGTGCCGGTGGCCACCGCCCGCCGCACCGTGCGCAGCGGCTTGTCGCCGTAGACCTCGCGGCCGGACTCGCTCGCCCCGCGCCAGAGCTCGAGCAGGCGGGGCACCACGTCCAGTGTGGGCTGGCGCGCGACCAGGGCGCCGTTGAGGGCGCCGACGCTGGTGCCGAGGACGAGCTCGGGCGTCACGTCGTGCTCGAACAGCGCCCTCAGCATGCCCACCTCGACCGCGCCCAGCACCCCGCCCCCACCGAGGACGAACGCGGTCGTCACGGGGCTAGACCGCGCTGGCGTGCGAGGACAGCTCGTCGGCGTGCTCGGCGCGCACCCGGGCGGTGGCGCGGTGCTCGGCCCAGAAGCTGAGCACCGGGACCGTGCCGCACAGCAGCGTCACGACCGTGAAGCCGAGGTCCCAGCCGGCCCTGCGGGAGAGCAGGAACGCCGTCACCAGGAAGATCATGTAGAGCCAGCCGTGGGCCACGCCGAGGTTGGTGGTGATCCAGGCGCCGGCCTCCTGCGCGCCGGAGCCGTCCTCGAACAGGTACTTCAGCGGCATCCCCACCAGGATCAACACGATCAGCAGGACGCCAACGATCGTGGCCATCACGCGGTAGCGGGTCAGAGTGCCGTTCACACCTCCGAACGTACCCGGTCCTCTGCGATTTCCGGCTCCGGGGTGAGCGACTCCTCACGCACGTAACGCCACCAGATGAAGGCCGCGAACGCGCCGAAGACCCACCACTCCAGGGCGTACAGGAAGTTGCGCAGGCCGGTGAGGCTGCCCGGGGAGGGCAGCTGCTCGAGGGTCGCGGGCTCGAGGCCGTCGAGCGGTTCGGTGGCGACACCGTAGGCGCCGTAGAGGTCCTGGTCGACGTGCTGCACCAGGTCGCCCGTGCGCATCTGCGGCAGTACGTCGTCGCGCGGGTCGTCGTCGACCTGCCCGGTGCCCTCGGTCGGCTGCAGCCAGGCGACCAGGTCGGCGGTGCCGGTCGGCGGCGCGGGGACGCCCTCGGTCGTCCGCGACCAGCCGCGCACGACGGGCAGGGCGGGGGCGTCCGCGTCCCCGACGGCGAGCGGCGTCACCACCCAGAATCCCTCCACCCCGTCGACCTCGCGGCCGGAGACGAACACCGTCGAGTCCGGCAACCAGGTGCCGGACACCTCCACCGGGTGCCCGACCTGGCCCGGCGGGAAGGGGTCGTCGCTACCCATCACGTCGGTCAGGGGCACCGGGTCGACCTGGGTCAGGTCCTTGGCCTCGGCGGCGCGCGTGCGCTGCCAGGCGTCGAACTGCCACACGCCCAACCCACCGGCGATCCCCACGCACACCAGCGCGAGCAGGTGGGCGCCGATCATCCGGGGGGTGAGGAAGGCACGCACCCCTCCAGGGTACGGACGCGGGATGAGTACCCGGCTGGCCGGGGATCCGGCCGCGAGCCCGCCCCAGGTGCCGCGACGAGCGGTAGCCTCCCGCCATGACGTTGAGCACCGAGCAGGCGCACTGGTTCCGCGCGGGGTTCACCGACATGGCCGACAACATGGGCCAGGCCCTGCTGGGCAAGGACCACGTGATCAGGCTCTCCCTCACCTGCCTGCTTTCCGAGGGCCACCTGCTGCTGGAGGACCTGCCCGGCACCGGCAAGACGATGCTCGCGCGGGCGCTGGCCAACACCGTGGAGGGCAGCCACGCGCGGATCCAGTTCACGCCCGACCTGCTCCCGACCGACGTCACCGGGGTCACGGTCTACGACCAGCAGAAGGGGACCTTCGAGTTCCACCCCGGCCCGATCTTCCACGACATCGTCCTGGCCGACGAGATCAACCGCGCCTCCCCCAAGACCCAGTCGGCGCTGCTCGAGGTGATGGAGGAGGGGCACGTCACGGTCGACGGCGTCACCCACGACGTGCCGCGGCCCTTCATGGTGATCGCCACCCAGAACCCCATCGAGCAGGCCGGCACCTACCGGCTGCCCGAGGCCCAGCTCGACCGGTTCCTGATGAAGAGCTCGGTGGGCTACCCCGACGCCGAGTCCACCGAGGAGCTGCTGCTGTCCTCCCACATCCGCGACCGGGCCGAGCTGGTCAAGCCGATCGCGACCACCGCGATGGTCGCCGAGATGTCGGCGCTGGCCGCTCAGGTGCACATCGACCGGTCGCTGGTGACCTACATCCGCCAGCTCGCCGAGGCGTCGCGCGACCTGCGCCACGTGCGCATGGGGCTCTCGGCACGCGGCTGCCTGGCGCTGGTGCGCGTGGTCAAGACCTGGGCGGCGGCCGACGGCCGTACGGCGGTCGTGCCCGAGGACATCAACACCCTCGCCGAGCCGGTGCTGTGTCACCGGCTGCTGCTGGACCCGCAGTCGCAGTTCAGCGGGGTGAGCGTCGCGGACGTCGTCGGCCAGCTGCTGGCCGCGGTGCCTCCGCCCCTCGACCGTGCCTGACCTGCGCCGCGCGGCGCGCCTCGCCCTCGCGGCCACGACCCCGGCCGGCCGGTCCGTGATCGCGCTGGGGGTCGTGAGCACGGTCGTCGCCGGCCAGGCCGGCTACGAGGAGTTCCGGCTGATCGCGATCATGTGCGGGCTCCTGGTCCTGGTCGCCCTGCTGCTCTTCGCCCTGCCCACCCGCGTGCGTGCGCGACTCGAGCTGCGCCCCGCGCACACGACCGCCGGCGAGACCGGCGCCGGCGAGCTGCGGGTCACCAACCTGCGGCTCACGCCGCTCTACCACCCGCTGGTCACGATCCCGCTGGACGCGGACCGCGACGAGCGGCGGGGCGCGCAGCGGGTGCACGTGCGGCTGCCGGTGCTGCGGCGCAACCAGCCGGTGACCGAGCAGTTCGAGGTGCCGGCCGTACGCCGGGGGGTCCTCAGGGTCGGGCCCGCGGGCGCCCGCCGTACCGACCCGCTCGGGTTCTTCCAGCGCCACGCCGCCTGGTCGGACCCCGCCGAGCTGCTCGTGCGGCCACGGATGGTCTCGGTCGAGGGGCTGGGCCCCGGCTCGGTGAAGGACCTCGAGGGCACGCCCAGCGACCAGGTGTCGATGAGCGACCTGGCCTTCCACGCCCTGCGCGAGTACGTGCGCGGCGACGACCTGCGCCACGTCCACTGGCGCTCGTCGGCGCGAGCCGGGCGCCTGTACGTCCGGCAGTACCACGACACCCGGCGCACCCACGCCGTCGTCCTGGTCGACGACACCCGCTCGGCCTACGCCGACCCCGAGGACTTCGAGCTGGCGTTGCAGATCGCGGCGTCGGTGGTCATGAGGGTGGCGCTCGACGAGTTCGACCTGAGCCTGGTCTGTGGTCCCCAGCAGCTCTCGGGTGCGGCCCAGCACGTGCTGGACGCGTTCTGCTTCTCCGAGCTGGCCGCGGGGGACCTGGTGGTCTCGGCGCGTACGGCGGCGCACCTCGCGCCCGACGCCAGCCAGCTCATCGTGGTGTCCGGCAGCCGGCTGGACACCGACCTGCTGCCCGCGGTGCGCGACGCGTTCCCCGACGACGTGCGGTTCCTGGGCTTCCGCGCCGACCCGGACGCCGACCCGGACGCGCCCGGCGCGCAGGGCCCGCAGCTGGTCACCGTCGACGCGCTGGAGCGGCTGCCCGGCCTACTGGCCTCGCACGTGCGCGGGATCGTGCTGTGAGCGCCCCCGACCTGACGCCGCACCTGCGGCCCACCCCCCGGCCGCGGACCCCACCGCGCGAGCCGGCCGTGCAGCCCTTCCACGTCTGGGACCTGGTGCTGGTCTTCGGCCTCACCGCGATCGCGCTGGTCGGCTGGGAGTCGACCTTCCGCGGGCCCGGCTGGTGGGTCGCGGGCGGGTTGGCGGCACTGACCGGCATCCTCGTCGCGGTCACGGTGGTCTCCGCCCGCGGCGGCGTGGAGATCGTGACCCTGGTGCTGCTCATCGGCTACTACCTGGCCTCCGGGCCGATCGTCGACGGCACCCTGCGCCTCGACGGCCTGCGCACGCTCGAGTCCGGGGTCCGCGCCAACGCCGAGGGTTGGCCGATCCTGCTCGGCACGCACCCCCCGATCGACGGCTCCGGCGCGGTGCTGATCGCGCCGGTGCTGCTCAGCCTCACCTCGGCCGGTGTCGGCGCCGCCCTCGCCCTGCGCAGCACCCGCGCCGCGCTGCCCCTCGTGCCCCCCACGCTCATGCTGGGCGCGGTGCTCCTGCTGGCCCAGCCGGAGCCGGTGTCGGTGCTGCTCCAAGGAGTCGGCTACGGCACCTTGGCCATGTGGTGGATGCGCTTGCGCGGCCTGCGCGTGGACGAGGCGGCCCACGGTCCCGACCCCGCGCGGGCCTGGCGGCTGGTCGGCAGCGTCGCGCTGGTGGTGGTCGTGGCGCTGGTCGCCGGACTCCTGGCCAGTACGTCGCAGCCGGACGAGCGGCTGCTGCTCAGCCGCCGCCTGGCGCCGTACGAGGTGGAGAAGCTGTCGACCCCGCTCGACGAGTTCCGCCACTACACCCGGCAGCGAGGCAAGAAGGAGGGCAACGTCTTCAACGCCAAGCTCTTCGACGTCGAGGGTGCCCCGAAGGGGTCCCGTCTGCGGCTGGCCGCCCTCGACACCTACGACGGCGCCAGTTGGCAGGCCGACAACGACACCGACCCGGAGCGCGAGGACGACCGCTTCCTGCGGCTCTCGACGACGATCGAGAACCCCTCCTCCGGCAAGGAGCGCCGGATCACGGTCCGACCGACGGCCAACTACACGATGCCGTGGGTGCCCACCCTCGGGGCGGTGCGGGCCTTCCAGTTCCTGGGGAGCGCGCGCGAGGACGCCCAGTCGCACCTGCGCTACAACCCCGCCACGCAGACCGCGGTGATGGACGACGGCCTCGAGAAGAGCGACGCCTACCTGTTCGCCACCGGGCTGACCGGGGGCCCGCTCAAGCAGTGGATGTCGCCGTCGGAGCAGCTCGACCCCGACCTCTACGACCAGGCGGCGTTCCTCCAGCCCGCGGTCGATGCCTGGGCCGTCGGCACGACCTACCCCATGCAGGCGCTCTTCCAGGTGGCCGCTCGGCTGAAGAAGGTCGGGCGCTACAGCTCCGGCTTCGCGTCCTGGGAGGCGATCTACCGACCCGGCCACGCCAAGGAGCGGCTGGGCGACGACTTCGTGCTCGGGGTCCCGACCGTCGGCGACGACGAGCAGTACGCCGCCGCCATGGCCCTCCTCGCGACACGGCTCGGGGTGCCGGCCCGGGTGGTCGTCGGGGCCGTCGTGCCCAGGTCGGGCACCATCCGCGGCAAGGACGTCCAGGCGTGGGTGGAGGTGCGCATCGAGGACGGCAGCTGGCGCACCCTGCCGACGGAGGCCTTCATGGGGAACAAGCCACCCGAGCGGTCGGCGGTGGAGCGGCCGAAGCTGCGGTCCTTCCCACCTCTTCAGCCCGAGAGCCCCAAGGTCCAGGAGCCCGAGGCAGAGGAGCCGCAGGCCGAGGAGCAGCAGGAGGAGTCGTCTCCGGACTCCGGCTCCGGCGGCGGCGGCGTGCCGTGGCGCTGGGTGGTGCTGCTGCTGCTCGTGCTGCTGCTGTCCGCCGTACCGCTCGCGAAGGTCCTACGGCGCCGGCGCCGCCTCGCCGCCCGCCGGGTCAGCGCGCGCTACGCCGGCGCCTGGCTCGAGCTGGTCGACCGCGCGCGCGACCTCGGCCACCCGGTCCCCGCCGGCCTGACCCGCCCCGCCGAGGCCCGAGTCGTGGGTGGGGCCACCGGTGACGGCTCGCTCCTGACCCTGGCCGCCGAGGCCGACTCCCGGATCTTCGGCGCCGACGAGCCGCCCGCGGCCGACGCGGCGGCGTTCTGGGCCCTCGTGCGCGACCACCGCTCCGGTCTCGCCGCCGGCGTCTCCCTCCGCCGACGGATCTGGGCCCTCTTCAGCCCCTCGTCGCTGCGCCCGCCGCCGGGTGACGCGGAGGGCAGGTAAGCCGGCCCGCACACCGAGCGGTCGCTAGGGCGCACACGCCGCGAACGGCGCGTCGCGTGCGAGGATGCGGCGCGCCGCCAGCGCGGGGTCGGTCATCGCGTAGCCGAGCCGCCCGCTCACCGGGTCGGCCACCCCCTCGGCGAACGGCGGCTCCGCCAGCCGCACCCGGGCGAACGCGTCGCCGCGCTCCGCCCCGAGCCGCACCGTCGCCAGCAGGCTCCCCAACGACACCGACCACGCCTCGAGCTCGTCCAGCTCGTCCAGCGCCGGTTCGGCCGCCGACACGCAGCCCCGCTCGACGTACGTCGACATCGCCGCGCCGCCGACCAGGTCGACGAGCACCGGCTCCGCCGCCCAGCTCGCGCCCTCGTCGGGCGCGGCCCCCACGGCCAGCACCCTGCGCTCCTCGTCCAGCACGCCGCCCGCCAGCGGGCCGACGCCGTCCGCGACCGCACGCCGTACGCCGGTCAGGTCGAGACCCTCGCGCAGCCCGGCCACCCAACCCTCGCCCGACGGGCCGGTGAAGCTCGCCTCCCAGGCGACGTCGTCCTGCGCGAACCCGTACTCGCGCAGCAGTCGCGCGTCCGAGGGGCGCAGGGCCCCCGTCGACAGCAGCGGAGCCTCCGCGAGCGCCCTGCGCCAGAAGGCCTCCCGCTCCGCGGGTCCCGAGGAGCCGGTCAGCAGCGGCGCGCCGAGCTCGAGGCGGACCCGATCGAAGTCGGTGACCGCCAGCCTCGTCGCGTCGGCGGGTACGAGCGCCATCGCCGCACGCGCCGGGTCCGGGTCGGCCTCCGGGTCGTCGGCCGGCGCGCCGGCGGAGGAGGGCGCCGGCGCCGGCGCCGGCTCGACCTCTGCGGAGCAGGCACTCAGCGCAGCCGCGACCGCGAGGGCGGCACCCCAGTACCTCACCGGGGCAGTGTGCCACCGCCGACCCGGCGCGCGGGTAGGTTCCCGGCATGAGCCCGACCCACCGCGCCGCCCGGATCGAGGACGGGATCCACGCTGTCGTCGAGCGCCGGCTCACCGCGCGCGGCTGGTCGCCGCACCTCACGCCGTACGTGGGGTACGGCGCTCCGGGCTGGGTGCGGGTCCTCGCGCGGGTCCTGCTCGCCCCGCCGGGCACCCCGAGAGACGAGCGCCCCGAGCGGCGCGGGTGGCGCCGCTTCACCACGGTGTCGGCGGAAGGCATCGACGTGAGGGTGCGACTCGGCGAGGAGACCCACGTCGTGACGAGCGGGCGCGACGGCTACGTCGACGTCCGGCTGCCGGCCGACCTGCCGGCGGGCTGGGCCACCGCCCAGCTGTCGGTGGGCGACACCGCACCCGTCGAGACCCGGCTGCGCATCGTCGGTCCGGAGACGACGTACGGGGTGGTGAGCGACGTCGACGACACCGTGATCGTGACGATGCTGCCCCGTCCGCTCGTAGCCTTCCGCAACGCGTTCCTGGTGCGCGAGAGCGCCCGCACGCCGGTGCCGGGCATGGCCGGTCTCTACGCCGACATCGTCAGGGCGCATCCCGACGTCGTCTTCTGCTACCTCTCCACCGGCGCCTGGAACACCGCGGCCGCGCTCGGCGACTTCCTGGCCCGCCACGGTTACCCGCCCGGCCCGCTGCTCCTGACCGACTGGGGTCCGACGAGCACCGGGTGGTTCCGCTCCGGACCGGCCCACAAGCATGCCCAGCTCGAGCGGCTCTTCGCGGACCTGCCCCAGGTGCGGTGGCTGCTGGTCGGGGACGACGGCCAGCACGACCCCACCATCTACGCCGAGGCCGCGGTCGCCCACCCCGACCGGGTCCGCGCGATCGCGATCCGCCAGCTCAGCATCGGTGAGCAGCTCGCCCACCACGGTGTCCCCACCGGCCCCGACCCCCTCACCAGCGCCGCCACCGAGGGCGGTACCCCCGCCGTCTGGGCGCCCGACGGCTCCGGGCTGGCGGCGGCCCTGCGGCGCCGCAACCTCCTCCCCCGCCGGTAGTCCCGGGGCGACGCCTGACCCCGTACTCCTTCCGTGGAGCACCGTGGGGGACCCCTCAGGTGGTGTCCGGCACTCGGGACTCGGCCGGGCGGATTCGAGCGCCTGCCTACGGTGGCTGCAACGACCCCGGCACCACCGATCACCGCAGGAGCGCAGATGACCTACCGTCCCGAGACCCTGGCCGTGCATGCCGGCCAGGAGGAGCACGACCCCGCGACGAACGCCCGGGCGGTGCCGATCTACCAGACCACCTCCTACGTCTTCAACGACACCGAGCACGCCGCCAACCTCTTCAGCCTCGCCGAGCCGGGCAACATCTACACCCGGATCATGAACCCGACCCAGGACGTCTTCGAGCAGCGGATGACCCAGCTCGAGGGCGGCGTGGGCGCGCTCGCCGTCGCGAGCGGCTCCACCGCCACGACGTACGCGGTGCTCAACCTGACCTACGCCGGCGACAACATCGTGGCGCTCTCGACGCTGTACGGCGGCACCTACGCGCTGTTCGCGCACACGCTGCCGCAGTTCGGCATCGAGGTGCGCTTCGTCGACCCCGAGAAGCCCGAGGACCTCGCCGCCGCGGTCGACGACAAGACCCGCCTGGTGTTCGGCGAGACGGTCGGCAACCCCAAGATCAACGTCATCGACATCCCGGCCTGGTCCGAGGCCGCGCACGCCCTGGGCCTGCCGCTGATCATCGACAACACCGCCCCGACGCCGTACCTCGTGCGCGCGCTGGAGCAGGGCGCCGACGTGGTCGTGCACGCCGCGACCAAGTTCATCGGCGGCCACGGCACCTCGATCGGCGGCGTGATCGTGGACTCCGGGCGCTTCGACTGGGCCGCCCACGCCGACCGGTTCCCGGGCCTGACCAAGCCCGACCCGGCCTACCACGGCGTCGTGTGGACCGACGCGGTCGGGCCGGCGGCGTACATCATCCGGGCGCGCACGGTGCTGCTGCGCAACACCGGCGGGGCGATCACGCCCATGAACTCCTGGCTGTTCCTCCAGGGCCTCGAGACGCTGCACCTGCGCATGGAGCGCCACAGCGCCAACGCGCTGCAGGTCGCGCAGTACCTCGCCGCGCACGACTCGGTGTCGTGGGTGAGCTACCCCGGCCTGGCCGACAGCCCTTACAAGGAGGTCCACGACCGCATCGGCACCGGCAAGGGCTACGGCGGCATCCTGAGTTTCGGCGTGAAGTCCGGGCGTGACGGGGGCAAGCGCTTCATCGAGTCGCTCGGCCTGTTCAGCCACCTGGCCAACATCGGCGACGCCAAGTCGCTGGCGATCCACAACGCCACCACCACCCACAGCCAGCTGACCCCCGAGGAGCTCGTCGCCGCCGGCGTGCCCGAGGACATGGTCCGCCTGTCGATCGGCATCGAGAACGTCGAGGACCTCATCGCCGACCTGGACCAGGCGCTGGCCGCCAGCAAGTGACGGGCGCGCTCGGCTACGTCGAGACGCAGCGGGTCGTCCTGGCGGGCGCCGACGACCCGCTGCTCCTGCGTGGCGGAGGCCGCCTCGACCACGTCGAGGTCGCCTATGAGACCTACGGCGAGCTGTCGCCCGCGCGGGACAACGCGGTCTTCGTCTGCCACGCGCTCACCGGCGACGCCCACGCCGCCGGGCTGCACGTCGGAGCCAAGCGGCGCGGCTGGTGGGACAACCTCATCGGCCCCGGGAAGCCGGTCGACACCGACCGGTTCTTCGTCATCTCCGCGAACCTGCTCGGCGGCTGCTCGGGCACGACCGGGCCGCTCTCGGTGGACCCCGCCACCGGGGCGCCGTACTGCCTCGACTTCCCGATGCTGCACATGAGCGACCTGGTCGCAGTGCACCGACGGCTGGTCGCCCACCTCGGGGTGGAGCGCCTGCACGCCGCGGTCGGCGGGTCCTTGGGCGGCATGCAGGTGCTGCAGTGGGCGATCGACGACCCGCAGGCGATCGACCGAGCGGTGCTCGTGGCCGCGTCCTCGCGGCTGACGGCGGAGAACATCGCGTTCTCCGCCACCGGGCGCCAGGCGATCATGTCCGACCCCGACTTCTGCCAGGGCCGCTACGTCGAGCAGGGCGTCTTTCCCTGGCGCGGGCAGAAGGTCGCCCGGATGATGGCCCACATCACCTACGTGTCGGCGCAGTCGCTGGACACCAAGTTCGCGCACCGCCGCCGCCGGCAGGGCGACGACTGGACGTTCGAGCCGGACTTCGAGGTCGAGCACTACCTCCAGCACCAGGGCGACGTCTTCCTCGACCGCTTCGACGCGCTGTCCTACCTCTACCTCACCCGGCTGCTCGACTACTTCGACCCGTTCGCGGACGACGTCACCGCCGAGGCGCTGCGCCGTACGACCGCCCGCTTCCAGCTCACGTCCTTCGACTCCGACTGGCGCTTCGACTCAGGGCAGTCCCAGGTGCTCGCCGAGCGCCTGGCGGCGCTGGGCGTCGACGTCGACTGGGCCGAGCTCGCCTCCCCCTTCGGCCACGACTCGTTCCTCCTCGAGCCGCCCGGCTACCACGAGCGGATCGCCGCCTTCCTCGCCTGAGGCGCCGAGGAAGGCGTGGGTCGCGCCGTCGGTGTAGGTCGCGGTGTAGAGAGCGGAGTCGAGGTAGGACATGGCTCCGCCGGGCGGCGGCGTCCGGATCCAGGCCGGAGGCGCTCAAGCCCTCGCGCAGCGGACCGGCCACGTCCTGGGTGCGTGCGTTGACGGCGTGCAACGACACGGTCCCGAGGATCGCCAGGCCGAGGGCGCCCCCGACCTGCTGCACGGTGTTGAGGACACCGGAGCCGACGCCGGAGTCCTCGCGGCCCACGCGGTGGACCGCGGTCAGCGTCATCGGCACGAACGTCATCCCCAGTTCGCGTGACCCCGATCTGGGTGACCATTCCCCGATGACTTCGCCCGGCGCGCAGGGTCACACTCGATGAACACACCGGGCGTCGACAGGGAGCAACCGTGAGCCAGCTGGTGCGCGCACACAACATCGTGGTGTCCAGTGACGGGTACGCCGCGGGCGAGGGGCAGAGCCTCGAGCGCCCGTTCGGGCACGCCGACCCCCAGGTCATGATGTCGTGGGCCGGGGCCACCGCGAGCTGGCCGAACCGCACCGACCCCGGCGGCAGCCAGGGGCTCGACGACTATCTCGTCCGCGAGTTCCACCGCAACATCGGCGCCGAGATCATGGGACGCAACAAGTTCGGCCCCCAGCGCGGCCCCTGGACCGACCACGAGTGGCAGGGCTGGTGGGGCGACGAGCCGCCCTTCCACACCCCGGTGTTCGTCATGACCCACCACGAGCGGCCGTCGTTCACGCTCGGCGACACGACCTTCCACTTCGTCTCCGGCTCGCCTGCCGAGGTGCTCGAGCCGGCCCTGGCGGCCGCTGACGGCAAGGACGTGCGCCTCGGCGGCGGCGCCCAGTCGCTGCGCCAGTTCCTGGACGCGGGCCTGGTCGACACCCTCCACGTGGCCGTCTCTCCCGTGGAGCTGAGCAGGGGCTCGCGGCTGTGGACCTCACCCGACGAGCTGCTCGACCGCTACCACCGCGACGTCGTGCCCAGCCCGGGCGGCGCGGTCGTGCACCACCTCTTCTGGCGCCGCTGACGACCACCGCCCGGGCACCCTCAGGCCGGATCGGTCGGTGGGTCGTCGGAGCGCTCCCACGAGTAGAGCGAGATAGGCGTCTTGGTGGCCGTCAGCTTGCCCGTACGCCGCATCGGGTTGACCACGCGCTGCGCGGCGACCGCATCCGCAACCTCGGCGTCACCGACTTCGGCCAGTCCAGCAGCGTGGACGACGCCTACTGCACGGGGTCGACACCATCTCGATCATGGACGCGGCCTACGGCGTGCTCGGCCGTTGAGTGGGTGAGGCGTCCGGGGTGGGCGCACTCGCCCCTGAGGATCCTGCGCGAACCTCGGTCACGCGCGTGCGGAGGAGGCGTACAGTCCGCAGCAGTCGCTCGAGGAGAAGGGACGCACCGTGGCCTACACCGGTTCTACGCTCGCAGGCACAGTCTGGGAGAGTCAGCGTCTCTCACGCCGAGACGAGCAGTACGTCGTCCGAGTCGTCCGCAAGGGCACCCCGCTCTCCTCCCCTGCGCCCGAGGTCGCCGCATCCGGCGGTCTCGCCGGGCTGGTGGCTGTCGTGGTCTCGCGGTTGGTCCGGACGCTCGGAAGAGTCGTCGGTCGCCACACGTTCCGCGTCTGCGTCGTTCAACTGGTCCCTGCGGACTCACGTTCGTTCGAGGAGCGGATCGTGAGTGTGGTCGACGTGCGGGGAGAGCGCGAGGCGCTCGAACAGGCTCGCAAGCTCGCCGAGAGCGAGCTGTAGCAGCCCAGGCCACTTGCCGATTCAGATGTCTGCGTCGCCGGCAGCCCACGGGCAGCCGCCCCAGCGTGCCGTCAGCGCAAGGCGAACAGGTCTGCGGCCCGGCCGGGGCCGGCCGCCTTCTTCGCAGTCAAGCCGACCTTCGCGATCGTGACCTTGACGCCGCGGGCGCGCAGGTACGAGACGACCGCCCGAGCCCGTGCCCCCGCGAGCGCCGACGACTCACCCGCGCTGCGGTTGCCGTAGACCACCACGAGCTTCGCACCTCGCAGGGACCGGGCTTGGACGCGGAGGGAGGACTTGGCACGGGGAGACAGCTTGGCGGAGCCCTTCGCGAAGGACACCTTCCCCGCCCGCGCAAGGTGGCTGGCCGACGTCGCGGCGTAACCCGCGGAGACCTTGGAGACGACCACACGCACAACCCGGCTCCCGGTGCCCATCACGCGGGCACGGCAGACGCCGGGCGACACGAAGACCACACGGCTACCGCTGACGCGGCAGGCGGGAGTGGAAGCGACGACCCGAAGGTCGGACTCTCCCCGTCCCAGCACCGTCACGATCTGCGTCAGACGGCCGGTCTTCGGCGCAGCCGGCGTGCCCCACACCGGGAACGACGCGGTCACCGCGGGCGCGGGACGCACCGTCGAGGTGCCGTCCTGGGTGGCCCGAACGGTGCACGTCCCGGCCTTGAGGAGCGCGACGGCGACACCGGAGACCGAGCACACGGCCGGCGTCGTCGAGGTGAGCGTGACCGGGAGCCCCAGGCTGGACGTCGCGGCAGCGGTGACAGTGCGGCTGGACAGCGCAGTGCCGACGAGTCCGCCCAGTTGGATCGTCTGGTCGTGCGCAGAGACAGCGAACGAACGCTCCTCGAACGCGTGAGCCCACACCTGGTCGCCGGCCTCGGCGCGCACGGTGCAGATGCCGTGGGTGAGAAGCGAGACCACGTCGCCGTCCACCGCGCACACCCCAGGAGTCGCGCTCGTGAACCTCACAGGTGCCCCCGAGCTGGTCGACGCGGCCAGCGTGAACGGCTCGTCGGTGACCACACGGTCGGCGGGCGCGGGGAAGTCGAGGGTCTGCGCGGCCGCGGTGACCTCGAAGGACCGCTCCGCAGAGACAGGCGCCCAGACGTCGTTGCCGGCAGCGGAGGATCGCACCGTGCAGGTCCCCGAGCGGTGCAGAGTGACCAGGCCACCAGCCAGGGTGCACACCTGCGGGGTCAGGCTGCTGAAGGTCACAGGCGCCCCCGAGGCGGACGACGCGGCCAGGGTGAACGGGTCGTCGGTGGCCACGCGGTCCGCGGGCGCGGGGAAGTCGAGGGTCTGCGCGGCCGCGGTGACCTCGAAGGAACGTTGCGCAGAGACAGGCGCCCAGACGTCGTTGCCGGCCTCGACACGCACGGTGCAGGTCCCCGCACCGTGCAGGGAGACCCGGTCACCAGTAAGGGTGCACACCGCCGGACTGGTGCTGGTGAACGTCACAGGCACCCCCGAGCTGGTCGACGCGGCCAGCGTGAACGGCTCCTCGGTGGCCACGCGGTCGGCGGGGGCGGGGAAGTCGAGGGTCTGCGCGGCCGCGGTTACCTCGAAGGAACGTTGCGCAGAGACAGGCGCCCAGACGTCGTTGCCGGCAGCGGAGGATCGCACCGTGCAGGTCCCCGAGCGGTGCAGAGTGACCAGGTCACCAGCCAGGGTGCACACCTGCGGGGTCAGGCTGCTGAATGTCACAGGCGCCCCCGAGGCGGATGACGCGGCCAGCGTGAACGGGTCGTCGGTGGCCACGCGGTCCGCGGGCGCGGAGAAGTCGAGGGTCTGCGCGGCGGCGGTGACCTCGAAGGACCGCTCCTCAGAGACAGCCGCCCACAGGGCGTTGCCGGCCTCGGCACGCACCGTGCAGGTCCCGTGGGTGAGAAGCGAGAGCACGTCGCCATCCACCGCGCACACCCCAGGAGTCGCGCTCGTGAACCTCACAGGCACCCCCGAGCTGGTCGAGGCGGCCAGCGTGAACGGGTCGTCGGTGGCCACGCGATCGGCGGGGGCGGGGAAGTCGAGGGTCTGCGCGGCCGCGGTGACCTCGAAGGACCGCTCCTCAGAGACAGGCGCCCACAGGGCGTTGCCGGCCTCGGCACGCACCGTGCAGGTCCCGTGGGTGAGAAGCGAGAGCACGTCGCCATCCACCGCGCACACCCCAGGAGTCGCGCTCGTGAACCTCACAGGCACCCCCGAGCTGGTCGAGGCGGCCAGCGTGAACGGGTCGTCGGTGGCCACGCGGTCGGCGGGGGCGGGGAAGTCGAGGGTCTGCGCGGCGGCGGTGACCTCGAAAGAGCGGTCCTGGGAGACAGCCGCCCACAGGGCGTTGCCGGCTTCGGCACGCACCGTGCAGGTCCCCGCACCGTGCAGGGTGATGCTGCCACCAGACAGGGTGCACACCTGCGGGGTCAGGCTGGCGAACTCGACCGCCAGACCCGACGACGTGCGCGCGGTCAGCGTGAACGGGTCGTCGGTGGCCACACGGTCAGCGAGCATCGGGAAGTCGAGCTGCTGGTGCCCCGCAGCGATCTGGAAGGACTGCTCCTTCACGACCGCCTGCTGGTACTGGTTCTGGCTCTGGATCGCGCGCAGCGTGCACGTGCCGACCGTGAGCGGTGTGACCGTCCTGCCCGAGACCGTGCAGACCCCGGCGCTCAGGGTGTACACGGTGACGGGCAACGCACCCTTGGCCTCAATGTCGAAAGGTCCGGCGACGATCTCGCGGCTGGAGATCTGAGGGAAGACCAGCTGGTTGGTGTAGAACTCCGGGGGCCGGGTGGACGCCATCACCGGGATGCCGATGTCGGCGCTGGCGCTCTCCCAGGAGCCGTAGGCGCCAGCCGCAGTCGCGCGGATTCGGCAGGTGTCGCGGACATAGGTGACGCTGTTCGTGACCACGTTGCCGGACACGGTGCACACGTGAGGCGTCAGGCTCTGGTAGCTCAGCGACCGGCCAGAGTCGACAGAGGCCTGCACGACGAGCGTGTCGCCGCCCGCAGGGCCCAGTCGCTGATACGGGTCGTAAGGCCAGGTCACCGTCTGGGTGCGCTCTTGAGGAGTCAGCTTGATGGTGCGCGTGAGGGGCGCGGCCGGGTACCACTGGGCGTTGCCGGGCTGGGAGGCCGTGACGGTGCAGTAGCCGTAGAGGTTCGGTAGCAGCCCGACACCGTCCACCACATGGAGCGTGTTGCCTTCAGTGGTGCACAGATGCGGTGTCGTCGACGTGTAGGTGATCGGCAACCCGGAGGTCGCGGTGCCATCCAGCGTCAACGGCGTGTCAGCCCACGACGGCACACTGGCAACGGGTGACCAGACGAGGCTCTGGTCTGACTGAGGGTCGTCGATGTTGAACTGGAAGTACCGCTCCGAGGCGTGGTAGACGGCAGTCTCGTTGCGGGCCAGACGGATGTTGCACACCACGCCGCGCAACAGGGCCACGGTGACCCGGTAGGTGCTGCGGTCGTAGCCGGTGACCCGACAGGTCTCGATTCCGCTGCCCTGCACGACGGCTTGCACGACGTCGAGCGCCCCGTGGTCACCATCGGAGTAGGCAATGAAGGTGGCCTGCCCGGCACCGAGTGGGACGGTGGTGGGGGCGTTCTCGACAGTGACGCCCTGGCGCACGTGCGGGTCGACCGGAATGTCAGAACGAGCCCGCACGCTAGGAGTCGTGTACTCGTACCAGATGGTGCACGTGCCGCCTTTGAGCATTGCCACGGTCAGGCGCCAGGTGCTGCGGTCGTAGCCGGTGATCTGACACACCGACGCCGACGCGGGGTCCACGAAGATCTTCGGGACGGGCGTGTAGTCGTCCATGTAGGCCCTGAAGGTCATCGACTCCCCGGCGCTCACCTTCGCGAACGCGCCGGGGATGTAGAACCCGCGACCGCCGGCGTCCGCGGAAGCCGGCGCCGGCGAGATCACGGCCCCAACGCCCACCATCACAAGCGCCACCAAGACACGGAGGCACGTGCGGGAGAGACACGCGGGGGAGAAGATCACGCTGGTGATGGTGCCGCAGGCCGCACCCCGTAGCAGTAGTTGTCGAAGTATTGGCACCTTTCGGACACGGCTCGTTGCATCGGCGCCTGTCCTGGACACCGTCAGAGGTTCGGCGCCACGACCCAGGCCCCTCGGCGGAAGGAGTTGCGCGCAACTGAAGCGCCCCAGGTCTGATGCCGCTGCCGGCTAGGTCGACTGCTACCACAACCGCAGACTCGCCTCGACTCTGGCAACGTCCCGCCGGCCGAGCACGGCGCCGGCCCGGTTGGAGGTACTGTCATCCGCTCCGGATCACCACGCGGGCGGAGGCGAGAACCGGTCGTGCCCGCTTCGCCGCCCGACCGCGAAGAGCAGCTCGCTGATCTCGCCGCGCCACTCCTGGGCCGATACACCGCTTGCGGCCACGGCGAGTGCCATCCAGCCCGCCTGGCGCCCGGCGTCCTTGGCGCCCAAGGCGTTGGTCTCCTCACGGCCAGCGCATTCATGTCGCTCACGATGGAACCGCCCATGATGCTCGTCTCCCTCGACTACGGGTCGACCACCCTGTCCAGGCTGAGGGTGGGGTCCGCTTCGGGGTCAACGTGCTCGCGGCAGACCAGGCAAACCTGCCCCCGACAGCACGCCTGGGTCACGCTGACGACGACCGAGCGCCTCTTCGCCGGTGATCACGTGCGCTTAGTGTTCAGGGCCGTTGCTCGATCGTGAAGGGCTCGGACGCGAGGCGCTCGGTCAACAGGGAAAGCACCTCGGCGGTGGTGGTGAGACTCGAGGCGTCGATCCCCTTGACGGCCTGCTTGAGAATCTCGCGTCGCGCTGCGTGCACGCTTTCGAGCGCTCGGGTCCCCTCCTCGGTAATGTTGATCAGGACGGCGCGGGCGTCCGTCGGCACCCGCCCTCGGGCAACTAGCCCGGCTGCCTCAAGACGCTTCAGGCGGGGCGTCACGGACGAGATATCGACCCCGTGACAACGCCGCGATGTCGGAGACCCGCAGTGCTCCCCGGGCGTCAAGATGCTCCAACAGCGACCAGGACGCAGGCGGAAGGTCATACCCGGAGCGGCGGGCAACGGCGCCGACGGTGCCGCGATCGGCCAAGAGACACACGAGAAACTGCGAGGAGAACTGCCCCATGAAGGTGTCGATAGTCGACCTTGGGACCGTCGCACCCGGTACCTCCGAAAGCGACGCCCTGGCTGACTCGCTGGCTGTCACGCGCCATGCCGAACAGTTCGGGTTCCACCGGGTCTGGTTCGCCGAGCACCACCTGAGTCGCTCCGGCGCCTCGCACCACCCCGAGCTGCTGATCGCCGCAGCGGCTGCGCAGACGTCGAGCATCAGGTTGGGTTCGGGGGCGGTCCTGATGAACCACTACAGCCCGTTCAAGGTGGCTGAGCTGTTCCAGCAGCTCGAGGCGATGGCTCCGGGTCGCGTGGACCTGGGCATGGGACGCGCGACAGCCGGCCCGGTGATCGACCTGGCCCTTCAGCAGGACCGGCGCAGCCGGCTCCAGCTGGACCATCAGCAGCAGGTACTGGAGACGCTGTCTTGGCTGTATGGGACGTTTCCCGAGGACCACGCGTTTGCCGGGAACCCCCTGATGCCGACAGTGCCCCACGTGCCGCAGACCTGGTTGTTGGGATCGAGCCCGAACGGTTCCAACTTGGCGGCCGGGCTCGGTATCGGCTACACGTTCGCCGGATTCATCAACCCGCCCGGGGCTGCTCCTTCCCTGCGCCACTACCGCGAATCGTTCCGCCCTCAGGGCTTCGGCCTCGAGTCGCCGCGCGCGATCCTCGCGGTCAACGTCTCCGTCGGTGAGACCGTCGCCGACGGTGAGCGGCTGGTGGGCTCGGCCAAGGGCTTCTACGCCCGGTTAGGCCGGATGGGCGGCGGGGCCACGGTCCCGTCGGCCGATGAGGCTGCCGGCGAGCTCACCCCGGCCCAGCAGGCCGAGCCGACCAGCATCACCGACGGTCAGTGGCCGCGGTTCGTCGCCGGTGGCCCGGAGGACGTACGTGTGACTCTCGAGCAGATGGTCGAGGCGAGCGGCGCCGACGAGCTGATGATCCAAGATCTCATCGCCGATCCCGCCGACCGCATGCGCTCCCACGAACTGCTCGCCGACATGTTCGCGCTCACGCCCTCACCCAGGACGTCGTCTTCGACATGAGATCGGCCGGGGGAGGATCAGCAAGCGCGCCGTGATCGCCCACGGCTGCTGACGGACGTTGCCCAGCTTGGCTGCCTGCTTGCAAGACAGCCGAGCCGCGCGCTCATGACACGGGCGAACTCAGCGTACCGGCTGCTGGCGAGCGGCCACGTAGCCGAATACGAGTCCCTGAGCGATGGTGGCACCCGGGCCGGGGTAGACCCTCGCGAATGCGTTGCCCGCGGCGTTGCCGATCGCGTAGAGACCCTCGATGACGGTCCGTCTTCACGCAGGGCACGGGCCGACTCGTCCGCCTTGACGCCGCCGCATGTGCCGAGGTCCCCAGGGGGAACGACCTTGATCGTATAGAACGGTCCGTTGTCGATCGGCCCCAGACACACGTGGCCGGCTGCTCTGCTCGAGAAGTCGTCGGGCCGTCGATGGTCGAGGACGCGCGAGTGGATCGAGGGCGTGTCCTCCGCCCCCACGATGGAGTTGCGTGGAGCGTCCGCCACGGTGGCGGGCGGACCCGTAGAACGGTGGAGCCTAGGGGACTCGAACCCCTAACCCCCTGCTTGCAAAGCAGGTGCGCTACCAATTGCGCCAAGGCCCCGAGCGGAGAGGCGGTCAGGCCTTCTCGACGTTGTCGGTGGCCTCGGCCCACAGGGCCTGCTCGGCGCGGCTCTCGGCGGCCTTGCGGCGGGCCAGGACGGCGCCGCCGACGGCGAGGAGGACCAGAAGGGCCTTCTTCATGCTGTCTCCCGTGGCAGGTGGGGCGGTGCCCCGGATGGGTGGGTGGTGGGCCTAAGAGGACTTGAACCTCTGACCTCTTCCTTATCAGGGAAGCGCTCTAACCGTCTGAGCTATAGGCCCGTATGGCGACTGCCAGCCGCGAACATTACCCCACCGCGAACGCGCCCCACAAAACGGCCGGGGCACCTCGCGGCACAGGTCAGTTGTTGTCCTCCGCGAGGGTGACCTCGATGCCGCCGAGCAGCGCGGCGGCCATGTTGTAGAGGAAGGCGCCGAGGGTCGCGATCGCGGTCAGCAGGATCACGTCGACCGCGGCGACGAGCATCGTGAAGCCGACGACCCGCGAGGTGCCGATGTAGTTCTCGATGTCGAAGTTGGCCGTCTCCGTGCCGCCGATGCTGTCGCGGATGGCGTCGTTGATCGAGTCCCAGGTGCCGGCGGCGCCGAGCACCGACCACACCATCACGACGGACACGACGGTGACGACGCCGAAGGCGACCGAGAGCAGGAACGCCGTCTTCATCACCGACCACGGGTCGATCCGGGTCAGCCGGAGGCGGGCGCGCCGCGGCGGCTTGCCGGGGCCGGCGGCCTTCGTGGCCGCCTTATTCGACTCCGGCTCCGCGTTGGCGCGGTGCTCGTCGGTGACGTTGGCGACCTTGGCCTGGATCCGCTCACGCAGCGCAGGCCGTACGGCGGTGTCGTCCGCCGTCGGGCGATCCGACCCGGCGCGGGTCTGGGTGCGGGGGGTGGCTGGCTGGGCGGAACGCTCCGTCATCAGCCCTCACTCTCGCCTGTCGTCGGGGTTCTCCGTGTCAGTGGACTCCTCGATTGTGACATCCGCGCCCACATCCGACGACTCGCCCGTCTCCGTGGCCGACTCCGCGGCGTTGTGCTCCGCGTTCTCCTCGGCCTCCTCGATGACCTTGGCCTCGACCGACCGAGCCACGACGACCACGGAGTCCCCGGCCTTGGGCGAGACGAACTTGACGCCCATCGTGGAGCGCCCGGTGGGCCGGAAGTCCGCGTTGATCGGGCTGCGGACGACCTGCCCGCTCTGGGTGATCGCCAGCACCTCGTCGCCGTCCTCGACGATGAAGCCGCCCACCAGACCGCCGCGGTCCTCGTTGGCCAGGGCCATGGCGCGTACGCCGAGTCCGCCGCGGTTGGTCAGCCGGTACTCGCTGATCCGGGTGCGCTTGGCGAAGCCGCCGTCGGTGATCGTGAAGACGTACTGGACGTTCTCGTCGGAGTCCTCCGTCGCCGCCTGGGCCGCGCGGATGACCGACATCGACAGCACCGCGTCGTCGTCACTGCGGAACTTCATGCCCGACACCCCGGACGTCGCCCGGCCCATCGGCCGCAGCTGCGCGTCGTCGGCGCGGAACCGGATGGCCGAGCCCTTGCGCGAGACCAGCAGGATGTCGTCCTCGGCGTTGACCAGCTCGGCGCCGATCAGCTCGTCGTCGTCCTCGCGGAAGTTGATCGCGATGACGCCGGCCTGCCGCGGGCTGTTGTAGTCGCCCAGCCGGGTCTTCTTCACCAGGCCGTTGCGCGTCGCGAGCACCAGGTAGGGCGCCTGCTCGTAGTCGCGGATCGCCAGCACCTGGGCGATCGACTCGTCCGGCTGGAAGCTGAGCAGCCCGGCCACGTGGCCGCCCTTGGCGTCGCGCGAGGCCTCGGGCAGGTTGTAGGCCTTGGTCCGGTAGACGCGACCGGCCGTCGTGAAGAACAGCAGCCAGTGGTGGTTGGTGGTCGCGATGAAGTGCTCCACGACGTCGTCGCCGCGCAGCGTCGCGCCGCGCACGCCCTTGCCGCCGCGCTTCTGCGAGCGGTACTGGTCGGCGCGGGTGCGCTTGGCGTAGCCGCCGCGGGTGATCGAGACGACCAGGTCCTCGTCGGGGATCAGGTCCTCCATCGAGAGGTCCCCGTCGGCCGCGATGATCTGGGTGCGCCGCTCGTCGCCGTACTTGTCGGTGATCTCGGTGAGCTCGTCGCCGATGATCTGCCGCTGGCGCGCCTCGTTGGCGAGGATGTCCTCGAGGTCGGCGATCTTCAGCTCGAGCTCGGCCAGCTCGTCGATGATCTTCTGGCGCTGCAGGGCGGCGAGCTGCCGCAGCTGCATCTGCAGGATCGCGTCGGCCTGCTCCTCGTCGATGTCGAGGAGCTCGATCAGGCCCGTGCGGGCCTCGGCGACGTCGGGCGAGCGGCGGATCAGCGCGATGACCTCGTCGAGCTGGTCGAGCGCCTTCACCAGGCCGCGGTAGATGTGGGCCCGGCGCTCGGCCTCGGCCAGGCGGTAGCGCGTGCGGCGCTGGATGACCTCGACCTGGTGGGTGACCCAGTTGCTGATGAACTGGTCGATCGAGAGCGTGCGCGGCACGCCGTCGACCAGGGCCAGCATGTTGGCGCTGAAGTTGGTCTGCAGCTCGGTGTGCTTGAGCAGGTTGTTGAGCACGACGCGGGCGACGGCGTCGCGCTTGAGCACCACGACCAGGCGCTGGCCGGTGCGACCCGAGGAGTCGTCGCGTACGGCGGAGATGCCCTGCACCCGGCCGGAGTCGGCGAGCTCGGCGATCTTGAGCGCGAGGTTGTCGGGGTTGACCATGTAGGGCAGCTCGGTGATCGAGAGGATCGTGCGCCCGCGGTTGTCCTCGTCGACCTCGATGACGGCGCGCTGGGTGATCGAGCCGCGGCCGGTGCGGTAGGCCTGCTCGATGCCCTCGTGGCCGACGATCATGGCGCCGTTGGGGAAGTCGGGACCCTTGACCCGCTCCAGCAGCGCGTCGAGCAGCTCCTCACGCGAGGCGTCGGGGTGCTCGAGTGCCCACTTGGCGCCCTCGGCGACCTCGCGCAGGTTGTGCGGCGGGATGCTCGTGGCCATGCCGACCGCGATGCCGGCCGAGCCGTTGACCAGGAGGTTGGGGTAGCGCGCGGGCAGGACGACCGGCTCCTGCGAGCGGCCGTCGTAGTTGGGCTGGAAGTCGACGGTGTCCTCGCCGATGTCGCGCACCATCTCCAGCGCGAGCGGCGCCATGCGGCACTCGGTGTAGCGCATGGCGGCGGCGGAGTCGTTGCCCGGCGAGCCGAAGTTGCCCTGGCCCTGCACCAGCGGCGCGCGCATCACCCAGGGCTGCGCCAGGCGCACCAGGGTGTCGTAGATCGCGGTGTCGCCGTGCGGGTGGTACTGACCCATGACGTCACCGACGACGCGCGAGCACTTCGAGAAGCCGCGGTCGGGGCGGTAGCCGCCGTCGAACATCGCGTAGATCACCCGGCGGTGCACCGGCTTCAGGCCGTCGCGTACGTCGGGCAGCGCCCGGCCGACGATGACCGCCATCGCGTAGTCGATGTAGGCGCGCTGCATGGAGGTCTGCAGCTCGATCGGCTCGATCCGGCCGCCGGGCCCGGGGCCCTCGGGCCCGCCCGGGCCGCCGGTCGTGTCTGTGGGGGTCTCGCTCACGTGTCTTCGTCTCTCTCGTCGCGTCTATCGATGTCTAGGGAAACTGCTAGATACCTAGATATCGAGGAATCGCACGTCCTTGGCGTTGCGCTGGATGAAGGAGCGGCGCTGCTCGACGTCCTCACCCATCAGGATCGAGAAGATCTCGTCGGCCTGGGCGGCGTCGTCGAGCGTCACCTGCAGCATCAGCCGCTGCTCGGGGTTCATCGTGGTCTCCCACAGCTCCTCGGCGTTCATCTCGCCGAGGCCCTTGTAGCGCTGGACCGGGTTCTCCTTCGGGAGCTTCTTGCCCTGCTCGAGCCCGTCGCGCATCATCAGGTCGCGCTCGGCGTCGGAGTAGACGAACTCGTGCTCGGCCGGCTTGTTCCAGCGGATCCGGTAGAGCGGGGGCTGGGCCATGTAGACGTAGCCGTGCTCGATGAGCGGCTTCATGAAGCGGAACAGCAGCGTGAGCAGCAGGGTGTTGATGTGGTGACCGTCGACGTCGGCGTCAGCCATCAGCACGACCTTGTGGTAGCGCAGCTTCTCGAGGCTGAACTCCTCGTGGATGCCGGTGCCGAGCGCGGAGATGATCGCCTGCACCTCGGCGTTGGCGAGCACCTTGTCGATGCGCGCCTTCTCGACGTTGAGGATCTTGCCGCGGATCGGCAGGATCGCCTGGACCCGCGGGTCGCGGCCCTGGCGCGCGGAGCCGCCGGCCGAGTCGCCCTCGACGATGAAGACCTCGCACTCGGCGGGGTTGGTGGACTGGCAGTCCGAGAGCTTGCCGGGCAGCCCGCCGCCGCCGAGCAGGCCCTTGCGGCCGCGGGCCAGGTCGCGCGCCTTGCGGGCGGCGATGCGGGCCGAGGCCGCGGCCTGGCTCTTGCGCACGATGTCGCGACCCTCGGCGGGGTTCTGCTCGAACCACGCGCCGAGCTGGTCGTTGGTCAGGCGCTGCACGAAGCCCTTGGCCTCGGTGTTGCCGAGCTTGGTCTTGGTCTGGCCCTCGAACTGCGGCTCGCCGAGCTTGATCGAGATGATCGCGGTGAGGCCCTCGCGGATGTCGTCACCCGAGACCCGGTCCTCGCGCTTCTTGATCAGGCCCCACTCCTCGCCCCAGTGGTTGACCAGCGAGGTCAGCGCCGAGCGGAACCCCTCCTCGTGGGTGCCGCCCTCGTGGGTGTTGATCGTGTTGGCGAAGGTGTGGACCGACTCGGTGTAGGAGGTGTTCCACTGCATGGCCACCTCGAGGCTCATGTGGTGGTCGGCGTCGGCCGCGCCCTTGCCGTTGGAGAACAGGTCGGAGTCGGCCTCGAACGCGATGATCGTGGGGTTGGCCTTGTCCTTGCGGCGGTTGAGGTGCTCGACGTAGTCGACCAGGCCGCGGTCGTACTTGAAGACCTGCTCCAGGCCGCCGCCCTCGGCCTTCTTGATCGCGTCGTGGCCGGCGGTGTCGACCTCGCCCTCCACCGTGGCGTCCTGCACGGCCTCCACGAGGTCGTCGGCCGCGGGGCGCTCGTCGCGCACGACGATCTCCAGGCCCTTGTTGAGGAAGGCCATCTCGCGGATGCGGTTGGTGATGGTCTCCAGCGAGTACGTCGTGGTCTCGAAGATCTCGGGCGAGGCGTAGTAGGTGATCGTGGTGCCGGTGCGCTCGCCGGGCTCCATCGGGCGGACCTGCTCCAGCGGGCCGTCGGGCACGCCCACGGTGAAGCTCTGGCGCCACTCGTGGCCGCGGTTGCGCACCTCGGCGATCACGCGGGTGGAGAGGGCGTTGACGACCGAGATGCCGACGCCGTGCAGGCCGCCGGAGACCTTGTAGCCGCCCCCGCCGAACTTCCCGCCGGCGTGCAGCATGGTCAGGGCCATCGTGAGGGCGGGCATCTCCTGCCCGGGCGCGGTGTCGGTCGGGATGCCGCGGCCGTTGTCCTCGACGCGGACCCCGCCGTCGGCAAGCAGCGTGACGACGATCCGGTCGCAGTGGCCGGCCAGCGCCTCGTCGACGGAGTTGTCGACGACCTCCCAGATGAGGTGGTGCAGCCCACGCTCACCGGTCGAGCCGATGTACATGCCGGGGCGCTTGCGCACGGCCTCGAGGCCTTCGAGGACCTGGATCGCGGAGGCGTCGTACTCTCCGCTGACGGTGCTGTGCGGCTGGGGGCTGGCGTCGGACACGCAGAACCTCATCTAACGGTGGGATGGCACACAGAAGGCCGACGAACCGGGTGGAGTCCCGTCACGACGGCCGATGTCCATGATACCGGTTCTAGGCCCGTATTCCACGCGTGTTGCCCCGCGCCGGGGGGGATCTGTGGACAATTATGCCGCTGAGCGCCCCGTAGGCGCCTCCCGGAGCGCCGAACAGGGGTGCGCACGGGTCCCCATACCGGCGCGGGGCCCGCAGATCGTCTGAGGGGGCGGCGGGAATGGATACCCGGCTCAGCCGTAGGTGTCGCGGGGGCCGCGGCCGTCGCGGGTGCTGCGGCGGCCCTTCTTCCAGCTCGGCAGGTGCGGGCCGGCCACGTCCATGGCGATCACGGTGCCGGGGCCGAGCTCCTCGTTGAGCCGGCGTACGACGGTCGGCGCGAGCAGGGTGAGCTGGGTGGCCCACGCCGTGGAGTCGGTGCGCACCAGCAGCTTGCCGTCGGTGAAGGTCTCGGGCGTGCAGTGGGCAGCGACCTCCGGCCCGACCAGCTCCGGCCAGCGCGCGAAGACCCCGCGCATCCGCAGGTCGAGTGCCCAGCCGTGGTCGTCGACGAGGCGGGCCAGGGTCGTGTCCAGGGTCTGCGGGTCACGGTCGTCGGGGTGGGCCCCGCTGACGCGGCCCGCGACGCCCGGGCGCGAGCGGCCGCGGGCCTTGGCCCGCCGCCGGGGTGTCGAGCCGGCGACCGCGCGGGTGAGTGCCCGCGCCAGGTCCAGGCCGTCGTCGGAGTGCGGCTGGTGCACGACGCCCGGCTCCGAGGGCTCGGTCTCGTCCTGCTCAGACACGCGTCACCTCCCCGTTGGCCACGGCGTAGCGGGTCCCCGCCAGCGCCTCCGGCACGTCATCGGCCACCGCCGCGGTGACCAGCACCTGCTCGGCCCCCGCGACCAGCTCGGCGAGCTGGGCGCGGCGTTCGGTGTCGAGCTCGGCGAAGACGTCGTCCAGGATCAGGATCGGGTCGTCGCCGTCGGAGCGCAACAGGTCGTAGGACGCCAGGCGCAGCGCGAGCGCGAAGGACCAGCTCTCCCCGTGCGAGGCGTAGCCCTTCACCGGCAGCCGCACACCCCCCGCGTCGGCCGACCCGCCCAGGGTCAGCAGGAGCTCGTCGCGGTGCGGGCCGACCAGCGAGATCCCGCGGTCGAGCTCATCGCCCCGGCGTCGCTCGAGCTCGGCGAGCAGCCCCGCCTCGAGGTCCTCGCCCAGCTCGAAGGACGGGCGGTACTCGATCGCGGCATCCTCCCGCGACGCCCCGCGCGCGACCGTGGCGTAGGCGTTGCCGACGTAGGGCCGGAGCGCGTCGACCAGCGCGAGGCGCTCGCGCAGCAGCTCGGAGCCGGCGCGCGCGAGCTGAGCGTCCCAGACCGCGAGGGTGGACAGTGCCGACTCCTGCGAGCTCGAGCCGCGGCGCGCATGTCCTGCGGTCTTGAGCAGCGAGTTGCGCTGGCGCAGGATCCGGTCGTAGTCGGAGCGCACGCCGGCCAGCCGGGGCATGCGCAGGACCAGCAGATCGTCGAGGAAGCGCCGCCGGTCCGAGGGGTCGCCCTTGACCAGGGTCAGGTCCTCGGGGGAGAACACGACGGTGCGCACCAGCCCGACGAGCTCGCGGGCCCGCGGCAGGGTCGAGCGGTTGACCCTGGCGCGATTGGCCTTGCCGGGGTTGAGCTCCACCTCGAGCACTGCCGTGCGGCCCTCGCGTACGACGGCAGCACGCACGATGGCCTGGGCGCAGCCGGCGCGGACCAGCGGTGCGTCGGTCGCGACCCGGTGCGAGGAGAGTCGCGAGAGGTAGTCGATGGCCTCGACCAGGTTGGTCTTGCCCTGGCCGTTGCGGCCGATGAAGGCCGTGACGCCGGGCTCGAGCGCGACGTCGGCGGTGGCGTAGGAGCGGAAGTCGTGCAGCGTGAGGTGGGAGACGTACACCGCAGGTGCGGCTAGCTCTCGGCCGGCGCGGACTCGTCGCCGGACCCGGCCTTCTCGGCGGCGGGCGACTGGTCCGGCGTGCCGCCATCCGCGTCGCCGCCCTTGGGGGCGCTGGTCTGCATGGCGTGCCCGCCGAACTGGTTGCGCATGGCGGCGACGGCCTTCATGGCCGGGGAGTCGTCCTGGCGGGAGACGAAACGCGCGTAGAGCGCGGCCGTGATCGCCGGGGTGGCGACGGCGTGCTCGATGCCGGCCTCGACGGTCCAGCGGCCCTCGCCGGAGTCCTCGGCGTAGCCGCGGATCCCTTCCAGGTTGGGCTTCTCCTCCAGTGCGCTGACCAGGAGGTCGAGCAGCCAGGAGCGGATCACCGTGCCCTCGCGCCACGAGCGCAGGACCTCGGTGACGTTGTCGACCATCTCGACCTTCTCGAGCAGCTCCCAGCCCTCGGCGTAGGACTGCATCATCGCGTACTCGATGCCGTTGTGGACCATCTTGCTGAAGTGGCCGGCGCCCACCTTGCCGGCGTGCACCGAGCCGAACTCGCCCTCGGGCTTGAGGGCGTCGAACGCCGGCTGGACCTTGGCGACGTCCTCGGGAGTCCCGCCGTACATGAGGGCGTAGCCGTTCTCGAGGCCCCAGACCCCACCAGACACGCCGCAGTCGACGAAGCCGATCCCCTTCTCGGCGAGGGACTCGGCATGCGCGATGTCGTCGGTCCAACGCGAGTTGCCACCGTCGACGATCAGGTCACCCTCGTCGAGCAGGTCGCTCAGCTCCATGATGGTGTCGTGGGTCGGCTGGCCGGCCGGGACCATCACCCAGACGACGCGGGGCGCCGACAGCTGCGCGACCATCGCCTCGAGGCTCTCGGCGTCCGAGACCTCCTGGTGGTGGTCGTAGCCGACGACGGTCACGCCGCCGTTGCGCATCCGGGTGCGCATGTTGCCGCCCATCTTGCCGAGGCCGACCAGTCCGAGCTCCATGCGAATCCTCCCCAAAGCGTGCGAGCGTCTGCTGTCAGGAAAGCAGGCGCCTGGGCATCAGCAGGTAGCGGAAGCCGCTGTCGGCGCCGCCGTCCTCCACCGCCCCGCTCAGCACCACGGGCTTGGAGGCCTGGGTGAAGGCCAGCTCGACCACGGCCTCGTCGATGGCGGTGAGTCCGTCGAGGAGGAACTGCGGGTTGAACCCGGTGGTGATGTCCTCGCCCTCGATGTCGGCCTCGATCGACTCCGAGGCCTGGGCCTCGTCACCCGACCCGGCGTCCAGGGTGAGCACGCCGTCGCTGAACGCGAGCTGCACGGCGGTGTTGCGCTCGGCGACCAGCGACACGCGCTTCACCGACTCGATCAGTGCGGCCTTGTCGACCTTGGCGACGGTGAGCTTCTCGGCCGGGAAGAGGCTACGGACCTTGGGGAACTCCCCGTCCAGGAGTCGCGTGGTCGTACGGCGCAGGCCGCCGGGCGCGTTGCCCTCGAAGCCGATGATGCCCTCACCTGAGCCGCTCGCGGAGAGCGCGATCGTGACCTCACTGCCCGCGGTGAGCGACTTGGCGGTGTCGCCGAGCACGCGCGCCGGGACCAGCGCGGCCAAGGACTCGTCCGGCGAGCGGGGGTCCCAGGTGAGCTCACGCTGCGAGAGCCGGAAGCGGTCGGTGGCGAGCAACGAGATCGTGGAGCCGTCGATCTCGATCCGGACGCCGGTCAGCACCGGCAGCATGTCGTCGCGGCCGGCCGCGGTGACCGCCTGGGCAACGGCGTGCGCGAACACGTCGCTCTGCACCGTGCCGGTCGCCTGGGGCATCTGGGGGATCGTCGGGTAGTCCTCGACCGGCATCGTCTGGAGCGTGAACCGGGCAGAGCCGCAGGTGAGGGTGACCCGGGCTCCGTCCAGCGCCATGTCGACGGGCTTGGCGGGCAGGCTGCGGCAGATGTCGGCGAGCAGGCGGCCGCTGACGAGGGCGCGTCCCTCGTCGCTCACCTCCGCGGTCAGGGTCGCGCGAGCGGAGGTCTCGTAGTCGAAGGACGACAGGACCAGGCCATCGTCCGAGGCGTCGATGAGGAGGCCGGCCAGCACCGGGGCGCTCGGGCGGACCGGCAGGCTGCGGGCGGCCCAGGCGACGGCGTCGGCGAGCACGTCACGATCGACACGAAACTTCACGATGGATCCTTCGGGAGTGGCTCGGAATCACACAAGTCTGGGATGCGCATCCTGCCACGTGGGCACCAACCGCACGAGTCATCCCCAGGCAGGGGTCCAGGTAGACGTGCACCGAGGATCCGGACAGGTACAGGTAGGTAGTCGTCATAGCGTCGGTGGAAACTGTGGAGAAGCGGCGTTCGAGCAGGTCAGGTGCGTGCCGAGGGGTGGATGGCGCTGTGGAGGAGCACGGGGCGGCTCGGCGCCGGTGTGGAACGACGATCCGCCCCGGGACGGACCCGGCCGCTCCTCCACAGATCCTCCCCGTGTAGTTCGGACCTGGCAGGTCCTTCGTCCACAGGCAGGGGAAGTACGTCAGGCGACCGTCAGGGTGACCTCGATGTTGCCTCGGGTGGCGTTGGAGTAGGGGCACACCTCGTGCGCCTGGGCCACCAGCTTCTCGGCGAGCTCCCGGTCCAGGGCGGGCAGCGTGACCTCGAGCTGGACCGCGAGCCCGAAGCCCCCGGCGTCGTTCGACCCGAGGGAGACGTCGGCGACGACCTCGGAGTCGGTCGTGTCGGCGTCCGCCTTGCCGGCGACCATCTTGAGGGCGGAGTGGAAGCACGCGGCGTACCCGGCGGCGAAGAGCTGCTCGGGGTTGGTCGCACCCCCTGGACCCCCGAGCTCGGGAGGGGTGCGCACGTCGGTGTCGACGAGGCCGTCGGTGGACTGGACGTGGCCGTTGCGGCCGTCGCCCGTGGCGACGGCGGAGGCGGTGTAGAGGGGCTTCATGTGCCCCAACCTAGGGCCGCAAGGATCAGCTGGTCAGGATTGGCGAGCCTGCATCTTCACCCGGTTGGTCAGCTCGCTGACCTGGTTGAAGACCGCCCGGCGCTCGGCCAGGAGCTGGTTGATCTTGCGGTCGGCGTACATCACCGTCGTGTGGTCGCGGTTGCCGAACTGCGCCCCGATCTTGGGCAGGGACAGGTCGGTCAGCTCCCGGCAGAGGTACATGGCGATCTGCCGCGCCATGACCAGGTGCCGCCCGCGGCTCGGTCCCGTGAGCTCCTCGATGCTGAGCCCGAAGTACGACGCGGTCTGGGCGATGATGAGCGAGGCGGTGATCTCCGGCTCGCCACCCTCGGGGATCAGGTCCTTGAGGACGATCTCAGCCAGGGTCATGTCGACCTCCTGGCGGTTGAGGTTGGCGAACGCCGTCACCCGGATCAGGGCACCCTCGAGCTCGCGGATGTTGGTCTGGATCTTGGACGCGATGAACTCGAGCACGTCCGGCGGGGCCGTGAGCCGGTCCATCGCGGCCTTCTTGCGCAGGATCGCGATGCGGGTCTCGAGGTCGGGCGGCTGGACGTCGGTGATGAGGCCCCATTCGAACCGGTTGCGCAGCCGGTCCTCGAGCGCCTCGAGTCGCTTGGGTGCCCGGTCGGAGGTCAGGACGATCTGCTTGTTGGCGTTGTGCAGCGTGTTGAACGTGTGGAAGAACTCCTCCTGGGTCTGGGTCTTGCCCTCCAGGAACTGGATGTCGTCGATGAGCAGGACGTCGACATCGCGGTAGCGCCGCTTGAACCGGTCCTGCCGGTCGTCGCGGATCGCGTTGATGAACTCGTTCGTGAACTCCTCGCTCGACACATAGCGCACCTTGGCGCCGGCGTAGAGGCTGCGCACGTAGTGGCCGATGGCGTGGAGCAGGTGGGTCTTGCCCAGGCCGGAGTCGCCGTAGACCAGCAGCGGGTTGTACGCCTTGCCGGGCGCCTCCGCCACCGCGACCGCGGCGGCGTGGGGGAACCGGTTGGAGCTGCCGATGACGAAGGTCTCGAAGGTGTACTTCGGGTTGAGCCGCGTCTCGAGCGCGCTGCCCTTGACCGCCTCGGTGGCCTCGGGCACGAAGACCGGGGCCGGTGCTGCCGGTGGAGCCTGCGAGATTGTCGACATATCGATCTCTCGACTTGTCTCCGAGGCGACATGTGGATGCTCCGGGGCCATCTGCCCCTCATCCAAGGTGGCGTCCACGGTGACGGCGATCCGGATCTCGCGCGCGAAGCTGACCGTCAGCGCGTCCTCGAGCTGGCCGCGCAGGCGACCCTCCAGCTGCACCCGCGTGAAGTCGTTGGGCACCGCGATGATCGCGGTGTTCTCGTGCAGGGTCACCGGCTTGCTCGCGCGCAGCCAGGCCCGCTGGTTGGGCTGCAGGTCGTTGACGACCTGCCGCCACGCCTGGTCGAGGTCGGACGTCATGTGCTCCACGTGGTTCCCGCCGCCTTTCGTGCCCGAGTCAATCGTGCCGCCCGATCCGGGCAGCGCTGTGTCCACAAGTTTGTCCACAGGTTGTGAACCCGACTCTGTGTCTGTGGAGAGAGCCGGTCCGAGACGCAGCGAGACCGGTCCAGATCTGCTGTCTTCGCAGGTCAGGTGGCCTTTTCCCGCCAGTGTGGCGGAGGTCACAGACCCCGTCGAGCCGGGTCGGTCGGAGGCTGCGGGGGAACCTCGGTGGCCCGAACTTAACCCGCGCACGCCGGGACCGGCAAGCCGTCATCCACAGGTGTGGATGCCCGGGTGTGGAGAGGGCTGGGAAGTGATGGCGCACCGGTTTGACCCTGTGGAGAACCAGCGCGTACCGTTGGCCGGTCGCCCGGTGTCGACCGGTGCCGCATGTCCACGGGAAGAGTCTTCGTCTCCGTGGATGGGCGGTGCCAGTTGAACCGGCCCCGAGGGCCCGCCCCGAGGAGCCAGGCACTGCCGATCCACCGGCGTGACCCTTCCCGAACCAACCGAAAGAGACAGCCGTGAGCAAGCGTACGTACCAGCCGAACAACCGTCGTCGCCACAAGGTGCACGGGTTCCGCCTGCGCATGCGCACCCGTGCCGGTCGCGCCATCCTGTCCCAGCGTCGCCGCAAGGGCCGCAAGGAACTGGCCGTCTGAGGCACTGCGTCCCCGGCCGAGCTGGCCAGACGCGCCCCGCGACGACGTGCTGCCCCCGGCACACCGGCTGACCGACGCCGAGACCTTCCGCCGTACGTCCCGCACGGGGCGGCGGTCGTCGTCGCGGACCCTGGTGGTGCACCTGGCCGCGCTCGATTCCCCCGCCCTGCGGGTCGGCTTCGTGGTCAGCAAGGCCGTGGGCAACAGCGTGGTGCGCAATCGCGTCAAGCGCCGCCTGCGCCATCTGCTGCGTGAGCGGTTGAGCGCGCTGCCTGCCTCGGGCGCCCTCGTCGTCCGGGCCCTGCCGGCCGCCGGCGGGGCGTCGTCCGAGGAACTGGGCGTCGACCTGGATCGTTGTCTGCAGCGAGTGCAACCGAGGGACGCCACATGAAGTACGTCGTGATCGGACTGCTGAAGGCCTATCGCGCCGTCATCAGCCCGCTCTACGGCCAGGTCTGCCGCTACCACCCGTCCTGCTCTGCCTATGCCCTCGAGGCGGTGCAGCAGCACGGTACGGTCCGTGGCGGATGGCTCGCCGTGCGCCGCCTCGGGCGGTGCCATCCCTGGGCCGCGGGTGGCTACGACCCCGTCCCGCCCCGCGTCGCCGCGGGCCACCCGACCTCGACGCCCAACCAAGGAGCCTGAGCAGTGGGATTCTTCTCCGACATCGGCAGCTTCATCATGACGCCGCTGTACTACGCCATCTCGGCGGTGTTGCTCGCCTGGCACTGGCTCTTCGACCAGATCGGGCTGGATCCCGCGGGCGGTCTGGCCTGGGCGCTGTCGATCATCGGGCTCACCCTGGTGATCCGGATCGCGCTGATCCCGCTCTTCGTGCGGCAGATCAAGTCCAGCCGCAACATGCAGCTGATCCAGCCCAAGGTCAAGGAGCTGCAGAAGAAGTACGGCCACGACCGGGAGCGTCTCGCGCAGGAGACGATGAAGCTCTACAAGGACACGGGCACCAACCCGTTCGCCTCGTGCCTGCCGATCCTGTTGCAGATGCCGATCTTCTTCGCGCTGTTCCGGCTCCTCGACCAGGCGGCGCGCAAGGGCACCGCGCACGGGTTCCTCACCGAGAAGCTCGCCAAGCAGTTCGGTGACGCCGAGATCTTCGGGACGATCCCGATCGCTGACTCCTTCTGGGGGGCACGCACCTGGGGCGCCGAAGCCGACCTCGGTGTCATGCTGGTCGCGCTGGTCCTCGTCCTCGCCATGACCGCGACGACGTTCACCACGCAGCGTCAGCTCATGCGCAAGAACATGCCCGCCGACGCGCTCAGCGGGCCCTACGCCCAGCAGCAGAAGATGCTGCTCTACGTCCTGCCGGTGGCCTTCGGTCTCGGTGGTGTGGCGTTCCCGATCGGCGTGCTCCTGTACTGGACCACCTCCAACCTGTGGACGATGGGCCAGCAGTTCTACGTGATCCGCAACAACCCGGCCCCCGGGACCCCGGCCGCCAAGGCCAAGGAGGACCGCGACAAGGCCAAGGCCGTCAAGCGCGGCACCGTGGTGCTCGAAGAGGCGGCTCCCGAGCCGGAGGCGCCTCGTCCTGCGGTCCGGCAGCAGCCCAAGAAGCTCACCAAGGCTCAGCGCCAGGCCCGGCAGCGCCAGGCTCAGCAGCGCCAGGGCCAGCGCAAGCCCCGACCTGACCAGAACAAGGGAGACACCCGATGAGCGCCGACGTCGAGACCGACACCAGCGAGCAGACCGAGACCACGGACGGCACGGAGCCCACGGGGCCCGAGGAGCCCACGGGGGCGGCCTCCCCGGCGACCGCCGGCGGGGACCGGATCGCGCAGCTGGAGCGTGAGGGGGACATCGCGGCGGACTACCTCGAGGAGCTGCTCGACATCGCGGACCTCGATGGGGACCTGGACATCGACGTGGACGGCGATCGTGCCGCCGTGTCGATCGTGGGCGCGGACCTCTCCCAGCTGGTAGGCCGCGATGGAGAGGTGCTGGAGGCGCTGCAGGAGCTTACGCGCCTCGCGGTGTTCCGGGAGACCGGCGACCGCTCGCGGCTCATGCTCGACATCTCGGGCCACCGCGCCGAGAAGCGCCAGCAGCTCGTGGAGCTGGCCGAGCGTCTGATCGCCCAGGTGAAGGAGAGCGGCGAGCCGGTGTCACTGGACCCCATGAGCCCGTTCGAGCGCAAGGTCGTACACGACGCGGTCGCGGAGGCCGGCCTCACCTCGGAGTCGGAGGGCGTCGAGCCGCGCCGCTTCGTGGTGATCGTCCCCGCGTGAGTCTCCAGTTTCACGTGAAACGAGGATCGCTCCGGTGACCGAGTCAGACCAGCCGACGCCCTCCGTGCCCGAGGTGGCACGGAGGGTGTTTGCTGTGGATCGGCTCCCCTTGGCCGAGCGGTACGCCGAGCTACTGGCCGGAGCCGGCGTCGTGCGGGGCCTGATCGGGCCGCGCGAGGCCCCCCGGCTGTGGGATCGACACCTGCTGAACTGCGCGGTGCTGGGCGACCTTGTCCCCCACGACGCCACCGTCTGCGACATCGGCTCGGGCGCCGGCCTGCCCGGCGTCGTGCTGGCGATCCATCGGCCCGATGTCCGGGTGACCCTGGTGGAGCCGCTGCTGCGTCGCACCACCTTCTTGGAGGAGGTGGTCGCCGAGCTCGGCCTGGCCAACGTGGAGGTCGTGCGCGGCCGTGCCGACACCCTGCATGGCGAGAGGCGCTTCGGCGTCGTCACCTCACGCGCGGTCGCTCCGCTGGAGCGGCTCCTGGGCTGGTCGATGCCCCTGGTCGAGCCGCAGGGCGCCCTCGTCGCGATGAAGGGCTCGTCCGTGGACGAGGAGATTCTCGCGGCGGCCGACGTGCTCAACCAACTCGGCTGCGGCAGTCCTGAGGTGGTCATCCTGGGCGAGGGGCTGCTGTCATCCACCACCATCGCGGTCCGGGTTCCCTGGGCGGATCCCACCCGGGTATCTTGGCCGCTTCCCCCGACGGCGCGGCCCCGTCGGCGCCCCGACCACACTCGACGCAAGCAGAGGCGGAACGCGTGACCGAGGAGTTTTCCACCGGCAGCACCCCGTCCCCTGAGCGTGAGCATCCACAGGACCAGCCCAGTTATCCACAGGTTGCCGTCCCTGAGGGGGGCGACGTTTCACGTGAAACCGAGACCGCGGCCGGTCCTGTTTCACGTGAAACGTCGGCCGCGAAGCCTCTGGGCGGCGTGCCGGTGCGTACGGCCGCCGAGGTGGCTTCTCAGGGGGAGGGGTTCGAAGACGCGGGCACTCCCCTGGCGCGTGCCGCCCAGCACAGCCTGATCGCTCGGCAGCGCACGGCCGCTCGTCCCGCCCTCCCCCGCCCCCAGGCCACCCGGGTCTTCGTCGTGGCCAACCAGAAGGGCGGGGTCGGCAAGACCACGTCCACGGTCAACGTCGCGGCCGGCCTGGCGCAGCTGGGCCAGCGGGTCCTGGTGATCGACCTCGACCCCCAGGGCAACGCGTCCACCGCGCTGAACGTCGAACACCGCCGCGGCGTTCCCTCCACCTACGACGCGTTGGTCGACGGCGTCCCCCTGGCCGACGTGGTCGTGCCCTGCCCTGACGTGGAGGGGCTGTTCGTCGTGCCCGCGACCATCGACCTGGCGGGGGCTGAGATCGAGCTGGTCAGTGTGGTCGCCCGTGAGGGACGCCTGCAGCGTGCGATCTCGGGACACCCCCTGGTCGGCACCGCGCAGGACGTGGGTGAGGACCGCTTCGACTTCGTGTTCATCGACTGCCCGCCCTCCCTCGGCCTGCTGACGCTGAACGCGCTGGTCGCCGGAGACGAGATGATGATCCCGATCCAGGCGGAGTACTACGCCCTCGAGGGGCTCGGCCAGCTCCTCGAGACGGTCGACATGGTGCGGGCGCACCTGAACCCGGACCTGGCGGTCTCGACAATCCTGGTGACGATGTACGACGCCCGCACGCGCCTGGCGGCCGGCGTCGCCGACGAGGTGCGCGAGCACTTCGGCGACCAGGTGCTCAAGACCTCCATCCCGCGCTCGGTGCGGGTCTCGGAGGCGCCGTCGTACGGCCAGACGGTGATGACCTACGACCCGGGGTCCCCGGGCGCGCTCAGCTATCTCGAGGCCGCACGCGAGATCGCCACCAAGGGGGTACGTCCGTGAGTCGTCCGCAGCAGCGTCGTGGGTTGGGCCGCGGGCTCGGGTCGCTGATCCCGACCGCTCCCAGCGAGCCGGAGCGGGCCCCAGAGCCGTCAGGTGCGACCTCCGAGGCGCGATCCGGTCCGGCGTCCGGCGAGGACGCAGCGCCTGCTGCCCCGGCGGCTTCCGAGTCCGCGCCGGCGCACTCCACCGAGCCGGCCAGGAACGACACCGGCGCCTACTTCGCCGAGCTCCCGACCGAGCAGATCGAGCCCAACCGGGTGCAGCCTCGTGCGGTGTTCGACGAGGAGGCGATGGCCGAGCTGGTCCACTCCATCCGGGAGGTGGGGCTGCTCCAGCCCATCGTCGTACGCCGGATCGGACCGGAGGCCTACGAGCTGGTCATGGGGGAGCGACGGTGGCGCGCCTCGCAGGAGGCGGGCCTCACGGCCATCCCGGCGATCGTGCGGGAGACCGACGACAACGACATGCTGCGCGATGCGCTGCTGGAGAACCTGCACCGCTCACAGCTCAACCCGCTGGAGGAGGCCTCGGCCTACGCCCAGCTGCTCGAGGACTTCGAGTGCACCCACGACGAGCTCGCCTCTCGCATCGGTCGCTCGCGCCCCCAGATCAGCAACACGCTGCGCCTGCTCCGGCTCAGCCCGGCCGTCCAGCGGCGAGTGGCGGCCGGCGTGCTGTCGGCCGGACATGCCCGCTCGCTGCTGGCCGTCGAGGACCCCGAGGTCCAGGACCGCCTGGCGCAGCGGGTCGTCGCCGAGGGGATCAGCGTGCGTGCCCTCGAGGAGATCGTCGCGGTCGGTGACGTGGGCTCCAGCGGTCAGCGCAGCGCCCGTCGCCGGCCCACGGCGCCCGGCCTGACGGACATCGCCGAGCGCCTGTCCGAGCGACTGGAGACCCGGGTCAAGGTCGACCTCGGCCAGCGCAAGGGCAAGATCACCGTGGAGTTCGCCTCCCTCGACGACCTGCGGCGGATCATCGACATCATGGACCCGCGCAACCGCAACGACCGGCCCATCTAGCCACAAAGCGCCTCCTCGACATGCCGACAAGTCAATATGTCGACAAGGCGATACTTGGCGGCCAGGCCGCTGACCTGCGAGAACACCCGAAATGACGATTGCCCCGGACGTTCGTGACGTGTTTCCCGTGAAACAACGACACCTTCGTCCGGGGCTACCCGTCCAGAGCTACTTCTGCTGCGCCCGCTTGGCGGCACGCTTGGCGGCCCGGTCCCGCTGCTCCTGGGCATCCAGCGCCGCGGCCGCCTCGAGGGTGGGAGCGCCTCCGCCGTGGCGGGCAGGGAGCCACCAGGACCCCGGGGGCTGCTCCGCGGCGGGGTAGGCCGCGATCGTCTCGTCGAGCAGGCGGGCCATCACCCCGTGCAGCTCCTCGGCCTCCGCCACCGGGTCCGCGCCGGTGGGGTGCAGCGGCTCGCCCACCCGGATCGCGATGGTCTTGCCGCGGGAGAGGTCGCGGGGGTGGTCCTTGGTCAGGATGCGCTGGGTCCCCCACAGGATCACCGGCACCAGGGGCACGCCCGCGGCGGCCGCGATCCGGGTCGCGCCGGACTTGAACTCCTTGAGCTCCATGGCCCGCGAGATGGTGGCCTCGGGGAAGATGCCGACAGCCTCGCCCTCGCGCAGGTACTCCACCGCGGACCGGTACGACGCCAGCCCGTCGCCGCGGTCGACCTGGATGTGGTGCATGGAGCGCATCACCGGGCCACCCACGGGGTGGTCGAAGACCTCCCGCTTGGCCATGAACCGCACCAGCCGGCCGGAGGGATGAGCAGCGAGGCCCCCGTAGACGAAGTCGAGGTAGCCGACGTGGTTGAAGGCCAGCAGCACCCCGCCCTCGCGCGGGACGTGCTCGGTCCCAGTCATGTCGAAGCGCTGGCCGAGCACCCGGAAGAGCGTCTTGGCGGTCCGGATGATCGGCGGGTAGGTGATGTCGCGCATGGGGCTCCTCAGCAGACGGTGGTGGGCACAGCCTTTCAGTCGCCGGCCGGGCCCGCGCGTGCGGTCAGCGTCGGGTGGCCAGGAACTCCGCGATCCGGCCGATGGCCTCCTCCAGCACGGCGACGTCGGGGAGGGTCACGAGCCGGAAGTGGTCGGGGGTGGGCCAGTTGAAGCCGGTGCCGTGGGTGACCAGCAGCTTCTTGGCGCGCAGCAGGTCGATGACGAACTCCTCGTCGTCCTCGATGGCGTAGACCTCGGGGTCGAGGCGCGGGAAGCAGTACAGGGCGCCACGGGGCTTGACCGAGCTGACCCCGGGGATGTCGTTGAGCAGGCGGTGCGCGAGCATGCTCTGCTCGTAGAACCGCCCGCCCGGGACGATCAGCTCCTGGATGGACTGGTAGCCGCCCAGAGCGGTCTGGATCGCGTGCTGGGCGGGCACGTTCGCGCACATGCGCATATTGGAGATGAGGGTGAGCCCCTCCAGGAAGTCCTGCGCGATCTCGCGGGGCCCGGAGATCATCACCCATCCGGCGCGGTAGCCACACACCCGGTAGGCCTTGGAGAGACCGCTGAAGGTCAGGCAGAGCACGTCGCTGCCCGCGGCCTTCGCGGTGTGGTGGTGGACCGCGTCGTCGAAGAGGATCTTCTCGTAGATCTCGTCGGAGAAGACCACCAGATCGTGGCGCCGCGCGATGTCGACCAGCCCCTCGACCGTCGCCTTGCTGTAGACGGCGCCGGTGGGGTTGTTGGGGTTGATGATGACGATGGCGTGGGTGTTCTCGGTGATCTTGGACTCGATGTCGGCCAGATCGGGGTTCCAGTCGTCGTCCTCGTCGCAGAGGTAGTGCACCGGCACGCCGCCGGCCAAGGTCACGGCCCCGGTCCACAGCGGGTAGTCGGGGGCGGGGACGAGGACCTCGTTGCCGTCGTCGACGAACGCCTGCAGCACCATCGAGATCAGCTCGGAGACGCCGTTGCCGATGAAGACGTCCTCGACGGTGACGTCCTGCAGCCCCTGCTGCTGGTAGAACTGCGCCACCGCGGTGCGGGCGGGGTAGATCCCGCGGGAGTCGCTGTAGCCCTGCGACTCCGGGAGGTGGTGGATCATGTCGGCGAGGATCGCCTCGGGCGCCTCGAAGCCGAACGGCGCGGGGTTGCCGATGTTGAGCTTGAGGATCCGGTGCCCCTCGGCCTCGAGGCGCTGTGCCTCCACGAGGATGGGTCCCCGGACGTCGTATCGGACGTTGTGGAGCTTGCGGCTCTGCCGTATCTGGCGCACGGGTGTCATCCTCTCAGGAAGGGGCCGCGGCCTTGACCGGGTCCCCGCCTGCCGAGGAGGTCGCCATGTCCCGCAAGGTCGTCCGGCTCACCGTCGACCACCTCACCGAGCTGCCCGGACCATGTCGCGAGTGCCTCTTCTGGGAGCTGGACCCGGTACGCCGGGGCCGGGTCGGCGGCGACGCGGCAGTGGCCGAGAAGGAGGCGTGGATCTCCCAGGTGCTGCGAGAGTGGGGCTCGTGTGGCCGGGTGGCCGTCGTCGACGAGCAGGTCGTCGGCTACCTCGTCTACGCCCCCGCGGCCTTCGTCCCCGGCTCCGCCGCGTTCCCGACCTCGCCGGTCTCCAGCGACGCGGTGCTGCTCACCAGGGTCTACGTCAAGGATGACCATGCCGGCGGCGGCCTGGGCCGCATGCTCGTGCAGGCCATGGCGCGCGACCTGATCGAGCGCGGGAGCATCCGAGCGGTGGAGGCGTTCGGGACCACTGTCCCGGTCCTCGGCTCGTGCCTGGTGCCGGCGGAGTTCCTGGGCAGCGTCGGCTTCAAGACGCACCGGCCACACCTGCTGACGCCGCGGATGCGCATGGACCTGCGCTCCGCGCTCACCTGGCGCGACGAGGTCGAGGCCGCCCTCGAGCGGCTGCTGGGCGCCGTGCGCCCGGCGCCCACGGTGCGCCCCGAACGCAGTCACCGCTCACTCGGCGTTGGCCGGGTGAGCGGTGACGGGTGAGGCAGGAGCGTTCAGTTGATGAAGGAGTCGAGCTCCTTGAGCAGCGCCGCCTTCGGCTTGGCGCCCACGATCGACCGGACGACCTCGCCACCCTGGTAGACGTTGATCGTCGGGATGCCGGTGACCCGGTAGGACGACGGGGTGACGGGGTTCTCGTCCACGTTCATCTTCAGGAACGTGATCTTGTCGCCGTGGGTGCCGGCGAGCTCGTCGAGGATCGGGGCGACCTGGCGGCACGGGCCGCACCACTCCGCCCAGAAGTCCACGAGGACCGGCTTGTCGGACTTGAGCACCTGCGCCTCGAACTCGGCGTCGGTGACGGCTTGGATGTTGCCCACGGCAATCAGTTCCCTTCTTAGGTTCGACTCAGAGGTCTGTGACCAGTCAACACCACCGTGCCGACCGGTGTTCCCGCCGCGACGGTCAGAGGCCGGCGGTGGTGACGGTCTCGACGACCGCGGAGCCGGCGACCGCGTCCTGGGCGTCCGCCCCGGTGGCGTGGGCGTGGTCCAGCTCGGCCAGGTAGCGCTCGGCGTCGAGGGCGGCGGCGCAGCCGGTGCCGGCGGCGGTGATGGCCTGGCGGTAGTGGTGGTCGACCAGGTCGCCCGCGGCGAAGACGCCCGGCAGGTTGGTGGCGGTGGAGGGGTGGCGGACCAGCACGTAGCCGTTGTCGTCGAGGTCGACCTGCCCGGTGAGGAGCTCGGAGCGCGGGTCATGCCCGATCGCGATGAACAGCCCGGTCGCGGCCAGGTCGCGGGTCTCGCCGGTGACGGTGTCCTTCAGGGTGACCGACTCCAACCGGTCGGATCCGTTGATCGACTCCACGACCGAGTTCCACTCGATCTCGAGCTTGGGGTCGGCGAACGCCCGCTCCTGCATGATCTTGGAGGCGCGCAGCGCATCGCGGCGCACGATCAGCGACACCTTCGAGCCGAAGCGGGTCAGGAACGTCGCCTCCTCGATCGCGGAGTCACCCCCGCCGACCACGGCGATGTGCTGCTCGCGGAAGAAGAACCCGTCACAGGTGGCGCACCACGAGACGCCCTTCCCGGAGAGCGCGTCCTCGTTGGCGAGGCCGAGCTTGCGGTAGCCCGATCCGGTGGCCAGGATCACCGCACGCGCGGTGTGGGTGTCGGTGGCGGTCTTGACGACCTTGACGTCGCCGGTGAGGTCGACCTCGACGACGTCGTCGGGGACCAGCTCGGCGCCGAACCGCTCGGCCTGGGCGCGCATCTCGTCCATCAGAGCAGGGCCCATGATCCCGTCGCGGAACCCGGGGAAGTTCTCCACCTCCGTGGTGGTCATCAGCGCGCCGCCGGCGGTCACCGAGCCCTCGAAGACCAACGGCTGCAGGCTCGCCCGGGCGGCGTACACCGCCGCCGTGTAGCCGGACGGACCGGAGCCGATGATGATCACGTTGCGCGTCTCAGACATGCGTCCCACTCTCGTTCCTGCTGGGGGTCCCCGGGTCAAGGGGCATCACTTCACTCAACCGATCGTAGGGGAGCGTTCTTCCCCGCCGTAGGCCGCTCGACCGGTGGCCGCGGCTCAGTCCCCGGGCAGGGTGACCGAGCGCAGGGTCTCGCCGGTGCCGCACTGCAGCAGGTCCACGACCTGGCTGGCGCCCATGGGCGCCCGAAAGGCCAGCACCGCCGGGCGGCCCTGGTAGCGGACGAGCTGGAGGCGGCCCGGCCCCCAGTCGGCCGGGTCGCAGATCAGGCGGTCCGAGGTCCCGCTGGTCGGCCCCCGAAGCGGCGCATCATCCGGGGAGCTCTGCTCGGAGACCCTGCCTCGCCGGGCGATGCGAGCAACGTCGTCGGAGAAGTGGGACTCACGCACGACGGGGGCGCCGGCGACGAGCGATGAGACGGAGCCCGGATCGATCCGTACGTCGGGATCGGCCGGCTCCGCGGGGGCCTCCGCCTCCAGAGCGCCCTGGGCGTCAGCGTCGCCGGAGTCCATGGACGACGCGCTCTCGCTGTCCGACCCGGTGCCCTCGAGGAGCTGGCCGGCGCCGATCCCGACCGCGACGACCGCCGCCGCGGCGACCAGCAGGCTGGTGACCTTGCGGCGCCGGCGCGAGGCCAGGGCCACGACCTGGGCGTCGGCGCCGGGAGCCTGGCCCTCGGCCAGCCGCGCCAGCACCGCATCGAGCCGGGTGACGACGTCCTCGGGCAGGGGAGCGTCGACCCGCGCCTCGGCGAGCAGGCGCCGCACGCGCCCCTCCTCCGCAGAGGTCAGCTCTCGCTCGTCGGACATCGGGGTCATTCTCCTGGTCTGGCGCTGGACGGGGTGGGCGGGCTCAGCCCGCCGGGGGCCCTCGTGGGGCCCGTGTCGATCTGACGCCCGGGCCGGGGGGAGGGTTCCCCGGTGCGGCGTGGTCATGGTCACCACCGGGGGCCAGCAGGTGCAGGGCCACGGCCAGGCGGGCGCGCCCGCGCGAGCACCGGCTCTTGACCGTGCCCTCGGCGCAGTCGAGCATCCGGGCGACCTCGGAGATCGGGTAGCCCTCCATGTCCACCAGGACCAGGGCCGCCCGTTGCTCGGGAGGCAGCTCGGCCAGGGCCGCGAGGACCCGGCGGCGCCGCTCGTCCTGCACCGCCAGGTCGGCGGGGTCGGTGACGTCCGCGGTCACCGCCGAGCCGCGGTCGCCGTACTCCTCGAGGTCGTCGGGCAGCGTCTCGGCCCGCCGGACCTTGGCGGCTCGCAGTCGGTCGAGGCAGGCGTTGACGACGACGCGGTGCAGCCATGTGGTGACAGCCGCCTCGCCGCGGAACGACCCGGCGCGACGGTACGCCGCCACGAGACCGTCCTGCAGCCCGTCGGCGGCGTCGTCGGGGTTGCCCATCGTGCGCAGCGCCACCGCCCACAACCGGTCTCGATGGCGCGCGAACAGCACGCCGAAGGCGTTGCGGTCACCCTCGACGTGGGACCGCAGCAGCTCGGCGTCGGTGGGGGTGTCGGTGGGAGCGCCGGGCTCCTGGTCACTCACCGAGGACCTCGACCTCGGCCACGCGGCCGCGGAACCGCGACCCGTCGGGGGGCAGCTCGGTCAGCCACACGACCAGGAACCTCCCGGTCGCCGGCTCATCCAGGGTGATGGTCTCGCCGGTGCCCTCGAGGGTCGCCCCCTGGACAGGCCGGAGAGCCTCGACGTCGGTGGGCCGCTCGTCGCTCAGGTAGAGCTCGACCCCGGTCGGCGCACCTTCGAGCGTGAGCCGGACGGCGGACACCGAGTGCTCGCCGCCGAGGTCGACCACCAGACCCACTCCGTCCTTGAGCCCGCCGGGGCCGAGCTGCTGGTCGTAGGCGGACGTCGGCCAGGAGGTGGCAGGGTCCCCGTCGACGGCCAGGCCGGCGTCCTCCGGGTTCTCCTCCGGCACGGGTGTCCCCTGCGGGTCGAGGTCCTCGGCGACCAGGCCGCCCAGCGGGGTGGCCGACGGCGACGGGGTCGGCGTCGAGGAGCTCGACGAGCCGGAGTCGAGCGGCTCCCCGCCGAGCACCGTCTTGCCGCGCCCGAGGTTGTAGGCCACCACGATCGCGACCAGGAGCAGCAGTCCCACCGCGATGGCGGCGGCCAGCCGCAGCCAGCTGCGCCCGGGAGGCGGCTCCTCGTCGACCACCGGGACCAGGCCGCTCCCGGTCGCGCGGCCGGTCTCGGTGCCGGTGTTGTCCCACGGCCAGAAGTCGCCGGCGCCGTTGGAGGTGGCCGAGCCGCCCGGCCGCGGTGTGCGCAGCGGCGTCCCGTTGGGCGGCGAGGGCGCGAACAGCGGGCGCTCGGGCGGCTGGTCGAAGGGCGGGGGCGGGGGCGGAGGCGTCTCCCTCGCGGCCAGCCACGACACGTCGCCGGACTCGTCGTCGAAGATCGGCATCCCGGCCTGCGTCGGCAGCTCCGGCGTCACCGTCGTCTCGGCCGGCACCTCGGTCCGCACGGTCGGCTGCGTCGCGGGCACCGGGTCGGCCACGTCGTCCTCGCGTACGGCGCTCTGCTCACCGGCGTCGCGGACCGCGATCTCCGGGACCGAGGGAAGCACCAGCGGCAGGTCGCGGCGCCGGGGCAGGGTGGCCAGCAGCCCCTCGGCGATGCCGGCGGGGTCGCCGACGAAGTCGCTGAGGTAGGCCTGGATCTCCCGCGCGGTCGTCACCGACACGAGCTCGCGCCCGCGAGAGCCGGGCTGCCCGTCGCCCTGCAGGACCGCGTCGCACAGGGCGTCGAGGGGCCGCGGGATGCCGGCGCGGACCTGCCGTGGCCGCAGCACCACGCCGTGCTCCTCGGGGGCGCGCGGCACCCCCGAGGTGGAGGCGCCCGCCCACTTGCCGGTGAGCGCGCAGTACAGCAGGCCGGCGAGGTCGGTGACGTCGGTGGACGGGCCAGTCCCCGACAGGCCGTGCATCGCGGCGTCGACCCCCAGTCCGATGACCCGGATCTCGCCGGTGCGGTCGACGAGGACGTTCTCGGGGACCAGGCGTCCGTGGGCGACCCCGGCCTCGTGCGCCTGGGCCACCGAGTCGGCGACCTCCGAGACCAGCCAGGCGGCGCGCCGGGGCTCCAGGGGGCCCGAGCTGGTGACCAGGATGTCCAGCGACGTGCCGGAGCCCCACTCGTTCACGACGTAGCACAGCCCGTCGCGGGTCTCGGCGTCCAGCACGCGCAGGACGCGCCGGTCCAGCAGCAGGGCGTTGCTCCGCGCCGCCTCCAGGAGGCCCTCGGACCGGGGGTCGTCGGCCGGGATGACGTGCAGCGCGACGTGGCGCTGCAGCACCCGGTCGTGGGCGCGCCAGAACCGGCCGCCGCCGCTCTCGGTGAGCAGGTCGACGAGCCGGTAGCGGCCGGCGAGCACGTCGCCCGGCCGGACCGTGTGGGTCACTGCGGCTCCCTCATGACGTGGTCATCGTAGGGCGCTTCACGCCGCGCGGGAGCGCCTGAGGCGACTCGTCACCGAATCGAGCACCGTGGTCACCTCCCGCAGCCGCAGCGCGCGGGCGAGGACCAGGAACACCGCGACGTCGATCGCGGTCACCAGCGCGGCGCGCAGGGCGGCGACCGGCCACGACGCGTCGGTGGCCAGGGCGTGCAAGGCCAGCGCGGCGACCAGCGCCACCCCGGTCGACAGCGTCACGACGAACGTGAGCCGGACGACGAAGCGCACCAACCGCGGCGACTCGAGGCCGCCGAGGCGGCGGCGCAGGACGGTGTAGGACACCGCCGAGCCCACGACGTACGCCGCGGTGTAGGCCAGCACCAGGGCGGGCGAGGTCTGCTCCGGGTCGGTCCACGAGACGAAGGCGAGCGCGGCGGCGACGTTGGTCACGGCGACGGCGCACTGGATGAAGAAGACCGTGCGCGTCTCCTCGAGCGCGTAGAAGCCGCGCAGCATCAGGTAGTGGACGGTGAAGAAGATCAGCCCGGCGCCGAAGAGGCCGAGCGAGGGCGCGTAGCGCGGGAAGTCGTCGGCGGCGGCCCCGTGCCCCCACACGACGTTGGCGATGTCGAGGGCGATCACCGGCAGCAGGGCCGCGAAGGGCACCACCACGGCCAGCGCGGTGCGCAGGGTGCTCGACAGCAACGCCGCCAGGCCCGCCAGGTCGCCGTCGGCCGCGCTGGCCGACAGCCGCGGCAGGATCGCCGTGGCCAGCGACAGGGTGACCACCGAGTGCGGCACCATCATGATCAGGAACGTCGAGGAGTAGATCGTGATCCCGGTGCCGTCGCCCCCGTCGGCGGTGCCGCCGCTGGCGAGGTTGACGACCACGACGTACGCCGCCTGGTTGGCGATGACGAACAGCACCGTCCAGATGCCCAGGCGCAGGGTGTGGCCCAGCCCGGCGTGGCGGAAGTCGAAGCGCGGGCGGTAACGGAAGCCGGCCTTGCCCAGGTAGGGCACCAGGATCAGCAGCTGCGCGGCGATGCCGGCCGTGGAGCCCAGGCCCAGCAGCAGCTCCTGGTCGGTGCTGAACGACCCGAACGCCTCCGCGCCGCGGGCGGGGCCGAACACGAAGAGGTAGACGACCAGCACCGCCACCGAGATGACGTTGTTGGCGATCGGGGCCCACATCATCGGGCCGAACACGCTGCGGGAGTTGAGGATCTGCCCGACCAGCGCGAACATCCCGTAGAAGAAGACCTGGGGCAGGCAGTAGCGGGCGAAGTCGATGGCCGACTGGCGCTGCTCGGTCAGGGCCGCCGTGTCGTACTGCGCGCTCAGCACGAGCGACATCACCCACGGAGCTGCGACGACCAGGACCACGGTGACGGCCCCCAGGAACAGCGCGGCGAGGGTCATCACGCGGTTGGTGTAGGCCTCGCCGCCGTCCGGGTCGTGCTTCATCGCCCGCACCAGCTGAGGCACGAGGACGGCGTTGAAGACGCCACCGGCCAGCAGGATGTAGAGCATGTTCGGGATCGTGTTGGCGATCGTGAAGATGTCGGCGTGCAGCGAGGCGCCGAGCGCGGCCGCGAGCAGGCTCGAGCGGACGAACCCGCTCATCCGCGACACGACCGTCCCGGCGGCCATCACCGCACTGGAGGCGAGGATCCGCTGATCGTCGGCGGTGCTCACGGCACCCGCTCCGCGTCGGTTACGGCCTCGTGCGGCGTGTCGGGCGCCTCAGGCTCCGGGTCGTGGCGGCGGCGGAAGCGCCGTACCAGGCGGAACGCGATCGCCACGAACAAGATGCCCGCCCCGGTCGCCATCACGACCCAGATCACCGTGCTCACCTGGGCGGAGCGGATCGGGAACGAGTCGGCCGAGCCGAGCGGGTGGCCGTCGGCGTCGAGGGCCCGCAGGGTGACCTCGTGCACGCCCTGGCGCCGCGTGCGCACCGGCAGCAGGATCGTCGTGCGGCTGCGGGGACCCAGCTGTTGAGGCTCGGAGTCGCGGATCACGATCCCGGTGTCGCTGGTGGCGCTCACCACCACCGTGACCGGTTCGTCCAGGGTGTTCGTGATGGTCGCGGCGAGCTTTCCGGTGCCGCCGGAGAGCGTCACTCCGGGCGGGGCGTCGATCTCGACGGCCTCCAGGCGGGTGTCGATCCAGCGCGTCGACCGGGTGAGCGACGACTGCGCCGCCTGCGGGCTGAGCCGCGCGCTGTACGACACGCCGGACAGGGCCTGGTCGAGCACGACACCGGCCACCTGGTCGTTGCGGGTCAGGAGGTTCTGCAGGGTCTCGCCGGCCTCGACCAGGCGCCGTACGGCGGTGAAGATGCTCGGCCCCAGTGCGCGTGCGGTCTGTCGGTCGGGGTACTCCAGCTCGTCCAGCTCGGCCGTCTGGGCCGGCCCGTCGGCGATCTCGCCGACGTCGGCGAGATCGACCCAGTCGGCGTCCTGGAGGGCACCGAAGAAGCGGTTGGTCCGGTCGGGGCTCCACTGGTCCGGCACCATCATCACCAGCGGCCGGCTCGCCACCGGCCGCAGGCGCACCGCGGCCTCGGCCAGCAGCCGCTGCCGCAGGGACAACGCAGAGAGCCGCGGCCCGGGTAGGGGTCCGCCGGCGGCCGCGCCGCTCGACGTGACCACCAGCCGGTGCTGGTCGGCAGTGACGACGGCCGGTGGGTCCGCGCCGAACATCCGGTCGGTCACGAGCACGGTCGTGGCGGGGTCGGCGAGCTCGATGCCGGCCCGGTCGAGGTAGCCGCCCGGCGAGCCGAAGGCCGGGGAGGTGGTGACGTCCCAGGACGCGAGCACCGCCCCCGTGCGACGTGCGGCCAGCTCCACCAGCTCCGGGTCGTAGTCGGCGGCGGCGCTCACGTCCACGTCGCCGTACGGCAGCGTGAGGACCTGATCACCTGCCAGGGCCTCGCGCAGGTCCTCGAGCCAGTCGCTCGCCACCTGGGCCGCCTCGGCCAGCTCGGGGGTGAGCTCCTGCTCCTCGTCGGCGGGCTGCTCCTGCTCGGGGCCGATCGTCTCCGTCGGCGTGGGGCTCTCACCGTCCTCGGGCTCGACCGCCTCGCCGGGCGGCTGGGTGGGGGCGAGGGAGCGCGGTGGGTTGCCCAGCGAGAGCCGACGTACGGCGTCCAGCAGCGCCGGGTCCACGAGCCAGGTCACGGGGGCCGGGCCGGCGGCGGCCCCGAGCTTGACCAGGCCGTGCAGCCGACCGCCGTCCTCCAGGGTCCTCACCCAGGCGTCCACCTGGGCCAGCGAGCCGTCCGCCGCGTAGGACACGAGGCGGCGCAGTGGCACCACGACCGCCGTGTCGACCGACCCCTTGGCGTTGCGCGGGACGAAGGTCAAGAACGTGCGAGCGCGGCCCTCCGCGATGAGGTCGCGGGTCTGGGGACCCTCGCCGAGGGCGTGCACGCCGAACCAGTAGACGCCGCGCGACGGCAGCCGGTAGTCGTTGCGGGGCAGGGAGATCGTGAAGCGGTAGGACTCACCGGGCGCCAGCTCCGGCACGGAGTCGTAGGGGCCACGGTCGGTGAGGCGCTGACCGACCTCCTCCGAGGTCGGCACCTCCGTGGCCGCCTCGAGCTGAGCCGGCGTCGTGAGCGGCTCCTCTCCGACGAAGGGGTACAGGTTGATCGTCGACCAGGTCTCGGTGTCGCTGTTGGTCACCGTGCCGGTGATCTCGATGGGTCCCCGCCGGGGCACCACCGCGGGGCTGATGTCGTCGAGGGTCACCGTGAGCGGCTCCGGCTCCGCCGCGGTGCTCGGCTGCACGGTGGCCGCCGTGGCCGTGCTGGTGGCGGGGGTGGCGGTCGCCGGCGTCGGCGCGGAGGCCACGGCGAGGCAGGTCGCCACCCCCAGCGCGGCGCCGATGGCGCGCACATGCAGGGAGGACCGGACCACCCACCGAGCCTATCGGCCCGGCGGCGTCCCCTCCGGACCGACGGGCGGGGCGCCGTCCCGATAGACTCGACGGTCGTGCCCGAAGCCCCGCCCCCGACCCTGCGTCTGGCCGACGTCCAGCGCGCCGTCGCCGACGAGCTGGACCGGATCTCGCCGGTCATCGACGACCTCGGCCGGATCTTCAACGCCGCAGGCCACGAGCTGGCCCTGGTCGGCGGCCCGGTGCGTGACGCGATGCTCGGGCGGCGCCACAACGACCTCGACTTCGCGACCTCCGCGCGTCCGGAGGAGACCGAGCGCCTGCTCAAGGGCTGGGGCGACGCGTTGTGGGACATGGGCCGGGCGTTCGGCACCATCGGCTGCCGCAAGGACGAGTGGGTCGTCGAGGTGACGACGTACCGCTCCGAGGTCTACGACCCCACCTCCCGCAAGCCCTCGGTCGACTTCGGCGACACCCTCGACGGCGACCTGGGCCGGCGCGACTTCACGGTCAACGCGATGGCGGTGCTGGTGCCCGGACGGGTGCTCGAGGACCCGTACGGCGGCGTGGTCGACCTGGCCCACCGGGTGCTGCGCACACCGGGGCGTCCCGAGGACTCCTTCTCCGACGACCCGCTGCGGATGATGCGGGCGGCGCGGTTCGCCGCGCAGCTGGGCTTCACCGTGGACCCGGGCGTGGTCGCGGCCATGACCGCGATGGCCGAGCGGATCGAGATCATCTCCGCCGAGCGGGTCCGCGACGAGCTGGTCAAGCTGATCTGTGCGCCGTACCCCCGCCTCGGGCTGACCCTGCTGGTCGAGACCGGCCTCGCCGAGCGGGTGCTGCCCGAGCTGCCGGCGCTCGCCCTGGAGCGCGACGAGCACCACCGACACAAGGACGTCTACGAGCACACGCTCACGGTGCTCGAGCAGGCGATCGACCTCGAGGACCGTCTCGGCGGCGAGCCGGACTTCGTGTCGCGGTTCGCGGCGCTGATGCACGACGTCGGCAAGCCGCGCACCCGCCGCTTCGTCGACGACGGCACGGTCACCTTCCACCACCACGACGTGGTCGGCGCCAAGATCACCCGCAAGCGGATGCGGGCGCTGAAGTTCAGCAACGACGAGATCGACGCGGTCTCCAAGCTGGTCGAGCTGCACCTGCGCTTCCACGGCTACGGCAGCGGCGAGTGGACGGACTCCGCCGTACGCCGCTACGTCCGTGACGCCGGCGACCAGCTCGAGCGGCTGCACGTGCTGACCCGCGCGGACTGCACCACGCGCAACCAGCGCAAGGCCGACCGGCTGCGTCGTACCTACGACAGCCTGGAGGAGCGCATCGCCCGGCTCTCGGAGGAGGAGGAGCTCAGCGCGCTGCGCCCCGACCTCGACGGCAACCAGATCATGGAGATCCTGCAGATCCCGCCCGGGCGCGAGGTCGGCCAGGCCTACCACCACCTGCTCGAGCTGCGCATGGACCGCGGCCCCATGACCGAGGACGAGGCCCGCGAGGCTCTCCTCGCCTGGTGGGCCTCCCGCTGAGCCGTCACCAACTGCTCGGAAATGCCGCTGACCCGTCAGCAAGTCTCTGACGGGTCAGCGGGAGGTGCGGGGTGTTGCGGTGCGCGTTCGGCTCACGGGGTTTCGACGCGCCCGTCGCGGCTGCGTTCCTCAGCCGCGGGGCTTGCTCAACCTGCGGGCGAGACGAGTGCGCGTTCGAGCCTCAGGCTCACTCTTCGCCCTTGATGAAGGCCTCGACGCGGCGGCGGCCCTCGTCGTCGTTGAGCTGGACCGGCGGGGACTTCATGAGGTACGACGACGCCGAGATGATCGGGCCACCGATGCCGCGGTCCTTGGCGATCTTCGCGGCGCGGATCGCGTCGATGATGATGCCGGCGGAGTTGGGGGAGTCCCAGACCTCGAGCTTGTACTCGAGGTTGAGGGGCACGTCGCCGAACGCGCGGCCCTCGAGGCGGACGTAGGCCCACTTGCGGTCATCGAGCCACTGGACGTAGTCCGAGGGGCCGATGTGGACGTTGCGGTCGTGGATCTTGCCCGAGAGCGAGCCCTCGAGGTTGGACGTGACGGCCTGGGTCTTGGAGACCTTCTTGGACTCGAGGCGGTCGCGCTCCAGCATGTTCTTGAAGTCCATGTTGCCGCCGACGTTGAGCTGGTAGGTGCGGTCCAGCGCCACGCCGCGGTCCTCGAACAGCTTGGCCATCACCCGGTGGGTGATGGTCGCGCCGACCTGGGACTTGATGTCGTCACCCACGATCGGGACGCCGGCGTCCTCGAACTTCTTGGCCCAGACCGGGTCGGAGGCGATGAAGACGGGCAGGGCGTTGACGAAGGCGACGCCCGCGTCGATCGCGCACTGCGCGTAGAACTTGTCGGCCTCCTCGGAGCCCACCGGCAGGTAGGACACCATGACGTCCGCGCCGGTGTCCTTGAGGACCTGGACCACGTCGACGGAGTCGGCGTCGGACTCCTCGATGGTCTCGCGGTAGTACTTGCCGAGGCCGTCGAGGGTCGGGCCCTTCTGGACGGGTACGCCGAGCGGCGGGACGTCGGCGATCTTGATCGTGTTGTTCTCGGAGGCCTGGGTGGCCTCGGACAGGTCGAACCCGACCTTCTTGGCGTCGACGTCGAAGGCCGCAACGAACTCCACGTCCTTGACGTGGTAGTCGCCGAACATCACGTGCATCAGCCCGGGGACCGTGCCGTCGGGGTCGGCGTTGCGGTAGTACTCGACGCCCTGGATCAGTGACGTGGCGCAGTTGCCCACGCCGACGATTGCTACTCGTACCGAACCCATGGGGGCTTCCCTTCGTGGTGTGACTTCTCTGGAGATCGTGCGGTCGTGCGAACTGCTGGGCTATTGCTGGGGCTGCTCGGTGGAGGGGCGCTGCAGCTCGATCTGGTCGAGGCTGCGCTCGGCGTTGATCAGGTCCGAGAGCCACCGGACCTCACGCTCGACCGACTCGACGCCATGGCGCTGGAGCTCGGCGGCGTACCGGTCGACCTCCGCCTGCGTCAACGACAGCTGCGACTGCACGCGGTCGAGCCGCTCCTGCAGCCGCGTGCGCCGACCTTCGAGGACCCGCAGGCGGATCTCCATGTCGGTGCTGCCGAAGAACGCGAACCGGATGTCGAAGTTGTCGTCCTCCCACGCCGTCGGTCCCACCTCGGACATCAGCCGCTGGAACTCGCGGGTGCCGGCCTCGGTGACGCGGTAGACGATGCGAGGACGCCGGGTGACCGGGACGCCCGGGACCGGGGAGGTCGTGTGCTCCTCGATGAGCGCGCCCCGCAGCATCTTCTTCAGTGCCGGGTAGAGCGAGCCGTAACTGAGCACCCGGCTCCAGCCGAGCATGAGGTTGAGGCGCTTGCGCAGCTCGTAGCCGTGCATGGGTCCCTCGTGCAGCAGTCCGAGGACTGCAAGCTCGATGGTCTCTCCGCGACGTGCCACGAGACCTATCGTAGCGATATATCCACGGATTACGAATCGGAGACATATCCATCTTGTGACGCGCGCGTGTCCCCGCCCACAGACTGGGGTGAGCGGGCGCGTCGTGCGTACTCTGGGACGTCGTCGTCCGCCGTACCACGTGCGGCGGGTGATACACGAACGTCCCCGACCCACGGAGCAACGACATCTTGAGTGGCAAGCGCAGGGCCGCCGGAGCGCCCGTGACCAAGGTCCCGGCGACCAAGGGCAAGGGCAAGGGCTCGAAGGGGAGCAAGCCTTCCCTGACTCGCAAGCAGAAGGCCAAGAAGGCCGGCACCTGGCTGCTGGTCACCGGGCTCGTCGGCTCGCTCGTCGCCGCCGGCGGCTTCGTGTTCCTCTACAACACCATCGACATCCCGGACCCCAACGAGGACTTCCAGACCGAGACCTCCTACGTCTACTTCGACGGCGGCAAGGAGCAGCTCGGCAGCTTCGCGGTCCAGGACCGCGAGTCGATCCCGATCGACGAGATCCCCGACCAGCTCGAGGACGCGGTCATCGCCGCGGAGAACCGCACCTTCTGGACCGACCGCGGCATCGACCCCAAGGGCATCGTGCGCGCGGCGTTCAGCAACGCCTCGGGCAATGCCACCCAGGGGGCGTCGACGATCACCCAGCAGTACGTGAAGATCCTCTACCTGACGCAGGAGCGCTCCCTGACGCGCAAGGCGAAGGAGGCGATCCTCTCGCTGAAGATCCGCAACCAGATGAGCAAGACCGAGATCCTCGCCGGCTACCTCAACACCATCTACTTCGGTCGCGGCGCGTACGGCGTGCAGGCGGCGGCGCGTGCCTACTTCGACAAGCCGGCCAAGGACCTCAACCTGCGCCAGTCCGCCGTGCTCGCGAGCGTGCTCAACAACCCGACGCGCTTGGACCCCGCCAACGGCAAGGACGCGCGCGAGGCGCTCAAGGGCCGTTTCCAGTTCGTGCTCGACGGCATGGCGGAGATGGACGACAAGTACGCCGAGCCGGTCGAGAAGGCGCGTGAGGCGCTGCCGAAGTTCCCCAAGATCGAGGCCCGCAGCGCCTACGGCGACCAGAAGGGCCACATGCTCACCCTGGTGCGCAAGGAGCTGAACAAGCTCGGCTTCGACGACGAGGACATCGACGGCAAGGGCCTGCGGATCACCACGACGTTCACCCAGAAGGCCATGGACGCCGCCAAGCAGGGCGTCATCGAGGCGCGACCCGAGGGCTTCAAGGACAAGCAGCTGCACGTCGGCGTCGCCAGCGTCGAGCCCGGCACCGGCGCGGTGCGCGGCTTCTACGGCGGGCAGGACTACCTGCAGTCGCAGCTCAACTGGGCGGTCTCCGGCGGTCAGGCCGGCTCGATCCTCAAGCCGTTCGCCCTGGCGGCGGGCATCAAGGCCGGCTTCTCGCTCAAGGACACCTTCGAGGGCAACAGCCCGATCGAGATCGGCGACACCGAGTTCGAGAACCAGGGCGACGAGGACTTCGGTCAGGTGAGCCTGCTCAAGGCGACCGAGGACTCGATCAACACCGCGTTCGTCGACCTCACCGACTCCATCCCCGACGGACCGGACAAGGTGATCGAGATGGCCAACGCACTCGGCATCCCGCCGGCGAAGCCGCGCGGCAAGCGACCCGCGGGCATCCCCGCCTCGACGCCGGGCCTCGAGCCCAACGTCGGCGTGGCCCTCGGCAGCGCGACGGTCAGCCCGATCAACATGGCCAACGCCTACGCGACCATCGCCAACGGCGGCGAGGCGGCCACGCCGTACGTCATCGAGCGCGTCGAGTCCAAGGACGGCGAGGTCCTGCACCGGCACCAGAACAAGGCCAAGCGGGTCCTCGACGAGGACATCGCCGCCGACGTCTCCTATGCGCTGGAGCAGGTGGTCGAGACCGGAACCGGCTCCGACGCCGGTGCCCTCGAGCGGCCGGCGGCCGGCAAGACGGGCACGTCGACCAACGACAAGGGCGATGTCGTCTCGTCGTGGTTCACCGGCTTCACGCCGCAGCTGGCCACGTCGGTCGTCTACGTGCGGGGCAAGGGCGCCGAGCCGCTCGACGGCTGGCTGCCCAGCTTCTACGGCGGCGACTACCCGACCGCGACCTGGACCTCGGTGATGCAGCGCGCGCTCGAGGGCACCGAGGTCCTCGACCTCGCCGACCCGGTGTACGTCGACGGCGAGGCGCCGAGCGACGGTCACGAGCCGGCGCCGCCGCCGCCGCCCAAGCCGACGAAGAAGCCCACCAAGAAGCCCAAGCCGACGCCGACGCCCACCCCGACGCCGACGCCGACGCCGACCCCGACGCCGACGCCCACCCCGACGCCGACGCCGACCCCGACCCCGACGCCGACGCCGACGCCCACCCCGACGCCGACGCCGGTTCCGACGCCCACGCCGACGCCCGCGCGGGACTCCTTGGGTGGTCCGCCTCGCGAGTCGTACTCCGTCTGGTGACCGCGTGAGCGGTCACGTCCACCCGACCCAGGACGACGAGGTCGCTGCGGCGCTCAGCGAGAGCGTCGGCGGCCCCGCGGGCGAGCGCATCGGCGCGAGCCGCTGGTGGACCCCGCTGCGGGTGGTGGTGCTCCTGGCCGCGCTCGGCTTCGCGCTGGGGCTGGTCCAGAAGGCGCCGTGCGTCGAGGGGACCTGGATGGAGGGCGATGCTCGCTACTCCGCGATGTGCTACTCCGACCTGCCGTTCCTCTACACCCTGCGCGGCTTCGCCGAGCACACCTACCCCTACACCGACGACGAGGAGACACGCGGGCGCTACGACTCGATGGAGTACCCGGTCGGCATCTCCTACTGGGCGTGGGCGACCTCGCGCGTCACCCACTGGCTCAACGGGTCACCGGACCTTGAGGAGCGCTACTCCCGGTCGGTCGGCGACCTGCAGGCCGACCCCGAGATCCAGCGCGAGACCCGGCTCTACGTCGTCGTCAACGCGCTGGGCCTGGCCGCGCTGACCATCCTGAGCGCCTGGCTGCTGGCCAAGGTCAACCCGCGACGGCCGTGGGACGCCGCGATCTTCGCGCTCTCCCCGGCCCTGGTCCTGACCGGCCTGGTCAACTGGGACCTGCTCGCCGTCGCCACGGTCGCCGGCGCCCTGTGGGCCTGGGCCCGCGACCGGCCGGTGCTCACCGGCGTCCTGATCGGGCTCGGCACGGCGGTCAAGCTGTTCCCGCTGTTCCTGCTGGGCGCGATCCTGGTGATCTGCCTGCGCCGGCGCCGCCTGGACCAGCTGGGTGCGGTGGTCTTCGCGGGTCTGGCGACCTGGCTACTGGTCAACGCGCCGGCGTACCTGGCGAGCCCGACGGAGTGGAAGGTCTTCTGGTCGTTCAACTCCGACCGCACCGCCGACCTGGGATCGATCTGGCTGGTCATCGACCAGGCCGGCGACCTGGCGATCAGCGCGTCGACCATCAACGCCTGGTCGTGGGTGCTGTTCGCGCTGTGGTGCGGCGGCGTCTTCGCCCTCGGGATGCTCGCGCCGCAGACGCCGCGCTTCACCCAGCTGGGCTTCCTGATCGTCGCGGGGTTCCTGCTCGTCAACAAGGTCTACTCCCCGCAGTACGTGCTGTGGCTGCTGCCGCTGGCGGTGCTGGCCCGGCCGCGCTGGCGTGACCAGCTCGTCTGGCAGGCGGGCGAGGTCTTCTACTTCGCGGCGGTGTGGTGGTACCTCGGCGGCTACCTCGAGCCCGCTGGCGGCGGGGACGCCGGCTTCTACTGGGTGGCGATCGTGGTGCGGATGCTCTGCGAGCTCTACCTGGTCGCGATCGTGGTGCGCGACATCTGGCGGCCCGAGCACGACCCGGTGGCGCGCGAGCCTCAGGTGATGACGACGCGGTCGAACGCCGTCGCGGTGTAGCGGACCCGGACGTCGACCAGGTCGCCCACCTGGGGCACGTGGGCGCCCGAGGGCAGGAAAAGCATCGAGGCCTGCATGTGCGGCGGCTCGGCGAAGAGCCGCTGCTTGCCGTCGATGGAGAACGGCGAGCGGACGAAGCCGACCGCGTCGAGGCCGCCGCGCGCCAGCGTGGCCGCCCGTGCCTTGATCGAGGACTCGCCCGTGGGCGCCTCCAGGCCGATGCCGTGCGCCGTACCGCCGCTGACGACCAGCAGGTGCCCGCTCTTGGGCGCGGTGCGGGCGCGGTAGCCGAACGCGTCGCCGCGCTCGAGGTCGTGGACGTCCAGCACGGTGGCCGTCACCCGCAGCGCGTCGCGGTCGCCGAGCCACAGGGAGGTGCCGATGCGGGGGCGGATCGTGTAGTCGGCGTACCGGGCTCGCAGCGCGGTCAGCTCGTCGTCGGTCAGGTGGCTGACCCACACCGTGGTGGTGTCGAGGCCCGCGGCCACGACGTCGTTCATGAGCCGGGTGACCTCGGAGAGGTGTGAGCCCTGCGCGAGCGGGAGGTGCAGCGCGATGCCCTCGAGCCGGGCGCGGGGGTGCTCGGCGAGGGCCCGGGCGGCGGCCCAGAGCCCACGGGCGCTGAGGCCGTGGCGCTGCATCGAGGTCATCCGCTCGAGGACGAAGCGCGCGTCGGGTTGGCGGGTCAGCAGTGCGTGCAGGTCCTCGACCCGGCCGACGGTGTGGATCAGTCGCCGCGCGAGGGCCGGGTCCTCGGCGGGGTCGAGGTCCAGCGCCGCGCCGAACGGCCGCCACGGGGTCAGCACGAGCAGGCTGCCGTCGAAGCGCTGCGCGACGTGGCCGATCTCGTCGTAGGTGCCGATCGCCAGCGTGTCGACGCCGAGCCACTGCGCCTTGCGCGCCAGCCGCCCCAGCGTGAATCCGTACCCGTTGCCCTTCGCCACCGGCACCAGCCCCGGGTGCTCGCCCGCCACCTTCCGCAGGTGGGCGCGCCAACGGTCGCCGTCCACTGTCAGCGTGAGGCTCATGGGGTGGTCCTGGGGGTGGCAGGGTTATCAGCAGATGCTGATAACCCTGCGCTTATGGGCCAGAAAAACGGCCCAGAAGCGCAGGGAAGCGCCCAGAACCCCGGCCGGCGGACCGCACGGGCCGCGGCCATCAGCGCCGCCTCATGTAGACGTCGAACGCCTTGTAGAGCGGGCGGTTGAGCGGCAGGTCCCACTCGCCGGCGTACTCGACAGCCTCGCCGCCGGTGCCGACCTTGAACTGGATCAGCCCGACGTGGGAGTCGTCCGGGTCGAGGGTGTCGGTGATGCCGCGAAGGTCGTATACGGTGGCGCCGGCGGCGATCGCGTCCTGGATCATCGCCCACTGCACGGCGTTGGACCCGCGCACCTCGCGCTTCTCGGTGGACGAGGCGCCGTAGGAGTACCAGGCGTGCGTGCCGACCCGGATCCCGATCGTCGCGGCGACCAGGTCGCCCTCGTGCCGCGCGAACCACAGCCGGATCCGGTCCGGGCTCTCGGAGCCGAGGGCGTCGACCATCGTCTGGAAGTACGACAGCGGTCGGGGCGTGAAGTGGTCGCGCCGGGCCGTGTGGACGTAGAGGTCGTGGAAGGCCTTGAGGTCCTCGGGGGAGCTCGACGAGACGACCTCGACGCCCATCTTGGCGGCCTTCTTGATGTTGCGCCGCCACAGCTGGTTCATGCCCTTGAGCACGTCCTCCTCCGAGCGGCCGGCGAGCGGCACCTGGAAGACGTACTGCGGCTGGCCCGCGGCGAAGCCGCCCTCGGCCGTCTGCCGGCGCCAGCCGAGCTCGTCGAGCTGACACACGACTCGCGCGCCCACGGCGTCGCGCTCGGTGGGCGCGAGGTCGTCGAGGCGGCGTACGTCGGGATCGGCGATGCCCTCCTTCACCTGGGCCGCGGTCCAGCGGCGGGTGACCACCGGCGGACCCATGCGAACGCCGAAGGCGCCCTTGCCCTTGAGGTGCCTGGTCAGCGGGGCCAGCCACTCGCCGAGCTGCTCGGTCTCCCAGTCGATGACCGGGCCCTCGGGCAGGTAGGCGAGGTAGCGCCTGATCTTGGGCAGCTGGCGGTAGAGCACCAGCGCGGCGCCGACGAGCTCGGTGCCGTCGTACCAACCGAGGGACTCGCGCCGCCACTCGCCCTTGACCCGGCCCCAGGCGGGGGTCTGCAGGAAGCTCGCGGAGTCCCGGGAGTCGAGGAAGGCGCGGTGGTCCTGCTCGGAGATCTCGCGGACGCTCAGCACTCGTCGAGGCTACAGCCGGGCGCGCAGCCACTCGAAGTCGGCGACGTGCTCAGACGCCCCGCCCGGTGTCTCGCAGACCACCGGCGCGCCGGCGTCGCGCACCACCGAGGCGAGCAGCTCCGGGTCGATCCGCCCGGCGCCGAAGTTGGTGTGCCGGTCGGCCCCGGTGTCGAAGTCGTCGCGGCTGTCGTTGCAGTGCACCAGGTCGATCCGCCCGGTGATCCGCAGGACGTCCTCGACGACGGTCTCCAGCGGGTTGCCGCCGGCGTGGGCGTGGCAGGTGTCGAGGCAGAAGCCGACCTGCTCGAAGCCCTCCGCGCCGGAGATCGCCTCCCAGACCCGGCCGATCCGGTCCAGGTAGCGCGCCATCGCGTTGTCACCCCCCGCGGTGTTCTCGATGAGGAGCGGCACCTTCAGGTCGATCGCCTCGATCGCCTTGCGCCAGTTGTCGAACCCCTTCTCGGGGTCGTCGGACTTGTTGACGTGCCCCCCGTGCACGATCACGCCCTTGGCGCCGATGGAGGCGGCCGCGTCGACGTGCTGCTGGAGCAGCTTGCGGCTGGGGATCCGGATCCGGTTGTTCGTCGTCGCGACGTTGATCAGGTACGGCGCGTGGACGTACAGGTCGATGCCCGCCGCCTCGGCCTCGGCCTTGAGCGCCTCCGCGCCGGCGGCGTAGGCGATCTCGGGGCCGCCGTAGCTCTGCGGGTCGCCGAGGAAGAACTGCACCAGCGGCGCGTTGCGCGCCCTCGCCTCGGCCACGGGGTCGGTCTGGTCGACGTGGGCACCGATGGCGGGGGTCGTCATGCTGTCCATCGTAGGGAGCAGCACCGACGCCATCGCGACAGGGGAATGCGTCGCCTCGGGCACCACCTTCGACGAAGTCGGCGCCAACGACGGCGGTCAGGGCCACCCCTGACCCGGGCGTGGCCTAGGATCCCCGCATGCTCGAACCCATTCGCTCTGGCGCCCGCAGGATGCTGACCCAGATGCAGGCCGACGCTAGCAAGGATCTCGACGCGGAGCAGCAGGCGCGTGCGCGCGCCACATCTGTTGACTTCATCGAGGCCAACCTGCTGGACGTCCGGGGATACCGGGGCTCGACTCCTCTGGAGTCGAAGCTGCAGTTGCTCCGTGACGCCCTCGCATCGGCACCGAGCGGGGGTCTGGTGCTGGAGTTCGGGGTTGCCTCAGGATTGACGCTGCGAGAGATCGCGACGACCCGCCCCGATGCGCACGGGTTCGACTCGTTCGAAGGGCTGCCCGAGGATTGGCGCTCCGGCTATGAGGCCGGCCGGTTTGCTCAAGATCCCCCGGATGTCAACGGCGCCGAGCTCCACGTGGGCTGGTTCGCGGACACGCTTCCGGTCTTCCTGGAGACGCACCCGGGACCGATCGACTTCGTTCACATGGATGCCGACCTCTACAGCTCGACCAAGACCATCTTCGACTGTGCGTTCGACCGCTTCGTGCCGGGCACGGTGATTCTCTTCGACGAGTACTTCAACTACCCGCGCTGGCAGCAGCACGAGCACAAGGCATTTGCCGAGTTCCTCGACCACTACGCCGGCGGCTTCGAGTACCTCGGGTACAACGCGATGCACGAGCAGCTCGCGGTGAGGTTGACCTGAGCGAGACGGTGGCCCCCCGGGACGAGCAGATCCTGGGACGTGTCCTGGGGTTCGCCACGGTGCCGTTCCTGTCGCTGCTTGCTCCGTTCGTGGCGCTGCCCTTCATCGCGGCGGCCACCGATCCCACCGGGTGGGCAAGCCTCGCCATCGGTCAGTCACTCGGTGGGCTGGCCTCCCTCGTCGTCGCTTTCGGCTGGCCCCTGAACGGACCAGTCGAGGTGGCGAGCGGGACCCGTTCGCAGGTGGGCGAGACCTACTACGACAGTCTCCTGTCGCGCAGCCTCGTCATGGCCGTCGCCAGCGGGCCGATCCTCGCCGCCAGCGTATTGGCTGCTCCGGCCGGACACGCCCTCCTCGTCGCGTCGATCGCGACCGCGACGACGGCCACTGCCTTCAGTTGGAACTGGGTAGCCATCGGGCTCGGGCAGCCTCGGTTGATCGTGCTCTACGACGTGCTGCCCAAGATGGCGTCGATCGCCGCGGCCGTGCTGATCATCGCCAACGGAGGCTCGCTGCTCTGGTACCCCGCAGCCCTGTTGACCAGCACCGCCGTTTCCTTGCTGCTGTCTGCGAGACGGGTGGTCCGGCCTGCCAATGCAGGGCGCGCCCACCTGCAGACTCTCGCCCGTCGCCTACGCCACCAATTGCCCTACGTTGCGACGACGACGGCGGGGGGTGCCTACTCTGCCGCCGCCATCTTCATCGTGGGGCTCGCCACCACGACCCATGCGACGGCCGTCGCCTCGTCCGCGGACAGGTTCTACCGGATCGGGCTGTTGTCCGTGGTGGCTCTGGCGAGCGCCTTCCAGGCGTGGGTCGTCCACGTCGACGCCCCTGTGGCGCGGCGCCGGCGGCTGGTCGCACTTCGCTCACACGCTGTGCTGGCGGTCGTGGGGGGCAGCGCGATGGCTCTTGGTGCTCCGCTGGCAAGTCGAGTGCTCTTCGGCGCCAGCCTTTCGCCCAGCTGGAAGGTCACCGCCTGGTATGGCCTTGCCTTTGCGTGCGTGGCCATCTCGACCTCGCTGGCGTTGCATTTCCTGCTGCCCGGTGGAGCCCGGGCGCAGGTCCTTGCCTGCACCGTATTCGGAGCAGCAGCCGGCGTCCCTGCAGTCTTCCTGCTGGCCCGGTCCTACGGGTCGGTCGGCGCAGCAGCCGGGATCGGCCTCAGCGAGCTCCTGGTCCTCCTGTTGGCGGCCGCGTTCGCTGTGAGGGGCAGACAAGCACACGCCACGCACTGATCTCCTCTCTGAAGAGGAGCATCGCGTGGAGCGCACGGCTGCCACTTCGATGCTTTCGCCCCACGATCTGGGTTACCCTGCCGAGGCAATGCCCGAGAGGCTCTAGCCCGGACACAACGCATGGGGAAAACTGATGACCACTAGCAATACCCGACTTCTCACGCGGCTGGCGGTGATCCCCAGCCTGTTGGTTGCTCTCGTGCTGGTGGCGTTCGCTTCGCCCTCGCAGGCACAGAAGGTACGTCCCGAGTTCTTCGGCATGCATGACAGCCAGATCGCCACCGGGGCGACCCCAAGGGTCAAGCTCGGCTCCATTCGGCTATGGGACTCTGGCACCTCGTGGCGTCAGATCGAGACCCTGCCGGGCCTGTACGACTGGACCGGCCTCGACGCCGCGGTCGCCAAGGCCCGGGCTGCCAAGCTCAGGCCTCTGCTCGTGCTCGGCCAGACCCCCCAGTTCCACGCCGAGAACCCGATGGCGCCCGGTGCCTACGGGGACGGCGCCAGCAGCATGCCGCGGCTCGCGGCATGGAGGGCGTACGTCACTGCTGCCGCGACCCGTTACGGCACCACGGTGGACTACCAGGTCTGGAACGAGCCCAACGTCATCAACTACTGGACCGGGTCGGTGGCCCAGATGGCGCAGTTGACGGCCGTCACCAGTCAGGCCGTCAAGGCGGCCGCGGGCCGTGGGGCCACGGTCGTGGCGCCGAGCTTCCCGCTGAGGATGTCGGGACAGCAGAGCTGGTTCAAGAAGTACTGGCGGGCCACCTCGGGTGGGAAGGGGATGGCCAGCTACGTGGATGTCGTCGCCGTCCAGCTGTACCCGTTGGCGCACGAGGCGCCAGAGGCTTCGTTGAAGCTGCTCGCGTTCGCCAAGCGTGCCCTCCCCAAGCCTGCGCGCGCCAAGCCGCTGTGGAACACCGAGATCAACTACGGCCTTCGCGGCGGACCACCTGCCCAGAAGATCCCCAACGCCAAGCAAGCCGCCTACGTTGCCCGCACGCTCGTGCTCAATGCGGCGGGCCAGATCCACCGCATGTACTGGTATGCCTGGGCTCAGGGCAAGATCGCCAACACCCACCTCGTCCAGGCCAACCGCACCACACTCACACCGGCGGGGCGCGCGTGGGACCAGGTGCACGGCTGGTTGCTCGGCACCACGATCGGCAACTGTGTGCAGGCGAAGACCGGCAAGCTCAAGGGCCTCTACACCTGCACGGCACGCAAGAGCCGGACCGAGGTGCGCCGCATCTACTGGAAGCCCTCCGGCAAGGCCGTCAAGCTCACTACCAACAAGACCACGAAGAAGTGGACCAAACTGGGTGGCAAGGTCACCAAGCGCAAGGGAAGCTACGTCGTCAAGGTCGGCTACTCCCCCATCATGGTGACCTCCCGCCGCTGACCAGGAAGCCACCGTCAGCGGGATCGGGGTGAAGATCACCCGTCGCATGGGTCGCGGACCCCGTCGCAGCCTCCTCACCCTCCTCATCCTCTTCTCTTGTGCTGTCTCGGCCTGCACAAGCGGGGAGGGGCGGGGAGGGTCTGAAGGCGGCGCACCGGAGAGCCCGAGTCCGACGGCGTCTCCATCGACGCCCGGAGACGACTCGAGGGATCAGCGCGCACCATCTCCTCCCGTGCGACCCACCTTCTTCGGGATGCACGATGGTCGCGTGACGCAGGGCTCGACCCCAGACGCGCCGGTGGGCGCGCTTCGTTTCTGGGACTCCGGCACGAGCTGGCGGGAGTTGGAGACGAGGCCGGGCCAGTTCACCTGGAGTGGCCTCGACACGGCGGTGGTGGCCGCGGAGTCCGTCGGCGCCCGCCCGCTGCTCGTGCTGGGGCAGACCCCGCCGTTCCATGCGCTCCGGCCAGGCGTCGAGTCGGCGTACGGAGCGGGCGCAGCCTCGATGCCGGAGCTGGGTGCGTGGCGTCGCTATGTCTCTGCGGTGGCGAAGAGGTATGGGGACCGCATCGACTACCAGGTGTGGAACGAGGCGAATGTCGTCAACTACTGGGCGGGCACCCCCCGACAGATGGCCGAGCTCACGGTGGTGGCCAGTCAGTCGATCCGTCAGGTGGCGCCTCGCGCCACGGTGGTGGCACCGCCCTTTGTCCTTCGGCTCTCGGGCCAGCAGGACTACTTCACCGAGTTCTGGTCTTGGCAGTCACGGGGGATCGACCTGGAGTCCGCTGTGGACGCAGTGGCGGTGAACCTCTACCCACTCGCGGAGGGTCTTCCCGAAGCCCAGGTCGAGCTGTTGGAGCAGGCGCGTGACGTCCTCGCGATGGCTGGGGTCGAGCTCCCCGTCTGGAACACCGAGATCAACTTCGGGCTCGGCGGTGGGCTCACGCCGCCCCCGATCTCGCCGGAGCGGCAGCGTGCCTTCGTGCTGCGCAACTTCCTCGTCAATGCCAGCCTGGGCGTGCAACGGGTCTACTGGTATCGCTGGGACCTACAACCGATCGCCAACACGTTGCTGACCACGCCCGACTTCGCCACGCCGACGCTGGCTGGTCGAGCCTTCTCGCTCGTGCATGACTGGCTCAACGGCACGCGCGTGGGGCCCTGCGCCTCGACCGCTGGAGTCTGGAAGTGCACGGCCAGGGCGGGTCGCCAGACAAGGACCTTCTGGTGGAAGCCGAACGGCCGGCCCACCCAGATGACGGTGCGGGGCCCAGGTGCGAGCTGGACGGATGCGGCGGGCTCGGTGACCCGCTGTCCGGAAGGCTGCCGGGTGACGGTGGATGAGAGCCCCGTCATGGTGACCTCAGGGTGAGCGGAGAGTCCGAACGACGGTCTGTGCCACAGCCTGGGACTGCTGAAGCGGGCATGGCCCCTGACGATAACCGGGGAGAGTCCCGTGGAGTGGTGGGTTTTGAGGACCGGCGTGATGGCGTGAAGTGAGCGGCCATCGGCGGGCTCTTCGGTGTGAAACGACCAAGTCACGCACTGAAGGAGAACCACCGATGGCCTTTCCCAGCCTGCCCAGTCCGAGCTGCTCGAAGCGTTCCGCACCGGCGATGGCGTCGACATGATCCACGAATCGATCCGCGCCGTGCTCCAAGAGCTCGTCGAGTTCGAAGCCGCGGGCGTGATCGGCGCAGAGCCTTACGAGCGCACCGAGGACCGGGTCACCGAACGCAACGGCACCCGCCCCAAACTGCTGGCACCAAGGCCGGCGACATCGAAGTCCGGATCCCCAAGCTCCGCAAGGGCTCCTACTTCCCCTCCATTCTTGAGCCCCGCCGCCGCATCGACCAGGCGCTGTACGCGGTGGTGATGGAGGCCTACGTCCACGGCATCTCCACGCGCAGCGTGGACGACCTGGTCGTCGCGCTGGGCGCCCATTCGGGGATCAGTAAGTCCGAGGTCTCCCGGAACTGTGAGCAGCTCGATGAGTCGGTCGGGCGCGTTCCGGACCCGGGCGCTGGACCACGTCGCGTTCCCCTTACCAGTGTCAGCGGATTGGAGAGTCTCGGTGCTTTCCGTGGAGCGGAGTTTGCGAGGATCAGACGAGGAATTCCGGTCCGCTCGGCTACCTCGACCGGTGTAGGAAGGCATGCGCACCCCGGTGGTCGTGTGAGATCGGCATGTGAGGGGATTTGAGGAGAACGGAGGCGAATCGCATCGCAACCAAGCGATCAGATACAGTCGCCACCGAAATCTGCAAACGCTCGGAGAGGCCGACTCGATGCTTGCGTGCTCGATCAACGATGGGCCGAAATTCTCCAGGGGCTCTCGCGCTAGCACCTATCCCTCCAAGAGTGCTCGACCCTTCCCTCGGGAGAGGCCCGGCCGATCCGGATTCCTAGCGTGGAACGGCTGGTATGGCGCTCCCCAGTCCTGAAGTGGGCCGGGCCTTGATGGATCCCGCGAGCGCCAATCGCTTCGAAGCCGTTGGTGAACGAGGGGCCGAACTTTCTGAGGCCCTGAGTGCGGCCCCCACTGGGACGCGCATCGACGTCTGTCTCGTTCTCTACCAGCCTCACCTAGAACTTCTCGCGCTGACCTTTTCGGGCCTCGAGCACCAAGAGAATCTAGGCGTCGTAAGAATTCATGACAATGGAGCCACGACTTCTCGCGCCGAGGTCCTGAGGTACTGCCCGGCCAGCCTGCGTGAGCGGGTGGTCTACACCACCTCAGACAACGCAGGATTCGCTGCGGGGCAGAACCGACTCATCGAGGGCAGCTTTCGAGCGGGAGCGTCCCATGCTCTGGTTCTCAATCCCGATCTGCAGCTGGCGGAGACGGCACTGTCTGATCTTCGGGCCGCGTCGAGGGAGCTCGATGACAGGCACCTGGTGTCGGGAGTCATCCTGTTCGGCGACCGGGGGGAGATTCGTGGGGCCCCTGCCGATCGGGTCGTCGACAGCGCAGGCATCGAGTGGACGGCCAGCGCCCGCCACCTCGACGTGGCTCACGGACGGCCCATGGCATCTCTCAGCCTGGAGGGCACGAGCCGCACGAGTGCCCTGACCGGGGCTCTGATCCTGGTGCCGCGGCGAGCCTGGTCGCGTGTCATCCAGCTGTCGGGCGAGTTCTTCGACGAGGACTTCTTCGCCTACCGGGAGGACGCCGAGCTGGGTTTGCGGGCCACCCGCGTCGGAGTGGGCAGCTACGTCACCTCGCGCGTGGTCGGCATGCACTATCGAGGCACCCCTGGGGTGAGCCGCAAGAGCGCCTTGGTGAATCGTCTGAGCGTCCAGAACCGCTTCTTGCTGCGCTACCGGACCGGCGCAGTGGGCAGACCAGGGAACCTTGTCCTCAGCCTGACTCGGGACGTGGCAGTCGCAGCGATGGTTCATCTGCGAGAGCGAGACTCCCTCGACGGCCTACGCAACGCCAGGCGGCTACGCCCGAGAATGATCGAGAAGCGACGGCGTCTCGCCGCGGCCGTGGAGCGCCCGGAGGCTCACGGCAGCGCCCAGACCTGGGGGCTTCGAGCCGCCGAGCTGACAGCACCCCACGCTGGGCGAGTCGAATCGGACGTCTGGATCATCATCCCTGCCTACAACCCCGATGAGCGTCTGGTCGCATCAGTGACCCATCTCGGCAGCCAGTTCCGTGTCGTGGTCGTGGACGACGGGTCCGGCGCGGCATTCGCCTGGTCGGCGCTCGAGGCGGCGATTGTTCTCCGATCAGCCACCAACCTCGGTGTCGCCTCTGCCCTGAACATCGGGCTCTCCTACGCCTTGGCTCATGGAGCCCAGTACCTGGTGATGCTGGATCAGGACAGCCAGATGACCACGGAGAACGTACGGAACCTCGTCGATGTCATCCAGGGGGATGATCAAGGGGAGATCGGGGCCGTAGGTCCTGGCAGCGTGGCGCACCTGAGCTACGGCGGCGTCTCCGGGGAGGCGGGCCTGATCGAGGTGCCTGAGGTGCTCCAGAGCGGGATGACTGTCCGTCGCGAGGTGCTTGAGGCGTGTGGCCTCATGGACGAGTCACTTGTCATCGATGGTGTTGACACGGACTTCTGTCTGCGGCTCAGGCGCCAAGGCTATCGGGTGCTCGCCGACCCCCGTGTGCGGTTGGAGCACCAACTGGGTGACAGCGCCGAACAACCGGCTCGTCGGATAGGGCCGTTCAGGCCGCTCGTGACGCATCACAACCCGACCCGGCGCTACTACATGAACCGGAACCGGGTGCGACTGCTGCGGCGATACGGCCGAGTCGAGCCGCGCTGGGCGGCTCTGACCATCCGACGCACCGTGGTGGGTGACGTGATGGCGGCGGCCGTCGAATCGAACCGCAGGGAGAAGGTCCGAGCGATCCTCACCGGTCTGCGCGATGGGATGCTCGGCCGCAGCGGGCGAGCAGGGTGACCCGCTCAGTCAGCACTCAAGGGCCGAAGGCCTTGCGAACCTCGTCCTGAAACGCGCCCCTCTGAGCACGGATGACCGAGGTGTAGGAGTCTTGGCGGGCGGCGTGGACGGCGGGCCTGCTGAGGCAGTCGCGAATGAGGACCCTCAGCTCATCGGTCTTACGCCCGTAGGAGAACTTGTACTGCTGGGGAAGCGGCACGTCGGTGTCGTTCGCCGCCGAGCCCCGGCGCGCGACGATGATGACGCATCCGGCGAGACGCGCCTCGCGGGGAATCCGGTCGCGCCCCGGGTGGTGACCTGCATCGAGGTAGATGGTGGACGCGGAGAGAGTGGTCGCCATCTCTACGGGCGTCATGTTCTCCAGCGGCACGAAGGTCACGTCCGGCATCCGGCGGGCCAGCCTCGCTACGAACCGGCCGCCCTTGCGCGGGTTGTACGCGACGGTGGAGGCGCGTTCCGGCGGCGCGGGTACGGGAGCCTGCGCGACGTAGTCGGTCAGCATCGACCCCCCAGCGCCGACCCTGTTGGCGATGACTCGCCGCGCGTACTCCGATTGGAAGTAGTGCTGGACCCGGGAGTCAGCACGCAGCCGACGCCGAAGTCGGCGGGCGCGGACATCTCGGACGAGGGCGCGTGGCAGCCCGCCCGCCGAGACCTCGCCGTGCCTGCCCTCGAGCCATCCCCGGACCGAGGCGAAGGCAGGGGAGTTGTCGATGCTCAACCACCAGATGGCGTGACGCCGCGACGACGGCTCCAAGGCGAGCTGGGCATATATCTCGGGAAAGATGAGCTCGGCCTCGGTGTCGAGGTCAGCCAACTGGACCTCGGGGCACTGGTAGTGCGCGAACTCCGCCACCGGAGAGGCCTGCGCGGTGTCTGGGTGAGGCACCAGGACGGCGTCATGTCCGAGGTCTCGCAGTGCACGCACCAACTGGTGGATCGCTTCGGGTCCACCTGTACGCAGGCCCTTGTGATACAGCGCGCCGATCGTCGGTGTGGCGGTGGGGTCGGGGCTCAACCGCTCACTCCCCCCCAGAAGACCATGGGGGCAGTCTAGGAGAGCGTGGGGTCGGACTGCACTGGTGGGCCGGTCGGGCAGTGGTCGAGCTCAGCCGCACTCGGACGCACCGGCCGACAGCAGCGTCTGCGCTGTCACTGGACCCGCAGTTGAGGGTGCGGAGTGCCCTGCTCGACACGCAAGGGCTTGAGGACTGCTCGATGGGGGTCGACAACTGACCTCCAGCGCTTCTCCGCTTGACAGTAGACACCGCCAGCCGCCATCCGCGCTCGACGAGAGTTGAAGCAAGTTGATGCGCGGCAGTTTTCGAACCCACCGTGCAACTTGAATAGCCGCGCGTTCTGACTATCGCCACCGGCGGGCCCACCTGGACTTGATGCTGCCGGCGTCACCGAGATGAAGACGAAGCTCGGGGCCGGTGTTGTCCTTGACGCCGGCCTGATTACTCCACCCTACGGTCCCCATCCCATCCCATCTCGTTTCGGGGCGCAGTGACGCGGAAGCATCCCCTCGTCGGGAGGCAGACGGCAATGGTGACTTCGATTGCTGGGCTCGCGTCGATCATGTGTTCAGTGGGCTTCGGGGCTACGTGCCGGAAGACCAGGAACATCGAGGGCGCCCCCGTTGACGGTCGCCCTCTTTCGCGGGTCTAGATCAGCTGCTGGACCACTGGCCTCCATAGGGCCTTTGGCTGTGAGTGTGCGGCTGTGCTGGCCGAACGCGACAGCGACGGCGAACACGATCATGCTGCTCTGCCACGCGAGAGTGTCGAGCACGATGCTCATGCCTGCCACGACGACTACCAACGACCGGTTGAGCAGATCGCCACGCAGGAGCGCCCAAGCGAACAAGAGCAGGACGCTGGCGACCCCCAATAAGCCGGCTTCGGCCAGCAGCAACACGTACATGTTGTCCACGGCTCGGAGGCCGTCGGTCTGCAGCATGCCTCGCTCGTAGTAGTCGCTCGAGGATCCGAAGCCACCACCCACGAGCACCTCTCTCCAGGGCCTGTTCAAGAGGGATTCGATGCTGCCGAATGCGCCGACCCGGTGCGTCCATGAGCCGGAGTCCAGCAGTGCCGCGACCTGAGAGTGCGCTGTCCCGATGACGACGAGACCGGCACATACCAGTGCGGCCAGGGCGGTCTTGAACGCGAATGGCGAGATGCTCGGCCTCCGTTGACGCCACCGAGCGCCTACGACCACGATCGTGACGGCGAAGGCGCCCAAGATGGCAGACCTAGACCCAGAGAAGACCAGGACTGCAGCGAGCACACCGAAGGCAACAGCGCGTTCATGGATCGGGCGCTTGACGGCGTTGACCAGCACCAGGACCATCCCGCTCCAGGCCAGAAGCGCTAGGGGAAGGGGGTGGCCGAGCGTGCCCTGTGCCCGAGAGATTGCGTCACCGAAAAGGGCGTTCGCCGGGACCAGTTCTGGAAGCACTTCGCCGAAGGACCCAATTGCGGCTGGGCTCCCATAGAGGGGCTCGGGTAATAGCAAGAGCTCAACCGGCACGATGAGCAACTGCACCATTGCAAGGACGACCACGCTGCGGGCCACGAGCAGTCGTTCGCTGGCATTAGTAGTTCCTGCGACCAAGACGACGGCGACCAGGAGAGCGATGCGTACCGCCATTCCGGTCACCTCAGCGCGGATCTCCGGATCGATGAAGAGCCCCCAGCAGACAAGCAGGGCAGCGAGCAGGGCCAGGTCCACCCTCGCGAGAGTGTCGCGTCGCGTGAACCACGCGGCCAACAACACGAGTACCGCCGCAATGGGGACGACATCACGGGCCGGGTTGTCGGGATCCAGGGCGGTCGTGGGAACCAGGACGAAGAGAGACACAGCGAAGACGACGGCTATCCCACGGCTCCACGGTCGAAATGCCTGAGGGGCTGGTCTCTGCCACTGATAAGCCACGCCCCACATCATCCGTTCCTGAAGTTGTCAGCTCGACAGGCCGAGCCGTGATCATAAGCGACTCTTTCGCGATATCCGATTCGCTGGTGGGCTGAGGGGAGCTCAGCCCTTCTCGGACGCACCAGCCGACAGCAGCGTCTTCGCGGTCGGTTCCAGACGTCCCCGGAGGGCCTGGTCGTACCCGTCGACGACCAGGTCCCAGGCGTAGCGCTGGGCGGCTCGGGCTTGTGCCATCTGCTCAAGCGGACGTGGGTCGGCCAACGAGGACGCCAGGGCGGCCACCACGGAATCGGGGGTGCTGTCGCAGTAGTGGGCGGCGTCGCCCAGCACTTCGCGGTTGTAGACCGTGTCGCGAGCGACGGTTCTGGAACCGAGCGCCATCGCCTGGACGAGCGCGGGGTTGGTGCCTCCGACGGTGTGACCGTGGAAGTAGACGGCGGCGTCCTTCCAGAGTCCGAAGAGCTTCGCGTCGTCGCTGACGTGGCCCAGATGATGAATCCTGGGGTTCTCCGACGCCAGGGTTCGGGCCCGCTCCTGAAGAGGGTCGCCGGCGGGAGCCGACCCGACGAGCACGACGTCCAGATCCAGTTCGTCGACGACCCGCTCGGCGGATTCGAGGAAGACGCCGACACTGTTCTCGGGTACGAATCGCGCCACGAGCAGCACGAAGGATGCGGGCGACAGCTCGTCGTGGGACGAGGTGTCCTCGAGCCACTCGCCGCCGTACGGGACGAACACGCCGTCCCGGTGGAACTCCCGTCGCCAGTAGTCGCCGATGGCTTCGGCGTCGAAGATCAGTTCGTCGGCGAAACGCGCGGTGAACCGGGCACCCCATCGGAAGACGGCCTTGCCCAGAGGGCTCCACTTGTCGCGCTCCCACTCGATCCCGTCGACGTTGACGACGGTGGTGATCCCTCGCAGGCGCAGCAGCGGGAGCCAGAAGCCGTTGGCCACGTTCATGACCAGTGCCACGTCCGGCTTGTGGAACAGGGCGTGGACGACGGAGGTGAGGCCGAAGCTGAGGGTGCTGAGCGCCCTGCTCGAGACGCCACGCGTGAGGACTCGCTCGACTCGGGGGTCGGCCACCGAACCGCGCGCGTCCTCTCCCGGGCGGCAGTAGACGCGTACCCGCCATCCGCGGTCAGCGAGGGCCGGAGCAAGCCTGCGCACGGCAGTCTCGAACCCACCGTAGAAGCTGGGATAGCCGCGGGTTCCCACGATCGCCACCAGGGGGGCACGCCCCGACCTTCGGCGCCGCCCGCGCCGGCGCGACGAGGGAATGGCGTTGCTCACCGCGTGATGGTAGGCCACGCCCCTCAGCCGCCTGCCCACCTCCCCCACGGCTCCGGCCTGTCGCCGCCATCGGCGCGAGGGGGCGAGGGTCACGCTCACGCCGGTGGCGAGGCCTCGAGCGTCCACGTCGGGGTGCTGTCCAGGGCGGGGATGCTGATGTGCGCACCACCGGAGACCGGGCTCCATCCCTCGGCCAGCGTCGTCATGGTGAAGCCAGCGGGCCAGTGCACCGTGACATCGGAGGACTGTGGGGTGACCATGGCCTGCGGGTCGAGGGTGAGCTGATAGGTGAGCGAGCCGTCCGCGGAGACGCTCGCAGCGTCGGGGATCGTGTAGGTCGCCTCGAGCACCGCCTGCTCACCGCGTCCGAGAGTGGTCTCGGCTAGGAAGTAACGGTGGCGTTTGAACCGGCCGAGCTGCGCCGGGGCGGTCTCTCCCTGCCAGGTCGTCGTCAGGTCCGTGGCCTGGGGCGGTAGGAAGGTCGCCACCCTGACTCCCAGGTCACGAGTGAAGTATCCGGTGCCGGGGTCGCTGCCGGGCTGCTGGTACGGCGGACTGGCGTTCTTCACGACGACGCGAAGGCGCACCTGTGCGTTGCCCTCCGCGTCGAGCTGCACATCGGACGTGACGGTGCGCTGTTGCCAGAAGTCCACCTTGCTGGCGTTGAAGTTCTGCGTGAAGACGCCCAGGTAGTCACCCGACGTCGGCGAAGAGAGGTTGCCGCCGAGGCCGAACCCGGACAGCCCCCGGTTCGCCTCCTTGTCCCGCACGTAGAGCGCGAGGTGTCGGCCGTCGGCTGCCGCTCGCACGATCGACAGCTTGTCGCCGAACTTGCCACCGTCGAGCAGCTTGCCGCGGAAGGCCTTGATCACGGCGGCGTTCAGCACGTCGCGCTGCTCGGCGTCCGGGTACAGGTCGTAGCTCCCGACCAGCGTCTGCACCAGGTTGTCGCCGGTGAGCGTGGGATAGCCCTTGACCTCCAGGGGACCGGTCAGTGCGAAGAGCCGAGCGAGCGCGATGGCGTCGACCGCGATGACGCCGTCGTACCGGTCGCCGCTCAACCTTTGCCACGACCGCAGAAGCTCCTCTCCGGAGACGTTCCAGGACGGTGCCAGAGTCGAGGACTTGAAGCTGATGCCGGGGAACTTGTTGCTGGGCACCTTGCGCCATGGGAGGGGATCGTTGATGCCCTCGTAGGAGTCGAGGTCGATCGAGTCCTTGATCTCCAGGGTGCCGTCGGTGACGCTCATCGGCGCCAAGGAGAGTGCGGCACCGCCCGAGTAGCGGAGCTCGGAGGGGTTCAGCAAGGCGATCAGGTAGTTCTTGTCGCCCTCAGCGCCGAGCATGGCCGGCAGCCGCGAGACGAGCGGCTCCGCCTCGGCGTACCCGCTCGCCAGGGGCTCGAGCTGGGCCTGGGCGGCGTCTCGCGCGTCCCGGACCTTGGGCCCGATCCCGGGCAGGTCGCCCTCGACCTGCTCCAGAGACGCGGTGGCCTCCTCGAGGCGGCCGCCGCCCTCCTGTAGGCCGGCCACCACCTTGTCCAGGGTGGCGAGGTCGACGGTGCCGTTGTTGAAGAGCGTGGCGTCGTCGCCGGCGACCAACGGGTAGAGCTCAACGCCGGTCTCCGCGACGGCAGTCGCGTCGTCGAGTGCGGAGACCAGGTGACCGACGTCCTGGACGGTCCCGCCCGCTACCGGCATATGACCCCACACCAGTCCGCTGGGGCCGTCGGTCGCGATCCGTGCGAACGTCACGTCGCGTCGTGCCGCGTCCACGTGGTCCTGTGCGGCGGCGAAGTCGCTGGACCGGATGGCGTCCTGGGCCGCCTCCAGCTCGCCGCGCGCCTCGTTCGCGAAGTGCTGGACGAGCAGGAGCGGGAGAGCGAGCACGAACAGCAGTGCGAGCAGCCCGCCCCCAATCCACTTGACCTGCCGGCGACGCGACCAGCGGCTCGGCTGCTCAGTCTCAGCCGGAGTGGTGGGGGTCACCTCAGTTGCCATGTGCCGCATGGTGTCAGACTCGCCGGCCAGCTCCACAGCGGTGGTGCGTGCGCCATGGCTCTCCCCGCTGCAGTCTTCAAGCCGCCGGGATTCGGCGGCAGTCGCGGTGGGCATAGAGCGTGCGGGGCATACGCTGCCCCTCACCGCGCAGGGGACCGAAGAAGAGGCCGTCATGAGCACGATCAGCATCCAGTCGCCCACCGGGACGTGGGCCTCGGAGCAGCCACGTACGTTCCGGATCGGGCGCGAGGCGGACAACGACATCGTCGCGGTGGAGCCCACCGTCTCGCGCCGACACGCGGAGATCCGCGCCGCCGGTGCCGGCTGGGAGGTCGTCGACCTCGGCAGCTCCCACGGCACCCGGCTCGATGGCCGCCCGGTGCGCCAGGCGCCGCTGACCGGCACCTGCACCCTCTCCTTCGGCGCGGAGGGGGAGGCGTTGACGCTGCGGGTGAGCGTCTCCGCCCCGGTGGCCGCGCCGCCACCGCCGTCGCCGGCTATGCCGCCGGTCGCCGCGCCACCCGCGGCCGGCTTCCCCCCGCCCCCTCCGCCGGGGCAGGCGGACCGTCCCCCGGCCGGACCCGCCTTCCCGCCGGCCTCCCCGCTCCTGGCGCAGACCGTGGTCACCGGTGCGGCGCTGCCCGGCTTCCCCGGCGCCGGCGGACCCAGCCTGCTCGTACGCCGCCGCGACGGCGGCGACCTGCGCTTCCAACCCCACATGCCGGTGCGGATCGGTCGCGATCCGTCGTGCGAGGTGGTCGTCGACGACGCGGCGGTCTCCCGCCTGCACGCGGTCATCGAGCCCCGGCCCGACGGCTGGTGGTGGGTCGACCGCTCGACCGCCGGCTCCTACCTCGACGGTGAGCGCATCACCAGCCACAAGATCGAGGAGCCGGTCGAGGTCCTGCTCGGCCACCCGACCGCGGGGTTCGAGCTCGAGCTCGTCCCCGTGGTCAACGCCAGCCAGGCGGCCGCCTCGATCGCGAAGAAGAAGCGGCGTGGGCAGATGAGGCTCGCGGCCGCGGTGTTCGGGCTCGTGCTCGGCGTGGGCGGCGGCCTCACCGTGGTGGAGGTCCTGGGCGACGACGACAACGGCGGCGGCACGACCGGCGGCTCGGCCGGGCTCAGCGCCTCGGACCTGGCGCGGGCCAAGGCCGCCGCGGTCTTCCTGATCGCCGTCGACGACACCGGGACGCCGACGCACTCCGGCTCGGGCAGCATCATCAGCGAGGACGGGCTGATCCTGACCAACGCCCATGTCGCGCTGCCGTCCGCGCCGGGTCAGGGCGGCGCCAGCGAGGTGCCCGACCCCGACTACCTGCTGGTCTCGCTCACCTCCGAGGACGACGACAAGCCGGCCACGGCGGCCTACCGCGCGGAGCCGATCGTCACCGACGGCTATCTGGACCTGGCGGTCCTCAAGATCAGCGCGGACGCGGACGGCAACCCCCTCGAGGACTCCGAGATCGACCTGCCGGAGCCGCTGCCGGTCGGCGACAGCGACGAGCTGCGCACCGGGGACGAGATCACCGCGCTGGGGTACCCGTCGATCGGCAACGTGCGCGCCTCGCTCGACCGCCCGCTGACCGTGACCCGCGGCGTCGTCTCGACGTTCCAGTCCGACGAGATCGTGGGCACCGAGCGCGGGCTCATCGACAGCGACGTGCGGCTGGGCTCCGGCAACTCCGGTGGCCCGTCCATCAACGACGACGGCGAGCTGATCGGCATCAACACCGCGGTCATCACGGCCGGCTCGGAGGACGCCGGGGCGATCACCCAGGGCTCGGCGCTGATCCGGCCGGTGGCGCTCGCCGACGAGGTGCTGCGCATCGCCGAGGAAGGCGGCGACCCCGACTACGTCTCGCCGTACGCCGAGGAGCTCCCGGACGCGGCCGACGTACCCGACGACGCGACCTTCCGGCCCGCGGGCTGGGCGCGCGACGGCGAGCAGGGCGACTGCGCCGGCTCGAGCTCGGCGGAGGCGCCGCAGACGATGAGCGCCGAGACCGGGGACATGCTGTACGCCGAGTACGTCATCGAGGGCCTGCCGGACGGCATCCCCATCGGCGTGACCTACTACTCCCTCGACGGGGACGACCAGCTCGGCTCGCTGCAGGACACCTGGTCCTTCGGGGAGGCCTCGGTCTGCATCTACGTGCCGTTCGAGGTGCCCACCGGCGTGTCCGGCGTCAACGGCGCCTTCGTCGTCGGCGAGCAGGGCCAGGTCGTCGCCGAGAACCCGCTGCAGCTCCAGTAGGCGCGGACATGACCTGGGTCCTGCTCGCGGCAGCGCTGGTACTGCTCGGCGCCGGTTGGGCCCTGCTGCAGCGGGCCCGCCGGCTCAGGTCGCGACGAGCACGGCGAGGCTGAGCAGCCCCGCCAGGGCGAAGCACAGGCACGCGAGCACGAGCGCGGTCCGGGCAGGGTCGCCCCTGATCGGCGCGGGCCCGAGCCGGTCGGGCAGCGGCGGCCACTGCGGGTGCGGGAGCGGCAGTCGTCGTAGCCGGATCAGCGCCTCCTGGGCGGACGGCGGTCGCCGCGCCGGGTCGGGATCCGCCAGCGCGTCGAGCAGCGGCCCGAGCACGCCGCGCGGAGTCCCGGTGAGCTCACGGCCGACCACGCCGACGGCGTACAGGTCCTGGCGCGGGTGCGGCGGTGCGCCGCGCTCGGCCTCGGGGGCGACGTAGCCGCGGGTGCCGACGGGGCCGGGGCCGGTCAGCCGCTCCCCGTCGAGCACGGCGGCGACCCCGAAGTCGGCGAGCCGCAGGTGCACCGCGCCCGGCTGGAGCAGCAGGTTGGCCGGCTTGACGTCGCGGTGGACGACGCCCGCCGCGTGCACGGCCGCGAGCGCCTGCAGGAGCTGGTCCAGGAGCAACGCCACCAGCGGCTCGGGCAGCGGGCCGTGCTCCGCCCGGAGGGTCTCGACCGAGCCGCCGGCGACGAGGTCCATGGTCAGCACGACCCGGCCGCCGTCGGCGGCCCAGTCGAGCGGCGCGACGACGTGGGGGTGGCGCACCCGCACCGCCTGCTCGCGCACGAACCGCTGCAGCAGCGCGTCGTCGTACCTCCCCAGGACCTTGGCGGCCACCAGGCGTCGCCCGCGCAGGTCCCAGGCCCGCCACACCTCGCCCATGCCGCCGACCCCGATGGGGTCGAGCAGGACGAGGTGCCCCGCGAGGGGTGGCTCGGTGGTCCGCATCGGTCGACGGTAGGGCCGCACCAGACCGCCCGGTCCGCGATTTCCACAGGGTCTCCGCGCGCTGTTAACCTTGCCTGTCTTCGTGGTGCCCCACCGACGGGCGCGCCGCGAGATGAACCACCGATAGCCCCTCCTGCCACGGAGAGACCGTGGCCGCCAAGTCCAAAGGAGGTAGTTCCGCTTTGCGCAACTACGAAGTCATGGTCATCCTCGATCCCAGCATCGAGGAGCGCACCGTTCAGGACTCGCTCGACAAGTACCTCAACGTCATCCGCAACGACGGTGGCACCGTCGAGAACGTCGACGTCTGGGGACGTCGCCGCCTCGCCTACGAGGTCAAGAAGAACGCCGAGGGCATCTACGCCGTCATCAAGCTGAGCGCCGAGCCGGCCACGGTCAAGGAGTTCGACCGCCAGCTCACGCTCAACGAGGCGATCCTCCGCACGAAGGTGATCCGCCCGGGTGCTCGTTCGCTGACCTGAGGTCGGCGTCCCCCTGGGGACACGCCCTGTGGACACGCACTATCCCGCGTCGGCGGCGCAGGCTTTGATGAGCCTGGACGCAGACGCAGCACCCAACGGATCAACTTCAGCTAGGGAGACCTGACATGGCAGGCGAGACCGTCATCACCGTGGTCGGCAACCTCGTCGACGACCCGGAGCTCCGCTTCACCCCCTCGGGGGCTGCAGTGGCCAACTTCCGGATCGCGTCGACCCCGCGCACCTTCGACAAGCAGTCCAACGAGTGGAAGGACGGCGACGCCCTCTTCCTCTCGTGTGCCGTGTGGCGCCAGGCGGCGGAGAACGTCGCCGAGTCGCTGCAGAAGGGCATGCGCGTTGTCGTCCAGGGGCGGCTCAAGCAGCGCCAGTACGAGACGCGTGAGGGCGAGAAGCGCACCGTCTACGAGCTCGACGTCGAAGAGGTCGGCCCCTCGCTGAAGTACGCCACCGCCAAGGTCGCGCGCGCCTCCCGCTCCGGCGGTGGCGGCGGCTACGGCGGCGGCGGCCAGGCCCCCGGCGGCCAGTCCGGTGGCGGCGACGACCCGTGGGCGACCGCGGCGCCGTCGCGGCCCGCGGGCGGCCAGGGTGGCGGCGCTCCGGCGTCCGACCCCTGGGGTGCTCCCGGCGTGGGCTCGGAGGAGCCCCCGTTCTGAGCTGATCCATCCGCAGCACCGAGGCGGCGCGTCAGCGCCGTCTCGCAACCCGCAATCAACCCGAACCATTCCGGCGCCGTACCCACTCGGGGCCGGGCTTCTAGAGAGGAAGCACCACAATGGCCAAGGCAGTGATTCGCAAGCCCAAGAAGAAGGTTTGCCAGTTCTGCAAGGAGAAGGCGACCGGTGTCGACTACAAGGACACCGCCCTGCTCCGCAAGTTCATCTCCGACCGCGGCAAGATCCGCGCGCGTCGGGTCACCGGCAACTGCGTCCAGCACCAGCGCGACGTCGCCATCGCCGTCAAGAACGCACGTGAGGTCGCCCTGCTGCCCTACACGTCCACCGGTCGATAAGGGAGAGGGACAACATGAAGCTCATCCTGACCCAGGAGGTCACCGGTCTCGGTGCCCCCGGCGACGTGGTCGAGGTCAAGGACGGCTACGGCCGCAACTACCTCATCCCCCGCGGCGTCGCGATCCGCTGGACCCGTGGCGGCGAGAAGCAGGTGACCTCGATCAAGGCCGCCCGCGCCTCCCGTGGCGTGCGCGACCACGACCACGCCGAGCAGATCAAGACCAAGCTCGAGTCGTCGGCGGTCGACGTCAAGGTCCGCGCCGGTGACGGTGGCCGCCTGTTCGGCTCCGTCACGGTCGCCGACATCGCCGAGGCCATCACCTCGGTGTCCGGCGAGGCCGTCGACAAGCGCACGATCGTGGTCACCAACCCGATCAAGTCGCTCGGCAACCACCAGGTCTCGGTCAAGCTGCACGACGAGGTGTCCGCTTCGGTGGCCCTCAACGTCATCCCCGCCTGACCCAGCCCCACCCGCACCACCGCACGAGGCCGTCCTCCCTCCGGGAGGGCGGCCTCGTCTGTGTGAGATGCCCGGGCCGCGCCCGCTCAGTGGGCGAGCAGCGCGTCGATGCGGGCGAGCTTGCCGGCGCCCAGGGAGGTGACCTCGAGGGTGACGGGCCCGCGGAGCGGGCCGTCCTCGACGCGGCGTACGACGTAGACCTTGAGGGCCTTGTTGCGGGGGGCGCTCAGGCGGATCCGCTTGCTGAAGCTCCGCCCGATCCGGACCGTGACGACGCCCAGCCGGGGCCCGGCAGGCGCCAGCAGCATCACCTCGCCGACCGCGCGAGCGGGCCGCACGACCACCCGGGCGCCGACCTTCGAGGTCTCGAGCACGTCGCGGCCGAAGTGGCCGGCTCCCTTCCGCGTCCGCCACGGCCCGCGCGCGGGTGCACTGAGGTCGCGGGGCACCGAGAAGCGCAGCGACGCCGGACTCGGGTCGCGGTTGCCGGCCGGGTCGACCGCGGCCACCTTCAGCACCTTGGTCCCGGGCGTCAGGTGGCGCAGGACCGTCCGGTCCTGGCGGCACGCCACCGCACGAGCACCGAGGGTGCAGGCGTAGCCGACCCCGCCGCGCTCGGCGCTCTCGCTGGAGTCGACGAACACCGGCAGGTCCGGCGTCAGCGCCATCGGAAGCGAGGGGCGCACGTCGTAGTGGAGGCCGCCGTACAGGTCGCCGAAGACGTAGGTGTTGGGGGTGCGGGTGTCCACCCTGACCGCCTGCGTGGCCGGCGTGGGGTCGGCGTCGCTCGGGTCCGCCTCGGTCCGGATCGGCAGGGCGAGCCAGTCGACCCACGCGTGGGCGGCATCGGTGGTGTCGACGGCGGTGACCTGGAACTCGTAGCCGTCGATCTTGTCGTCGGCCAGTCCGCGGTAGGTCACGGGGCTGGTGCAGGCAGAGGCCGCGCTCTCCAGCCCGACCAGCCGGCACCGGAACCCGATCGGGTCGGTGTCGCCATCGGGGTGCACACCGCGGAAGGTGAAGGTGAGAGAGCCCGACGAGACGTAGCCGCCGGCGGTGGGCCGGGGACTGACCGAGAGGATCTGCGTCTCGGGCGGGGTGTCGTCGTCGCAGCCGTCGAGGGCCAGCGCCGAGCGGTCCACGTCCCTTGTGCACCCCGGCTCCGCGCCTGCGGGAGCGGCGGGACCGATCGCGGGCAGCAGCGCGGCTACCAGGGCTCCGGCGGCGAGCGCGCCCCAGCGGCGGCGGGTGGTGCGAGGCGACATGTGCTCTCCCAGGAGTCCGTGCGGGTGCGGGTTCAACGCCACGATGGAGGTGAGGCTACGCAGCCGGGCTCGCCGTGGGGCGCTCGACGGCGGCCCTGACCGCCCAAGGGCGGCCCGAGTAGCCGAAGAGCAGCCAGACCAGCGCGACGTAGACGGCCGACGACAACAGGGAGGCGGTCGAGACGAGGTCCTCGACCCCGGCGCCGAAGACCAGCACCGGAAGCAGCGCGACGACCGCCACCGCCGTGCGGAGCAGCCGCAGCCAGCGTGCCGCTCCGGGATCGTCGGCGGTGTCGGCGGCCTCGGCCAGCCCGTGGCACAGCACGGCGAGGCAGGCGAACGCCGGCAGGTCGAGCGCCCAGCCGACCGAGGCGCCGAGGTCGCCGACGGGGTCCCGTACGGCGGGCACCCACAGCGGCAGCGAGACCAGCAGCGCCAGGGCGGCGGTGCCGAGCATCGCGCCTCGCAGCGGCGTCTCGTCCGCGAGCCGGCGTACGCCGAGCAGCACGAGCAGCCAGCCGAAGGGGTCGGCGTAGGCGTCGTAGCCCTGGATCCGCGCGTACAGCGCCACGAACACGCACCCCATCGCGACCGACTGCAGGGGCTTCATGGCGTCACTGTAGGACCCCGGTGACCAGCCAGCGGTCGGTGCGGGCGCGATGGGTGAGCACGACGAAGCGGGCGCCCATGAACACCGCCGCGAACACCGCCCAGATGGCGACGAGGCTCCCGAGCGCGTGGCCCGCGAGCAGGACGAGCGGGGCGTAGACGGCCAGCGTGAGGAGCCCGCCCCAGGCCAGGTAGGCGCCGTCCCCCGCGCCGATCAGGACCCCGTCGAGCACGAAGACCACCCCGGCGACCGGCTGAGCGAGCGCCGCGACGACCAGCACCGGGACGAGCAGCCGGTGCACGTCCGGGTCGTCGCTGAACAGCGGGCCGAGCACCGGGCTGAGGGCGGCGAGGCCCAGCCCGGTGACGATGCCGCTGACCACCCCCCACCAGACCATGCGCCGGGTGACCGCGCGCGTCGCAGCCACGTCGCCGGCGCCGAGGTGACGGCCGGTGATCGCCTGCGCGGCGATCGCGATGGCGTCCAGCGCGAACGCGAGGAACGTCCACAGTGTCATCGCCAGCTGATGGGTGGCCAGGTCGACGGCGGCGTCGACGCCGGCCCCGACGGTCACCGCGTACGTCGTGACCAGCAGCGCCGCCCGCAGGGTCAGCGTGCGGATCACCAGCGCGACCGCCGCGCGGGCGGCCGCGCGGACCCCGGGCAGGTCCGGCCGCAAGGACGTGCCCTCCCGGCGGGCGGCCCGCACGACCACCGCGACGAGGGCGGCGGCGCTCGCGACCTGGGCGAGTACCGAGCCGACCGCGGAGCCGGCCAGGCCCATCCCCGCGACCGGCCCGGCGCCGTAGACGAGGAGCAGGTTGAGGGCGATGTTGAGCGCATTGCCGGCCACCGCCACGACCAGCGGCGTGCGGGTGTCCTGAAGGCCGCGCAGCACCCCGGTGGCGGCGAGCATGACCAGCAGCGGGACCGCGCCGAGGAACGCGATCCGTAGGTACGTCGTCGCGTGGTCCGACACCTGCTCTCCCGCGCCGAACGCGCCGACGAGGGGGCCGGTGAGGGCGACTCCCGCCACGGTGGTCACCAGACCGATGAGCACCGCGAGCCACACTCCGTCGACGCCCTGGGCGAGGGCCCGGCCGCGGTCCCCGGCGCCGAGGTGGCGCGCGACGCTGGCGGTGGTCCCGTAGGCGAGGAACACGCACAGGCCGATCGCGGTCTGCAGCACCACGGCGGCGATCCCGAGCCCGGCGAGCTCCGGGGTGCCGAGGTGGCCGACGATGGCGGCGTCGCTGAGCAGGAACAGCGGCTCGGCCACCAGCGCCAGGAACGCCGGCACCGCGAGCCGCCAGATCTCTCGGTCGATTTCGCGGCGCACCACGCCATTGTCGTGGTAAATGCGCAACCGGTGGATAACGTGTGGAAACCCGGACGTCGGGGCGCCATGTCGACAATCCGGGGCGCGACCACGAGGTGGACGGCCGGTGAACCGAGATGCTCTCCAACTATTTTTCATGCACACGCCCGCTGTGACGTCTTCGCAGGTCAGCGCCTTGATGGCCAGCGTTCCCGGGCGTGTCTCCACAGGCTTCTCCCCATCCTGTGCACAGTTACCCGCGTGTCGTCCACGTGGATCCACCGGTTATCCCCAGGCCCTGTGGATAGGCCACTTCCTCCTGGGCCGGCACGCCCGTAAGTTCGCAGCTGACCTCCCGATGTCGGCGCCCCCTCCTAGCGTGTCGACACGCGTCCGGGCTTGCCCCCGCACGCGCCGCCCGCAGCATCGATCCCGCACCATCGACCCCCTCCACCCATGACCAGCGTCCGCGCGCGAGCGCGGACGACAGGGAGCCCGCGTTGAGCGTCACCGAGTCCGACACCCGGGGCACGCCCGAGCCCCCGTTCGACGACTGGGGCGACGGTCCCGCCGCCTACGCGCCCGGCGAGCGGCCCAGCCGTCCCGGCGACCGCACGCCGCCGCAGGACATGGCCGCCGAGCAGTCGGTGCTCGGCTCGATGCTCATCTCCAAGGACGCGGTCGCCGAGGTCTCCGAGGTGCTGCGCGGGGTGGACTTCTACCGGCCCTCCCACGAGACCATCCACGACGCGATCATCGACCTGTTCGGGCGCGGCGAGCCCGTCGACATGATCACCGTCGCCTCCGAGCTCCAGCGCAGGGGCGAGCTGGCCCGGATCGGGGGGGCGCCGTACCTCCACACGCTCGCCGCCAACGTCCCCATCGCCGCCAACGCGGCCTTCTACGCCGAGATCGTCCGGGAGAAGGCCGTGCTGCGCCGCCTGGTCGACGCCGGCACCAAGATCGTCCAGATCGGCTACGCCGGCGAGGGCCAGGTCGACGACATCGTCGACCGCGCCCAGGCCGAGATCTACCAGGTGGCCGACCGCCGCAGCGCGGAGGACTACGCGCCGCTGTCCGACATCATGGACAAGGTCCTCGACGAGATCGAAGCCATCGAGAACCGCGAGTCCGGGCTCTACGGCGTGCCCACCGGCTTCGCCGACCTCGACGACCTGACCAACGGCCTGCACTCCGGCCAGATGATCATCGTCGCGGCCCGACCCGCCATGGGAAAGAGCACCCTGGCTCTCGACTTCTGCCGCGCGGCCTCGATCAGCAACAACCTCGCCAGCGTCTTCTTCAGCCTCGAGATGACGCGCTCGGAGATCACGATGCGCCTGCTCTCCGCGGAGGCGAAGGTGCCGCTCAACCACATCCGCAACGGCAAGATGGGCAGCGAGGACTGGGACAAGCTGGCCCGCCACATGGGCAAGGTGTCGTCGGCGCCGATGTTCATCGACGACTCGCCCAACATGACGATGATGGAGATCCGGGCCAAGGCCCGCCGGCTCAAGCAGCGCCACGACCTGCGCCTGATCGTCATCGACTACATGCAGCTCATGACATCGGGTCGCAAGGTCGAGTCCCGCCAGCTCGAGGTCTCGGAGTTCTCCCGTCAGATCAAGCTCCTCGCCAAGGAGCTCGAGCTCCCGATCATCGCCCTCTCCCAGCTCAACCGTGGCCCCGAGCAGCGCGCCGACAAGCGGCCGATGATGAGCGACCTTCGCGAGTCGGGCTCCCTGGAGCAGGATGCCGACATGGTGATCCTGCTGCACCGCGACGACGCCTACGAGAAGGAGTCGACCCGCCCCGGCGAGGCCGACCTGATCGTCGCCAAGCACCGCAACGGCGCCACCCGTGACATCACCGTCGCCTTCCAGGGCCACTACTCCCGCTTCGTCGACATGGCGCACTGACCACGCCAGCTGTAGACGCCGGAGATGTCGGCGGGCTTCTTGTTCATGGCTGGGTCTTCTGCTCTGTTTCCAACGTGGTCTCCTGCGAACGCGGGCGGGACTGCCAACACTCCAGGTGTGCGGCGGGACCAGGGGGCTCTCCGCTTCGCCTCAGATCGCAGGCGTCACAGAATTTCGCTGCGGACCACGCGAGTAAGCCGATACCTGCGCGGGCACAAGCCCGCTTGCCCGTCTCTCTCCTCAGACCACGAGGCGTGCTGCGCACGCGAGGGACGTCAGCGGCAGCGACCGGGTACGGGTCACTCCGTGGCCGGTAGGCGCCCCTGCTCGCGAACCAGTCGCTGTGGGAGTACTAGAACACCTCGCCAGGTGCGCCCCGTCCCCAGAGATAGGGACGGGGCGCACCTCTCGGGGCAGTCCTCCGGGGAACGTTGCGCGGCGTTGATGAACGCGCCCCGAGGGGTGTGCCTCGACCGTGCTCAGGGGTTGCGCGGGCTCGAACGGATGTCGGCCGGGTTGGAGCCGAGCCGGATCTCGCGCAGGTCGCTCACGCCACCGCCGTCGGTGTCCTTCAGCCACGGGTTGGTGGGCTCGTTGCGGTACTTGTCATTGCGAGCGCCGGTGACCTCGACCCGGTCACGAAGACCGTCGCGGTCGGAGTCCTTGCGCAACGGGTTCGACTTGAAGACCTTGTCGAACATCTTGTTGACGAAGCCCTTGACCTCGGTGCCGTCCTTCAGGCGGTCGTTGTCAGTGTCGGCGTCGTTCGGGTTGGTCCGCGAACCGCGCACCTCACGCCTGTCGTTGAGGCCGTCGCGGTCGGAGTCCTTGCGCAACGGGTTCGTGGCCCGGTGGTTGTACTTGGTGTTCGCGAAGCCCTTGACCTCGGTGCCGTCCTTCAGGCGGTCGTTGTCAGTGTCGGCGTCGTTCGGGTTGGTCCGCGTACCGCGCACCTCACGTCCGTCGTTGAGGCCGTCGCGGTCGGTGTCGGCCTTCATCGGGTTCGTGGCCCGGCGGTTGTACTTGGTGTTCGCGGACCCGGAGACCTCGGTGCCGTCGTTCAGACGGTCGTTGTCGGTGTCGGTGTCGGTCGGGTTGGTACCGAGCCGGACCTCCTCGGTGTCGCTGAGGCCGTCACCGTCGGTGTCGACTGCGACCGGGGGCATCACCTCGATGTCGTCACTGGCGTCGTTCGGGTCGGTCCCGCGCCCGACCTCGGCGCCGTCGTCCACGGTGCCACCATCGGTGTCGGCCTTGGTCGGGTCGGTGAGGTGGGTGTTGATCTCGCGGCCGTCGCTGAGGGTGTCACCGTCGGTGTCGGCCTTCAGCGGGTCGGTACCGGTGCCGGTCACGTTGTCGTGGCCGACCTCCTCGCCGTCGCTGAGCTCGTCGTCGTCGGTGTCGGCCTTCAGCGGGTCGGTGTTGAGCGCGACCTCCTCGGCGTCCTTGAGGCCGTCACCGTCGGTGTCGACTGCGACCGGGGGCACCACCTCGATGTCGTCACTGGCGTCGTTCGGGTCGGTCCCGCGCCCGACCTCGGCGCCGTCGTCCACGGTGCCACCATCGGTGTCGGCCTTGGTCGGGTCGGTGAGGTGGGTGTTGATCTCGCGGCCGTCGCTGAGGGTGTCACCGTCGGTGTCGGCCTTGGTCGGGTCGGTGAGGTGGGTGTTGATCTCGCGGCCGTCGCTGAGGGTGTCACCGTCGGTGTCGGCCTTGGTCGGGTCGGTTCCGGTGCCGGTCACGTTGTCGTGGCCGACCTCGGCGCCGTCGCTGAGCCCGTCGTCGTCGGTGTCGGCCTTCGTCGGGTCGGTATTGAGCGCGACCTCGGCGCCGTCGCTGAGCCCGTCGTCGTCGGTGTCGGCCTTCGTCGGGTCGGTGTTGAGCGCGACCTCGGCGCCGTCGCTGAGCCCGTCGTCGTCGGTGTCGGCCTTGGTCGGGTCGGTGTTGAGCGCGACCTCGGCGCCGTCGCTGAGCCCGTCGTCGTCGGTGTCGGCCTTCGTCGGGTCGGTACCGAACGTGTTGACCTCGGCGCCATCGGAGAGGGTGTCGCCATCGGTGTCGGCCTTCGTCGGGTCGGTGCCCGCAGTCATCTCCTGGGAACTGTTCAGACCGTCACCGTCCGCGTCCTGGAGGCTCTGGTCGTCGCTACCGATGTTCGGGTCGGTTCCGACGCTGACCTCGTCGCCGTCGCTGACGCCACCGTCGTCGGTGTCAACGTCGAGCGGGTCGGTCTGGGTCTCGTTGACCTCGACGCCGTCGGAGAGGCCGTCGTCGTCGGTGTCAGCGTCGAGCGGGTCGGTCTGGGTCTCGTTGACCTCGACGCCGTCGTCGAGACCGTCGAAGTCGCTGTCGGTGTTGTTCGGGTCGGTCCCGCCCACCAGTTCGTCACCGTCGTTGAGACCGTCGGCGTCGCTGTCGGGGTTGTTCGGGTCGGTCGACTCGTTTGCGTAGTCAGTGTTGCGTACGCCGGAGACCTCGTCACCGTCGTCGACAGCGTCGCCATCGGTGTCGGCGACCAGTGGGTCGGTTCCGATGCTGGGCGTGCCCGCGTAGCCGACCTCGCGCCCGTCGGACAGGCCGTCACCGTCCGTGTCGGCGGTGGCGGGGTCGGTGGCCGTGTTCGACTCGACGAAGTCGTTCAAGCCGTCACCGTCGGAGTCGGGCACCTCGGAGGTGTCGATGCCGCCCTCAGGCACGCTCACCTTGCCGGACAGCGCACCGATGGCGGTCGTACCCAGGAAGGTGCGGACCCTCGGGTCGTTCGGGTCGACCTTGTAGTACTCAGCCGAGATGGCCCGGATGTCGCCTTCCGCGCCGGTCACGCCGATGGGGGTGACAGTGGTGGTGTAGCGGGTGTGCAGGTCCAGTTCCAGCGTCGGGTCACGGGGGTCGGTGATGATCAGCGTCCGGGGGCTGTCGGTCGACTCAAACATCGTCACCTCGCCGTCCGGGCCGGTCACCCGCACCCGGGCCTTGGTGACTTGCGCCGTGGCGGGGTTGATCCCGTCAGCGGTCAGGACCAGTGCCGGGCCCCTGAGCACCTCGACGCGCACGGAGTCGTTCAGGAGCAGGATGTCGCTCGTCGACGCCTGCATGATGTTGATGATGCCCCTGCGGTCCGGCACGCCCGTGCCGGTCCAGTCCGCAAGCGCTGCGGAGTTCGAGGGGGAGTCGTTGGTCATGTAGTCCAGGAAGGACCCGTCGGTGTCCCAGGGTGGAGGGTTCATCCCGCCAGATTTGGCGGTCGAGATGTAGAGGGGCTGGTCGAGGGCGGCGTTGCCGTCGATGTAGTTCTGGTCGGCGATCTGGGCCGTGGCACTGGTGGCCTTGACGGTGGCGCCGTCTCTCGCGGTACCGGGCACGCCGGTCATCGTCGTGGGTCCGAACCCGGTGCCGAGCCAGGAGGAGAGCGCCACGTCCGAGCCGGAGCCGTCCGGCAGGACTACGTTGTTCGGCAAGTAGTAGTAGTCGGCGCCGTATCCACGCGCCTCACTGCGCTCGAACTGCGACGACCCGTCCTGACCGCGCTCGGCGCGACCCGAGGAGGCGCTCTCGGCGAACTTGCCGAAGTAGCTGCCATCGGGGCGGTAGAGGAGGGTCTCGGTCTGCACCGCGCTGGACTCCACGAAGAAGGAACGCTGAGCAGGGTCGGGGACAACGACCTTGGCGTACCCGTGACGGGTCTCGGCCGCCTGGGCGGGCGCGGCCGTGGTCGTGGCGAAGACCAGCACGGAGGCGAGCATGGCGAAGACGCCGAGGGTGGCCGCGGCCGCCCGGGTGAGTGGACTCCTCTTGGTGCGGCGCTGCATCTCGTGCTCCTTCTGGTCCGCCTGGCGGCGGTCTGTGCGGCGGGCCAGTATCGCGGCGTCCCGGGCTCACCGTGGCGGAACGCTGGAAGACCAGTCGAGTGGTGGTCCCTAAGGCGGCGGGTCGTCCTACCAGCCGGACCTGCGCATGAGGTGCACCGAGCCCCGTCTGGAACCCGCGGCCGACCAACCCTTCTGGCATCTCCGCTACCTCTACCTGCGCCAACCTGCTACCGCTGCAGTCTTCACGCGCGCCTCAGGTAGGCGCTGCTTCCTTGCTCGTCCCTTGCACCGACCGTCGTCCTGAGCGAGCTCGGACGGCCACCTGTTGCACTCTCGTTCTTGAACGCGTTGCACACTCGGCCCACGCCAAGGGGCAAGACGTTGCAGATTCAGAGCTCGTCGGCACAGCTGCCGACGATCACCGAGTGGAAAGGGAGCGATCCAGTTGCCGCCTGGGACATGCCGCTTCCCGGCCTACTGACGGAGACCCAATGGCGAGCACTCGGGCCCTGGTTCTGACAGCAGTCGTGCTGGCTCTCGCGGGGTACGCCTTCGGGCCAAGCCTCTTTGCCCCGCAGTCCGATCGGGCGGCGGATCAGTGCGCCAGCAGCGTCGAGAGCGAATCATCCTCCCTCCGCTGGCGGGTCTTCCCTGTCGCCGGTTGGGTCTGCGAGAGCCCCACCGAGGAGGACTCCTACCTCGCTTGGTGGGCGTGAGGACACCAGCCGGACGCCCGGCTGCGGGGGTCAGCGTGCTGGGGTGTGCCGGTCGAGGTGGTCACCGCCCCAGCTGCACAGCGCCCTCACCACCGGCTCCAGGGTGCGTCCGTACTCGCTGACCGAGTACGTCACGTGGGGTGGCACCGTTCCGGCGTCGTGCCGATCGAGCACGCCGTCGCCGACCAGCTCCTGGAGGTGGCGGATCAGCATGCGCTCGCTGATGCGGGGGATCCGGCGGCGCAGCTCGCTGGTGCGCATCGGACGCTCGCTGAGCAGCCACAGGATCGTCCCCTTCCATCGCCCGCGGATCACGGCGAGAGCGGTGTCGACCGGGCAGTGCTCGACCGTCTCGGGAGGGCGCGGCAGACGAGAGCTCGACGGGGGCATGGGGACAGCGTAGACACTGCCAAGGATGTAAGTACTGTGCCTTTTGGCACCAGCGTGTTTCGATCGACGTATGACGACGTCGATTGCGGTGGTTGCCCTGGTCGTGACCGGCCTGCTGGTGGGGGTCGAGCTGTGCGTGGCGGTCTTCGTCAACCCCATCCTCGACCGCCTACCCGGCGATGCGGGCCTGCTGGGCCGAGCCGATGGCGGCCGCGTCCTCGGCCGGCTCATGCCGTGGTGGTACGTCGCGTCGTTCCTGCTGTGCGTCGCGGTCGCGGTGCTCGCGGACGGTGCGGGCTCGACCTGGGCGGCAGCGGCAGGAGCGGCGCTGCTCATGGTGAGCGTCGTCATCTCGGTGACCTTGCTGGTCCCGATCAACAATCGCGCCAAGACCTGGACCCCGGGGAATGCGCCAGCTGACTGGCGAGATCAGGTGCAGCGCTGGGACCGGCTGCACTACCTGCGCGTCGCCATCATCACCGCCGGATTCGCCAGCCTGGCGCTCGGGGCGGTGGCGACGGCGGGCTGATCAGCATCCGCCTCCCGCCCGCTGCCCTGTGCAAGGCCGGACTGTCGTGGAGCAGACGCGCCGGCGGCGTCGTATCGAAGCGGGTCCAGGCGGAGATCGACACGCGCAACCTGGCCTCCGCCCGCGTCCTGGAGAGCTCGGGTTCCTGCGCGCGGGCACCCTGCGTGAGGACTGCGTCGTCGACGGGGGGTGTCCGACTCCTCTGTGTTCGTTCGACGGCCCGGGCCGCGTCCAGTACGACGCCCCACGCGATCGGGTCCGCCGCCACGCCTGCAGTCGCCGGCCGTCAGTTGGCCGGCGGTCGCAGGTTCTCCAGTGCCGGCTTGCGGCCGTGGGTGAAGACGATGGAGCTCCGGAACTGCACGACCTCCTTGCGGCTGCTGAGCCGGTCGACCAGGAAGGAGTGGAGCTGCTGGACGTCGCCGACGCCGACGTGCAGGAGGAAGTCATCACCGCCCGCCAGGACGAACACCGCCATCACCTCGGGCATGGCCAGGGCATCGTGGTGGAAGCGCTCGATCAGGTCCCGGCTGAGCGGTCGTACCTGGGCGAAGACCAGCGCCTCGACGGACCGCCCGAGCGCGGTCAGGTCGACCTCGGCGTGGAAGCCGGCGATGACTCCCCTGGCCTGGAGGCGCCGAATCCGTTCGGAGCACGTCGACGCGGCCACGCCGACGGTCTCGGCGAGGTCGCGCAGCGGGAGCCGGGCATCTCGCTGGAGCGCGTGGACGATCTGGCTGTCGATCCGATCAAGCAGCGGAGTTTCGCTCATTCGTCGAACATATCGGTCCTCAGCGGCCAGCTGCACGTAGGAACGATGCAGCATTGCGGGATGGACCGAACGCAACGTCTTGCCGACCCAGAGCTCCTGGACCCCGAGCACGAGGAGGTACACCTCGCCCGCGGGACGCGGACCGGGGTCCCCCTCGCCATCGCGATCCACTCCACCCGGTCGGGCCCGGCGATCGGTGGCTGCCGGATCAGGGGCTACTCGACCTGGCACGAAGGGCTGGCCGACGTGCTGCGACTCTCCCGCGCGATGACGCTGAAGTGCGCACTGGCCGAGCTGCCGCATGGGGGCGGCAAGGCGGTCGCCATGGTCCCCGACCGTCCGCTTGCCCCGGGCACGCGGCCTGCGCTCATCCGCGACATCGCCGACCGCATCGCGCAGCTGGACGGCCGCTACCTCACCGGACCCGACCTCGGCTCCGGGCCGGAGGACATGGCGGTCATCCATGACCACGCCCAGGGCTGGGCCTTCTGCCGGCCCGAGTCCCGCGGCGGCAGCGGGGACTCTAGCCCGGGCACCGCCCGCGGCGTCGTGGTGGCCCTGACCGCGGCGCTCGCTCACACCCACGGGCGGGGGCTCTCCGGCCTCAGGGTCGGCGTCGTCGGGTTCGGGAGGGTGGGCCGGCTCGTCGCATCGAGCCTGGCGGCCGCCGACGCCCAGGTGATCGTGTCTGATGTCGACGACGGCCTGCGACCCGAGGCGGAGCGGCGCGGGCTGGCCTGGGCGTCGACCGAGCTGCTCCACGAGGAGCTCGACGTCCTGGTGCCCGCGGCGACCGGGGGACTCCTCACCGCAGCGACTGCCCGATCCTGCCGGGCGACGCTGGTCGTCGGGCCGGCCAACAACCAGCTGGCCGACGAGGGGGTGGAGGCGGTGCTGCGAGAGCGGGGGATCGTCTGGATCCCGGACGTGATCGCGAGCGCGGGCGGGATCATCCACGCGGTCTGCCGTGAGGAGCTCGACCTCGACGAGGTGGCCACGAACGCGCGGATCGACGCCATCGGCGACAAGGTCAGCCGGATCCTCGAGGTCGCCCGGGACCAGGGCACCACGACCTCGCAGGCTGCCCGCGCGGTCGCCGCGGAGACCGACCAGGCGGTCTCCCGGTGAACGACGGCGGTCCCCGCCTGGTCCGTGCGAGGGAACCGGGTCCAGGAGCTGCTGGCCGAGCGTGGCTGGCCCGGACCCCCACGCCGCAGCGGGTCGAACACGGCGAGCTGGACACCTGGATCGGGCGGTCACCTCAGCGCGTGCAATCAGGGGCGGCCGGGGTTCGCGCTGCTTGGCGGGTCGACAACGAGCGCGAATGGCCGCACCATCACGTATGGAAACCTCTCGCAGAGTCTCACCCGCGCTGCTCGTCGCCACCGCCGCTCTTGCGGTGGCCCTCCTCGGCTCTCCGCTGGCCGAGCTCGCCCATGCTGCCGGCCAGATCGGCACCGCCCAGCTGGCCAAGAACGCCGTGACCTCGCCCAAGGTCAAGAACAACTCCCTCTCCGGAGTGGATCTGAGGAACCGGTCCGTCACGGGGGCCGATCTGCGCGACGGCAGCGTCCGGGCCGCGGACCTGGCCCCGGACGCACGGAGCATGGCCTACTACAAGGAGACGTTCGGGAACGTCCCAGTCGGGACGACGGCCACGACGATCCTGGTGCTGGCGCTTCCCGCCGGCAGCTATCTCGTGCACGCGACCACGCCCCTGACCAACGTCTCCGGCAGCGGGCGCGACGCCTACTGCCGGCTCACCCATGAAGCGACCGCTGGGGCAGAGGTGCGGGCGCTGGACAGCACCGCCGAACGGATGGGGACGGCCGACGTGACCGGGGTCTTCCGGCTGACGACTGCGGGCACGGTCTCCTTCGTGTGCCGCGCGAGCGCCGCCGGCGTCTACACCCCGTCCTCCTCGATGCCCCGGATCACCGCGCTCTCGGTGGGCAGCGTCGCGTCCCAGACACCGGCCCTCCGCACTCCGGGCGGCCAGCGGACCGGTCGTTGACCCCGACCGCAGCCGACGGCGTTCGCGACGGGCCGCGAGTCGCCTCCCACGATGACAACGCCACCAGCGCCGGGGAGAGCTACCTTGTGGCGATTCCCAGTAGCGCGCCGCCCCTTGACGGGAGGAGACTCGGGGGCCGTCAGCCGGCGAGGTCGGCGCCGGCGGAGACGACGGCGTACGCGACCGCGGTGGTGTAGGCCCCGACGATGGCCGGAAGGGCTCGGTCGGTCAGCACTACGGAGGCGACGGCGTTGAGGGTCGGGAGCGTGGTGATCATGGTGGCCGAGGTCAGCAGCGGCTCGGTGGTCGACTCGGAGTCCTGGCCGCTGCAGCTCGCGGAGTCCTCGGTGAAGCCGGCGGCGTACTGCCGCTCCACCCCGTCGCACGCGATCGCGACAAGCTGCTCCAGCTCGCCGTCGGGATCGCCGTCGGGCAGCTCGTAGCCGGTCACGCGCACCTCGAGCTCGGCCCCGTCGGTGCCCGCGACGAGGCAGGTGGCGATCTCGGTGTCGTTGCGGCTGTCGTTGCTCGACCGGCCGCCGGCCAGGCCCAAGTCGGGCGGCAGCGCGGGCTCGAGCGCCGCGCAGAGATCCGTGATGACGGTCGGCGGGCGGTCCTGCGCGGTGTCGTCGTTGTCCTGGCCACCGCGGACCAGCGCAGTCAGCAGGGCCGCGGCGACGGCGATGGCCACAACGCCGGCGCACGCCACGAGGACCGGGGTGCGGCGTCTCGCGAGCGACGTCATGCACGCCAGCCTGCCCGCCGGCACCGGACGGAAACCCGGACGTCCTCCGGCTTTCGCAGCCTGGGCGCTCACGTCGCCGCCGTAGGCTGCGGAGGGTGCAGACACGACACCTCGGAAACCAGACCACCGGACGTATCGAGGTCGGCGCCATCGGGCTCGGCCTGATGACCTTCGACCAGACCGGGACCCAGCCGCGCGAGCAGCTGGTCGACACGGTGAGAGCCGCCCTCGACGCCGGCGTCACGCTCTTCGACACCGCGGACGCCTACGGCCCGGGTGAGGAGCTCGGCGCGCGGGCGCAGGGCGCCAACGAGCGGCTGATCGCCGGCATCCTCGACGAGCTCGGGGTCCGCGACCGGGTCCTGCTGGCGACCAAGGGCGGCCACGTGCGGACCGAGGGCGGGGGTTGGGCGACCGACAGCTCGGCCTCGCACCTGCACGAGGCCGTCGACGCCAGCCTGGAGCGGCTGGGCGTCGAGCAGATCGCCCTGTGGCAGCACCACCGGCCGGACCCGGAGGTGCCCTACGACGAGGTGATCGGCACTCTCAAGGAGGTCGCCGACTCGGGCAAGGTCCGCATGGTCGGGCTCTCCAACGCCGACCCCGCGCAGATCCGCTCGGCGCACGCCGTACTGGGTGACTCCCTGGTGAGCGTGCAGAACCAGTTCTCGCCGAAGTTCCGCAGCAGCCGTCCCGAGATCGAGGTGTGTCACCAGCTCGGGCTGGCCTTCCTGCCGTGGAGCCCGCTGGGGGGCCTGGGCGACGCCAAGGAGCTCGCCGAGAAGCACCCGGCCTTCCAGGAGGTCGCGGACGCGCACGGTGTCAGCGCCCAGCAGGTCGCCCTGGCCTGGGAGCTCGCCCAGTCGCCGGTCGTCATCCCGATCCCCGGGGCGAAGCGCCCCCAGTCGATCACCGACTCCGCCGCGGCGGCGGACCTCCACCTCACCCCCGAGGAGGTCGCCCGGCTCGACGCCGAGTGACCCTGGGGACCGTCCGTGGCGGTGGCTAGCGTCGCCGGTATGGACGAGGACGACGAGCTGCTCGCCGGCGTGGTGCGACGCCTCGCGGCGATCTGCCTCGCGCTGCCGGAGACCCGCGAGGAGGACGCCTGGGTCGGGGTGAGGTGGCGGGTGCGCCAGAGGACCTTCGCCCACGTCTGCCAGGTGCGAGATGGCCGGCCGGAGGGCTACGCCCGCGCGGCGGGGACGCGGGGGCCGGCGCTGGTGGTGGTGTTCCGGGCCGAGGCCGCCGAGGCCGCGGCGCTGGGCCACCTCGGGCCGCCGTACTTCCGGCCGGAGTGGTGGCCGACCGCGGCCGGCCTGCTCCTCGACGACGACACCGACTGGCAGGAGGTCGCCGAACTGCTCACCGACAGCTACCGCGTGCAGGCTCCGCGCCGGCTCGCCGCGCTCGTCGACGGCCCCGGGCCGCCGCCGACCTGAGGCCTGTGGAGAGAGCCGGCGCGCTGTGGGCGGTGGCCGATGCCCGTCGCTGCCGGCTCTCGTTCGACGACCTCCTGGGCGTCTGCACCCTGGTGGGGGGCACTCACGAGCTCGACGCCGTCGAGGAGCTGGTCACCTCGCTGCTGGTCCAGGCCACGGTCGCCCTGCATGGCAGTAGCCAGGCGAGCACCCCCGCATCCCACGGGTGGTTCCTCGAGGCCTACGCGGAGCGGGTCCGCGAGCGGCTCGGCGATCTGGGCTTGGTGGGCCTGGGCCCGGTGACCGGTCGGCTCGAGCAGGGCACGACGCCGAGCGAGATCGACGCTCGGGTCGCCGGCAGGGCGGCCGCGGACCGCGCCCAGCTCGACGTACGACGGCGCGTGGAGCGGGGCTCGCGAGGGCACCGGGACTGACACGGGGTGTGCTCAGGGTCATGCCTGATGTACGAAAACTCCCCCTTTCTGGTGAACTTGGGCCATGGGTCTCCTCAGCACCGTCAAGCGCCGGGTGGCAACGCGCCTCCTGACCCGTTCGACGCGCAACGGCATCGACCTGCGCAAGCTCCGGTTCCTGCCCGACTCGATCACCATGCCGCTCAAGCGCGACGGCATCGACCCGCTGCCGGAGATGGCCGCCGTTCGTGCGGAGGCGCCGGTCAAGCAGATCGCGGAGATGTTCGGCAAGGGCATCTGGCTGGTCAGCGGGTACGACGAGGCGCGGGCGCTGCTGGCCAACGGTGCCGCTACGTCCAACGACCTGGGGCAGTTCGTCTCACAGGAGGGGCGCGGCGACTCCGAGCAGATCGGCGGGCTCGGCATGACCGACCCGCCGGCGCACACCGCGCTGCGCCGCTACCTCACCCCCGAGTTCACCAAGCGCCGGCTGGCCCGGCTGGAGCCGGTGATCGAGCGGATCGTCGACGCGCGGCTCGAGGCGATGGCCGAGCTGGGACCCGAGGTCGACCTGGTCGACCAGTTCGCGTTCCCGATCCCCTTCGAGGTCATCTGCGAGCTGCTGGACCTGCCCGTCGACGACCGGGCCCGGTTCCACAGCCTCGGCGCCGCCCGCTTCGACCTGTCGCAGGGCGGGGCAGGGGTCTTCGGGGCCGCCGCCCACACCCGCGAGTTCCTGATCAGCTCGGTCGCCAAGCAGCGGCAGGACCCCGGTGAAGGGCTGATCGGCGCACTGCTGCGCGACCACGGCGACGAGCTCGACGACGTCACGTTGGGCGGGCTCGCCGACGGGGTCTTCCTCGGCGGCTACGAGACCTCCGCGAGCATGCTCGCGCTCGGCACCTACCTGCTCGCCCAGCACCCTGAGGCCATGACCCTCATGCGGGAGGGCGACGACGCGGCTGTCGACCGCATCGTCGAGGAGCTGCTGCGTCACCTGACCGTGGTCCAGCTCGCGTTCGTGCGCTTCGCCCGCGACGACATGGAGATCGCTGGCCACCATGTCCGAGCCGGCGACGTCCTGGGCATCTCCCTGCTCGGGGCCAACCGGGACCCGTCGTTCACGCCCGAGCCCGATCGGTTCGACCCCATGCGCGCCCCCACCCGCCACCTCGCCTTCGGGCACGGCATCCACCGCTGCGTCGGGGCCGAGCTCGCCCGCATGGAGCTGCGCATCGCCCTGCGCGGGCTCGCGCGCCGCTTCCCCGACCTGCGCATCACCGCCGACCCCGCCGACCTCGACTTCCGCAAGCTCTCCGCCGTCTACGGTGTCGAGTGCCTCCCGGTCCGGCTCTTCGACGACCGGGACGCCTCGCTGCCGGTGGGCTGACGGCGTACCGCGCGGACGGGGACGCGCTAGCCTGCCGGGATGGGGCAGAAGTACGCCGACGTGGACGCCTACCTCGCGGATCTCGAGCCGGGGCCGGCGGCGGCGGTGCGGGCCGTGCGGGGGTGGGTGCACGAGGAGATCCCCGGGGTCGGCGAGACGATCGCCTACAACATGGCGACCTTCACCCGCGACGGCCGGTCGCTGCTGCACCTGGCCGGTTGGAGAACGCACCTGGCGATCTACCCGGAGCCGGAGGCGCCGGCGGACGACCCGGGGCTGGTGCTGGACCTGGCGCCGTACGCGTCGGGGAAGGGGACGCTGCGCTTCAGTCTGCGTGGTCTCGACGAGCCCCTGGTACGGCGGACGCTGCGGGCCCTGGGCCGGCCGGGGTAGCGGGGTCCGCCCGTCTCACCGGCTGCTCGAGAGCCGGTACTGGCGCACCGACAGCGGCACGAAGACGAGCAGGATCAGCACCACCCACAGCAGCGTGTAGACCACGGGGTGCTGCATCGGCCAGGCGTCGGAGACCGGGATCGTCGGGTCGGTGTTGCCGAACAGTTCGCGTACGGCCTGGGTGAGGGTGGAGACGGGGTTCCACTCGACGATGTGGCGCAGCACCCCGGAGAACGACTCCAACGGCACGAACGCGTTGGAGACGAACGTCAGCGGCATGATCACGATGAACGACGCGTTGTTGATGACCTCCACGCTCGGCACCAGCAGTCCGACCCACGCCATCACCCAGCTGATCGCGTAGGCGAAGAGCAGCAGCAGCAGGAAGCCGGCCGCGGCGTCGACGACGCCCTCGCGGATCCGCCAGCCCACGAGCAGGCCGGTGAGCGCCATGATGACCAGCGACAGCACGTTGTAGACCACGTCGGAGGTCGTACGGCCCACGAGCACCGCGGCGCTGGACATCGGCAGCGAGCGGAACCGGTCGATGATGCCCTTCTGCATGTCCTCGGCCAGCCCGGCGCCGGTGAACGTCGCACCGAAGACGACCGTCTGGGCGAAGATCCCGCCGATGAGGAACTCCTTGTAGCCCACGGCCCCGGCGGGGTCGATCGCGCCGCCGAACACGTAGGCGAACAGCAGCACGAACATGATCGGCGAGATCAGCACGAACACGAGCACCTCGGGCACCCGCTTGATCTTGATCAGGTTGCGCTTGGCGACGATCCAGCCGTCGGTGACGGCGCGCGCGGCTCCGACGCTCATGGCGACACCTCCTGGGTGGTCTCGGTGGCCGGGTCTGTCGCCGGGTCGGACTCCGCGGCGCGGCCGGTCAGGCTGAGGAACACGTCGTCGAGGGTGGGGCGGCGCAGCCCGACGTCGAGCACCTCCACGCCGTCGGCGGCGAAGCCGCTCAGCACCTGCGCGAGCGCGCCGGCGCCCCCGTCGACGGCGGCGACGAGGTCGCGGCCGTTGTCGTCGACCTGGATCTCCCCGATCGCCACTCTCCCGAGTACGGCGCCCGCCGCGGCCCGGTCGGCGACGTCGGCGAGGACCACCTCGATGCGCTCGCCCCCGGTCTGCGACTTCAGCTCGTCTGCGGTGCCGCGGGCGATGGCGCGACCGTGGTCGATCACCACGATGGCGTCGGCCAGCCGGTCGGCCTCCTCGAGGTACTGCGTCGTCAGCAGCAGGGTCGCGCCCGAGGCGACCAGCTCGCGGATCACCTCCCACATCTGCAGCCGACTGCGCACGTCGAGCCCTGTCGTCGGCTCGTCGAGGATCAGCACCGGCGGCTCGGCGACCAGCGCTCCGGCCAGGTCGAGGCGCCGGCGCATCCCCCCGGAGTAGGTCTTGGCCGGCCGGTCGCCGGCCTCGGCGAGGTCGAAGCGCTCGAGGAGCTCGCGCGCCCGCCGCCGGGAGCGCTGCTTGCCCAGGCCGTAGAGGCGTCCGACCATCTCGAGGTTCTCGTAACCGGTGAGGTACTCGTCGACGGCGGCGTACTGGCCGGAGAGTCCGATGCGCGAGCGCACCCCGTCGGGGTCGGCGACGACGTCGACCCCCGCCACCTGGGCCGAGCCGTCGTCGGGCTCGAGCAACGTGGCCAGGATCCGGACGGCGGTCGTCTTGCCCGCCCCGTTGGGGCCCAGCAGTGCCAGGACGCGCCCCTCCTCGACCGACAGGTCGAGGCCGCCGAGCGCCTCCACCTTCTGGTAGCGCTTGACCAGCCCGCTCGCGCGGATCATCTCGACCACGGCCTCGCCTCTCGTGTGTGCCTCGCCGCCTCCATCGCACGGTAGAGACCGCCGCCGACACCGCATCTCATCGCCGGTAGCGTCACGCTCGTGACGGTGGTGGTCGTGGGCGGAGCCAATCTCGACCTGAAGGCGCGGACGACGTCCGCGGTGGTGCGCGGCACGAGCAACCCCGGGACGCTCTCGACCAGCCCCGGCGGGGTGGGCCGCAACATCGCCGAGAACCTCGCCCGGCTCGGCACCCCGACCGCGCTGGTCGCGGCCGTGGGGGACGACGTGTTCGGCGACGACCTGGTGGCTATGACGGCCGCCGCCGGGGTCGAGGTATCCGGCGTACGCCGGGCGGCCGGTGCGACCGGCACCTACCTCGCCGTGCTCGAGCCCAGCGGCGAGCTGAGCGTCGGCGTCGCCGACATGGCGGCCACGGCGACGCTCGGGCCGGAGCACCTCGACGCCCGCCTGCTCGCGAGCGCCGACCTGGTCGTGCTCGACGGCAACCTGCGCAACGACACGCTGACCGCGGCCTGGACGCACGCGACCGAGGCGGGCGTGCGGGTGCTGCTCGACCCGGTCAGCGTCCCGAAGGCGGCCGCCCTGGCTCCGCTCGTCGGGGCCCGGCCGCTGTGGTGCGCCACGCCCAACGCCGGCGAGCTCGCGGTCCTGGGCGGCAGCCCGGCCGCGCTGCACGCCCGGGGTGTCGCGCTGGTGTGGGTGCGCCGCGGACCCTGCGGGTCGGTGCTGAGCGGCCAGGACGGCGAGACGCAGCTGGCGACCGTGCCCGGCGAGGTGGTGGACGTGACCGGCGCCGGCGACGCCATGCTGGCGGCGTTCTGCCATGCGGTGCTGGGCGGAGCCTCTCCGACCGAGGCGGCGGCGTACGGCCACGCGGCCGCGGCGCTCACCGTCGCCTCACCCGAGACCGTGCGTGGCGACCTGAGCGACGAGCTGGTGAGGAGCCGACTGTGAGCCACCCCCTGCTGAGGGTCACCGAGGAGGTCGCCACCGCGCTGGCGGAGGGCCGTCCGGTCGTCGCGCTGGAGAGCACGATCATCAGCCACGGCATGCCCTACCCCCAGAACGTCGCGATGGCCGTCGAGGTCGAGGGCATCGTGCGCGACCGTGGCGCCACGCCCGCGACGATCGCCGTGCTCGACGGTCGCCCGCGCATCGGCCTGGGGCCTGACGACCTCGAGCTGCTGGCCAGCCACCCCGACGTGGCCAAGGTCAGCGTGCGCGACCTGCCGTACGTCGTGTCGCGCGGCGGGCACGGCGCCACCACCGTGGCCTCGACCATGCGGCTGGCCGCGCTGGCCGGGATCCGCACCTTCGTGACCGGCGGGCTGGGCGGGGTGCACCGTGGTGCGGAGACGTCCTTCGACGTCTCGGCCGACCTCACCGAGCTGGGCCAGACGGACGTGGCCGTGGTGTGCGCGGGCGTGAAGAGCATCCTCGACATCGGCCTCACCCTCGAGACCCTCGAGACGCTCGGGGTGCCGGTGGTGGGCTACGGGACCGAGGAGTTCCCGTCGTTCTACTCGCGCGAGAGCGGCCACCGCGCGCCGATGCGCCTCGACTCGCCGGCCGACGTGGCAGCCATGATGCGTACCAAGTGGGACCTCGGCCTGGCCGGCGGGCTGGTCGTCGCCAACCCGATCCCCGCCGAGGACGAGATCGCGGCCGCCGAGATCGGCGCCGTGATTGACCATGCACTGGCCGACCTGGACCGCCTCGGCATCGGCGGCAAGGACGCCACGCCGTATCTCCTCGGCCGCATCGTCGAGCTCACCGACGGGGCCAGCCTCACCGCCAACATCGCGCTGGTGCGCAGCAACGCGCGCCTCGGCGCCGCGATCGCGCGGGAGTACGCCGTCCACTGAGGCCGCCCGGTAGGGCAGGGTGTCTCCGTGCACTTCGTCGGGATCGACCTCGCGTGGGGGGAGCGCCAGCCGACGGGCCTGGCGGTCCTCGACGACGAGGCACGCCTGGTGCTGGTCCGGGCGGTGCGCACCGACGAGGAGATCGCCGAGACCGTGGCGCCGTACGTCGCCGAGGAGTGCCTGGTCGCGATCGACGCCCCGCTCATCGTCACCAACCCGTCCGGGTCGCGCCCCGCGGAGAGGGCCCTGAGCAAGGACTTCCGGCGGTTCGAGGCGGGCACGCACCCGGCCAACACGGGCAAGCCGGAGTTCGCGGGCGGAGAGACCCGCGGCGCACGGGTGTGCCAGCGCCTCGGCCTGGACCTCAACCCGCGCTCGGGTCGCGCCCGGCGCGCGATCGAGGTCTACCCCCATCCGGCCACCGTGGTGCTGTTCGGGCTGGCGAAGACGCTGAAGTACAAGGACAAGCGGGGTCGCGACCTCGACCTGCTGCGCGGCGAGCTGCTCACCCTGATGGGGCACGTGCAGGGCCTGGTCCGCACCGGCGACGACTGGGCAGCGCTGCGCCTGGCGGTCGAGACGGCGACCCGCAAGAGCGAGCTGCGCGTCGTCGAGGACCAGGTCGACGCCGTGGTGTGCGCCTACGTCGCCTACTTCCGCGAGCACTGGCCCGAGCGCACCACGACGTACGGCGATCTCGAGACCGGCTACATCGTCACCCCGTCGCTGCCCGACGCGCGGGCCGCGACGCAGGAGTACGCCGCCCAGCAGCCTGCGCTCGCGGAGGCCGCCGCGCAGTTCGTGGCACTGGTGACCTCGATCCTGGACGAGGCCGGCATCAACTACCTCTCGGTCACCGGGCGGACCAAGAGCGTGCAGTCCTTCGCGGTCAAGGCGGCGCGCATGGTCGACGGCCGCCCGGTCTTCAGCGACCCGCTGCGCGAGATCACCGACCAGATCGGCGTGCGCGTCATCACCTACGTGCACAGCGACGTCTCGGCCGTCGCGGAGCTGCTCGGCGACCAGGTGGTGGTCAAGGAGGACCGCGACCTGGGCCAGGAGACCGCCAGCCAAGGCCGCTTCGGCTACGCCAGCCGGCACCTGCTCATCGAGCTCGACGCGGCGCGGGAGAGGGACCGCGCCTACGCCGCGCTGCGCGGGCGGGTGGCGCAGGTGCAGGTCCGCACGGTGCTGCAGCACGCGTGGGCGGAGTTCGAGCACGACATCCGCTACAAGGGCGACGTCCCCGACGAGCACGCCCGTGACCTGGACCGCCGCTTCACGCTCGCCGCCGGCCTGCTGGAGCTGGCCGACCAGGAGTTCTCCACGATCCGAGAGCGGCTGCGCTCGACCGGCCCGGTCGCGGCGACGCTGAGCCCCGACGAGGTGGTCGACGACCCGCGGATCGACCAGCGCGAGCTGGCGGCGTACCTCGCCGGGCAGTACGACGACGCCGGCTGGTCGCGCACCGACCACTACGCCTGGATCTCCGGGCTGCTCCTCGAGCTCGGCATCACCAGCCTCGACGAGCTCAACGACGTGCTGCGCGCCAGCCCCGGCGACCTCAACGCCCGCATGGACTACCGCTACCCGCCCGGCGCGGTGCGCCGCCTCGACGACGCGCTCCTGGCGACGTACGCCGAGCGCTATGTCGACCTCCACGGCAACGCGCACCGCCGCGACGCGCTCCGGGCCCGGCTCGCCAAGCTGCGCGACTGAGGGCCACCGTCCGGGACTACCCGGGGAAGCGGACGGTCAGCTCGTCGAAGAACGCGTCGGCGAGGCGGCGGAAGCCGGCGGCGTCCAGGGTGATCTGCTCGCCCTCGGCCAGGCCGAGGACGGAGCGGTCGGGGGCGTACGTGATCGACTTCTCGCCGGTGAGCACGCCCTCGTGCTCGCGGATCGAGGTGCACAGCAGGCGCACCTCGTTGAGCGGGTTGCCGTCCTTGCCCTCCTGCCCGCGACTGCGGTGCAGCGCGTAGGTGTCGAGGGCGAGCACCAGCTGGCGCAGGTAGTCGGGCTCGAAGCCGGCGCGGTCGGCGGCGGACAGGGGCAGGGCGGCGTAGGCGTCGAGCTGGCGGCTGACGGCGTCGCGGGAGGCCGCGACGTACGCCGCGGGGTAGGAGCTCTGGCTCAGCATGACGTGGTCCTCTCTCGGGTGTGAGTGGTCTACGCACCTGACGCACGCGAGCGTGGAGGTGTGACCGTCGACCCGCGGCGCCGCGACCGGCTCACGGCGCCGCGGCGCGCAGCTTGTCGAGCAGCGGGCCGGCGGCCTCGGAGAGGAAGGCGCGCTGGTGCTTGTCGCCGACCTGGACGAGGGCGATGTCGGTGAAGCCGGCGTCCCAGTACGCCGAGACGGCCTCGACGATGGCGTCCAGATCGGGGCCGCACGGGATGGACTCGGCCACGTCGTCGGGGGTCACGAACTGGGTGGCGCCGGCGAAGCCCATCGGAGTGGGCAGGTCGGCGTTGACCTTCCAGCCGCCCCCGAACCAGCGGAACTGCTCGTGCGCGAGGGCCTTCGCCTCCTCGGCGTCCGGCGCCCAGCAGATCGGGATCTGCCCGATCGCCCGAGCGCCGCCGTCTCCGCCGATCCGCGGCGCCCCCTCCACGTCGTTCCACGTCGACACCAGCGAGGAGTCCGGCTCCACGGCGACCAGGTGGTCCGACAGCGGCGCGAAGGTCGAGATCGCGCGCTCGCCCGCGACGGCGAGCGCCAGCCCCACGGGCGTGTCCGGCAGGTCCCAGATGCGGGCGGAGTCGACGTCGAAGTGGTTGCCGCGGTAGTCGACCAGCTCGCCGGTGAACAGCTCGCGGATGATCTCGACGGCCTCCACGAGCCGCTCCTGCCGGGTCGCGATCCCCGGCCAGCCGCCGCCCACGACGTGCTCGTTGAGGCTCTCGCCGGAGCCCAGCCCGAGGGTGAACCGCCCCTCGGAGAGCAGCCCGAGCGTCGCGGCCTTCTGCGCGACGACCGCCGGGTGGTAGCGCTGCGTCGGGCAGGTCACGTAGGTCATCAGCCCGACCCGCGACGTCGCGTGGGCCACCGCGCCCAGCACCGACCACGCGTACGGCGCATGGCCCTGCTCGGTCAGCCACGGCGAGAAGTGGTCGCTGGAGACCTCGAAGTCGAAGCCGACCTCCTCGGCGCCGACGGCGTACGAGACCAGGTCACGCGGCCCGCTCTGCTCGGTCATCAGGGTGTAGCCGAAGTTCGTCATGACGAGCCGATACCCACTTCGGGGCCGGGTTACCGTCGGAGCCATGACTCCCGCACAGCTGCTGACAGAGCTCCTGGGGCGCGTCGTCGAGAGCGCCGAGGCCGCCGTCGACGGCCTCACCGAGGACCAGCTCGCGACCCGCCCCGCCGAGGGGGCCAACACCATCGCCTGGCTGGTCTGGCACCTCGCCCGGGTCCAGGACGACCACGTCGCCGACGTCGCCGGGATCGAGCAGGTCTACACCGGCCAGGGCTACGCCGAGCGGTTCGGCCTGCCCTTCGACCCGGCCGAGATCGGCTACGGCCACACCACCGAGCAGGTCGGCGCGGTGCGCGCGGAGGCGGCCCTCCTCACCAGCTACCTGCGCGCCGTCCACGAGCAGAGCACCGCCTACGTCGCCGGCCTGGAGCCCGACGACCTGGAGCGGGTCGTCGACGAGGGCTGGGACCCGCCGGTCACGCTCGGGGTGCGACTCGCCAGCGTGATCACCGACGACCTGCAGCACGCCGGACAGGCGGCGTACGTCAGAGGGCTGCTGGGCGCGTGACCCGGTAGCGCACGAACGACGGCACGGCGATCGCCGCGACGACGGTGAGCACCACGACGAGCACGCCGCCGCCCGCGGCCGCGGTGGCCGTGCCGACCATCGCGGCGCTGGCGCCATGGGCGACGTCGGCGATGCGGGGCCCGCCCGCCACGACGACGGTGAAGATCCCCTGCAGCCGGCCGCGCACGGCGTCGGAGGCGGAGGCCTGGAGCATGCTGACCCGGAACGCCGCGGAGGCCATGTCGGCCGCGCCGCCGACGACCAGCATCGCGACAGCGGCGACCAGCATCGGCGTACGCCACTGGTCGGCGAGCGCGACCGCGAGGCCGAAGCCGGCCATCGCCACGCCCCAGACGACGATGCACACGAGGACCGCGACGCCCTGCCGGCTGACCCGCGAGACCCAGCCGGAGAAGACGCCGCCGATGACGGCGCCGGCCGGGATGGCCGCGAACAGCGCGGCGAACGCCAGGCCGCCCTCCTCGGGTCCGAGGAAGCTCTCGTGCGCGATCTGGGGAAACAGTGCCCGCGGCATCCCGAAGACCATCGCGATGATGTCGACGACGAACGACATCATCAGCACCGGGTGGCCGCGCAGGTAGGCCAGCCCGTCGAAGATCGAGCGCAGCCCGGGGGTGCCGGTCCCGGCCCCCTCCACCGGCAGCGGGGGCAGCCGCACGACCGCCGAGAGCGTGGCGAGCAGCGTGAGCGTGTCGAGCAGGTAGAGCCACTCGAAGCCGAGCACCGGGATCAGGGCGCCGGCGACCAGCGGGCCAGCGATGGCACCTGCCTGGGTGACGGTCATGTTGAGCGAGTTGGCCGCCGGGAGCAGGTCGGGGCCCAGCAGCCGTGGCAGCACCGCGTTGCGGGTCGGCTGGTTCACGGCGAAGAACGCCTGCTGCACCGAGAACAGGCACAGCAGCAGCCAGACGTTCGTGCTCCCCATCGCCGCCTGCAGGTAGAACAGCCCACTCGTGACGATCAGCCCGACCGTGGTGATGATCAGCAGCACCCGACGGTCGAACACGTCGGCGAGCGCGCCGCCCCACAGCCCGAAGACCACCAGCGGCACCAGGCCGAACAGCCCCGTCAGCCCGACGTACGCCGACGAGCCGGTGTCGGCGTAGATCTGGGCCGGCACCGCCACCACGGTCAGCTGCGCGCCGATGACGGTGACGATGTTGGCCCGCCAGAGCCGCCGGAAGTGCGGGTTGCGCAACGGCCGGGTGTCGGCGATGAGCCCACGGATCTGCACCCGGAGAACCTATGTGGTCGGGTGGTGCACCGCGCCACTCGATGTCAGGGGGCGGGGCAGACTGGGCCCATGAGTCACCCCATCCCCGACCCCGCGGGCCCCGGACAGGAGTCCGTGTGGGACTACCCGCGCCCGCCTCGCGTGGAGCCGAGCCACGAGCACGTCGAGATCCTCCTCGGCGGGCAGGTGGTCGCCCGCAGCGACACGTCGTGGCGGGTCCTCGAGACCAGCCACCCGCCGACGTACTACCTGCCGCGCGCGGCGTTCGCGCCCGGCGTGCTGCGCGAGACCGAGGGCGCCACGTGGTGTGAGTGGAAGGGCCAGGCCTCCTACTTCGACCTGGTCGCCGGCTCCTCGGTCGCGCGCTCGGCCGCGTGGACCTACCTCGAGCCGCGCGAGGGGTTCGAGGCGATCGCCGGCGCCGTCGCCGTGAATCCGATGCTCGTCGAGCAGTGCACCGTCGACGGCGAGGCCGTCGACCCCCAGCCGGGCGGCTTCTACGGCGGCTGGATCACCCACCGAGTCGTCGGGCCGTTCAAGGGCGGGCCCGGCACGGACGGCTGGTGAGTAGGTCCTGGCAGAAATCCTCTGCCCGTGTTGTCGTAGCCGTCTGCACCGGTTCGTAGTCAGGGTGAGAGGCGACCAGGGAGGCCGCCGCCGACACAGGAGGATCCCGATGACGCAGTACCTGCTCGCAGTCCACGGCGACGTCGACGAGGTCGCCGCCGACACGCGCACGATGGAGGAGCTGCAGCCGCTCTTCGAGGCGACCGCCCGCTTCAACGACAAGCTCCAGGCGGAGGGTGCCTACGTCTTCGCCGGCGGTCTCCAGACGATCGACCAGGCCACCACCGTCGACAACACCGGTGCCGCGCCGATCGTGACCGACGGCCCGTTCGTCGAGAGCAAGGAGTACCTCGGCGGCTTCTGGGTCATCGAGGCACCCGACCTCGACGCGGCGCTCGCCTGGGCCAAGGAGGCCTCGCGTGCGTGTCAGGAGACGGTCGAGGTGCGGCCGTTCCAGGAGGAGCCGGAGGCGTGAGCGAGGCGGCCGCGCACGCCGCGACCGAGCGGATCTTCCGCGAGGAGTACGGCCGCGTCGTGGCCTCGCTCGTACGCCGCCTCGGCGACATCGACGCCGCCGAGGAGGCCGCCGGCGAGGCCCTCGTGGTCGCGCTCGAGCGGTGGCCGGTGGACGGCACCCCGCCCAACCCGGGCGCCTGGCTGACCACCACCGCGGCCCGCAAGGGCATCGACCGGATCCGTCGGGAGCAGCGACGCGACGCCAAGCATCAGGCGGCCCTGATGATCAAGGACGACACACCCCACGAGCCCACGGGCGTCGTGGAGGACGACCGGCTGCGGCTGCTCTTCACCTGCTGCCACCCCGCGCTCGCCCCGGAGGCACGCGTGGCGCTCACGCTGCGGCTGCTCGGCGGGCTCACCGTCGCGGAGATCGCCCAGGCGTTCCTGGTGCCGGAGACGACGATGGCGCAGCGGATCACCCGCGCCAAGGCCAAGATCAAGGGCGCGCGGATCCCCTACCGCGTGCCCTCGGAGGCCGACCTGGAGGAGCGCGTGGACGGCGTGATGGCCGTGGTCTACCTGATCTTCAACGAGGGTTACCTGTCCGGCTCCGGGGCGGAGCCGATCCGCGACGAGCTCACCGGCGAGGCGATCCGGCTGGGCCGGCTGCTGCACCGGCTGCTGCCCACCGTGCCCGAGGTCACCGGCCTGCTCGCGCTGATGCTGCTCATCGAGGCGCGCCGGCCGGTCCGGATGGCCGGTGGGGAGCTGGTGCCGCTTCCGGAGCAGGACCGCGGCGGCTGGGACCGGGCGCTCATCGCCGAGGGGCGCGCCCTGGTCCGCGAGTGCCTCGCCCTCGGGCGACCGGGCCAGTACCAGCTGCTCGCCGCCATCAACGCCGTCCACACCCACGCCCCCACCGCGGCCGACACCGACTGGGCCCAGGTGGCGATGCTCTACGACCAGCTGTACGCCGTCGCGCCCAGTCCGTTGGTCGCCCTCAACCGCGCGGTGGCGGTCGCCGAGCTCGACGGCCCCGAGGTCGCCCTCGCCGTGGTCGACCGGCTGCCCCAGCAGCAGCCGGCGCTGGCGAGGTACCACGCCTTCCACGCCACCCGCGCAGACCTGCTGCGCCGCCTCGGCCGCTCCGCCGACGCGCGTGCGGCGTACGACCAGGCCATCGCGGCCACCGCCAACCCCGCCGAGCGCGCCTACCTCACCCGCCGCCGCGACCAGCTGGCTGGCGTGACCTGAGGCGGCTGCGTCGGCCGGTCACATGGCAGGCTGGCCCGGTGAGCCTGAGCCCCCTGGACCTGCCCGACGCCGACTCCGCCCTCGCCTGGGTCCAGACCCGCGCCGAGGCGGGATTGAGCACCGCCCGCGAGCTCGCGCAGCGGCTGCGCGACTCGCCGCCCGGGGACACCCTCGACGCGCTGCGGCAGTGGGACGAGATCACGCTGCAGCTGAGCAACGTCGCCGCAGCCGGCTCGCTGCTGAGCAACGTCCACCCGGACGAGGGCGTGCGCGACGTGGCCGAGCGGTCCGAGCAGGACGTGCAGAGGCTGGTCACCGAGCTGAGCCTGGACCGCGGCCTGTACGACGTGTTCGCGGCGCTCGACGCCGGCGGCCTCGACGAGCAGGCGGCGCGGCTGCTCGCCAAGGTGCTGGAGGACTTCCGACGAGCCGGCGTCGACCGTGACGACGCGATCCGGGCGCGCCTCACCGAGATCAGCGAGCGGCTGACCGAGCTGGACCAGGAGTTCAGCAAGGTCGTGCGCGACGACGTCCGCCGCATCCGGGTGGCCCCCGAGCAGCTCGACGGGCTCCCCGCCGACTGGCGCGAGGCGCACCCGGCCGACGACGAAGGGCTGGTGACGGTCACCACCGACTACCCCGACGTGATCCCGGTGCGGATGTTCGCGCACGACGCCGACGTACGGCGCGAGCTGACGATGGCGTTCCTCAACCGCGGCTGGCCCGCGAGCGACGCGCTGCTGAAGGAGATGTTCGAGCTGCGCCACGAGCTGGCGGGCCTGGTCGGCTACGACGACTGGGCGTCGTACGACGCCGCCGTGAAGATGATCGGCACCGGCCCGGCGATCCCGGAGTTCATCGACAAGATCGCCGCCGCGGCCGAGGAGCCGATGCGCCGTGACCTGGCGGTGCTCATGGAGCGCTTCCGGCAGGACCATCCGGAGGCGACCTCCATCACCGGTGCGGACGCCAACTACTACGAGGAGCTGGTCCGCAAGGAGCAGCTCCAGGTCGATGCCCAGCAGGTGCGCACCTACTTCGCCTTCCCCAAGGTGCGCCAGGGACTCCTCGACGTGACCGGGCGGCTCTTCGGGCTGCGCTACGAGGAGGTCGCGCGCGGCACCGCTTGGCATGAGGACGTGACGTCGTACGACGTCTTCCGCACCGACGGGCCTGACAGCGAGGAGGCCATCGGCCGCATCCACCTCGACCTGCACCCGCGGGAGGGCAAGTACAAGCACGCGGCGCAGTTCACGCTGACCGAGGGCGTCGCGGGCCGCCAGCTCTCCGAGGGGGTGCTGGTGTGCAACTTCTCGCGGGGGCTGATGGAGCATGACGAGGTCGTGACGCTGTTCCACGAGTTCGGCCACCTCGTGCACCACGTGCTGGCCGGCCGCGGGCAGTGGACGCGCTTCGCCGGCGTGGCGACCGAGTGGGACTTCGTCGAGGCGCCGAGCCAGATGCTCGAGGAGTGGGCCTGGGACGCCGGCGTGCTGCGGACCTTCGCCACGGACGAGGCCGGCGAGCCGATCCCCGCGGACCTGGTCGCGCGGATGCGCCGCGGCGACGACTTCGGCAAGGGCTACCTGGCCCGCCAGCAGATGTTCTACGCGTCGATGTCCTACTGGTTCCACCAGGAGCGCCCCGACGACCTCACCGCCCGCACCCGAGAGCTGCAGGAGCGCTACTCGCCGTTCCCCTACATCGAGGACACCCACATGTTCGCCAGCTTCGGCCACCTCGGCGGCTACAGCTCGGCGTACTACACCTACATGTGGTCGCTGGTCATCGCCAAGGACATGTTCAGTGCCTTCGACTCCGGTGACCTCTTCGCCCCCGAGACCGCCTCCCGCTACCGCGACCGCGTCCTCGCCCCGGGCGGCAGCAAGGACGCCGCCGACCTCGTCGCCGACTTCCTCGGCCGCCCCTACACCTTCGACGCGTACGCCGCCTGGCTGGCGCGCTGAGGTGTCGCCTCCGGGGTAGTCCCGGGCGTTGGTGTTGTCGAAACGGCGTTTGCACCGACACGTTCGTCAGGCACTACCCCACCGGTCCTTGTGCCGACATCCTCCCGCGCGTACGCTTGCGATATATCGCGAACAGTCGCCGATAGTCATACGGACTCTCGGGCGCACCGCGATCCCCGTCACGAAAGGAACGCGAGCATGGGACACCCACGACGCAACCGACACGAACGACGTAGCAACGACCGCTTCACCGAGTGGGCCGAGGGGCCGCAGGGTCCCTGGGAGCAGCACCGCGGGCGTGGCCACGGTGGGCCGGAGGGGCACCGTGGCGGCTGGGCCGGCGGCGGCTGGGGCGGACGCTCCGGCCTCCAGGGGCCGCCCTGGCTGGCGGGCCTGTTCGGCCTCGGCGAGCCCGACGACCGGCGCCGCGGCCCCCGCGTACGCCGGGGCGACGTGCGCTCGGCCATCCTCGACGTGCTCCGCGAGGCCGGCGCGGCCGAGCAGCCGGTCAACGGCTACCAGGTCATCCAGGCCATCGCCCAGAAGAGCGACGACGCCTGGCGCCCGAGCCCAGGGTCGGTCTACCCGACCATCCAGCAGCTCGAGGACGAGGGCCTCGTCGAGGCCGACGACGAGCGCGGCCGGCGCAGCCTGAGGCTCACCGCCGAGGGCGCGACGTACGTCGCCGAGCACGCCGCCGAGCTCGCGGCGGTCTGGGCGCCGTTCCGGCGCGACGAGGCCGCCGACGGTGCCGTCGAGGGCTCGGCGGACATCAAGTCCGAGATCGGCCAGGTCATGGGCGCGGTCTGGCAGATCGTCAGCGCCGGCTCCGAGGGTCAGCGACGCGCCGCCGTCGGGGTCCTCGTCGAGACCCGCCGCAAGCTCTACGGGATCCTCGCCGACGGCACCGAGCCCGAGGACGAGCCCGAGGACGAGGGCGACGCCGTCACCTGAGCCGCCGCCAGGCTCACCCCGCGGCCGCTGACCCGTCAGAGAGTTTCTGACGGGTCAGCGGTGGGTCTGGCTAGTCTCGGGCGGTGACCACGCCCTCCTTCGAGCTCGGCCCCGACCACGTCGAGCTGCGCGACTGGCTGCACACCTTCGCTGCCGACGTCATCCGTCCGGCTGCCCACGAGTGGGACGAGCGGGAGGAGTTCCCGTGGCCGGTGGTCGAGGAGGCCGCCCGCGCCGGGATCTACTCGCTGGACTTCTTCGCGACCCAGTCCTTCGACGAGACCGGCTTGGGCATCCCGGTCGCGATGGAGGAGCTGTTCTGGGGCGACGCCGGGATCGGCCTGGCCATCTGCGGTACGGCGCTCGCCGCGGCCGCGGTGCGCGCCAACGGCACCGACGAGCAGGTCGGGGAGTGGGTGCCGCAGATGTTCGGCGAGCCCGGCGACCTCCGGCTGGGCGCGTTCTGCTCCTCCGAGCCGGACGCCGGCAGCGACGTCGGCGCCATGCGCACGCGCGCCCGCTACGACCAGGCCACCGACGAGTGGGTCATCACCGGCACCAAGACCTGGGCGACCAACGGCGGCCTCGCCGACGTCCACGTCGTCACCGCGGTGGTCGACCCCGACCTGCGCACCCGCGGGCAGGCCAGCTTCGTCGTACCGCCCGACACCTTGGGTCTCAGCCAGGGACAGAAGTTCGCCAAGCACGGCATCCGTGCCTCCCACACCGCCGAGGTCGTCCTCGACGAGGTTCGCGTGCCCGGGCGCTGCCTGCTCGGCGGCAAGGACCGACTCGACGCCCGCCTCGCCAAGGCGCGCGCCCTGCGAGACGGCTCGTCCCTCGCCTCCTCAGGGACCGGGCAAGGAGGCAACGCGTCGATGGCGACCTTCGAGCGGACCCGCCCCGCGGTCGGCGCGCAGGCGATCGGCATCGCGCGAGCGGCGTACGAGGTGGCGCTGGACTACGCGAAGACCCGCGAGCAGTTCGGCAGGCCGATCATCGAGAACCAGGCGATCGCGTTCATGCTCGCCGACATGGCCACCTCGATCGAGGCCTCGCGGCTGCTGGTGTGGCGCGCGGCGTGGATGGCCCGGCAGGGTCGGCGCTTCGAGAAGGCCGAGGGGTCGATGTCCAAGCTGTTCGCCGGCGAGACCGCGGTCCGGGTGACCGAGCGGGCGATGCAGATCCTCGGCGGCAACGGCTTCACCCGGGAGTACCCCGTTGAGCGCATGGCCCGCGACGCCAAGATCTACACGATCTTCGAGGGCACCTCCGAGATCCAGCGGCTGGTCGTCGCGCGCACCCTCTCCGGGGCGCCGATCCGATGACCCGCGCCCGGTTCCGCGGGCAGATCACCGGCCTGGGCAGCACCAGCGGCGTCCGCGTCGTGGTCGGCCGCTGGCGGCGTTCGCCGTACGGCGCTTTCGCCGACGCGATGGTCGAGGGACCCGACGGGCAGCGGGTGCTCATCGCCCCGCGGGAGGACGTGGCCCGACTGATCGAGGCGACCTACGAGTTCGACGAGGTGCGGGTCGAGCCGGTCGAGCTCATCGTCCAGGGCGACCGATGGCGGCTCCGGTCGGCGTCGCTCGCCCTCGACTGGACCGTGGGGCGGCGCACCTGGCTGGGCCGGGTCCTGCGCTGCGTGCCCCGCGTGGTCGCGGAGGCGCCGTGGTTCTCGCTGCTCACCGACCCGGTGGCGCGCCTGGTCCTGTCCGGCGTACGTACGCGCGGCGCGGCCCGCGACGGTCGCGAGTGGTACGGCGCCACCGACCACCACGCCGTCGTCTCGCTCTCGGGCGCCTTCGACGGTCGGGACCTGGGCGCGCTCGCCGTCCTCGACCCGGCTCCGCGCTTCGGCTTCTCCTCGACACCGCGTCAGCCGTCGCTCACCTCGGTCGTCTCGACGGTGGAGCTCGGCTCGGGGCAGTAGGGCGGCGGTCAGATCCAGCCGAGGCGGCGGGCCTTGGCGCAGGCCTCGTGGCGGTGGGCGGCGCCGAGCTTGGCGACGGCGTTGGAGAGGTAGTTGCGCACCGTGCCGGGGGACAGCGAGGCACGCTGGGCGATCTCCTCGATCGACGCGCCGTCGGCGGCCAGCTCGAGTACGTCGGCCTCCCGCGGCGTCAGCGGGCTGTCGCCGGCGGCGATCGCCTCGGCCGCCAGCTCGGGGTCGACGTACCGGCCACCGGCGTGCACCTGCCGCACGACGTCGGCCAGCGTCGCCGCCGAGGTCGTCTTGGGCAGGAAGCCGCGCACCCCGGCGGTGAGTGCCCGCTTGAGGTGGCCGGGTCGGCCGTGGCTGGTCACGATCACCACCCGGCAGTCGGGCAGGTCGGTGCCGAGCCGCTCGGCCACCGCGATCCCGTCGGGCTCGGGCATCTGCAGGTCCAGGACCGCCACGTCCACCTGTGCCTTGACCGCCGCGGCCAGTGCCTCCGCTCCGCCGGCGGCCTCGGCCACGACCTCCAGGTCCTCCTCGAGGTCGAGGAGCCGGACGAGCGCCGTGCGGATCAGGTGCTCGTCGTCGGCGACCAGCAGGCGGATCATGAGGCGGCTCCCGTCCGGTCCCGCTCGGGCACCAGCAGCCGTACGGCGAAGGACGGCGCCCGGTGCACCACGTCGAGCGAGGCTCCGAGCGGCGCCAGCCGAGCCCGCAGCCCGGCCAGGCCGCTGCCGTCGGACGAGCCGGCGGCGCCCACCCCGTCGTTGCGCACCTCGAGCACGCGGTCGGCGTAGGTGATCGCCACGGCCGTGGCCGCGGAGTGGCGCAGCACGTTGGTGACCGCCTCCCGCACCACCCAGCCGGCCGGCTCGTGCCAGGCGGGGTCGAGGCCGTCGACGTCCACCTCGGTGCGGATGCCCGCGGATCGCAGCAGCGACCGAGCGCCCTCGAGCTCCTGGGCGAGGTCGGTGCTGCGGTAGCCGCGCGCCAGCTCCCTGGCCTCGCGCAGCGCCTCGTGGGCGATGCCGCGCACCTCGAGCATGCGGGCCCCGGCCTCCGCGTCGCCTCGTCCGGCGAGGGTCGCGGCGAGCTCGGCCTGCACCGCGATCGTGGAGAGCCGTCGCCCCAGCACGTCGTGCACGTCGCGCGAGAAGCGCAGCCGCTCCTCGGCGACGGCGAGCGCGCTCTGGGCGGTGCGGGCCGCGTCGAGCTCGGTCACGACCCCCAGCAGCCACAGTGAGACCCGGCAGGTGAAGACGAAGAACGAGCTGACGATGAGCCCGTAGCCGGCCGCCCACCACTCGCCGGTCAGCGCGAGGGGGAGCAGGGTCAGGACCACCAGCAGCGCCGCGGTGGTGACGCGGTCGCGCAGTCCTCCGAGGGCCCAGGCGAGCACGACCCAGATGCCGGCCCCGGCAGCGATCCGCAGGTCCTGCGGCAGAGCCAGCAGACCGGCGACGGCGAGGACGCAGGCCGCCAGCAGCGGTCCCAGGTGACGCCAGGGGAGCGGACCGCTGGCGGGGTAGAGATCGGCGACCGCGGTGAGCGCCCGGGTGCCGAGGACGCCGAGCACCGCGGCGCCGAGGAGCACCAGCGAGAGCTGGACGGGCGCGGGGTCCGCCTCGTTGGCACCCCCGAGCAGCACGAACCCCAGGGAGCACCACAGCAGCAGGTACAGCGACTGGCGGGTGTAGACGTCGACCCGTTCGACCTCGTCGAGAGCCGACCAGCTGCGCCAGGGCCAGCCCCGGTCACGGTCGTTTCGCGCGCCCGTCATCTCGCTCCCCTCCTCACCGTGGTGGGTCAGCCTACGGATCAGGTCCGTGGCTCCCACCGCAGGGAACGGGCGGCCAGCCAGACCGCGGCGGCGGTCCACGCCAGCAGGACGAGGACCGGCTCCCCGGCGGCCACCCAGCTGTCGAGGGAGCCGACCGTCCGCGCGTCGTCCTCACCGAACCACGACAGCCGCACCAGCTGCTCGAGCGCGCCGGCGGGAGTGCGCTCCACGATCTCGGCGTAGCGCTGCGGCAGCGCCGAGGTGATGGTGCCGAGCAGGGCCAGCGTGATCACCGGCAGGCTGGTCATCTGGGCCGCCTCGGCCGTGCGGGTCCAGGCCGCCGTCCAGAACGCGAACGCCACGAACAGCACAGCGCAGACCAGGACGGCGACGAGGTAGAGGGACAGGTTGGTCGGCCACGGCAGCCCGGCGGCGAGCCCGGCGACCACCGTGAGGAGCGAGACGACCAGGCAGATCGCCACGCCGGGAAGGGACAGGGCCGTGACGAGCTCGCCGTCGCGCGTCTCGCCCGTGCGCAGCCGCTTCAGGACGAGCTCGTCGCGTCGCGACACGACCAGCGACAGCACGTTGTAGTAGACCGGGAAGAGCAGGGCCATCAGCAGCGTGGTGGTCACCGCGTTGCCGCCGACGGCGGTGTCGCCGCGCTCGCCCGCGAGGAGCAGCAGCAGGGGCAGCAGCGGCAGCACGACCCCGTAGAACAGCGTGAGCCGGTTGCGCATCATCAGCAGCGCGTTGGCGCGGGCCAGCCCGACCACGCGGCGGCGCGATCCGGCGTACCTCGTCGGGGTGGTGGTGCTCATCGGGGTGCTCCTTCGTGGTCGGCGACGTCGAGGAAGACCGACTCCAGGGTGGCGGTGCGGGCCGACAGGTCGGCGAGACGTACGCCGTCATGCGCCGCCCAGGCCAGGAGAGCGGTCAGCGTCGACTGGAGGTCGTCGGTCTCGAGGACCGTGGCGCCGCGCTCGGCGGTGCGGTGGCGGACCCGGGGCAGGTCGGGCAGCGAGGCCTCTGGAGTCCGGAACCGGACCACGGAGGGGTGTCCCTCGACGATCTGCGCCACGGTGCCGCGACGCACGATGCGGCCCTCGTGCATGATCGCGAGCTCGTCGGCCAGCGCCTCGGCCTCCTCCAGGTAGTGGGTCGTGAGCAGCACCGTCACCCCCTCGTCGCGCAGCCCGCCGATCAGGGCCCACACGTCCCGGCGGCTCTCGGGGTCCAGACCGGTGGTCGGCTCGTCGAGGAGGACGACCTCCGGCCGCCCCATGAGCGTGCACGCCAGGTCGAGCCGGCGCTGCTCGCCGCCGGAGAGGCCGACGACCCGGGTGTCGGCCTTCGCCTCGAGCCGCAGCGCACCGAGCATGTCGGCGACGGGGCGGGGGCGGCTCAGCGTGCTGTGCCACATGCGCAGCGTCTCGGCGACGGTCAGGTCCCCGGAGAACCCGCTGCGTTGCAGCAGGATCCCGAGCCGGGGCCGCAGGGCGGCGCGGTCGGCGAGCGGGTCGAGCCCGAGGACCCGGATCTCTCCCGTGCTGGGACGGCCGAGCCCCTCGATCAGCTCCATGGTGGAGGTCTTGCCGGCGCCGTTGGTCCCGAGCAGGGCGTGCACCGAGCCGGCCTCGATGTCCAGGTCGAGGCCGCGGACCGCCTCGAAGGCCTGCTTGCCCGACCCGTAGCTGCGCCGGAGGTCGCGCACGCGGATCGCCGGCTCGCGGTGCCCGACGCCGGCCGGCCGGTCGGTTCGCGAGGAGGTTGTCGTGTCCATGGCTCCACGATCCCGCGCCGGGCGCTGCGCCGGCAGTGCGCGCTGTCATCGGTCCCCGGCGTCCTGTCACGGGCCGGCCATGACATCCGTCATGCTCGTCCGGCCAGCGCCGGGCGCACCACCTCGCTGATCAGCCGCACGCTCTCCCAGGAGGGCTCGGCGGGCAGGCCGCCACAGGCCGGGTGGCTGGTGACGAGCCGGATCTCCTTGCTGCGGCACCGCTCGACGAGCTGGTCGGCGGTCAGGACGACGTACACGCCGGCGGCGCGCATCTCCTCAACGGTGCGCGAGTCGTCCTGCACGTAGGAGCGCTGGTCGGGGCCGCGCCACGCGGCGTACCCGGTGGCGTCGGCCAGCAGATGGTGGCCGTAGCGGCCCCAGAACGCGTCCGGGTCGTCGGCACAGAAGACGTGGGCCGGCCCCCTCGGTGAGCGCAGGATGATCCCCGGCTCCCGGCCCTGGGCGCGGCACTCCTCCTCGTAGGCCGCGCGCAGCCCCGCGTCGCCGTGCTGCGGCGCGAAGTGCAGCCCCAGCCGCCCCGCGCGGCGGGCCGCCGCCAGTGTTCCGCCGCCGTAGAAGAGCATCGGGTGCGGCGGCGAGTACGGCGTCGGGGTCACCCGCACCGTGCGTCCCCTGTACTCGAACGGATCCCCGGTCCAGGCACGCTGCAGCACCAGGATCGCGGCTTCGAGGTCGGCGCCGCGGGTCGCCCACGGGCGGCCGAGGTGCTCGTACTCCTCGGGCCGGTAGCCCAGGCCGATCGTGAAGCTCACCCGGCCGGCGGCGAGGTGGTCGAGCACCGCGATGTCCTCGGCCAGGCGGACCGGGTCGTAGAGGTTGGCCAGCAGCGCGGAGACCGTGATCGGGACGCGCTGGGTCACCGCCGCGATCGCCGCGGCCACGGGGATCGGGCTGGGCAGGTAGCCGTCGTCGGAGGCGTGGTGCTCCGACAGCATGATCGCGTCCTCGCCGTGGGCGTCCAGGTACGCCGCCTGCTCGAGCGCGCGGGCAAAGATCTCCTGCCGCTGGGCCGAGTCGGCGCCGGGCGCACGGAAGTCGTAGCGGGTGACGAAGGGGGTCATGGCGCCACCCTGACAGAGGGGGTGGAACCTGTTCTAGTGACTCAGACCGCGATGGCTCGGTTGACCCGCGAGCGCCGTGCCCAGTCCGCGGCCGCGGTGCTCGGGATGCACGGCCGCGTCCCCGCGGTCGCCGCCGGTGATCTCGGCGTACGCGACCAGCCCACGTCGTGGAGCTCCTGGGCCGCCATCACCGCGGTCACCGCCGCGGCGTCGCTCGTCCGCAGTGGGCGCTGGGTGTAGCCGTCGGGCAGCAGCAGCTGGTGGCGGATGGGACCTGCGGGCATGTCGGGATTCAAACCCGACGACCCCGCCCCGCTCACCTGGTTTTCGCCCTGCCCCCGCTGACCCGTCACCAACTCACCCAAATCCACGCTGACCCGTCAGAGAGTCTCTGACGGGTCAGCGGGAGGGGGAGGTCAGGCGGCGTTCTGGATGGCGGAGATGTCGAACTCCAGCTTGATCTTGTCGGAGACGAGGACGCCGCCGGTCTCGAGCGCGGCGTTCCAGGTGAGGTCCCAGTCCTTGCGGTTGACCGTGACGCCACCCTCGAAGCCGACGCGCACGTTGCCGAAGGGGTCGCGCGCCGAGCCGGTCTCCTCGAACACGATCGTGACCGGCTTGGTGGTGCCCTTGATGGTGAGGTCGCCGGTGATGGACCACTCGGAGCCGTCGCGGTCCACGTCGGTGGAGACGAAGGTGATCTCGGGGTACTGCTCGGTGTCGAAGAAGTCGGCGGAGGCCAGGTGGCCGTCGCGGTCGGCGCTGCCGGTGCTGACGCTGGCGGTCTTGATGCTCAGCGAGACCGAGGAGCCGGCGGGGTTGGCGGTGTCGACGTGCGCGGTGCCGGAGAAGTCGGAGAACTGGCCGCGGACCTTGGTCACCATCGCGTGGCGCGCGACGAAGCCCAGGCGCGAGTGGTGCGGGTCGATCGTGTAGTCGCCGGAGATGTTCTCGACGATGCTGGTGGTGGGGTCGAAGTCGGTGGTCATGCGGAGCTCCTCGGTGGATTGGTTGAACTATCAACAACTGTTCAAACGGACCTAGGTCCGGTTTCATTCCCGCCCAACGAAACCCGCGACGGTCTGGCGCGACACTCTGTCATTCTTGCCCGAAAACGGGCAGGAAGTTGCGAATTCGGCGCGATCGGCGCGACAGTGCTGCCGTGACTCCGGATCGCGCGCTGGTCGACCATGTCGTGGCCAGCACCGGACTCGCGCCAGCGGAGGCTATCCGGGTCATCGAGGACGTGCTGGCCTTCCAGGCCGAGCCGGTCGAGGACTTCGTCCGTCGGCGGCACCGCGAGCTCAAGACCTACGGCGCCAAGAACCCCGAGATCTTCGCCCGCATCGCCGCGGAGCTGCGCGACCACGTCGTCGCCGCTCCGCACCTGACCGAGCGGCAGCTGCGCCGCCTCATCTACACCTAAGGACCCCACACATGTGCGGCATCGTCGGCTACATCGGCACCCAGCAGGCGGCCCCGCTGCTTCTCGAGGGCCTGGCCCGTCTGGAGCACCGCGGCTACGACTCGGCCGGTGTCGCCGTGCTCGGGTCCGGGCTCCGGGTGGCGAAGAAGGCCGGACGGGTGCGAGACCTCAGCGAGGACCTGCCGAAGCGCTTCACCGGCAAGGCGGGCATCGGCCACACCCGCTGGGCGACCCACGGCCCGGCCAACGACGTCAACGCCCACCCGCACGTCGACGGCAAGGGTGAGGTGGCCGTGGTCCACAACGGGATCATCGACAACGCCGCATCTCTGCGCCAGCGGCTCACCGACGAGGGCGTCGACCTTGTGAGCGACACCGACACCGAGGTGCTGGCGCACCTCATCGCCCGGTCCGCGGCCGAGACGCTCGAGGAGCGCGTCGCCGAGGCGCTGGCCGCGATCGAGGGCACCTACGGCGTGGCGGTGCTGCACGCCGAGTTCCCCGACCGCATCGTCGTGGCCCGCAACGGCAGCCCGCTGATCATCGGCGTGGGGGACAGGGAGATGCACGTCGCCTCCGACCTCGGCGCCCTGGTCCGCTACACCACCACGGTGGCCCACCTCGACGACGGCGAGATGGCGACGCTGACCGCCACCGGCTTCACGACGTACCGGCAGGACCTGACGCGGGTCCAGCGCACCGCCACCCAGGTCGACGTCGACCCGGCGTCCTACGACGCCGGCGAGCACGACTCGTTCATGCGCAAGGAGCTGCTCGAGCAGCCCGCCGCCGCCGAGCGAGTGCTGCGCGGGCGGCTCGACGAGCGCTTCGGCACCGCCCACCTCGGAGGGCTCAACATGGACGCGCGCGAGACCCGGGAGATCCGGCGCGTGAAGATCCTCGGCTGCGGGTCGGCCTACTACGTCGGTCAGATGGGCGCGTCGTTGATCGAGGAGCTGGCCCGGATCCCGGCCGACGCCGAGGCCGCGAGCGAGTTCCGCTACCGCAACCCGATCATCGAGCACGACACCCTCTACGTCGCGGTCAGCCAGTCCGGCGAGACCATCGACACCCTGTTGGCCGTCCAGGAGATCCGGCGCAAGGGCGGCCGGGTGATCGGTCTGGTCAACGTCGTGGGCTCGGCGATCGCGCGCGAGTGCGACGGCGGCATCTACCTGCACGCCGGGCCCGAGGTGGCCGTCGCCAGCACCAAGGCGCTGACCAACATGTTCCTCGGCTTCGCGCTGCTCGCCCTCCAGCTCGGCCGGGTGCGCGACCTGTCCATCGCGGACGGCAAGCGGCTCATCGCGGCGCTCACGGCGATGCCCGGTCAGCTGCAGGAGATCCTGGACGGCGAGGAGCACCTCGCCGAGGTCGCCCAGGGACTCGCGCAGGCCGAGTCGCTGTTCTTCGTCGGCCGGGTGCGCGGCTTCCCGGTGGCCAGGGAGGGCGCGCAGAAGTTCAAGGAGATCAGCTACCGGCACGCCGAGGCCTACCAGACCTCCGAGCTCAAGCACGGCCCGCTGGCGCTGATCTCGACTGCGGTCCCGACGGTCGCGGTCGTCCCCGACGACGAGCTCACCGACCGCAATGTCGGAGCGCTGCACGAGATCGCGGCCCGCGGCGGCCCGCTCGTCGTGGTCACCCATGCCGGCGTGGACCTCGCCGGCCTCGGCGTCCAGCGCGTCGACGTACCGCGCAGCGAGCGGGAGCTCGACCCGATCCTGCTGACGATCCCCCTGCAGCTGCTGGCCTTCCACGCCGCACAGGCCCTCGGCCACGACATCGACAAGCCGCGCAACCTGGCCAAGAGCGTCACCGTGGAGTGAGACCTGCCTGGAGGGGGTAGGACCTCGGGATGAGACGTCCCTTCGCGCACGCCGCTGCCGCCGTCGTCCTGTCGGTGCTCGTGGCGGGGTGCGGGGGTGACGACGGCGACGATCCCGGGACGTCGCAGTCCAGCGACGAGCCCGGCGAGGAGCCGTCCGAGCCGGACGGTGAGGCGGAGCCGGCCGGCGCGCCGTGCACCGTGATCAGCGACGAGCAGCTGACGCAGATCACGGGCTCCGAGCAGCGGGTCAGCGGCCCGCGCCAGGAGGGGACCAGCGAGCGGTGCGAGACGGTCCGTGACGCCGACGACGGGCTGGAGGTCACGTGGACCTTCCGGGAGCCCTTCATGAGCTTTGCCGAGCTCGTCGAGTACGAGTCCGACCCCGGGCTGGTGCAGAAGCGTCTCGAGCTGGGCGGAGCACCGGCGGTCCTGATGACGGGGGAGTACGTCGGTGAGCAGGCGGCGCGTCTCCTGGTCGAGGTCGACGAGGGCCAGCTCGTCGTGGAGGCCAAGGACAGCGGCCTGGGCGAGCAGCTGCCCGAGGCCGAGCTGACCCGGGTGGCCATCGAGATCGCCGCGGCGTACGCCGGCTGAGCGCTGCGCGGAGGCGCCTGCCGCAGCCACCCGTCAGGTCGCGGTGGGCGGCGGCAGACGCGTGATAGAAGCCACCGCGCTGGCGAATCGGAAGCAGGGCCGGGCAGCCACTACCGTTGAGGTGTGACCAACCCATCAGAGACCGACACGATCGAGGGAGCGACTCCCACCTTCGCGGACCTCGGACTCGGTGACGCCGTCCTCAAGGCCCTGAAGGACGTCGGCTACGAGAGCCCGTCCGCCATCCAGGCCGCCACCATCCCGCCGCTCCTCGCCGGCAACGACATGGTCGGCCTGGCCCAGACCGGCACCGGGAAGACCGCGGCGTTCGCGCTGCCGATCCTCGACCAGCTCGACGTCAAGCAGAAGAACCCCCAGGCCCTCATCCTGGCGCCGACCCGCGAGCTCGCGCTCCAGGTCTGCGAGGCGTTCGAGAAGTACGCCGCGCACACCAAGGGCGTCCGCGTCCTGCCCGTCTACGGCGGTCAGGCGTACGGCGTGCAGCTCAGCGCCCTGCGCCGCGGCGTGCACATCGTCGTCGGCACCCCGGGCCGGATCATGGATCACCTCGAGAAGGGCACGCTCGACCTGAGCGAGCTGCGCTTCCTGGTGCTCGACGAGGCCGACGAGATGCTCAACATGGGCTTCGCCGACGACGTCGAGACGATCCTGGCCGACACCCCGGACACCAAGCAGGTCGCACTGTTCTCGGCGACGATGCCCGCGCAGATCCGTCGCTTGTCGAAGAAGTACCTCAACGACCCGGTCGAGATCACGGTCAAGAACAAGACCACCACCTCGGCCAACACCACCCAGCGCTACCTCATCTGCAGCTACCCGCAGAAGGTCGACGCCCTCACGCGCATCCTCGAGGTCGAGAACTTCGAGGGGATGATCGTCTTCGTCCGCACCAAGAACGAGACCGAGACGCTGGCCGAGAAGCTGCGTGCTCGCGGCTTCTCCGCCGCGGCGATCAACGGCGACGTCGCACAGGTGCAGCGCGAGCGGACCGTCAACCAGCTCAAGTCCGGCAAGCTCGACATCCTGGTCGCCACCGACGTCGCGGCCCGCGGCCTCGACGTCGACCGGATCAGCCACGTCATCAACTACGACATCCCCACCGACACCGAGTCCTACGTGCACCGCATCGGCCGCACCGGCCGGGCCGGCCGCAAGGGCGACGCCATCTCGTTCGTCACCCCGCGCGAGCAGTACCTGCTCAAGCACATCGAGAAGGCCACCCGCCAGCCGCTGACGAAGATGGCGCTGCCCACCGCCGAGGACGTCAACGTCACCCGGCTCGCGCGCTTCGACGACCAGATCACCCAGGCGCTCAGCTCGGAGTCGATCGGCTTCTTCCGCGACGTGGTCAGCCACTACATCCGCGAGCACGACGTACCCGAGGTGGACGTGGCCGCCGCACTGGCGATCGCGATGCAGGGCGAGACGCCGCTGCTGCTCGACCCCGAGGTCGAGCGCCGCGCCGCGGCGAAGGAGCGGGCCGACCGCGCCGAGCGCTCGCCGCGCAAGGACCGCCCGGAGCGGGGCGGGGACCGCCCGGAGCGGCGACCGCGCGGTGGCTCGGACCAGCCGATGGCGCAGTACCGCATCAACGTCGGCAGGCGTCACAAGATCGAGCCGCGTCAGATCGTCGGCGCGATCGCCAACGAGGGCGGGCTGAGCCGCGGCGACTTCGGGCACATCCAGATCCGTCCGGACTTCTCGCTCGTCGAGCTGCCGGCCGATCTGCCCGCCGAGGTGTGGAAGAAGCTCGAGAGCACCCGGATCAGCGGCAAGCTGATCGAGCTCACCGAGGACAAGGGCCCGAGGATGAACCGGACCCGCCCCGCCGAGGACGGCGACGACCGCCCCTTCAAGAAGCCGCGCCACAAGAAGTACTGACCCGGCTGACCGGGTATTCATCCCGCGGCCGGGACCGCCCCCACCAGCGCCAGGACCCGGTCGGCGTCGACGGCGGTGGCGGCGACGAGGCCGGCGGCGGCGGCGTTGAGGACCGACGCGATCGGCATCGGTACGGCGCTGGTGTGCGCGAGGTCGCCGGCGGCGTACACGCCGGAGAGCGAGGTGCGGCCGAACGCGTCCACCTCGACGCAGCCCGAGGGCAGCAGGTCCAGGCCGAGCTGCTCGGCGAACGGCGCGGACTGGGTGAGGGCCGTCGTGACGAAGATCCCGCCGACCTCCTCGTCCGGCCCGCTCGCGAACGACACGCGCGCGCCGGCCGCGCTGCGACACACGCCGACCACCGGGTCGGGGCGGATCGCGACGCCCTCGCGGTCGAGCAGCGCGGCGGTCTCCTCGTCGAGGGCTCCGCCGTCGGCGAGGACGGTGAGGCGCGCCGCGATCGGCTGCATCAACATCGCCAAGCGCGAGACGTGCGGGCCGGAGCCGATCAGCGCGACGTGGGTCCCGGCGAACTCGTGCCCGTGGCAGTAGGGGCAGTGTGCGACGACCGAGCCGAACAGCTCCGCCAGCCCGGGCACGTCGGGAAGCGCGTCGCGCAGCCCGGTCGCCAGCAGCACCCGGCTCGTGGCGACGTGCGACCCGTCGGCAAGGTCCACGACGAAGCCGCCGGCCTCGGGGGCGATCGACACCGCCTCGGCCGGGCGCACCGTGACCGTCTCGTACGCCGCCAGGTCGGCGCGCGCGAGCGCCCGGAGCTCCGCCGGCGGCCTGCCGTCGTGGGTGAGGAAGTTGTGCAGGTGTCCGGTCGGGTCGTTGCGGTATCGGCCCGAGTCGAGCACCAGCGCCCGGTGGTGCATGCGGCCGAGCGTGAGGGCGGCCTGGAGGCCGGCGGGTCCGCCGCCGACCACGACCACGTCGTAGGTGTCGATCTCCATCGTGTGTCTCCTGACGTAGGAACTTGTCTCAGGCACGACGATGTGACTTCATGTCGACATGAAGTCAAGCCCCGAGGTGGACCTGTCCGTCGGCGAGCTCGCCACCCGGTTCGGGCTGGCCACGCACGTGCTGCGGCACTGGGAGGACGTCGGCCTGCTGGCCCCGGCCCGTGACGGCGGCGGCCGGCGCCGCTACGGCCGCGACGACGTCTACCGGGTCGCGGTGATCCTGCGCAGCAAGGCGGCCGGGATGAGCCTCGAGCAGATTCTGGTCCTGCTGGACGCGGAGGCGCAGGATCGGCACCGGGTGCTGGAGGAGCACGTCGCCGACCTCGACCGGCGGATGCAGGAGATGCAGCGCTCGCGGGAGATGACCGAGCACGCGCTGCGTTGCCGGGCGCACGACATCGCCGCCTGCCCCCGCTTCCGGGACCACGTCGAGGACCTGGTGAGCGGGCCGACCGACGGCGCCTCCCTCTGGGTGACCCCTTCCTGGTAGGGCCCACCACGTGGGAAGGTGTGCGGCCCGTGCCACATCGTGGTGGCGCCCGGGCTCTCGGAGGTCTCGGACGTGCCCACCCGTCTGTCTCGCCCCGACCGCGCCGGGTTGCTCGCGAGTGCGCCACCCCCTGGTGGGCGGGCGACTGCAACGGCGCGATCGACGGCGCGCAGGCGTTCATCAAGAACACCAGGACGCGCCGGAATCGACCTCGAGCGGTGGCTCGCGCGCCACTGAGGGAGGCGGATGCTAGAAGGGAGGCATGCGCTCCCGACTCGCCGGCCTGACCGCGCTCCTGCTGCTGCTGGCCGCCTGTGACTCCTCGACCGGCTCCGGCGACGGAGGGGGACCGGACGCGGACGAGGCCGTCGCGGCCCTGGCCGGCGCGCTGGGCAGCGGCGAGTTCAGCGACGTGGCCTTCACCCAGGTGACGCCGCAGGCGGTGAGCGCCGACTACGCCGAGGTCGTCGAGGGGATGGGCGAGGTCGAGCCGACGGTGGAGGTCGGTGACGTCTCCGCGCAAAGCGACACCGCCACCGCGACGCTGACCTGGTCGTGGCCGGTCACGGCGGAGGAGTCGTGGACCTACGACAGCGAGGCGACGCTCAACCTCGTGGACGACGCGTGGCAGGTGGTCTGGTCGCGTGAGCTGGTGGAGCCCTCGCTGGGGGCGGCGACCACGCTGGACCTGACGCCGGTCCGCGCGGCCCGCGGCGACATCGTCGGCGCGCGCGGCCTCAAGATCGTCACGCCGCGGCCCGTCGTGCGACTGGGCATCGACCGCGGTCAGGTCCCCAAGGCCCGGGCGGCGGCCTCCGCGCAGCGCCTCGCGGGGCTGGTCGGCATCGACGTCGCGCCGTACGTCAAGGCGGTCACCGGCGCCGGGGAGCTCGCCTTCGTGGAGGCGATCGTCTACCGCGCCGGCGAGGTGCCGCCGACTGTCGGGCAGGGCTACGACCGGATCCCGGGGGCCCGGGCCCTGGGCGACGACCTGCCGCTCGCGCCGTCGCGCGAGTTCGGCGCCCCCATCCTCGGCACCGTCGGCGAGGTCACCGCCGAGATGGTCGCCGAGGACCCCGGCCGCTACGAGCCCGGCGACCAGGCCGGCCTGTCCGGGCTGCAGGCCCGCTACGACGAGCAGCTGCAGGGCAAGCCGGGGGCCGTGGTCAACGCCGTCGGCTCCGACGGCAAGGAGCGCGAGCTGTTCCGCATCGACGGCGCGGCCGGCGACCCGCTGGAGCTCACGATGGACGTCGACCTGCAGACCGAGGCGGAGGCGCTGTTGCGCGACGTCGCGCCGTCCAGTGCCATCGTGGCTCTCCGGCCCAGCACCGGCGACATCGTGGCGGCCGCCAACGGCCCCGGCACCGAGGGGCAGAACATCGCGACCTTCGGCCAGTTCGCTCCCGGGTCGACGTTCAAGACCGTCACCAGCCTGGCGCTGCTGCGGGCCGGGGTCACGCCCGACACCCCGCTGCCGTGCACCTCGACGGTCACGGTCGACGGCAAGCGGTTCAAGAACTACTCCGACTACCCCGCCTCCGCGATCGGGCGGATCCCGCTGCGCACGGCGGTGGCCCACTCCTGCAACACCGCCTTCATCTCCCAGGCCTCCCGGCTCGAGGAGCTCGACCTCTTCGACGCTGCCGGCGCGCTGGGCCTGGGCATCGACCACGACCTCGGCTTCCCGGCCTACTTCGGCCAGGTGGAGCCGGCGGCCTCGCGCACGGAGAAGGCGGCCAACCTGATCGGCCAGGGCCGGATCCTCGCCTCGCCCATGGTGATGGCGACGGTGGTCGCGTCGGTGCAGAAGGGCGCCCTCGTCGTGCCGCGGCTGCTCCGCTCGGTCGAGGTGACCGAGCCGGACGTCGACCCGCTCGCGCCCGGTGAGGCCGCCGCGCTGAGGTCGATGCTGCGCGGTGTCGTCACCGAGGGCAGCGGCCGGGCGCTCCTCGACGTGCCCGGCCCCGAGGTGATCGCCAAGACCGGCACCGCGGAGTTCGAGCGGGACGGCCGGGTGGAGACCCACGCCTGGATGATCGCGGCACAGGGCGATCTCGCGGTCGCCGTGTTCGTCGAGCAGGGCGTCTCCGGGTCCCGTACGGCGGGCCCGATCCTGGAGGCCTTCCTGCGCGCCGCTCGCTGACCGCTGACCGCTGACCGCTTCACTCTCCGCGGGTGCGCTCCGACCTGACCGCGCCCGGAGACAGGCGAACCCCTTGCCGCATGGGGTCGGCAAGGGGTTCTGTGTCCACTTCTCGGTGCTCCCTCCGAAGTCGACATGGCAATCGTACGCCCCCGGCCCAGGCGCGTCACCCGTTTCCCGCGTTGCGGAGGGGTGACAGAGTGAATTACATGACTGGACTTGACCTTCTGGAGTCGAACAAGCGCAATCTGCTCATCGGCGGCACGTGGCGCGGGGCGAGGAGCGGCGAGCGGATCGAGGTGATCGACCCGGCCGACGGGTCGGTGCTGACCGACGTCGCCGACGCCTCGACCGACGAGGCGGTGGAGGCCCTGGACGCCGCCGTGGCCGCCCAGGCCGACTGGGCGCGTACGCCGCCGCGTGAGCGGGGGGAGATCCTGCGTCGGGCCTTCGACCTGCTCACCGAGCGGGCCGACGACGTCGCGCACCTGATGAGCCTCGAGATGGGTAAGCCCGTCGCCGAGGCGAAGGGCGAGGTCGGCTACGGCTCGGAGTTCTTCCGCTGGTACTCCGAGGAGGCCGTGCGCATCCACGGTCGCTGGATGCAGGCACCGGCCGGCGGCAGCCGGCTGCTGACCGTGCGCAAGCCGGTGGGGCCGTGCCTGTTCATCACCCCGTGGAACTTCCCGCTGGCGATGGGCACCCGCAAGATCGGCCCGGCGATCGCCGCCGGCTGCACGATGGTCGTCAAGCCGGCCTCGCAGACTCCGCTGACGATGCTGGCCCTGGCCGCGATCCTGGAGGAGGCCGGCCTGCCCGGCGGCGTACTGAACGTCGTCACGACCTCCTCGACCGGCGAGCTCAGCAGCACGCTGCAGGCCGACGACCGGCTCCGCAAGGTGAGCTTCACCGGCTCCACCGCCGTGGGCCGCACGATCGTGGCGCAGTCGGCCGACCGGCTGCAGCGCCTGAGCATGGAGCTCGGCGGCAACGCGCCGTTCCTGGTGTTCGAGGACGCCGACCTCGACGCCGCCGTCGACGGCGCCATGGTCGCCAAGATGCGCAACATGGGCGAGGCCTGCACCTCGGCCAACCGCTTCCTGGTGCACTCCGACGTCGCGGCCGAGTTCGCAGAGAAGCTCGGGCGGCGCATGGGCGCGCTGACCCTGGGACGCGGGCAGGACGACGGCGTCGACGTCGGCCCCCTCATCGACGAGAAGGCGTTGGCGGGCGTCAGCCGGCTGGTCGCCGACGCCGTGCACGACGGCGCCACGGTCGTCACCGGTGGCTCGGCCCCCGACGGCCCCGGCTTCTTCTACTCGCCGACCGTGCTCGTCGACGTGCCGCCGGGCTCCGCGATCAACACCGAGGAGATCTTCGGCCCGGTCGCACCGATCACGACGTTCGACACCGAGGCCGAGGCGATCGAGCGCGCCAACGACACCGAGTACGGGCTCGCCTCCTACGCCTACACCCGCGACCTGGCCCGCACCATCCGGCTGGCCGAGTCGCTCGACTTCGGCATGGTCGGCGTCAACACCGGACTGGTCTCCAACCCCGCCGCGCCCTTCGGCGGCATGAAGCAGAGCGGCTTCGGTCGCGAGGGCGGGTTCGAGGGCATCGAGGAGTACCTCGAGACCACCTACGTCGCCCTGCCCGCCGACTGACCCCTGCCCGACCGCTGACCCGTCAGAAACCCCCTGACGGGTCAGCGGGACGGGCGGTGCGTGCTGGCCTCACGGTCCTTACGCGGGCACGGCGAACGCCGGCACCAGGCCGGCGCGCGAGGTGATGCCGAGCTTGCGGTACGTGCGCGAGAGATGCCACTCGACCGCCTTCACCGACACCTCCAGCTCCGCGGCCACCTGGCGGTTCGTGAGGCCGCCGGCGGCCAGCCCCGCCACGCGCCGCTCGGAGGGGGTGAGCAGCCCCAGCGCGTCGGCCCGCAGCCGCTGGGGCGCCTCGCCGCAGCGCTCGAGCAGGCGGCGCACCCGGCTCTGCAGCGGCCACAGCTCCTCGAGCCCGGCGTAGAGCTCGGCCGAGCGGAGCAGCAGGACCGCCTCCCGCGCCTGCTCGGGAGTCGGTGACAGCAGCAGCAGGCCGGCGAGGTCGGTGTCGACCTGGGCGGCGAGCCGGGCCGCGTCGAGGGTCGTGAGCACGGTCCTGGCCTCGCGGAGCAGGTGGACCCGGCGACCGCCGGCGTCGGCCGCGGACAGGGTCCGCAGCCCTTGCGCCACTGCGTAGGCCGACCCGTGCTCGTGCGCCAGCCGCAGGTGCTCCTCGGCGAGCTCGGCAGCCTCGCGACGCTGCCCGATGAGCACCAGCGCCAGCGCGGCCGCCGTCCGCCAGTCGAGCAGCTCGGAGCCCTGAGGCAGTCCGGCCGCAGTCCGGCCGGCCGTCAGGAGGTGCTCGACCGCGCCCTCGGGGTCGCCGAGCGCCAAGGCCAGCTCGCCGGCGGCCTGGTGCGCCAGGGCGCCGGCGAGGCCTCGCCGACCGCCGTACGCAGCGAGCTGGTCACCCAGGCGCATGGCCTCGGCCAGGTCGCCGCGGGCGAGGCGGCACTCGAGCTGCAGCGCCAGCAACCGGGCCCGGTCCGTCTCGCCGAGCGCGCCCCGGTCGGCGGCGAGCCCGTCGAGGTCGCGGAGGGCCGCGCTGATCGCGCCGGCGCGCACCAGGTCGCTGACCTGGCACAAGGGCGAGGTCGCAGCGGTGGTGGGCGCCGGCGTCGCCTCGGAGGGGAGCATGGCGCCAGGCTAGGAAGCCACCGGCGGCCCCGTGTCGGTATTGGGCGAATCTTCACCCACTGGACCAGTCAGGTCCCGGCCCAGGAAGGCGAGCAGTCGCACCGCCGGGCCCGCCCGCCCGGCGCCCGGGCGGGGCCCGGCGAAGCGCCGGCCGCGGTCCGCGGGCGTCACGAGGGCCCGCGCCACGGGGAGCAGCCGGTCCGCCAGGTCGTCCGGCACCGGGTGGTCGAGACCGAGGGATCGGGCGACGTCCCAGCCGTGCACCGTGATCTCGAGCGCAGCGGCGAGGGCGAGCACCGAGGTGTCGACGGGGTGCGAGCCGATCCGGGTGCGTGGGGGCGGGTCGTCGCTCCAGACCCCCAGCAGGTCGCACGCCTTGCGCTGCAGGCGGCGTACCCGCGGCGCCGCCGCGACGGCGGCGCCCCTCAGCCGTACCTCGCCCGCGGCGCCCTCGCCGAAGGCGTCCAGCGCGTCCTCCATGTGGGCCAGCAGTCGGTCCAGATCCCAGCCCGCGCATGGTGTCGGGCGGTGCAGGTCGTCGTCGGAGACGGCCGCGAGGGCCACGCGGGTGTAGGCGAGGGACCGGTCGAGCAGCTCGACGGCACCGTCGAGCGCGCTCATCAGGGGGCGTAGCCGGGAGGCAGGTGCGCGGGCAGCCCGAACCGGGTGAAGTCCAGGCCGAAGAACGCCCCGACGTGCTTGACCCGGTCGCCGTCCAGCTCCAGGACCTGCAGGTGGAAGGGGACGAAGCCGCTGCCGTCCTGGGCGCGCATGTAGAGCCCGAACGCGGGCTGGCCGTTGGCCGAGGTCTTGAGCATCGGCATGTCGTGGGTGCCGCCCGGGCACTGGGTGTCGATGAGGTCGCCGATGTTGGTGGCGCCGACGTACCAGCTCGTGAACGGCGGCATCTCCCACACCGCCTCGGCGGTGAGCAGCTGCACGATGGTGGCGATGTCCTTGCGCCAGAACGCCTCGACATAGCGCTCCAGCAGCTGCTCCTGGGCGCTGGTCAGCGCGGGCTCCACGCTGTCCTCGGTGAGCCCCCGCTGCTTCAGCTGGGCGTGCGCACGCTGCAGGGCGGAGTTGACCGCGGCCGTCGTCGTGTCGAGCGCCGCGGCCACCTCGGCGGCCGACCAGCGCAGCACGTCGCGCATGATCAGCACCGCGCGCTGCCGTGCCGGGAGGTGCTGGAGCGCGGCGACGAAGGCCAGGCGGATCGAGTCGCGCTCGGCCACGACCACCGCGGCGTCGGGCACCGGCTCGAGCCAGGCGACCTCATGGTCGCGCTCGAGGGCGTCGCCGGCCAGCTGGTCCGGGGTCCCGAGACCGGCGGGCAGCGGGCGCCGCGGCCGGCCCTCGAGGTTGGTGAGGCACACGTTGGTGGCGATCTTGTACAGCCAGGTGCGGACCGAGGAGCGGCCCTGGAAGTCCGCGGATGCCTTCCAGGCCCGCAGGAACGTCTCCTGGACCAGGTCCTCGGCCTCGTGGACCGACCCGCTCATCCGGTAGCAGTGGGCCAGCAGCTCGCGCTGGTAGCGCTCGGTGAGCCTGTCGAAGTCGGCCAGCTCCTGGGTGTGGGTGGTGCTCTCGCTCATCCTGCTCGTGCTCGCCTCGTCGGTCGTCACGGTCTCGGTCCTCTGTGCCATCGTCGCCGCCATCGGTCGGCTCCCTCGGGTCGTCCAGTGTGCCTCGACCTACCGACCCCCGTCGACGGGGAAACTCATCGGCCGCGGACCGCCGATCCCTCCTGTCCGCGGGCGAGGGCGAGCGCGCGCTCGGCGGCGGGGACGGCGAGGGGTCGATCGGCGGGGACGAGCCCCACTCGGGTGCGCCGGTCGAGCAGGTCGTCGACGTCCGCCGCGCCCTCGTGGGTGACGCCGAAGACCAGCTCGGCGAGGGTGACCGGGACGGCCGCGGCGATCGGAGCGAGCAGCTCCTCGTCGGCGAGGCCGGTGACCTCGCGGGCGGTGGCGAGGACCAGCTCGGCGTCGGTGCCGAAGCGGCGCACCAGCCGGGCCGGCTGCTCGAGCGCGGCGAGGACCGGCCGGGGCGCGGCGCCCAGCAGCGGCAGCGTGCGCGTGCGGCAGGGCTCGCCGTCCAGGCCGCCGGCGCTCACGGCAGCGTCGACGGCGTCCTCGGCCATCTGCCGGTACGTCGTGAGCTTGCCGCCGACGACGGTCACGACGCCGGTGCGGCTGGGCAGGACGGCGTGGCGTCGCGACAGGTCCGCCGTCCCTCCGCGCCCCGTGGGATCGGCCGGGTCGCGGGCATCGTCGGGGCCGGAGGTGTCCAGCAGCGGGCGCAGGCCGGCGAACGCGCCGACCACGTCGTCGCGCCGCAGCTGTCGCTCGAACGCGGCCGACACCACATCCAGCAGGAAGCCGATCTCGGGGTCCGTCGGCTGCGGGACGTCCGGGATGGGCCCGTCGGCCGCCTCGTCGGTCAGCCCGACGTACACGGTCCCGTCGGGCTGCGGCAGCACCAGGACGAAGCGGCTGGTCGAGCCGGGGATCGGGGCGAACACCGAGACCGAGAGGCCCGGCAGCGTGTCCTGGCGGAGCACGAGGTGGGTGCCGCGGCTGGGACGCAGCGCGACCTCCTCGACCAGGTCGCCGGCCCACACGCCGGCCGCGTTGACCACGGCCCGCGCAGTGACCGAGCGGGTCTCGCCGGTCAGCTCGTCGCGCAGCTCCACGGCGGTGCCGGTCGCGGTGAGCACCCGGGCACGGGTGCGCACGTGGGCGCCGTACGACGCGGCGGTGCGCGCGACGTTGGACACCAGGCGGGCGTCGTCCTCCACCCGCCCGTCCCAGGAGAGGAGCCCGCCGCGCAGTCCGGCCGAGCGCAGCGGCGGCGCCATCGCCAGGGCCTCGGTCGCGGTGAGACGGCGCGGCCGCGGCAGGGTCTCCTCGTCGGTGCCCGCACTGCGTCGCAGGCCGTCGCCGGCGAGGAGCCCGGCGTGGGTGAGCCGCTCCTGGACCCGGCTGACCGAGGAGTTGAGCGGCACCAGCATCGGCATCGGCCGGGTCAGGTGCGGAGCGGTGACCTCCATGAGGATGCCGCGCTCCACCGCGCTCTCGCGGGCGACCCCGACCTGGCCCTGCGCGAGGTAGCGCAGGCCGCCGTGCACCATCTTCGACGACCAGCGCGAGGTGCCGAACGCCAGGTCGTGGGCGTCCACGGCGAGCACGCTCAGCCCGCGCGTCACCGCGTCGAGCGCGACCCCCGCGCCGGTGATGCCGAGCCCGATCACGACCAGGTCCACGTCCTCCGGGGCTCCGGCCAGCCCCGGGGCGATGCGGGTGGCGGGCCCGGTCTGTGCGCCGGCCGGGGGAGTGGTCATGGCGCCAGGCTGCGGGTGAGCAGCGTCGTGAGCTCGGCGTCGAGCTCCGCCTCGCTGGCCAGGTCGTCGACCATCGTGTGGGCCGAGAGTACGAAGCCGTGCGTGGCCAGCAGCAGGCCCCGGGCGATCGCGACCGGGTTGCCCGCGCGGACCTCGCCGGCCGCCTGGGCGTCGCGGATCGCGGCCTCGGTGAGGGAGAGGATCAGGTCCTGCGAGCGACCCCGCCGGGAGAGCACGTAGGGCAGGACCAGCTCGGGGTCGAGCTCGACGATCCGGACGAACAGCTCGTTCTCGCGCAGCACCCGTACCGTGCCGACGATGCCGGACACCAGCCGGTCGACCGCCGGCCGGTCCGCGCCCTCGGCGGCCACCGCGGCCTGCACGACGCCGGTCCACTCGCGGGTCATCAGGTCGCCGAGCAGGGTGGGCATGTCCGACCAGCTGCGATAGATCGTCATCCGTGACACCCCGGCCCTGCGGGCGACCTCGGTGAGCGTCGTACGCCGCCAGCCGACGTCGAGGATGCAGGCCCGCGCCGCGTCCAGGTAGGCGTCCCTCGGCTCACCGGGGCTGTTACGAAGTGACGTCACATGTAACACTGTAACGCATGACGCGATTCGTGCAGTCCGAGATGCATCCCCAGCGCTGGGGCAGCCCCGACGCCGCCAGCGACCTGCCGGCGTCGGCGCGCGGGCTCATCGAGATGGCGTTCGGCCTCGAGGAGCGTCCGGCGTCCCCGGCGGTGTCCGTGCCGGCGCCCCGGATCGCGGCGGAGCTGCTGGAGGGGCTGCTGGAGGGGCTCCGCGAGCTCGTCGGTGACGAGCACGTCGTCACCGACGACGAGGTGCGCCGGCTGCGCACCCGCGGCAAGTCGACGCCCGACCTGCTCCGGGCCCGCGCCGGCGACCTCGACGACGCGCCCGACGTCGTCGTACGACCCGACGGTCACGAGCAGGTGGCGGCGGTCCTCGCGTTCGCCGTCGAGCACCACCTCGCCGTCGTCCCGTTCGGCGGCGGAACGTCGGTCACCGGCGGGTTGGCGGCGCGGCGCGAGGGCTTCGCCGGAGTGGTCTGCCTCGACCTGGTCCGCATGAAGCGGCTCCTGGCGGTGGACCATGTGTCCATGACCGCCGTACTGGAGCCTGGCCTGCGCGGCCCCGAGGCGGAGTCGCTGCTCGCGGAGGCGGGCCTGACGCTCGGGCACTACCCGCAGTCGTTCGAGTACGCGACCATCGGCGGCTTCGCCGCCACCCGCTCCAGTGGTCAGTCCAGCGCCGGCTACGGCCGCTTCGACGCGCTCGTCGTCGGGCTGCGAGTCGCGACCCCGCGCGGTGAGCTGGTCCTCGGCAGCGCCCCGGCCAACGCCGCCGGACCGGACCTCCGCCAGCTGGTGCTCGGCTCGGAGGGCGCATTCGGCGTGATCACCTCGGTGACCGTGCGGGTGCGCCGCCAGCCGGCCGAGAGCGTCTACGAGGGGTGGCACTGGCCCTCCTTCGACACCGGGGCCGACGCCATGCGCACGCTCGCGCAGAGCGGGCTGCTGCCGACCGTGCTCCGACTCTCCGACGAGGCGGAGACCGCGATCAACCTGGCCCGCCCGGACGAGATCGGGGGCGAGTCGGCCGGGGGCTGCCTGATGATCGTCGGCTACGAGGGCGAGCCCGCGGCCAACGCCGCCAAGCGGGCCGCGGTCACCGCCGTGCTCGAAGGGCTCGGCGGCCGCTGCCTGGGGGAGGAGCCGGGCCGGGCGTGGGCGCACGGCCGCTTCCACGCGCCGTACCTGCGCGACTCGCTGCTCGACGTGGGCGTGCTGGTCGAGACCCTGGAGACCGCGACCTTCTGGTCCAACCGCGAGCGGCTCTACACCGACGTCAAGACCGCGCTGGAGTCGGCGCTCGGCGAGGGCACGCTGGTGCTCTGCCATGTCTCGCACGTCTACGAGACCGGCTGCTCGCTCTACTTCACGGTGGCGGTCAAGGGGTCGGCCGACCCGCTGCCGCAGTGGCAGGCGGCCAAGGCCGCGGCCAGCGACGCGATGGTCGCGGCGGGCGCGACGATCACCCACCACCACGCGGTCGGCACCGACCACCGGCCGTGGCTCACCCGGGAGATCGGCGAGCTCGGCGCCTCGGTCCTGCGCGCGGTCAAGACCGACCTCGACCCGACCGGGATCCTCAACCCGGGGGTGCTGGTGCCGTGAGCTCACCGCGCTCGTTCTCCTTCCTGGTCAACCCCGCCTCCGGGGGCGGGGCCGCGCCCGAGGCCGTGGTCCCGGTCGCCCGGGAGCTGCGATCCGCGGGAGCGAGCGTCGAGGTGACGTACTCACCGGGCCCCAAGGCCATAGGATCCCTCGTCGACGCCGCCGTGGACCGCGGCGACGTCGTCGTCTCCGTCGGCGGCGACGGGATGCTGTCCTCGCTGGCCGGCGCGGTCTCGCTGCGCGGCGGCACCCTCGGCCTGCTGCCCGCAGGTCGTGGCAACGACTTCGCCCGGATGCTCGGCCTGCCCGGCGACGCCTCGGCGCAGGCCCGCGTGCTCCTGGAGGGCGAGGTGCGCGCCGTCGACCTGCTGGCGTTCTGCGCTCCGGACGCCGCCGTCCGGCACATCGCCGGGTCGGTCTACTCCGGCGTCGACGCCCGCGCCGCCGAGATCGTCGACCGGGCCCGCTGGGTGCCCAGGCGCGCGCAGTACCCCTACGCCGCCCTCCGCGCGCTGGCGACGTACCAGCCGGCCCGCTTCCGGGTCACCGTCGACGGCGAGACCCGCGAGTTCCCCGCCGCCTGCGTCGTCGTGGCCAACTCCGGTTACTACGGCAACGGCATGCTGATCGCCCCGTCCGCGAGCCTCGACGACGGACTGCTCGACGTCGTGGTGATCGAGGCGGCCGGCAAGCTGGAGCTGATGCGCTCGCTGCCCAAGGTCTACGACGGCGCCCACGTGTCGCTGCCCGAGGTCACCGTCCTCACCGGCCGCCGGGTGGAGGTCGCCGCCGACGGCCGCCGCTGCGCCGTGCCCGTCGGTGGCGACGGCGAGCCGCTCGGCTCGCTGCCCGGCATCGCCGGACCCGCCGCGGTCGTCGAGGTGCTGCCGGGAGCGCTGTCGGTGGTCTGCTGAGTCGGCAGGGTTATCAGCAGATGCTGAAAAACCTGCGCTTCCGGGCCAGAACAACGGCCCAGAAGCACCTGGAAATCCCCAGAAGCTCCGGAAGCGATGTCGAGACCACCGGCGCGGCTCCGACGTACCGATGTGGCGCCGCACGGCACCATGGGACCGACACCGAGGAGCTCGCATGAAGTACGTCATCCTGATCCACTCCAACCCGCAGCCGTGGGGGCACCCGACGGGGGAGTACAACAGCGAGTTCCAGGCGCTCCCGGCCGCGGAGCGCGCGCGCATGGACCGCGAGTTCGAGGAGCTGCTCACCGAGCTGCAGCGGAACGGCGAGCTGGTCATCGGCGAGGCGCTCGGCGACCCCGCGACCGCGACGGTCTACCGCTGGGAGTCGGGCGAGGCGCTGGTCACCGACGGGCCGTACTCGGAGGTCAAGGAGCACCTGGCCGGCTTCTTCATGATCGACGTGGCCGACCGCGAGCGGGCCGAGCAGGTGGCCCGCCGGTTCGCCGGCCCCGGCGACACCATCGAACTCCGGCCCGCGATGTGGCCGGGTGGCGGCGACGACTGACGCGCGGCACTCGGCCATGACCAGCGCGATCGAGGACGTGTGGCGCACCGAGCTGCCGCACGTCCTCGGCGCCCTGGTCAGGAGGTACGGCGACTTCGACGCGTGCGAGGACGCCGTACAGGAGGCGTTCCTCGACGCCACCGCCCAGTGGGAGCGCGACGGTCCGCCCGAGCGCCCCCGCGCGTGGCTGGTCCGGGTCGCTTCCCGCCGCCTGGTCGACCGGTGGCGCAGCGAGAGTGCGCGCGTCGACCGGGAGGTCCGCGTTGCCGCCACAGAGGTCGGACCCGGACCTGTCGAGGCCGCGGACGACACCCTCGAGCTGCTCTTGTTGTGCGCCCATCCGTCACTCTCCACCGCCTCCCAGGTGGCGCTCGCCCTGCGCGCGGTCGGTGGTCTCACGACCGAGCAGATCGCCGCCGGCTTCCTGGTGCCCGCGACCACGATGGGCCAGCGGATCAGCCGTGCGAAGGCGACCCTGCGCGACGCCGGTGCGCGCTTCGGGGTGGTGCCCCCGGCCGAGCTGGCCGCACGACTGGGAGCCGTGCGCCACGTGCTCTACCTCGTCTTCAACGAGGGGTACGCCGCCAGCGGCGGGGACCGGCTCGTCGACGTCTCGCTCACCGACGAGGCGATCCGGCTGTGCCGCCTGCTTCGTGAGCGGGTGCCCGAGGACGACGAGACCGCGGGACTGCTCGCGTTGATGCTGCTGACCGCCGCGCGCACGCCGGCGCGCGTCGACGCGGCCGGGGACCTGGTGCGGCTGGCCGATCAGGACCGCTCACGGTGGGACCACGCGCTGGTCGCGGAGGGTGTGGTGCTCCTGGAGCAGGTCCTGCCCCGTGGCCGGGTGGGCCGCTTCCAGCTCGAGGCGGCGATCGCCGCCGTCCATGACGAGGCCACATGCTCCGAGGACACCGACTGGCTCCAGGTCGCGACGTTGTACGCGATGCTGCACGAGGTGGCGCCCGGTCCCGCCGTCACCCTGAGCCGCGCCGTCGCCGTCGCGATGACCGACGGCCCCCTGGTGGGGCTCGCGCTCACCGACTCGCTGCTGGACGACCGTGCGATGCGGCGTCATCACCGGCTGCACGCCGTGCGAGCCCACCTGCTGGAGCTGGCAGGACGCACGCCCGAGGCGGTCGCGGCCTACCGAGTCGCCGCCGGCCTGGCCACCAGCATCCCCGAGCAGCGCTACCTCAACGCCCGCGCCGCGGCGCTCGGCTGAGGGCGCGGCAGGGTTATCAGCAGATGCTGAAAACCCGGCGCTTCCCGGCCGGAAAAACGCCCCAGAAGCGCCGGGAAATCCCCAGAACCCGCCCGCGGGCGCCGGACGGGCTGAACCGAGTCAGCCCGTGAACGTCCAGACGAGCAGCTCGGTGGGGACGGCGGCGGTGACCGCGCGCCCGGTCTCGTCGGTGAGCAGGAGCGCGTCGCCGGCCGAGAGCGGCTCGGCGAGCGAGGAGCGGACCAGGGCGCCGGTGGCCACGAAGACGTGGACGAGCGGGGCCTCCGGCAGGGCCAGCGTGGCGCCCTCGTCGAGCCGGGCCACCGAGAACGTCGCGCCCGCGACCCCGACCCGTGCCGGCGCCGAGCCGTCGCCGGCCGCGACCGGCACCAGCTCGTTGCGGACCAGGTCGACCGGCACCACGTCGTACGACGGCGTCGTGCCGCGCTCGTCGGGGGTCAGCCAGACCTGGACGAAGCGGGTGGGCCCGTCGGTGCGGGAGTGCTCCGCGTGGGAGGTCCCCGCTCCGGCGGACAGCACCGCGACGCTCCCGGGCTCGACGACCGCGGTGTCGCCGGTCTCGTCGCCGTGGACGAGCGCACCCGAGACAACCCAGCTGACGACCTCGAGGTCGGCGTGACGGTGCGGGTCGAAGCCCCGTCCGGAGCCCAGCAGGTGGTCGTCGTGGCAGAGCATCGGACCGAACGACGCGTGCTCGGGGTCGTAGTGCTGCCCGAACGAGAAGGCATGGTGGGTCACCCGCCCGTCGGCCCGGTCGGTGAAGCGTGCTGAAGCCCTGCGGATGGTGGCGGTCACGGGCTAGATTGTGCCGTGCCCGACCTGCCGTACCCCCAGCTCCCACCCGGTTTCCGGTTCGGGACCAGCACCGCGTCGTACCAGATCGAGGGCGCGGCCGCCGAGGATGGACGCGGGCCGAGCGTGTGGGACACGTTCACCCACGAGCGGGGCCACATCAAGGACGCCTCGACCGGTGACGTCGCCTGCGACCACTACCACCGCTACCCCGAGGATGTCGCCCTGATGGAGGGCCTCGGCACCGGCGGCTACCGCTTCTCGATCGCGTGGCCGCGCATCCAGCCGACCGGGTCGGGCAGGCCGCTCGAGAAGGGCCTGGACTTCTACGACCGCCTCATCGACACCCTGCTCGAGCACGGGCAGCAGCCCATGGCGACGCTCTTCCACTGGGACCTGCCGCAGCCGCTCGAGGACGACGGCGGCTGGCTCAACCGCGCCACGATCGACCGGTTCGCCGAGTACGCCGCGATCGTCGGCGAGCGCTACGCCGACCGCGTGGAGCACTGGATCCCGGTCAACGAGCCCAACGTCGTCACGTTGATGGCCTACGCCGTGGGGATGCACGCCCCCGCGCGCACGCTGATGTTCGACTGCCTGCCGGTCGCCCACCACCTGCTGCTCGCCCACGGCCGGGCCGCGATCGCGCTGCGCGCGGCGGGCGCGACGAGCGTCGGCTGCGCTAACAACCACGCCCCGATGTGGCCCGCCAGCGACCAGCCGGCCGACGTCGGCGCCACCAAGCTGTTCGACGCCATCTGGAACGGGCTCTTCCTCGAGCCGATGCTGCTCGGCCGCTACCCCGTCGACCTGCAGCCACTGCTGGACGAGGTCGTCCTGCCCGGCGACCTGGCGACGATCCGCCAGCCGCTCGACTTCTACGGCGTCAACTACTACAACCCGATGCGCATCGGCGCCGCGCCGGAGGACGCGGAGATGCCGTTCGAGCTCCGCGAGCTGCTCGGCTACCCGGTCACCGACTTCGGCTGGCCGGTCGTCCCCGACGCGCTGCGCGAGTGGCTGATCATGTTCCGTGCCCGCTTCCGCGCGGCCCTGCCGCCGATCATCGTCACCGAGTCCGGCTGCGCCTACAACATGGGCCCCGACGAGGCCGGCGTCGTCGACGACCAGCCGCGCATCGACTACCTCGACGCCCACCTTCGGGCCGTCCAGACCGCGATCGAGCGGGGCGTCGACGTCCGCGGCTACTACACCTGGTCGCTGCTCGACAACTTCGAGTGGGCCGAGGGCTTCACCCAGCGCTTCGGCCTGGTCCACGTCGACTTCGAGACCCAGCAGCGCACCCCCAAGCGCTCCTACCAGTGGTACGCCGACATGATCGCGGCCCAGCCGGGCCGGTAGGAGCTCAGAACGAGTGCCGCACCGCGAGCGTCTCGCGCACGGCCTCCTCGTCCCACGGCTCGCCGAGCCAGTCGAACAGACCGCGCAGCACCGTCGGGTCGGCGACGTAGTCGTCGTAGTGGACCCGGTACGCCGCCTCGCCGAGGCCGTCCGCGACCCCCAGGATGCGGCGCTCGATCTCGGCGAGCCGGTGGGCCACGTCGTCACGGTCGTGCTCGCCCCACCACTTGCTTTTCGCCACGTCCGCGTGGTCGCGGGTGTTGACCACGAACCGCGCGCCGGGGAAGACCTCCCGCAGCCACGCGACGTACTCCGCGAGGTCGGGCTGCGCCCAGCGGATCTCCTTGAAGCCGGTCACCCGGGTCTCGGGGGTGGGCCGCAGCACCGTGTCCAGCAGCAGCCGCCGCAGCCCGGCCAGCGACTGCTGGGGCGGGAAGTCGCCGATCCCGAAGAACGAGTGGGTGTGCTGGCGCAGCGTCTTGCGCGAGGCGCGCTTGCTCTCGCGCAGCATCGTGCGGTGGAACTCGAAGAGGTGGTAGACGGCCCCGCGGTTCTCGCCGCGCACCACGAAGCCCGGGATGCCGTTCAGGACGCCGGTGAGCAGCGTCGAGCCGGAGCGGCCGTAGGTGACGACGAACAGGTAGCCCAGGTCCGGGCGGTCGCGGCCGCGCAGGCGACGTACCTGGGTCCGCAGGTCGCGGACCTCCGCGCGCAGGGCCTCGACCTCGCTCTCGCCTCGTCGCCGCCGCACCCACCTCACGGCCCGATCCTAGGGGTGCGCCGCCGCGGGGCCCGAGCCCCGGCGAGGTGGCGGAGCCGTAGCATGACGCCCATGTCGGCCACCCCCCACGAGACACTGCCGGTCAAGCGTCGCGTGGTCTTCGTCGTCGGCTCTGGCCGCAGCGGCACCAGCACCATGTCGGGCACGCTGCAGACCCTCGGCATGCACGTCCCGCAGCCGGAGGTCGACGCCGACGAGACCAACCCGAAGGGCTTCGGCGAGCCGCAATGGGTCGTGGAGTTCCACGACGAGCTGCTGCAGCGCTGCAACGTCCAGGTCTCCGACTCGCGACCCGCCGCGTGGTTCGAGGCGGGCAAGCTGACCAACCTCGAGCCGCTGCGCGCCCGGCTGCACGAGTGGCTGGAGTCGCAGTTCGCCGAAGGTGGCGCCGAGCTGGTCATCAAGGACCCACGGTTGGCGTGGTTCCTCGGGCTGTGGCGCTCGGCCGCGATGCGCTGCGACGCGACGCCGGCCTACGTCACCATGCTCCGGCCGGTCACCGAGGTGGTCGGGAGCAAGCAGCGCTACTACGCCTCGAAGTTCGGCGAGGTCAACCGGACCGCCGCCTGGGTGAACATGATGCTCCACACCGAGCGCGCCACCCGCGGCTCGGCGCGTGCCTTCGTGCGCTACCACGACCTGCTCACCGACTGGACCGTCCCGGTCAACGCCGTCGGGCAGGCCTTCGACCTCGACGCGGTCAAGTCCGCCTCGGCCAACGACATCCGGGCGGTGCACGCGTTCATCGACCCCAGCCTGCGCCGCGTCCAGCTCACCTGGGACGACGTCGAGGTGCCGGCCCGCCTCCGCGAGCTCGCGGAGGAGTCGTGGCGCCACCTCGACGGGCTCGCCGACCCGGACGGGGACACCCCCGAGCGGCACGCGGCGCTCGACGAGCTGCGGGCGGCGTACGCCGACTTCTACGACGAGGCCGAGGCCGTGGCGCAGTCGTCGGCACTGGCCGCCCACCGAGAGGGCCTCGCCCAGCAGCCGATGCCGGCCTCGGTCGTGCGGCGCGGCGTCGACCGCGTGCCCCACGGCGTGCGGGCGATGGTGCCCGCGAGCGCCCGCCGTGGCCTGCGCCGGGCGCTCGGCCGCGCGCGATGACGGTCCCCGACATCCCCTGCCTCGAGGGGATCGCGGAGTACGACGTCCGGTGGGCGTGGCAGGACGGGGCGCTGGCCCCCGGGCTGACGTGCGTGTTCCGCGTGAAGAACGAGGCGCGCAACCTGCCGTGGGTGCTGCCGCCGATGCTCGAGGCGGTGCAGCACGTCGTCGTCGTGGACAACCTCTCTGACGACGGCACCCCCGAGGTGGCCGCGCGGGTGGCGGCCGAGGTCGGCGCGAGCGACCGCCTCAGCGTCACGACGTACCCGTTCCGGGTCAGCCGGGCCGGCGCGGAGCACCTCGCGACGCCGCCTGACTCGGTGCACTCGCTGACCCACTTCTACAACTGGTCTTTCTCCCACGTCCGCACCGGCTACTCGATGAAGTGGGACGGCGACATGGTGCTCACGCGCGAGGGGATCGGGCTGCTCGCGGACCTCTCCTGGCAGCTCGAGGACTCCAACGCCGTCGTGGCGATCCCGCGCCACCCGCTGTCGATCGAGAGCGAGTCGGTCGCGTGGATCGATCTCGGCTACCGGTTCCTGGAGCCGTGGGTCTACCCGATGGGTCCGGAGTTCACCTTCGTCAAGGCCTTCGAGTGGGAGGTGCGGGAGTTCCCCAGCACCTCGGAGCGGATCGTCGCCCCGGAGGGCCTGTGCGTCGAGCTGAAGTGGCTCGACGCCGACGAGTTCGCGCATTGGACCAACCTCGACGACCTGGACTTCTCGCGCGCGCCGCGCAAGGCCCGCGAGATCGAGGTCTACCGCGCGCTGAAGGACGGTCGCGGCGACCGGGTGCCGGGCCTGCACCGCATCGAGGCCCCCCCGGGTGTGCACATCGTCGACCACGTCACGCAGACCTGGCTGCCGCGGGCGCCCCGCCCGCTCGTCCAGCGGCCGGGACGGATCGATGTCTGAGCTGCCGCCGCCGGTCCAGCAGTTCCTGGACGCGGCCGCGGGCGCGCTGACGGTGACCTCGACGTCGGCGCCGGCCGAGGCGGGCCGCTACGACCGGATTCTGGTGGCGGTGGCCGACCGCGCCGCGCTGCGCCGGTTGGTCCTGCCGGCCGGGCTGCGCTCGGGCTTCGTCGGCGTCTACGTCGCGGCTGCCCCGGCGCCGCTCACGCTCGTGGCGAAGCCGGAGTGGCCGGGCCTGCTCGGGCTGCACGCGCGCCCCGCGGGCGACGGGTGGTTCACCACGCTGCGCTTCGAGCGCCGGGCCGAGGTGGCCGACGTCGTCCGGGAGGCCGGGCGCCAGTCGGTCTGGTCGGACGTCGCCGGTGGTCGCGGGCTGCGGGTCTCACCCCTTGACGTGGTGTCGGAGAAGGTGCCGCCCGACGTGCTGCTCCCCGGCGCCCCGGCCCCCGAGGAGCCGTCCGAGGTCACCGGTCGTACGCCGGTCTCGCTGCGGGAGGTGCCGGGGCCGGTGTCCCTCGGGCCGCTCGACGAGCGCGTGCTCAACCCGATCGGCTTCGACCCCCGCGCCACCGGCCCGGTCGTCACGCTGTCGTCGCTCGACCTGCGCGACGGTCCGACCGAGGCTCTGGTCGCCTCCCTGCGGCCGGCCTCCGGCGTGCGGGTCGACGTCGACGCGCCTGCGGTCGCGGCCGGGCTCGCGATGGCCGGGGTGCCCCTCGTGGGGGACGTGGCCGCCCCGGTCCTTGGCTCGGTCCTCGGTGACCCGGTCGCCGCGGCCCTCGCGGCACCGGTCGACCTCACCGATCCGCTCGCCCGCGAGGAGCACAGCCTGGTGCTGCGCCGCGCCGCGCTCGACACCTTCTCCACCTTCGCCTGGCGGCGGGCCGTCGGCGACCTGGCCGGCGTACGCGTGGCGGGGCGCGGGAGCGTCAGCGTGGTGCTCGCGACGCGGCGTCCGGAGATGCTGGACTTCGCCCTGCGCCAGGTCGCGCGTCAGCGGGGCGTGGAGTCGCTGGAGCTGGTCCTCGCACCGCACGGCTTCGAGCCCGACCCCGCGCGGGTCCGGGACCTGCTGCCGGCGTCGATCGCGCTGCACGTCGTGCCGGCGGCAGCGTCGGCGGTGTTCGGCGACGTGCTGGCCGCGGCGAGCGACGCCGCCTCGGGCGACCTGGTTCTCAAGATGGACGACGACGACTGGTACGCCCCCGACCTGGTCGCCGACCTGCTGCGGGCCCGCGCCTACAGCGGCGCCCAGCTCGTCGGCACCCAGTCGGAGCTGCACTACCTCGCCGAGCCGGACCTGACGGTCAAGCGCGGCTATCCCAGCGAGCTGTACGCCGTGTTCGTCGCCGGCGGCACGATGCTCATCGAGCGCGGCCTGCTGCGCGAGGTCGGAGGCTTCCGCTCGGTGCGCAAGTTCGTCGACGCCCAGCTCCTCGACGCGGTGCTGCGCTCCGGTGCGGCGGTCTACCGCACCCACGGCCTGGGCTACGTCCTGCGCCGCAACGCCACCGGCCACACCTGGCAGGCCGACCTCGACTACCTGCTCGACCCGGCCCACGTCGAGCGCACCTGGCCCGGCTTCCACCCCTCCCGGCTGCTCGAGGCCGACCCCGCCGACGTGCCGTGACACGCGCCTAGTACGGCGCTCCGGCGCGCCGGGGCGCCCCAGAGCTCAGTGCCGGCCGAGCCCGCGGGCGGTCCAGCCGGCCTCGCGCCAGGCGTCGAGGTCGAGCAGGTTGCGGCCGTCGAGGATCTGCTTGCGGCGTACGACGCCCCCGACCTCGGCGAGGTCGACCGTGCGGAACTCCGGCCACTCGGTGAGGTGCAGCACCAGGTCGGCGTCGCGGGCGGCGTCGACGGCGGAGCCGGCGTAGCCGAGCGTCGGGAAGGCCGCGCGCGCGGTCTCGTTGGCCTGCGGGTCGTAGACGGTGACATCGGCGCCGCGCAGATGCAGCTTGCCGGCGATGGACAGCGCGGGGGAGTCACGGACGTCGTCGCTGTCGGGCTTGAAGGCCGCGCCCCAGACCGCGATCCGGGACCGGGCGACGCTGCCGCCCAGCATCCCCTCGGCGATCTCGGCGACGCGCGAGCGCTGGCGCTGGTTGATGTCGTCGACCTGGCGCAGGAACGACATCGCGTCCTCCACACCGAGCTCCCCGGCCCGGTGCACGAAGGCGCGGATGTCCTTGGGCAGGCAGCCGCCGCCGAAGCCGATGCCGGCGTTGAGGAAGCGGCGGCCGATCCGGACGTCGTGGCCGATCGCGTCGGCCAGGTCCACGACGTCGGCGCCGGCCGCCTCGCACACCTCGGAGACCGCGTTGATGAAGGAGATCTTGGTGGCGAGGAACGCGTTGGCCGAGACCTTGACGAGCTCGGCGGTGGCGTAGTCGGTCACGACGAGTGGGGTGCCGCGCTCGAGGATCGGCGCGTAGAAGTCGCGCAGGACCTTCTCCGAGCGCTCGCTGGTGACGCCGAGCACGACCCGGTCCGGCTCCAGCGTGTCCTTGACTGCGAAGCCCTCGCGCAGGAACTCGGGGTTCCACACCAGCTCCGCCTCGGCGCCGACCGGTGCCAACTCGGCGAGCAGGGCCGACATCCGGGCGGCGGTCCCGACCGGCACGGTCGACTTGCCGACGACGTACGACGGTCGGGTCAGGTGCGGCGCCAGCCCGCTGATCGCCGCCTCGACGTACGAGACGTCGGCGCCCATGCTCGACGGCAGCTGGGGGGTGCCGACGCAGACGAAGTGCAGGTCGGCGAAGGCGGCGGCCTCCTCGAGGGAGTCGGTGAAGCGCAGCCGGCCGGAGGCGACGTGCTGGGAGAGCAGGTCGGCGAGGCCGGGCTCGTACATCGGCACCTCGCCGGCGGCGAGCAGCTCGCGCTTGCGGTCGTCGACCTCGACGCCGAGGACGTCGTAGCCGAGCTCGGCCATGCAGGCCGCGTGGGTGGCGCCGAGGTAGCCGCAGCCGATCACCGTGATCTTCACGGCTCGGAGTCTATGAGGCAGGCTCTCCCAGCGCCTCGGCGAGGCGCTGGACGATGAGGGTCAGCCGCTCGGGCGACGTGGCGATGTTGAGCCGCACGTGTCCGCCTAGACCCGGCTGGTAGTCGTGGCCCGGCGCCAGCCGCACCCGCCCGCGCTCGAGCGCGACGGCGGCCGGGTCGTCGTGGCCGTAGGCGCGCAGGTCGAGCCAGGCGAGGTACGTCGCCTCGAGCGGCCGCATCCGGGCCGCCGGCAGCTGCTCGGCGAGCAGGACGCCGAGCAGGTCGCGCTGGGCGGACAGGCGCGTGCGCAGGGCCCCGAGCCACTCGTCCCCGTCGGTGTAGGCGGCCACCGCGGCGACGACGCCGAGCGGCGACCACGAGTCGTTGCGCACCAGCGGCACGTCCACGAGCCGCTCGTGGGTGGCGCGGTCGGCGCTGATGATCTGGGCGCACCGCAGGCCGGCGGTGTTGAACGCCTTCGACGCGGCGACCACCGCCACCGCGTGGTCGGCGGTGCCGTCGATGGAGAGATAGGAGACGTGCTCGGCGCCCTCGAGCACCAGCGGGGCGTGGATCTCGTCCGAGATCACCCGCGCCCCGTGCCGTACGACGACGTCGCGCACCCCCTCCAGCTCGGCGCGGCTGAAGGCCCGTCCCCACGGGTTGTGCGGCTGGGTCAGCAGCAGGGTGCGCGCCCCGTCGGAGAACAGCCGGTCCAGCCGGTCCAGGTCCAGCTCGGCGCGCTCGGCGTCAGGGTCGAGGAGCAGGTCGACCCGCTCGCGCCCGGTCACCTGCGCCACCTGCAGCTGCGGCGCGTACGCCGGTCCGGGCATCACCATCGGACCGGGATCGCAGAGCACGTCCAGGGCGACCCGCACCCCGGCCGTCACGTCGACCGTCGGGATCACCAGCTCCGGGTCGACCTCGCTCCCGAACTGCCGCCGCGCCCACCCGGCGTACGCCCGGCCGAGCTCGCCGCCCATCTCGAACGGCGGGTAGCCGGTCACCCCGCGCGCCACCGCCTCGCTCAGCGCCTGCGCCACCGGCGGGGCCAGTGCGTAGTCCATCTCCGCCACCCAGGCCGGGATCACGTCGCGCTCGACGGTCCCCCACTTGAGCACCAGCGCCCGTCGCGCCTCGTTGTCGGTGAAGTCACGGATCATGCGGCCGACGGTAGCGGCCAGCTTCTTGTAACTCGGTGTTACGTCGACTACCCGGGTGACTGGCCACCCTCCTAGCGGACGTAACACTGAGTTACAAGCCCGCTCACAGCGCCGCCGCCACCCGCGTCCCCTGCTCGATCGCACGCTTGGCGTCGAGCTCGGTGGCCACGTCGGCGCCGCCGATGAGGTGCGCGGACGCGCCGGCCGCGACCAGCTCGTCGTACAGCCCGCGCACGGACTCCTGCCCCGCACAGAGCACGATGTGGTCGACGTCGAGCACCGAGGCGACGCCGTCGACGCTCAGGTGCAGGCCGGCGTCGTCGATCCGCTCGTACGTCGCGCCGCTGACCTGGACGACGCCCGACTGCTTGAGCACGGCCCGGTGCGCCCAGCCGGACGTCTTGCCCAGCCCGATGCCGATCGGGGTGGTCTTGCGCTGGATCAGCGTCACCTCGCGCAGCGGCGTGCGGGGCTTGCGCTCGGTCAGGCCGCCGGGGTGCAGCGACGGGTCGCCCACGCCCCAGTGCGACATCCACTCGTCGAGCTCCTCGGCCGGGCCGTGGGTGAGCCAGACGCTCACGTCGACGCCGATGCCGCCGGCGCCCACGACGGCCACGCGTCGGCCCGGCACGACCGCGCCGGAGAGCACGTCGGCGTACGACACCACGTGGGGGTGGTCGACCCCCGGGAACGACGGCACCCGCGGCACGACCCCGGTCGCCACGACCACCTCGTCGTAGGCCGCCAGGTCGTCGGGCGACGCGGCGACCCCGAGCCGCACGTCGACCCCGAGCACCTCGAGCCGCCGGGCGTAGTAGCGCAGGGTGTCGGCGAAGTCCTCCTTGCCCGGCACGGCCATGGCCAGGCGGAACTGCCCACCGATCGCCATCGACCGCTCGAACAGCGTCACCGCGAAGCCGCGCTCCGCGGCCGAGACCGCGGCGGCGAGGCCGGCCGGACCGGCGCCGACGACGGCCACGGAGGCGACGCGCCGCGTGGCGCCCAGCGTGAGGGTCAGCTCGCGGCAGGCGCGCGGGTTGACCAGGCACGAGGCCTTGCGGTTGGCGAAGACGTGGTCGAGGCAGGCCTGGTTGCAGGCGATGCAGGTGTTGATCTCGTCAGCCCGGCCGGCCGCGGCCTTGGCCACGAACTCCGGATCGGCGAGCAGGGGGCGGGCCAGCGACACCAGGTCGGCCTCGCCCGCGGCGAGGATCTCCTCGGCGAGCTCGGGGGTGTTGATCCGGTTGGACGCGCACACCGGAACCGACACCACGCCCTTCAGCCGCGCGGTCGCGGATCGCCAGGCGCCGCGCGGGACCTGGGTGAGGATCGTGGGCACCCGTGCCTCGTGCCATCCGATGCCGGTGTTGAGCACGGTGACCCCCGCGGCCTCCAGCAGCCCGGCGAGCTCGACCACCTCCGCCCAGGTCTGGCCGCCCTCGACCAGGTCGAGCAGCGAGATCCGGTAGACGATCGGCAGGTCGTCCCCGACCAGCTCGCGCGCGCGGCGCACGACCTCGACGGGGAAGCGCATCCGCTTCGCCGCCGTACCGCCCCAGGCGTCCGTGCGGTCGTTGGTGCGCGCGGCCAGGAACTGGTTGATGAGGTAGCCCTCGGAGCCCATGATCTCGACCGCGTCGTAGCCCGCCTTCACCGCCAGCGCGACCGAGCGCGCGAAGTCCGTGGCGGTCCGGTCCACGCCGCGCGTCGTCAGGGCGCTCGGGCGAAACGGCGTGATCGGCGACTTGCGCGACGAGGCGGAGACGCTGAGCGGGTGGTAGCCGTAGCGGCCCGCGTGCAGCACCTGCAGTGCGATCGCGCCGCCCTCCTCGTGGACCGCGGACGTCACCTCGCGGTGCCGCATCGCCTGCAGCCGCGTCGTCATCTCCGAGGCCAGCGGCTTGAGCCAGCCGCGCTTGTTCGGGGCGTAGCCGCCGGTGATGATCAGCCCGACCCCGCCGCGGGCGCGCTCGGCGAAGTACGCCGCGAGGTCCGGGAGGTCTCGTCGCCGGTCCTCGAGCCCGGTGTGCATGGACCCCATGACCACGCGGTTGCGCAGCGTCAGCGAGCCCAGGGTGATCGGGGACAGCAGGTTCGGGTAGTCCGTCGACGGGGTCATGTGTGGGCCTCCAGGTACTCGGTCAGCCACGTCACCCAGGTCTCCTCGGTGAGGATTCCGCCGCGCAGCACGAGGTAGTGGTCGAGGTCGAGCCCGCTCAGGCTCGCCGGGTGGTCGGGCGCCGGGTAGTCGCGCTCCATGAGTCGGCGGTAGTGCTCCAGTCGCGCGTGGTGGTCGGCCAGGTGGGCGCGGACGACGTCCAGCACCGCCGCGCGGTCGCCGAACGACGCCCCGCGCATCTTCACCGCGAGGTCGCTGCGCAGCGCGTGCGGAGGGGTCGGCTCGGACAGCCACTCGGCCAGGGCGGCCGCGCCGGCCGGCGTGACGTCGTACACCTTCTGGTCCGGCCTGCCCGCCTGCGCGACCGGGGTCACCTGCAGCCAGCCGTCGGCCTCCATGCGCGCCAGCACCCGGTAGATCTGCTGGTGGGTGGCGCTCCAGAAGAACCCGATCGAGCGGCTGAATCGCCTGGCCAGATCCGACCCGCTGGCGGGCCGCTCCCGCAGCGCGACGAGAAGGGCGTGCTCGAGGGCCATGCGGGCAGCCTGGCAGGCCTATGCAACTAGTTGCAAGATTCGGTGCGGCGGCTCACGCGGCCGCGGTCACTCCCGCTCTGTCATGCTCGCCGCCATGACGTACGAACTGGGTCAGGGCACCGGGCCGCTGCGCGGGGTGAAGGTCGTGGAGATCGCCGGCATCGGGCCCGGCCCGCACGCCTGCATGATCCTGGCCGACCTCGGGGCCGACGTGATCCGGGTCGAGCGTCCCGGCGGACAGCTGCTCGCCGGAGGCGCGAGCATGCTGCTCAACCGCGGCCGGCCCAGCGTCGCCCTGAACCTCAAGGACCCCGAGGCGGTCGCCACCGTCCTCGAGCTGGTCCGCGGCGCCGACGTGGTCGTCGAGGGGATGCGTCCCGGCGTGACCGAGCGGCTCGGGCTGGGCCCGGACGACTGCCTCGCCGTCAACGAGCGGCTGGTCTACGGCCGCATGACCGGGTGGGGCCAGGACGGGCCGCTGGCCCAGTCCGCCGGCCACGACATGAACTACATCGCGATCACCGGGGCGCTCCACGGCATGGGGCAGGATCCCGCCCGCCCGCACTTCCCGAGCAACCTGGTCGGCGACTTCGGTGGCGGCTCGACGTACCTGGTCATCGGCGTCCTCGCCGCCCTCCTGGAGTCCAGGATCTCCGGCCGGGGCCAGGTCGTGGACGCCGCGATCGTCGACGGCACCGCCCACCTCAACGCCATGACCGCGGCCTTCCTCGCCGGCGGCGGCTTCACCGAGGAGCGTGGCGCCAACCTGCTCGACGGCGGCGTGCCGTTCTACGACGTCTACGAGACCGCCGACGGCCGGCACCTCTCGGTGGCCGCGCTCGAGCCGCAGTTCTTCGACGCGCTCGTCACGACGCTCGACATCAAGGACATCTGCCCCGGACAGGGCGAGCCCGAGAGGTACGCCGAGATGCGGGCGCTGCTCACCGAGACCCTCCGGTCGCGCACCCAGGCCGAGTGGGTCGAGCTCTTCGAGGGCACCGACGCCTGCGTCGCCGGGATCATCCCGATCAGCGAGGCGTTCGAGCACCCGCACCTGCGCGCCCGCGGCACCTTCGTGGAGCGGGACGGGATGGTCCAGCCGCAGCCGGCCCCCCGTTTCTCCCGCACCTCCGCGACGCTCGGCCTCCCCCCGTCGGCCGCCGCCGGCCAGCACACTCGTGAGGCCCTCGCCGCCTGGGGCGTCGCGGGTGTCGACGACCTCATCGACCGCGGCGTCGCCGTCCAGGCGTGAGCGCTCGCTCTACTATCCGGGCATGAGCACCGAGCACGTGGACGTCCTGGTGATCGGGGCGGGACTGGCCGGGATCGGCGCGGCCTGCCGCCTGCGCACCGAGCACCCGGGCCGCAGCGTGGCGGTGCTGGAGAGCCGCGAGCGAAGCGGGGGGACCTGGGACCTCTTCCGCTACCCCGGCATCCGCTCGGACTCCGACATGTTCACGTTCGGCTTCCACTGGCGGCCGTGGCCCGGCGACACCGCGCTGGCCGACGGGCCGCTGATCCTCGACTACCTGCGCACGGTCGCGCACGAGTACGGCGTCGACGCGCTGATCCGTTACCGGCACCGCGTCACCAGCGCGAGCTGGGACTCCGAGACCGCGCGGTGGACGGTGGAGGTCGAGCGCGACGGCGAGCCCGTGACCATCACGACGAGTTTCCTATGGGCGTGCTCGGGCTACTACGACTACGAGCGGGGCTACGCTCCCGAGCTGCCGGGCCAGGAGCGGTTCGGTGGCGAGATCGTGCATCCGCAGCACTGGCCGGAGGACCTGGACCACTCCGGCAAGCGGGTCGTGGTGATCGGCAGCGGGGCAACGGCGATCACGCTGGTCCCCGCGATGGCCGAGACCGCCGCGCACGTCACCATGCTGCAGCGCTCGCCGACGTACGTGCTCTCCCGGGCGGGCCGCGACCCGCTGGCCCGGCTGCTCAGGCGCCTGCCTCAGCGGCTGGCCTACCCGGCCGTCCGCTGGTCCAACATCCTCACCGCGATCGGGTTCTACCAGCTGAGCCGGCGCCGCCCCGGGCTCGTCAAGCGAGTCATCCGCAGCCAGACCGCCAAGCAGCTGCCCGACGGCATGGATGTCGACGAGCACTTCAAGCCGGTCTACGACCCCTGGGACCAGCGGGTCTGCTTCGTGCCGGACGGCGACCTGTTCAAGGCGCTGCGGCGCGGCACGGCCGCCGTCGTCACCGACACCATCGAGACCTTCACCGAGCGCGGCATCCGGCTGACGTCCGGACGCGAGCTCGAGGCCGACCTGGTCGTGACCGCGACCGGGCTGCGGCTGCTGCCCTTCGGCGGCATCGACCTCCACGTGGACGGCGCGCCGGTGGAGCTGTCGCGGACGATGGCCTACAAGGCGCTGATGCTCAGCGGCGTCCCGAACTTCGCCTACACGATCGGCTACACCAACGCCTCGTGGACGCTCAAGGCCGACCTGGTCGCCGACTACGTGTGCCGGCTGCTGCGGCACCTCGACGAGCGTGGCGCCACGTCGGTCGTCGCGGTGCGCGACCCGGCGGTGGGCGAGCAGCCGTTCCTGGACTTCAAGGCCGGCTACGTGCTCCGGGACCTCGACCGGCTGCCCAAGCAGGGCGACCGGGCGCCCTGGCTGCTGAAGCAGAACTACGTCACGGATCTGCGGACCATCCGCCGGGGTGAGGTGGAGGACGGCGTTCTGACGTTCACTGGAGGGACGTCCGCGGGCATCCGCCCGGCGGCGTACCCGCACAACCCTGGAGGTAGCGATGGGACTGGACGACAAGCTGAGCAACAAGGCCGAGGACCTGGGCGGCAAGGCCAAGGAGGGCACCGGCAAGGCCACGGGTGATGAGAACCTCGAGGCCGAGGGCAAGGGCGACCAGGCCAGCGCCTCGATGAAGGACGGCGTCGAGAAGGTCAAGGACGCCGCCGGAGACGTCAAGGACGCCTTCAAGAAGTAGTCCTCGTCACAGCGCTCCAGCACGATCACCCCTCGCCCGTAGAGTCGTACGGCGAGGGGTGATCTGTGTGCGGACGTGGCTCGAGCGCTCGTTGTGGGACGTCGTTCCGCGCGACCACCGGGAGACCCCGCAGGCGCTGCGCCGTCGCCAGCTGGTCACCGTCGGCTTCGTCCTGCTCGGCGCCCTGGTGCTGGGCCTGTCGCTGCGCATCGACCCGGGCAGCCGCTGGTTCTACCCCGCGACGTTCGGGCTCGCGGCCGTCTGGGCGGTCGGTGCCTTCGCCTCCGGTCCGCTGCACCTGGGCCGGATCCAGCGCCGTGAGGCGCACGTCCGGCCGGTCCTCACCCCGATCCTGATCGGCCTCGCGCTGTCCGCGGTGTTCGTGGTCGGCGGCCTGCTCGTGCGCACCATCGACCCCCTGGAGCGTCAGGTCAGCTCCATCCTCGACTTCGCCGACCAGGGATCGCTGCCCCTCCTGGTCGTCATCACCGCGGTCAACGGCGTGGCCGAGGAGCTCTTCTTCCGCGGGGCGGCCTACGCGGCCATCCCGCGCCGGCCGGTGCTCTGGACGACGCTGGCCTACTTCGTGGCCACGCTGGCCTCGGGCAACGTGATGCTGTCCTTCGCCGCGATGCTCCTCGGCCTGATCGTCGGCCTCCAGCGCCGGGCGTCGGGGGGCATCCTGGCTCCGATCCTGACCCACTGCACCTGGTCGCTGACCATGCTCTTCGCGCTGCCGCTGCTGTTCGGGTGACCCCTACGCCGACTCGCGGATCGCAGCCTCGACCGCCTGCGTGTAGGTCAACGGCTCACCCGGGACCAGCTCGCGGATGGCGTCGTCGGTGACGATCACCTCGGTCCCCATGGAGTCGATGAGGTTGCGTCCCGTGGTGACGTCGACGTTGGTGACGAAGGAGATCCAGTACGACGACAGCTTCGGCGTCAGCACGGGGACCTGCACCACGCGGGCGGTCCGGCCGTTCATGACCTGCGAGGCCTGCTGCAGCATCTCGACGTAGCTGAGCCGGTCGGCGCCGCCGATCTCGTAGACCCGGCCCAGCGCTTGCGGCACGTCGACGACGCCGGCGAGGTAGCGCACGACGTCGGAGATCGCGATCGGCTGCGTGCGGGTGGCGGCCCACCTGGGCACCACCATCGCGGGGAGGTTCTTCACCAGCTGCCGGGTCATCTCCCACGAGATGCCCCCCGCGCCGACGACGATCGCGGCGCGCAGCACGGTCACCGGGACCCCGGCCTCGCCGAGCAGCCTCTCGACCTCGCGACGCGAGCGGAGGTGGGCGGACAGGTCGTCGGCGTCGGCGCCGAGACCGCCGAGGTAGACGATCTGGCGTACGTCGGCGCCCGCGGCCGCGCGCCCGAACGCCGTGGCCGCCTCCGCGTCCTTGCGCTCGAAGTCGTCGTCGTCGAGCGAGTGCACGAGGTAGACCGCGACGTCCACGCCCGCGAGCGCCCGCTCCAGGCTGGCGGGGTCGTGGACGTCACCGGCCACGGCCTCGCCCGGACCGTCGTACGCGTCGGGGCGGCGGGTCATCGCGCGCACCGCGTGTCCGCGCTCGACGAGCTCGGGCACGAGCCGGCGACCGACGAAGCCCGTGGCGCCGGTGACGAGGACGGTGGTCATGCTCACACCCTAGGGAGGCGTCGCAATGCGGGGTTGGGAGCGCCATTGCTCTAGGGTCTTATCCAGCAGCTCGTTCAGTCTTGCCTCGAGCTCCCGCGCGCACCGGAACTTCTCGTCTCGGGTCGCGCCCCTCCTTCGTGAGGCACATGCTTTCCGCCCGTCGCCGACGGGCCAGCTTGGTGAGACACACCAACGTTAGTGACTTCTGTGAACTCTGTTCCTTCCTTCGCCGAGCTCGGCGTCCCCTCCGCGCTCGTCGCCATCCTGACCAAGAACGGCATCACCGTCCCGACCCCGATCCAGGCCGCGACGCTGCCTGACTCGCTCGCCGGTCGTGACGTACTCGGCCGCGGCCGCACCGGCTCCGGCAAGACCTACGCGTTCCTGCTGCCGATGATCTCCCGCCTGAGCGACAGCGGTCGCCGCGCGGCGCCCAAGTCGCCCCGCGCGCTGATCCTGGCGCCCACGCGCGAGCTCGTCGGCCAGATCCACGCCGCCCTGCAGCCGCTGGCCCAGGCCGCCGGCTTCTCGACGATCACCGTCTTCGGCGGCGTCGGCCAGAACCCGCAGGTCCAGGGCCTCCGCAAGGGCGTCGACATCGTCGTCGCCTGCCCCGGCCGCCTCGAGGACCTCATGCAGCAGGGTCACCTCGACCTCGGCAACATCGAGGTCACCGTGCTCGACGAGGCCGACCACATGGCTGACCTGGGCTTCCTGCCCGCCGTACGCCGGATCATGGACAAGACCCCGCAGTCCGGGCAGCGCCTGCTCTTCTCGGCCACGCTCGACAAGGCGATCGATGTCCTGGTCAAGCGGTTCCTGCACTCGCCCAAGGTCCACGAGGCCGACTCGGCGCAGTCGCCGGTGTCGACGATGGACCACCACGTCCTGCACGTGGCCCGCGAGCACCGGATCTCCGTCCTGGTCGACCTGACCAGCGCGCCCGGCCGCACCGTGGTCTTCACCCGTACCAAGCACGGCGCCAAGGCGCTGGCGCGCCAGCTGAACAAGTCCGGCGTGCCCTCGGTCGACCTGCACGGGAACCTCAGCCAGAACGCGCGCACGCGCAACATGGAGATGTTCCACTCCGGCAAGGCCACGACCCTGGTCGCGACCGACATCGCCGCTCGCGGCATCCACGTCGACGACGTGGCCCTCGTGGTCCACGCGGACCCGCCGACCGAGCACAAGGCCTACCTGCACCGCTCCGGCCGTACGGCGCGAGCCGGCGCCGCGGGCACCGTCATCACGCTGATGACCGACGACCAGGTGCGCGACGTGCGCCAGCTGACCCGCGCGGCCGGCATCAAGCCGACCACCACGCGCATCGACGGCGCCTCCCACCCGATGCTGGCCACCCTCGCCCCCGGCGAGCGCACGGTCGTCGTCGGCGGCATCGAGCTCGACCGCCCCGAGTCGTCGGGCTCGCGCCCGGCCGGCAGCGGCCCGCGTCGCCGTTCCGGTGGCGGCGGTGGCGGTGGCGGCGGTCGCTCCGGCGGCCAGCCCAGGTCCGGTGGCGGCCGCTCCCGCGGCGGGTCCGCCCAGGCGGCCCCCAAGGCCGGCGGTGCTCGCTCCGGCGGCGGTCGCTCGCGCGGCGGCTCGGCGTCCTCCTCGGGCGGGGGCCACACCGCGGCGTCCTTCAGCTCCGGTCGTCGCTGACCCGCACCACGCACTCCTCGAAGCGCCCGTCACCTCCTGGTGGCGGGCGCTTCGGCGCGGGTGGCGCTGACGAGTTTCACCGGGGACCCGGTGAAACTCACGCCTCCCGTATGAAACTTGGTGGGGGATCCACCAGTTTCACCGGGGACCCGGTGAAACTCACGGCCCGGCCGGCGCACTCACCTCAGCCGCGCGCCTTGCGCGCGATGTTCTCGCGCTTGGTTTCGTCCATGCCGGCCTCGTAGGCGGAGACCAGGCTGGCGATCGACAGGGGCTTGAGCCGCTCGACGATGGCCTGCACCGTCTCCGGTGTGGCGCCGGACTCGCGGTAGACCGGCCAGACCATGCGGCGGAACACGTCGTACAGCTCATGGGCGATCTCGCGACCGTGGCGGCGGTAGATCTCGCCGGTGGCCACGGCGGCCTCGAGCGGGTACCCCAGGTCGAGCAGCGCCAGCCCGACCGACAGCTGCGACTCGGCGACTTCGAAGGCGTCCGAGCCGGCCGGTACGACGATGCCGAGGGCCTCCAGGACCTGCAGGTCCTCGGTGGAGACGTCCCGGTCGCAGCGCCGGACCAGCTCGTCTCGGGAGAGTACGACGGGGCGCCCGGCCTGCCAGGGCGCGAGCATCGAGCGCCGTAGGGCGATGTCCTCGGGGCTGGACTCCGTCGGGATCCCTGCCAGGTAGCCCTCGATCGCGGCGAGCGTGAACCCGTGGCTCTGCAGCTCCTTCACCAGCTCGAGCCGGGCCACGTGATCGGAGGTGTAGTAGCCCGAGCGGCCACGCCGGATCGGCGGCGGCACCAGGCCCTTGGTCGTGTAGAAGCGCACGTTGCGCACGCTCATGCCGACCCGGGCGGTGAGCTCGTCCAGGGTGAGCAGGCCCCGCGGCTCGCTCGCGCCGTCGGCGCCGGGCTCCTGGCTCATGCCTGCCTCCTTCGAGGGCCTCGGACATCGTGCAGCCCGCGGGTGAGTCAACCCACACGGCCGCCCTTGACGATTGTGACACCGATAGTGTCACAATCATGGGGGGGCGCTCGACCCACGACACACCAGCACGTCACCACAACACCGAGGACGGTCATGGCAGAAGCATTCGTGTACGACCACATCCGTACGCCGCGCGGCAAGGGCAAGGCCAACGGCTCCCTGCACGAGGTCAAGCCCGTCGACCTGGTGGTCGGCCTGCTCGACGCCGTCAAGGAGCGCAACCCCGGCCTGGACCCGGCCCGCGTCGACGACGTCGTGCTCGGTGTCGTCACTCCGATCGGTGACCAGGGCGGCGACATCGCCAAGACCGCCGCGCTCGCGGCCGGCTACCCCGACACGGTCGCGGGCGTCCAGCTCAACCGCTTCTGCGCCTCGGGCCTCGAGGCGGTCAACCAGGCCGCGTCCCGCGTCCGCGGCGGCTTCGAGGACCTGATCCTCGCCGGCGGCGTCGAGTCGATGAGCCGGGTGCCGATGGGCTCCGACGGCGGCGCCTGGGCCTCCGACCCGGCCACGGCGCTCAAGACCGGCTTCGTCCCGCAGGGCATCGGCGCCGACCTCATCGCCACCATCGAGGGCTGGGACCGCGGTGACGTCGACGCCTACGCCGCCGAGTCGCACCACCGCGCCGCCAAGGCCTGGGCCAACGGCTACTTCGGTGGCGCGGTCATCCCGGTCAAGGACGCCAGCGGCCTCACCATCCTCGACCACGACGAGACGATCCGCCCCGACACCAGCCCCGAGGGTCTCGCGGGCCTCAAGGCGTCGTTCGCGCAGATCGGCGCCGACGCCGGCTTCGACGACGTGGCGCTGGAGAAGTACCACTGGATCGAGAAGATCAACCACGTCCACCACGCCGGCAACTCCTCGGGCATCGTCGACGGCGCCGCGGTCATGGCGATCGGCTCCGAGCAGGTCGGCACCGACCTCGGTCTCACGCCGCGGGCGCGCATCCTGGCGACCGCCGTCTCCGGCGCCGACCCGGTGATCATGCTGACCGGTCCTGCCCCGGCTGCCCGCAAGGCGCTGGCCAAGGCCGGCCTGACGGTCGACGACATCGACCTGTTCGAGATCAACGAGGCGTTCGCCGCTGTCGCGATGCGGTTCATGCGCGACATGGGCATCAGCCACGACATCACCAACGTCAACGGCGGCGCGATCGCCATGGGTCACCCGCTCGGCGCGACCGGCGCGATGATCCTCGGCACGCTCATCGACGAGCTGCAGCGCCGCGACCTGCGCCGGGGCCTGGCCACGCTCTGCGTCGGCGGCGGCATGGGCATCGCGACCATCGTGGAGCTGGTGTGAGCGGGGACGCGTCAGCGGACCCGCTGATGGTGGTCGAGCGAGCGGCACGGCTGAGGAACGAAGCCGTGACCCGCGTGTCGAGACCCGTGAGCTGAGCGCAGGCCTGCAGCACAACTCCAGAACAGGTGGTTTCGAGGCTCGGGCCTAGCGGCCCTCGCACCTCAACCACCGACACCAGAACAGGACACCCAGATGAGCACCACGACCGAGACCGCTGTGCACTACGAGCGCGACGCCGACGGCGTCGTCACGCTGATCCTCGACGACCCGACGTCGAGCGCCAACACCATGAACGAGCTCTACATCTCCTCGATGAACGACGCCGTCGACCGGCTGTACGCCGAGGTCGACGACGTGACGGGCGTCGTGGTGACGAGCGCCAAGAAGACCTTCTTCGCCGGCGGCAACCTCAAGTCCATGGTGCAGGCGACCAAGGACGACGCCGCCTCGGTCTTCGAGCTCGCCGAGAGCGTCAAGGCCGGCCTGCGCCGCCTCGAGAAGTACCCCCGTCCGGTCGTGGCCGCCATCAACGGCGCCGCGCTCGGCGGTGGCTTCGAGATCGCGCTGGCCACCAACCACCGCATCGTCGTCGACGACGCCAAGGTCAAGCTCGGCCTGCCCGAGTCCAGCCTGGGCCTGCTGCCCGGCGGCGGCGGCGTCACCCGCATCGTGCGTCTCCTCGGCCTGCAGTCCGGCCTGATGGACGTGCTGCTCCAGGGCACGCAGTTCAACCCGCAGTCCGCCAAGGAGAAGGGCCTGGTCGACGAGCTGGTCGCCACCCGCGAGGAGCTCGTTCCCGCGGCCAAGGCGTGGATCAAGGCCAACCCCGAGGCCGCGCAGAACCCCTGGGACGCGCCCGGCTACAAGATGCCCGGCGGCACCCCGAAGTCCCCGGCGCTGGCGGGCTTCCTGCCGGCGTTCCCCGCGCTGCTGCGCAAGCAGACCAAGGGCGCCGTCTACCCCGCCGCCCGCGCGATCCTCAGCGCCGCGGTCGAGGGGGCGCAGGTCGACTTCGACACCGCCTCCCGCATCGAGTCGCGCTACCTGACCAACCTGATCGTCAACCAGGGCTCGAAGAACATGATCCAGGCGTTCTTCTTCGACCTGCAGGCGATCAACTCCGGCTCGCTGCGCCCCGACGGGTTCGAACCGTTCAAGGCCACGAAGGTCGGCGTCCTCGGCGCCGGCATGATGGGCGCCGGCATCGCCTACTCCTGCGCCCGCGCCGGCATGGAGGTCGTGCTCAAGGACGTCGAGCAGGCCAGCGCCGACAAGGGCAAGGCCTACTCGGAGAAGCTGCTGGACAAGGCCATCTCGCGCGGCAAGTCCACCCCGGAGAAGAAGGACGAGCTGCTCGGACGGATCACCGCCACGACCGACCCGTCCGACCTCGCCGGCTGCGACCTGGTCATCGAGGCCGTCTTCGAGGACCCGTCCCTGAAGCACAAGGTGTTCGCCGAGATCGCGCCGTACGTCAACGAGGACGCGCTCCTGTGCTCCAACACCTCGACGCTGCCGATCACCGAGCTCGCGGAGGGTGTCGACCGCCCGGCCGACTTCATCGGGCTGCACTTCTTCAGCCCCGTCGACAAGATGCCGCTGGTCGAGATCATCAAGGGCAAGGCGACCTCGGACGCGGCGCTGGCCAAGGCCTACGACGTCGTGCAGCAGATCCGCAAGACGCCGATCGTCGTCAACGACAGCCGCGGGTTCTACACCTCCCGCGTCATCGGCTTCATGGTCAACGAGGGCATGGCGATGCTGGCTGAGGGCGTGCGCCCCTGGACCATCGAGCGCGCCACGACCCAAGCCGGCTACCCCGCCCCCGTGCTCCAGCTCTCCGACGAGCTGAACCTCGAGCTCATGGCCAAGATCGCCAAGGCCACCCGCGAGGCCGCCGAGCGCGAGGGCTCGCCCGCGCCGGAGCACCCGGGCACCGCGGTCGTCGACCGGATGCTGGAGGCCGGCCGCGCTGGCCGCCTGCGCGGCGCCGGGTTCTACGACTACGAGGACGGCAAGCGTCAGTCCCTCTGGACGGGCCTGGCCGAGCTGTTCCCGGTCGCCGAGGAGCAGCCGCCGCTGCAGGACGTGAAGGACCGGATGCTCTTCGCCGAGGCGCTCGAGACTGCCAAGTGCTTCGAGGAGGGCGTGATCGAGTCCGCGGCGGCCGCCAACATCGGCTCGATCATGGGCATCGGCTTCCCGCCGATGACCGGTGGCGCGGCGCAGTTCATGACCGGCTACGAGGCTCCGTCCGGCTCTGGGGCGGACGGCGAGATCGGCCTGACGGCGTTCGTCAAGCGCGCCGACGAGCTCGCCGCGACGTACGGCGAGCGCTTCCGCCCCACCCCGTGGCTGCGCAATCTCGCGGAGACCGGCGGCTCCTTCCCGGCCTGAGCCCCGCAAAGCCGCACCCCGCTGACCCGTCAGGGACTTTCTGACGGGTCAGCGGTGATTTCGCGCAGTCGGTGACGGGTCAGTCGGGTGGGAGGGCCTGCTGGACGCAGGTGAGCTGGGCGGCGCTGAAGGCCGAGACGGCGTCACCGGCGAGGTTGCCCATGACCGCCTCCTCGGCGGCCTCGCGCAGCTGCTGCTCGGTGAGGGCGTCGCGCAGGCAGGCCTCGTAGGCGGTGCGGTCGACCTTGCCCTTGGTCGCGGCGACCTGGGCTCGCGTCGACTCGGCGACCAGGTCGGTGCAGGCGAGCTGGGCATCGACCCACAGCTCGGCGCCGGCCCGGTCGAGGACCGGCAGCTCGGCCACAACGGTGTGGGAGCCGTCGAGGATGCCCGCGCCGGCCAGCTGCTGCGGGGTCGAGGCCTCGATCAGCGCGTCGGCGAAGCACTCGCCCGTCTCGGTGTCCTCGGCCGTGGCGTCGTCGCCGACCCAGAGGCGCACGAGGCCGGCGCGCAGCGACGGCTCGTCGGCGCCGGCGTGCTCGGACGCCGAGGGCGGCGGGGGCGACGGCGTGGCCCCGGGCTCGCCCTCACCGCTGCATCCGCCCGCGAGCAGCGCGACCGCGGCGAGGGCGGTCAGGGCAGGCAGGAGGGTCTGCACGGGAGCATCGTCGCACTACTGTGCGGTACGTGGACTTCTCTCCCTCACCGCGCGCCGCCGACCTGACCGCCCGCGTCAAGGACTTCGTCGAGACCGAGATCGAGCCAGCGGAGGAGGAGTACCACCGCGACCTCGCGCAGGCCCGTCGTACGGGCGACCCCTGGCAGCCGCTCCCGCTGATCGAGGAGCTCAAGACCAAGGCGCGCGAGCGCGGCCTGTGGAACCTCTTCCTGCCCCACGAGCACGCCGGCGAGTACGCCGTACGCTTCGGCACCGACGGCGGCGAAGGGCTGACCAACGTCGACTACGCGCCGATCGCCGAGCTGACCGGCCGCTCCGCGATCGCGCCGTTGGTGCTGAACTGCAACGCCCCCGACACCGGCAACATGGAGGTGCTGCTGCGCTACGGCACCGAGGATCAGCGCCGCGAGTGGCTCGAGCCGCTGTTGGAGGGCCGGATCCGCTCGGCCTTCACGATGACCGAGCCCGGCGTCGCGTCCTCGGACGCCACCAACATGGAGGCCACGGCCGTCGTCGACGGGGACGAGGTCGTCATCAACGGGCGCAAGTGGTGGTCCACCGGCATCGGCCACCCGGACTGCAAGATCCTGGTGTTCATGGGGCTCACCGACCCCGACGCCGACCGTCACCACCGCCATTCCATGGTGCTCGTGCCGCGCGACACGCCCGGCGTCAAGGTGGAGCGGATGCTCAGCGTGATGGGCCTGTACGACGAGCCGCTGGGCCACGGGGAGGTGTCCTTCACCGACGTCCGGGTGCCGGCGGCCAACATCCTCAGCGGACCCGGGGAGGCCTTCGGGATCGCCCAGGGCCGCCTCGGGCCGGGCCGCGTCCACCACTGCATGCGGCTCATCGGGCTGGCCGAGCTGGCCCTGCAGATGGCCTGCGAGCGCGGCACCGGGCGCACGGCGTTCGGCAAGCCGCTGGTCAACCTGGGCGGCAACCGCGAGCGGATCGCCGAGGCCCGCATCGCCATCGACCAGGCTCGCCTGCTGGTGCTCAACGCCGCCTGGAAGCTGGACGTCGGCGGCCCGCTCAACGCGCTGTCCGAGGTGTCGCAGATCAAGGTCGCCGTACCGCGCATGGCCCAGCAGGTCATCGACTTCGCAATCCAGATCCACGGGGGTGGCGGCCTGGCCGAGGACTTCCCGCTCGCCGCCGCCTGGGCCTCGGCCCGCTCGCTGCGCCTCGCCGACGGTCCTGACGAGGTCCACCTCGGCGTCGTCGCCCGTCTCGAGCTCGGCCCGTACGGGACCAAGCGGTGAGCCGGGTCCTCGTCACCGGCGCCGCGTCGGGGCTCGGGGCGGCGCTGGCGACCGCCTTCGAGGCGCGCGGCGACGAGGTCCTGCGCACGGACGTGGTGGAGGGAGCCGACCTGCGCCTCGACATCACCAGCGACGACGACTGGGCCGCGGCGCTCGCCCACGTGGAGGCCGCCTGGGGCGGGCTGGACGTCCTGGTCAACAACGCCGGCGTCGCGGGCGGCGGTCGGCTCGACGTCGCCACGATGGACGAGTGGCAGTGGATCATGGAGATCAACCTGCTCGGGGCGGTGCGCGGCACCCGCACCTTCGTGCCGATGCTCAAGCGCCAGCGCTCCGGCCGGATCGTCAACACCTCCTCGCTCGCCGGCCTGGTCCACCCCGCCGGCATGGCGTCCTACAACGCCAGCAAGGCGGCGGTCGTCGCGCTCACCGAGACCACCGGCCACGAGCTGGCGGCGTACGGCGTGAGCGCTCACGTCGTCTGCCCGTCGTACTTCCGCACCAACCTGATGTCCTCGTTGCGAGGCGCCGACACCGCGCTGGCCGGGGTCGTCAGCCGCCTGGTCGAGACCTCGCCGATCAGCGCCGACGACATCGCCGCGGCGGTGCTCGAGGGTCTCGACCGCGGCGACGAGGTGATCCTCCCGGACCAGCCGGCTCGCGACGCCTACGGTCTCAAGTGGTCCGACCGGGCGACGTACGACGCGGTCATGCGCGCGCAGGCGGCCAAGCTCGACGAGGTCGGCGCATGAGCGACCGCGACGCCGGCAACCCGGCCACGCCGGTCCGCGACGAGGACGCCTTCGACGTCGAGGCGGTCGCCGCCTGGCTGCGCGAGCACGCGCTGGCGTTCCGCGCCGACCTCGAGGGCACGCCGGAGGTCCGGCAGTTCCCCGGCGGCGCCTCCAACCTGACCTACCTGCTGCGCTACCCCGCGCGGGACCTGATCCTGCGCCGACCGCCGGCGGGCGTGAAGGCCGCCAGCGCCCACGACATGGCCCGCGAGTTCACCATCCAGCGCGCGCTGGCGCCGCTCTTCCCGTACGTCGCCACGATGGTGGGCCACTGCGCCGACGAGTCGGTCATCAGCTCGGACTTCTACGTCATGGAGCGCATGGAGGGCACGATCCCGCGCCGGGACCTGCCCTGGGAGCTGCCGCCCGAGGAGGTCTCGCGGCTGTGCGAGAGCGTCCTCGACGTGCTCGTCGCCCTGCACTCCGTCGACGTGTCGGCCGCGCCCGAGCTGGCGGCGTACGGCCGTGGTGACGGGTACGTCGACCGTCAGCTCGGCGGCTGGACCAGGCGCTTCGCCGCCGCCCGCACCGACGACACCGGCGACTGGTCCGACATCGTGGCCTGGCTCGAGGCCCACAAGCCCGCCGACGTCGCCCAGCGGATGATCCACAACGACTTCCGCCTCGACAACCTGGTCCTCGACGCGGACGACCCGATGCGCGTCGTGGGCGTGCTGGACTGGGAGATGGCCACCGTCGGCGACCCGCTGATGGACCTCGGCGGGATGCTGTCGTACTGGGTCGAGGCCGGCGACGACGAGTTCTTCCAGATGTTCCGGCGCCAGCCGACCACGACCCCGGGCATGTGGACGCGGTGGGAGGTGGTCGAGCACTACTGCGAGCGGATGGGCTTCGACATGACGCCCGAGCGGTGGCGCTTCTACGAGGTGTTCGGGCTGTTCCGGCTGGCCGTGATCGCCCAGCAGATCTGGTACCGCTACTTCCACCGGCAGACCACCAACGAGCAGTACGCCGTGTTCGGCCCGGCGGTCGGCTACCTCGAGACCCGCTGCCGCTCGCTGCTGTCGGCCGGCTGATGGGGCAGCTCCTGTTGGTGCGCCACGGCCAGGCGTCGTTCGGCGCCGACGACTACGACGTGCTGTCCGAGACCGGGTGGGCGCAGGGCCGCGTGCTCGGCGCCCGGCTGCGCGAGCAGGACGTGGCGCCCGCGCTGGTGGTCCGCGGCGACATGCGGCGACACCGCGAGACCGCCGAGGCGATCGCGGAGGGCGGCGGCTGGCGCGACGTGCCGGTGACGGTCGATGCGGGCTGGGACGAGTTCGACCACGTCGGGCTGGTCGCCGCCCAGCCCGACCTGCCGCCCGGTCCGCTGGACCGCCGTACCTTCCAGCAGCTCTTCGAGCGGGCGACCGCGCGCTGGAGCGCGGGAGAGGCGCACGGCTTCTCCGAGACCTACGCCGGCTTCGTCGCCCGGGTGCGCTCCTCGCTGGCCGCCGTGGTCGCGGAGGCCGGGCCCGGCCGCACCGTCGTGGTCGTCAGCTCCGGCGGCACCATCGCCGTCGTCGCCGCGGCCCTGACCGACCCGGAGGCCGACCCCGCCACCGCGGCCCGCGTCTGGTCCCGCTTCAACACGGTCATGGTCAACTCCTCGGTCACCCGCGTCGTCGTCGGCTCGACGGGTGCCCGCCTGCTCACCTTCAACGAGCACACCCACCTGCGCGGCGACCTGCTGACCTACCGCTGAGGGTGGGGTAGTCCCGGACGTTTGTGTCGTTTTTCGGCCGCTGGAACGACACATTCGTCCGGGACTATCCCGACGGGGCACTAGATGAGGCGCTTGAGGACGGGCAGGGGGGCGTGCTTCATGAGCAGGGAGAGGGGGGCCCAGGGGAGGGGTGGGACGCAGGCGTCGGCGACCTGTCTCTCGATGGCGGAGACCATGGAGCGCACGCCCTTCTCGGTGGAGACGAGGAACGGCGGCCTGTCGGCGACCGAGTCGTTCATCTCCGAGGCGATGTAGCCGGGGTAGAGGACGGTGACCTTGAGCCGCTCGCCCAGCGGCTTGCCGTAGAGCTCGGTGCGGATGCCCTCGGCGAGCATTGCCGCGCCGGCCTTCGTGGCGGCGTAGGTCGTCATCGACTTGGGCATCCCGCGCAGCGCCGACATCGAGGAGACCATGACCAGGTGGCCGAACTCCTGGTCGCGGAAGATCTCCATCGCCGCCTCGGTCTGGGCGAGGGCGGCGACGAAGTTGGTCATCGCCGTCTCGCGGTTGGCGTCGAACCGGCCGGTGCCCAGCGCCGCGCCCTTGCCGAGGCCGGCGTTGATGACGACCCGGTCGAGGGCGCCGAAGTCGGCGCGGAAGGCGCGGAACACCTCGAAGACCGCCTCGTCGTCGGTGACGTCGAGCGCGCGGAGGACGACCCGGCGCTCGGGGTACGCCGCCGCGATCTCCTCGCGCAGCTCCTCGAGCCGCTCCAGGCGACGGGCGCACAGGGCGAGGTCGTAGCCCTTCGCGGCGAACTGGCGGGCCATCTCGGCGCCGAGGCCGGAGGACGCTCCGGTGATCAAGATCGTGGACATGCAGCGATTCTGACCTACGGATCAGCCCTTGTTGCCGGTGGTCGCGATGCCGCGCACGAAGTGCCGCTGACCCAGGAAGAACAGCACGATCATCGGCACCGTGGCGATGACGCTGGCCGTGATGACGATCTCCCAGTGCCACTCGCCGCCGAAGCCGAACTGGTCCAGCATCGACTTCAGGCCGCGGGGCACGGTGAAGTCCGCCGCGTCGCGCAGGTAGATCAGCGGCCGCATCAGGTCGGTCCACGCCGCCTGGAACTCGAACAGCGCCACGACGACCAGCGCCGGCTTGGTGAGCGGCAGCCCGATGTGCCAGAAGACCTGCCAGTTGTTGGCGCCGTCGAGGGTGGCTGCCTCGAAGACGTCACGCGGCAGCCCGAGGAAGAACTGGCGCAGCAGGAAGATGTAGAAGGCGCTGCCGAACAGGTTGCCGGCCCACAGCGGGGTGAGCGTGCCGACCTGGCCGAGCGCGTCCCAGATCAGGTACGTCGGGATCATCGTCACCGCGCCCGGCAGCATCATCGTGGCCAGCACGACCCCGAAGAGCACGCCCCGGCCGCGGAAGCGGAAGTAGCTGAAGCCCCAGGCCACCAGCGCGCTGGAGAGCGTGACGGTCACCGTGGCGAGCACGGTCACCAGGGCGGTGTTGACCAGCCACTGGCCGATCGGCTCCTTCCACACCTCCACGTAGTTGTCGAGGGTGAAGGTCCGCGGGATGAGCCGGTTGTCGAAGACCTCGCCGCGCGGCTTGAACGACGCGCTGACCAGCCACACGAAGGGGTAGACGAAGACGACGGTGAGCAGCACCAGCGCGGCGGTGACCAGCGCGCGCTGGAGGGGGCTGCCGCGACGGCGACGGGTCGGCGGCTCCTCGTGGGCGACGGCGGCGTGGGGCGCGACGGGGTCGGTACGCGGCGCCGGGGTGTCGACGGCGGTCATCGCTGCTCCCCCTCGAGGTAGACCAGTCGCTTGCTGACCCGGATCTGGACGAAGGTGACGACCATGATGATCAGGAACAGCACCCACGCGAGGGCGGCGGCGTAGCCCATGTGCAGGAACTCGAAGGCCTGCTGGAAGAGGTAGATCGAGTAGAAGAGCGCCGCGTCGTTGCCGTAGGTCGTGTTGCCGCTGCCGAAGAAGGCGGTGTAGGCCTCGGTGAACGACTGGAAGCCGGCGATCGTGTCCACGATGACCACGAAGAACAGCGCTCCGCTGATCATCGGCAGGGTCACGTGCCAGGTGCGACGCCACCAGCCGGCCCCGTCGCAGAGGGCGGCGTCGTAGAGCTCCTCCGGCACGTTGCGCAGGGCCGCCAGCAGGATGATGACCGAGCCGCCGACCGTCCAGAGGCTCATCATCGCCAGCCCCGGCTTGACCCAGGTCGGGTCGGTGGTCCACGAGGGGCCGTCGATCCCGACGAGCCCGAGCGCCTCGTTGATGAGTCCGCTCTGGCCGTTGAACAGCAGCAGCAGCAGGATCCCGATCGCCACCGGCGGGGTCATCTTGGGCAGGAAGAACGCCGTGCGGAAGAAGCCCGAGGCCCGCCCCGCCGCGTTGAGCAGTAGGGCCAGCCCCAGGGAGACGACGGCCTGGGCCGGCACGCTGAGCAGGACGAACACGAAGGTGTTGCGCAACGCCAGCGAGACCTTGGGGTCCTGCAGGAGCTCCTCGAAGTTGGCCGTCCCGACGAAGGCGGGATCGTTGATCACGTCGTAGTCGGTCAGGGAGAGGTAGCCGGTGTAGAGGACCGGGTAGGCGGTGAAGAGCAGGAAGCCGACGATCCAGGGGCTGATGAAGAGCAGCGCGGCGCGCCGGTCCCGGCGCTCGGCGCCGCCGCGGGAGGAGGGCACGCGTCGGAAGGGGGTGAGCGCGGCGGTGCTCACCGCTCCTCCCACTCGGCCCAGCCGGCGTCGAGGGCGCTCTGCGCCTCCTCCTGAGCCTGGGCCATCGCCTCCTGGGGCGACTGCTGGCCGTTGAGCACCCGGTTGACCGCGTCCTCCCAGGCCGTCTCGAACTCCTCGCCGGCGGGGTTCGCCGGGAGCGAGAACGTGTGGTCGTTGGCGTCGTACTGGGCGGTGACGGCGCTGTCCCACTTCTCCTCGCCGCTGGGCTCGACCATCGCGCGCACCTGCTCGTCGGCCTCCTCGTTGGCGGTCAGCAGCCCGGTGAAGATGCCGCCCTCCTTCTCGCCGCGCAGGCGGACGCGCTCCTGCGCGGCGGCCACCCAGCTCTCGGTCTCGGTCATGACCCGGGCGAAGCGGCACGCGGCCTCGGGGTTGGCGCTGCCCTTGGGGATCGCCCAGGCCGAGCCGGAGGCGAAGGCGAGCGGCTCGCCGTCGGTGTCGCGGAAGGTGTCGAAGACGACCGGGGCCTGGGGCGAGACGTCGTTGAGGACGCTGACGTACCACTGCTCCATCGGCATCGCCCCGAGGGTCCCGGAGGCGAACTGGTTGCCCTCGCCGAAGAAGTCGGCGGAGTCGCGGAACGCCTTGACGTCGCTGAAGCCGCCCTGCTCGTCGTAGACCGACACCGCGAACTCCAGCGCCTCCACGACCGCCGGGTCGTCGAGCTGGGCGGTGCGTCCGTCCTCGGAGATGAGGTCGGCGCCGTTGGCCTTGGCCCACAGCGGCAGGAACTCGGGCAGCTTGGTGTCGTAGCCGATCACCGACAGGTCGCCGCCCTGGCGCCCCATCAGCGCGCGGTTGGCCTCGGCCACGGCGTCCCAGTCGGAGCCGTTGACGTCGTCGAGCGTCAGCCCCTCCTGCCGCAGGAGGTCGCCGTTGGCCTGCACGATCTGGACCAGGCTGAACTCCGGCACGGCCCAGATCTCGTCGGCGAAGGTGACCTGGTCCAGCGCGGACTCCCGCAGGACCGAGGTGTCGACCTGCTCGCCGTCGATGCAGTCGGTGAGCGGGACGATCGCCCCCCGCGAGGCGAAGGTGCCGATCTGCTTGCGGTCGGCGTAGATGATCTCCGGCGGCTCGCCGCTGGCCACCGACGACAGGAACTGCTGGATGTCCAGGTCGCCCTCGACCAGCTCCACGTCGACGTCGCCGCCCAGCGCCTCCTCGGCGCGGTCCAGCCGGGTGCTCGCGATCTCGTCGACGGCGCCGAAGCCCATCACGGTCAGCGCGCCGCTGAGCTCGGCCTCGCGGTCGTACGTCGCGTCGTCCGACTCGTCGTCGGACGACCCGGTCGCGCACGCGGCCAGCAGCAGGGCCGCTGCGGCCAAGGGGACGAGCTGGTGGGTACGCCTCATGGGGGCCTCCTCAGGACGGCCGACCCGGGTGGGCGCGGCGCAGGGCAACCACTGCGGTACCCACTTCTCCTGCCACTTGCGTTGTACATCGAGATCAACGCTGCTTGTCGGTAAAAACTAAAAGTCAGGCTTGACTGTTTGTTCATCAGGCGGCAGGCTCGCCCTATGACCACCGGACCCGCGACCCGCGTCTCCCAGGAGGAGCGCAGCCGGGCGATGCGGGCCCGGCTGCTCCAGGCGACGGTGGAGGTGCTGGTCGAGCGCGGCTTCGGCGGCACGACCACGACGCTGGTCTCCGAGCGGGCCGGGGTGAGCCGGGGCGCCCAGCTGCACCACTTCCCGACCAAGAACGACCTCGTGGTCGCCGCCGTCGAGCACCTGACCGAGGTGCGCGGCCGGGAGCTCGCCGCCGCGGCCACGCGCCTTCCGCAGGGCGAGCGCCGCACTCGGGCGGTGCTCGAGATGCTCGGCGACCACTTCACCTCGCCGGTGTTCACCGCTGCGCTGGAGCTCTGGGTGGCGGCGCGCACCGACGAGACGCTGCTGGCCGCCGTCGCTCCGCTGGAGCAGCGGGTCGGGCGCGAGGTGCACCGCCTCACCGTGGAGCTGCTCGGCGCCGACGAGTCCCGGCCCGGGACCCGCGAGCTCATCCAGGCGACCCTCGACCTGGTCCGCGGCCTCGGTCTCGCCGACACCATCACCGACGACGCCCGCCGGCGCGCCGGCATCCTCGACCAGTGGGCCCTGACCCTCGACGCCGCTTTGAAGGAGACCCCGTGAACCAGCTGCTCGAGGACCTGCTCGCCGACCTGGCCGCCGAGACCGACCGGCTCTGGAGCGCCGTCTCGGGCCTGGGCGAGCGGGCCGACGGTGGCTGGAGCACCCCGACCCCGGCACCGGGTTGGACCGTGGCGACTCAGGTCGCGCACCTGCTCTGGACCGACGAGACCGCCGCGGCCGCGGCCCGCTCGGTCGAGGGACCGGCGGACAAGGAGGCCTGGGACGCGATCGTGCTCGACGCGATCGCGGATCCGACCGGGTACGTCGACGCGTCGGCCCACGAGGTCGCCCGGCTGAGCCCGGCCGCCCTGCTGGCGCGCTGGGGCAAGGCGCGCACGGCCCTCGCCGAGACGCTGCGGGACTTCCCCGAGGGCGAGCGGATGCCGTGGTTCGGGCCGCCGATGTCGCCGTCCTCGATGGCGACCGCCCGCTTCATGGAGACCTGGGCCCACGCGCTCGACGTCTATGAGGCGCTCGGCGTCGAGCCGGAGGTCACCGACCGGATCCGGCACGTCGCCCACCTCGGCGTGCGCACCCGCGGCTTCGCGTTCGCCACCCACGGCCTGCCGGCGCCCGCGGAGGAGTTCCGCGTCGAGCTCATCGCACCGTCCGGCGAGGTGTGGGCCTGGGGGCCGGACGACGCCGTGCAGCGGGTGAGCGGGCCGGCGTACGACTTCTGCCTGCTGGCGACCCAGCGCATCCACCGCGACGACACCGCGCTGGTGGCCGTGGGGGCCGAGGCCGAGCAGTGGCTGGGGATCGCCCAGTGCTTCGCGGGACCTCCGGGCGAGGGGCGGGTGAGGAACGGTGGCTGAGGTGAGAGTGGAACGAGCCTCCAAGCCCCTGCGCATCGGCAACTGTTCCGGCTTCTACGGCGACCGGCTCGCGGCGATGCGCGAGATGCTGGAGGGTGCCCAGGAGGGGCAGGCCCTGGACGTCCTCACGGGCGACTACCTCGCCGAGCTGACCATGCTGATCCTCGGCCGGGACACGATGAAGGACCCCTCGCTCGGCTACGCGCGCACCTTCGTGCGCCAGCTCGAGGACTGCCTCGGGCTCGCGCTCGAGAAGGGCGTCAAGATCGTCGGCAACGCCGGTGGCCTCAACCCCGCCGGCCTGGCCGACAAGGTCCGCGAGGTCGCGACCGGCCTCGGGCTGGACGCCAAGGTCGCCCACGTCGAGGGCGACGACCTGCGCGCGCTGTCCTTCGACGGCGCGCTCACGGCCAACGCCTACCTGGGCGGCTTCGGCATCGCCGCCGCGCTGCGCCAGGGCGCGGACATCGTCGTCACCGGCCGGGTCACCGACGCCTCGCTCGTGGTCGGGCCCGCCGTCGCCCACTTCGGCTGGACGCCCACGTCGTACGACGAGCTGGCCGGCGCCGTCGTCGCGGGCCACGTGCTCGAGTGCGGCACGCAGGCCACGGGCGGCAACTTCTCCGGCTTCCGGAGGCTGCCCCGCACCGGGCGGCCGCTGGGCTTCCCGCTGGCCGAGATCGCCGCCGACGGCTCGTGCGTCGTCACCAAGCAGGACGGCACCGGCGGCGCGGTCACCATCGACACCGTCACCGCCCAGCTGGTCTACGAGATCCAGACCACCCGCTACCTCAACCCCGACGTCGTCGCCGACCTCGCGTCGGTGCGCCTGGCCCAGGCCGGCCCCGACCGGGTCGCGATCTCGGGGGTCACCGGCGAGGCGCCACCGGAGCGGCTCAAGGTCTGCGTCAACACCCTCGGCGGCTTCCGCAACTCCCTCGAGCTCGTCCTCACCGGCCTCGACATCGACGCCAAGGCCGCGTGGGTCCGCGAGCAGCTCGAGCCGTCGCTCACCGCGGCGAGCGTCAGCTGGACCCGCACGGCGCTCCCGGGCGCCGACGCCGACACCGAGGAGGGCGCGTCCTGCCTGCTGCGGTGCACGGCCCTCGACCCCGAGGCGGGCCCGGTCGGCAAGGCGTTCACCGGCCCCGCGGTCGAGCTCGCGCTGGCGTCCTATCCGGGATTCACCATGACCGCCCCGCCGGGACCGCCCACGCCGTACGGCGTCTATCGGGCCGAGTACGTCGATCGCTCGGCCGTCACCCACACCGTCGTGCACGCCGACGGGAGCCGCGAGGTCATCGCGGACCCCACCGACTTCTCGAGCCCCGACACCGAGGACGGTCTGCGGCCCTCGCCGTACCCCGCCCCGACCGACTCGCTTACCCGGCGGGTGCCGCTGGGGACCTTCGTCCACGCCCGGTCCGGCGACAAGGGCGGCGACGCCAACCTCGGCCTGTGGGTCGCGCACGACGGCCCCGACGGTCCCGACAAGTACGACGAGCGCGTCACCTGGCTGGCCAAGTTCATGAGCCCGCGCAAGGTGCGCGAGCTGATCCCGGAGGCACGAGACCTCGACGTCGAGGTGTACCTGCTCCCCCACCTCGGTGCCGTCAACGTGCTCATCCGCGGTCTGCTCGGCGAGGGGGTCGCGGCCTCGACCCGCTTCGACCCCCAGGCCAAGGGCCTGGGCGAATGGGTGCGCTCGCGCCTGGTCCACATCCAGGAGGACCTGACATGAGCAGCGAGCACCGCGACGCGCTGCGCGAGGTCGCCACCGAGTTCACCCGCCGCGAGGTCGCCCCGCACCTCCAGGAGTGGGAGGACGCGGGCTCGATCCCGCGCGAGCTGCACCGGGCTGCCGCCGCGCAGGGGCTGCTCGGCATCTCCTTCCCGGAGTCGGTGGGCGGCGAGGGCGGCGACCTGCTCGACACGGTCGCGCTCCAGGAGGCGATGTTTGCCGCCGGGGCGTCGAGCGGCCTGATGGCCGGGCTGTTCACCCACGGCATCGCGCTGCCGCACATCGCCGCCCACGGCTCGCCCGAGCTGGTCGACCGCTACGTGCGGCCGACCCTGGCCGGGCAGACGATCGGCTCGCTCGCGATCACCGAGCCCGGCGGCGGCTCCGACGTCGGCAGCCTGCGCACGAGCGCCGTACGCGACGGCGAGCACTACGTCGTCAACGGCGCCAAGACCTTCATCACCAGCGGCGTGCGCGCCGACTTCGTGACGACCGCGGTCCGCACCGGCGGTCCGGGCGCCGGTGGGGTGAGCCTGCTGGTGATCGACAAGGGCACGCCCGGCTTCACCGTCGACCGGTCCCTGGCCAAGATGGGCTGGCACTGCTCGGACACCGCCGAGCTGTCCTTCGCCGACGTCCGGGTCCCGGTCGGCAACCTGGTCGGCGAGGAGAACGCCGGCTTCTGGTACATCGCGGAGCAGTTCGTCGTCGAGCGGATGGCGCTCGCGGTCCACGGCCACGGCATCGCCGCCCGCTCGCTCGCGCTCGCCCACGCCTACTGCCAGGAGCGAGACACCTTCGGCAAGCCGCTCGTCTCGCGCCAGGTCGTGCGCCACAAGCTGCTCGAGATGCACCGCCAGGTCGAGGTGGCGCGCGCCTACACGCACGCTGTCGCCGCCCGCCACGTGGCCGGGGAGAGCGTCATCGCCGAGGCCTGCCTGGCCAAGCAGACGGCCTGCGACGCAGCGACCTACGTCTGCGACCAGGCGGTCCAGCTGTTCGGCGGGACCGGCTACATGCACGGCACCGAGGTGGAGCGGCACTACCGCGACGCCCGGCTCCTGCCCATCGGGGGCGGCGCCACCGAGGTGCTCGCCGACCTCGCGGCCAAGCTGTTGGGCTACGCGTCATGAGGCCACAGGCACGTCACCGGGTTTCGAGGCTCGTCGCTGGCGCTCCTCGCACCTCAACCACCGAGGAGGACCGCTCATGAGCAACCGCGAGGCGATGCTCGAGAAGATCGAGGCGCTCGACGCCGAGAACGCGAAGGCGGTGGCCGGGGGCGGGGAGAAGTCCGTCGCGCGCCACCACGGTCGCGGCAAGCTGATGCCGCGCGAGCGCATCGAGCTGTTGGTCGACGAGGGCTCGGCGTTCCTGGAGCTGAGCCCGCTGGCCGGCTGGGGCTCGGACTTCGCCGTCGGCGCCAGCGTGGTCACCGGCATCGGGGTGATCGAGGGCGTGGAGTGCATGATCACCGCCAACGACCCCTCGGTGAAGGGCGGCGCCTCCAACCCCTGGACGGTGAAGAAGATCTTCCGCGCCTCCCAGATCGCCGAGGAGAACGGCCTGCCGAGCGTCTCGTTGGTCGAGTCGGGCGGCGCGGACCTGCCGACGCAGAAGGAGATCTTCATCCCCGGCGGCAAGCTGTTCCGTGACCTGACCCGGGCCAGCGCGCGCAAGCAGCCCACGATCGCGCTGGTCTTCGGCAACTCCACGGCCGGTGGCGCCTATGTGCCCGGCATGAGCGACTACACGGTCATGGTCAAGGAGCAGGCCAAGGTGTTCCTCGGCGGCCCGCCCCTGGTGAAGATGGCCACCGGCGAGGAGTCCGACGACGAGTCGCTCGGCGGCGCCGAGATGCACGCGCGCACCTCGGGCCTCGCCGACTACCTCGCCGAGGACGAGCGCGACGCCATCCGGATCGGGCGGCGCATCGTCGCGCGGCTCAACTGGCGCAAGGCGCGGAGCGCCCCGGCGGCGTACGCCGAGCCTGACGCCGACCCCGACGGCCTGCTCGACCTGATCCCCACCGACCTGAAGGAGCCGTTCGACCCGCGCGAGGTCATCGCGCGGATCTGCGACGGCGTGAGCGAGGGCGGCTCTGAGGGTAGGGCGTTCGACGAGTTCAAGCCGCTCTACGGCACCTCGCTGGTCACCGGCTGGGCCAGGCTCCACGGCCATCCCATCGGCATCCTCGCCAACGCGCAGGGCGTGCTGTTCTCCGAGGAGGCGCAGAAGGCGACGCAGTTCGTCCAGCTCGCCAACCAGAGCGACACCCCGCTGCTGTTCCTGCACAACACCACCGGCTACATGGTCGGCAAGGACTACGAGCAGGGCGGGATCATCAAGCACGGCGCGATGATGATCAACGCGATCAGCAACTCCACCGTGCCGCACCTGACGGTGGTCATGGGCGCGTCGTACGGGGCCGGCAACTACGGCATGAACGGGCGCGCCTTCGACCCCCGCTTCCTCTTCACCTGGCCCTCGGCCAAGTCCGCGGTGATGGGCCCGGCCCAGCTGGCCGGGGTGCTCGAGATCGTGGCCCAGCAGTCCGCGGAGTCCAAGGGCCAGGAGTTCGACGCCGAGGGCTTCAAGGGCATCAAGGAGCTCGTCGAGGCGCAGGTCGAGGAGCAGTCCCTGCCGTACTTCCTCTCCGGGATGCTCTACGACGACGGTGTCATCGATCCGCGCGACACCCGCACCGTCCTGGGCATCTGCCTGTCCGTGATCGACAACTCGGCGTACAGCGGCACCGACCGCTTCGGCGTCTTCAGGATGTGAGCCGCATGCCGACCATCAACAGAGTCCTCGTCGCCAACCGCGCCGAGATCGCGAGCCGGGTGTTCCGCACCTGTCGCGAGCTCGGCATCGAGACCGTGGCCGTCCACTCCGACGCCGACTCAGGCCTGCCCTACGTCGGCGAGGCCGACCACGCCGTACGCCTCCCGGGCACCTCGCCGGCCGACACCTACCTGCAGGGCGCCCTGCTGCTCGACGCCGCCCGCCGTACGGGCGCCGACGCGATCCACCCCGGCTACGGCTTCCTGTCGGAGAACGCCGACTTCGCCCGCGCCGTCGCGGCCGCGGGCCTGACCTGGATCGGCCCCGCGCCGGAGTCGATCGAGCAGATGGGCTCGAAGATCGAGTCCAAGAAGCTCATGGAGGCCGCCGGCGTCCCGGTGCTGGGCAACCTCGATGTGGAGACCGCCACCGAGGCCGACCTGCCGCTGCTGGTCAAGGCCTCGGCGGGCGGCGGCGGCCGCGGCATGCGGGTCGTGCGCTCCCTCGCCGACCTGCCCGGCGAGATCGAGAAGGCGCGCGCGGAGGCCGAGTCGGCCTTCGGCGACGGGACCGTCTTCGTCGAGCCCTACATCGAGCAGGGCCGCCACGTCGAGGTCCAGGTCCTGGGCCACGGCGAGGGGGTCGAGGTCTACGGTGAGCGCGACTGCTCGATCCAGCGCCGCCACCAGAAGGTCGTGGAGGAGGCGCCGGCGCCGGCGCTGCCTGAGCCGACGCGCCAGGCGCTGCACCAGGCCGCGCGTGCAGCCGCGGCCGCGATCGACTACCGCGGAGCGGGCACGGTCGAGTTCCTCTACGACGCCGAGAGGGACCGCTTCTTCTTCCTGGAGATGAACACCCGGCTCCAGGTGGAGCACCCCGTGACGGAGGCCGTCTTCGGCGTCGACCTGGTCGCGCTGCAGATCTCGGTGGCCGAGGGCGAGGCGGTAGCGGGAGCGGTGCGGCCGGAGGGGCACGCGATCGAGGTCCGTCTGTACGCCGAGGACCCGGGCGCCGACTACCAGCCGCAGAGCGGGCTGCTCACGGCGTTCGACATCCCGGTCGAGGACGGCATCCGCGTGGAGGCCGGCTTCGCCGGCGGCAACGAGGTGTCGACCCACTACGACGCGATGCTCGCCAAGGTCATCGCGCGCGCCGGCACCCGCCAGGCCGCCGCCCGCAAGCTCGCGTCGGTCCTGAGCCGGGCCCGCATCCACGGCCTGGCCACCAACCGGGACCTGCTGGTCGCGATCCTGCGGGACGAGACCTTCGTGTCGGGTCAGGTCAGCACGGCGTTCCTCGGGGGCTTCGAGACGGGACTCCGTCCTTCCTCAACCACCGAGGCGGCTGCGGTGGCGGCGGCGGTGGCGCTGGCGGAGCGGGCCGGGGCGGCCCGGACCGTGCAGGCCGGGGTCCCGGTGGGCTGGCGCAACGTCACCTCCCAGCCGCAGCGCACCGACTTCGAGGGCGATCTGGTTGTCGAGTGGCTCGGCGGGCGCGACGGGTACGTCGTCGACGGCCACGTCGTCGTGGCGGCGAGCCCCACCTCCGTGACGCTCGAGACCGACGGCGTCCGCACGACGTACGACGTCGCGGTCGCCGGCCTGGTCGTCGACGTCGACTCCACCCACGGGCACGTGCGGCTCGAGCGGGTCCCGCGGTTCGTGGATCCGGCCGACGCGGTCGCGAGCGGCTCGCTGCTCGCGCCGATGCCCGGCACCGTCGTGCGAGTGGTCGTCGAGCCGGGTGCGAACGTCAGTGCCGGAGACCCGGTCCTGGTCCTCGAGGCCATGAAGATGCAGCACACCGTGAGCGCGCCGCACGACGGCACGGTCGCCGAGATCCACGTCCAGCCAGGCACCCAGGTCGCCGCCGGTGAGGTCCTCGCCGTCGTCGAGACAGGAGAAGACGCATGACCACGTTCACCGAGACCGAGGAGCGCACCGAGCTCCGGAAGGCCGTGCGCAAGCTGGCCGGCAAGTACGGCCGGGAGTGGTTCGCAGAGAAGGCGCGCTCCGGCGAGAAGACCACCGAGCTGTGGCTGGAGATCGGAAAGTTCGGCTACCTCGGCATCAACATCCCCGAGGAGTACGGCGGCGGTGGCGGCGGCATCGGCGACATCGCGGCAGTGTGCGAGGAGCTGTCGGCGCAGGGGTGCCCGCTGCTGCTCATGGTCGTCAGCCCCGCGATCTGCGGCACGATCATCACCCGCTACGGCACCGAGGAGCAGAAGCGGCGCTGGCTGCCCGGCATCTGCGACGGCACCGGCACGATGGCGTTCGCCATCACCGAGCCCGACGCCGGCACCAACACCCACAACATCACCACGACCGCGCGCCGCGACGGCGACGGCTGGGTGCTGACCGGGCGCAAGATCTACATCTCGGGCGTCGACGAGGCCGACAACGTGCTCGTGGTCGCGCGCACCGAGGACGCGAAGACCGGCAAGCTCAAGCCCTGCCTGTTCGTGGTCCCGACCGACGCCCCCGGGCTGGAGGCGAAGGCGATCCCGATGGAGATCGTCAGCCCGGAGCTGCAGTTCCAGGTGTTCCTCGACGACGTCCGGCTGCCCGCCGACGCCCTGGTGGGCGACGAGGACGGCGGCCTGGTCCAGCTGTTCGCCGGCCTCAACCCCGAGCGGATCATGGCGGCGTCGTTCTCCACCGGCCTGGCTCGCTACGCGCTCGACAAGGCGACGGCGTACGCCAAGGAGCGCGTGGTCTTCAAGGGCCCGATCGGCTCCCACCAGGCCATCGCGCACCCGCTGGCCCAGTCGCACATCGAGATCGAGCTGGCCCGGCTGATGACCCAGAAGGCCGCCGCCCTCTACGACGCCGGCGACGACATGGCCGCCGGCGAGGCGGCCAACATGGCCAAGTACGCCGCCGCCGAGGCCGCCTGCGACGCCGCCGACCGCGCCGTCCACACCCACGGCGGCAACGGGATCACCCAGGAGTACGGCATGGCGGGCCTGCTCGTCGCCACCCGCGCCGGCCGGATCGCCCCCGTCAGCCGCGAGATGATCCTCAACTTCGTCTCGATGCACTCGCTGGGGCTGCCGAAGTCGTACTGAGGTGGTACCTGCCCGCCGACGTCCGCCGCGCCGGGCGGCGCACGGAGGTGGCGCCGGTACCGTAACGGCGTGGGCAACGTCGTCGGGAGGTTCGATCGCACGCAGCGGCGCTTCCGGGTGCTGGGCGTGCCGATCGCGGTGGTCTACAAGTTCTTCGACGACCAGGGCAACTACCTGTCGGCGGCGCTGACCTACTACGCCTTCGTCGCGATCTTCCCGATCCTGCTGCTGGCGACGTCGATCTTCGGCTTCGTCCTGCAGGGGGACCCCGAGCTCCAGGATCAGGTGCTCAACTCGGCGCTGAGCAACTTCCCGATCATCGGCGACCAGCTCGGCCGGCCCGAGGGCCTGCGCGGCTCGACCGGCGCGGTCGTGGTCGGAGCGCTGGCGGCGATGTACGGATGCCTGGGGCTGGGCATGGCGGCGCAGAACACCATGGCGACGGCGTTCGCCGTGCCACGCAACAGCCGGCCCAACCCGTTCCTGCTGCGCTTTCGCAGCCTCACCCTCCTGGCGTCGGCCGGGGTGGCGGTGCTGGTGCTCTCGGGCTTCGGGGTGGCGGGCAGCAACGCCGAGAACTTCGGCGCCGAGATCAACACGACCATTCGCTGGCTGATCCTCGGCGCGACCGTGGTCGTGGTCGGGCTGGTGCTCACCCTGCTGTTCCGGATGGCCTCGCCCCGCCGGGACCGCCTCACCCGCGCCGCCCCCGGGGCGTTCTTCGTCGCGCTGGGGTGGCAGGCCCTACAGCAGCTCGGCACGGTCTACGCCACCAACGTCCTGGCGGGCACGAGCTCCATGAACCAGACCTTCGGCCTGGTCCTGGGGCTCATCGGCCTGATCTACATCGCCGCGGTGATCGGGGTGCTCGGTGTCGAGCTCAACGTGGTGCTGGCCCAGCGGCTGTGGCCGCGCGCGCTGCTGACGCCGTTCACGGACGCGGTCGACCTCACCGAGGCGGACCGCCGGGTCTACGCGATGTACGCGCAGATGCAGCGCCACAAGGGCTTCGAGACCGTGATCGTCCGCTTCGACGGCCGCGACGGGGACACCCACGAGATCGTGCTGGACGGCCACGAGAAGGACGGCCGGTCCGCCCGGACCCAGAGCGTCCGGCTAGACGACCAGGCGGGCGCGGAGGGCGGCCAGGGTGTCGCGCGCGAGCCCTAGTCCGTCGGCGAGGTAGCCGTCCAGCGAGCCGTACGCCGCATCGGCGGCGTCGTAGGCCACCTGCAGGTACGCGCCGTCGGCGACCATGACGGCCTCGTAGACGTCGACCTTGTCCTCGCCGAGGTGCTCGCGCACCATCGCGAGATACTTGGTGCGCGTGGCCGACGCGATGGTGTTGGTGGCGAGGTAGTCCTGGAGGATCGTGTCGGCGTCCACGCCGGCGATGTGCAGCAGCAGCGCCGCGGCCCAGCCGGTGCGGTCCTTCCCGGCGGTGCAGTGGAACAGCTGCGGTGCGTCGCCCGAGGCGATCTCGTGCAGCAGCACGCGGAACGCCTCGCGCCCACCCGGCTTCTCCACGAAGCCCCGGTAGACCTCGCGCATCACGGCGAGCCCCTGCTCGCGCGTCCCAAGGGTCACCACCGCGTCCATCGGGATGCCCCGCACCTCGACGTGGCGCCACGTGGCTCCGGGCACCGGCGCGTCCGGGTGGGCCTCGACCTCGTGGGCGTCGCGCAGGTCGAAGATCGTGGTGATCCCCAGGCGGGACAGGGCCTCGGCGTCCTCGTCGGTGAGCGTCAGCTCGTTGGAGCGGTACAACACCCCGCGGCGTACGGCGCGGCCGTCGGTCGTCGCGTACCCGGGTCCGGCGACGTCGCGGAAGTTGTCGGCCGAGGCCAGGCGGACGAGCTCCTCACCCAGCTCCGCCTCGGGCGGGGCATCGGGCCGGACATCAGGCCGGGCGTCGTCGGAGGGCACGAGTCGCAGGATATGGGCTCCGCGCCGAGTCGGAGCCGCGCCGTCACGCGACGGCGCGGCGGGCGCCGCCGGGGCGGCGGCGGGGCGGCAGCGGCAGGAACATCGAGGTCCGGGCGGCGTACGCCGGGTAGCCCTCGCGCTGCATCATCGTGCGCTCCAGCAGCCGCGCGCCGGTGGCGAACACCAGGAAGTAGGTCATGGCGACCGGGGCGAGCACGGTCGCGAGACCGGCCTCCCAGCCCGACGCGAGGCCGGCGACCAGCCACAGGCCCCACCAGACGCAGGCGTCGCCGAAGTAGTTGGGGTGGCGGGTGTAGTGCCACAGCCCGCGGTCCATCACCTTCGGGCGGTCCGGGTCCCTCCTGTACGCCGCCAGCTGGGCGTCGCCGACGCTCTCGAAGACCACGCCGACGACCCAGATCGCGACGCCGGCCGCCACGACCGCCCACGACCGGACCTCCGAGACGGCGCCCACCTGCACCGGCAGCGAGACGAAGCAGACCGCGAGGCCCTGCACCGCGAACACCTTGCGCACCGCGACGCCCAGACCGACCTCCGGCAGCGTGCCGCCCAGGACCTCCTCGTAGCGCGGGTCCTCGCCGTGGCCGACCGCGCGGCGGCGTATGTGCCACGCCAGGCGCAGTCCCCACACCGAGACCAGTGCGAGCACCAGCCAGGGCCGGACCGGGTCCCGGTCGCTGCCGAGCCCGACCACCGCGCAGACCGCGGCGACCACGACGAAGCCGAGCCCCCAGGCGACGTCGACCACGGCCACCCGGCCCAGACGGCGGGCCAGGAGCGCGGTCAGAAGCATGATCAGCGCGACCGACCCGAGAGCGGCCGCGCTGACGATCAGGAGGGCCGCCATCACCCACGCACCAGCGGCAGGGTGTGCGTGCCGCCGGGGCGGACCAGGAGGATCTGGTCGACGCCCATGCGCCCGTCGCGGAAGGCCATCGCGCCGCCCACGAGGTAGAGCCGCCAGACCCGCACGACCTCCTCGCCGACGAGCTCGGTCAGCCGCTCGGCGTTCGCCTCGAAGCGCCGCAGCCACCCGGCGACCGTGTGGACGTAGTGTTCGCGCAGCCCGTGCACGTCGCGCGTCTCGAGGCCCGAGCGCTCGAGCAGCATCACCGTCTCGCCGACCGGGCGCATGTACATGTCCGGGGCGATGAACGACTCGATGAACGGACCGCCGCCGGGCCACCGGCCGGTTCGCGACATCTGCTGCACGAGCACCCGCCCGCCCGGGCGCACCGAGCGGTGCAGGACCGCGGCGTACGCCGGGTAGTTGCCCTGGCCGACGTGCTCCCCCATCTCGATCGACGACACCGCGTCGAAGTGGTCTCGCTCGGGCACCTCGCGGTAGTCCTGCAGCCGGATCTCGACTCGGTCGGCCAGCTCGCGCTCGGTGATGCGGGCGTCGCCGAGCCGCTTCTGCTCGGCCGAGATCGTCACCCCGACGACGCGCGCCCCGAAGTGCTCGGCGGCGTGCAGCGACAGCGACCCCCAGCCGCTGCCGACGTCGAGCAGCCGCATCCCGGGCTCGAGGCCGAGCTTGCGGCAGACCAGCGACAGCTTGGCGGCCTGCGCCTCCTCGAGCGGCTGGTCGGCTGAGGCGTGGTAACCGCACGAGTAGGCCAGGCTCGGGTCCAGGATCAGCGAGTAGAACTCGTGGGAGAGGTCGTAGTGGTGGCTGATCGAGCGGCGGTCCCGCAGCGGGCTGTGCAGCCGGCCGCGGATGCGCGCCTGCGAGGCCGGCGCCGCGGGGGGACGCCCGAGCGCACCGGTCCCCGCGACCGCGCGGACGGCGCGCGCCAGCGCCGCGGCGCTCGGCCGCCCACCGCTCAGGCCTCGCTCGCGGGCGATGGAGAAGGCGTGGGTGAGCGCGGCGTCGAGGTCCCAACCGCCCTCCTCGTGGACCTCCAGCTCCCCGGTGACGTAGGCCTGCGCGGCCCCGAGCTCGCCGGGGTGGCGCAGCAGGCGGCGTACGGCGTCCGGCGAGCGCAGCTCGACCAGCGGGGCGCCGGCCGGTCCGGCCTCCGAGCCGTCCCAGGCGCGCAGCCGCACCGGCAGCTCGCCGCCGACGAACGGCTCGACCGCGGCGGCCAGGCGCGACGCGACGTCCACGGCACTCACGCGCCCTCCCCGAGCCGCGCGAAGGTGAGCTGGTTGACGTCGAGGTAGCCGGCCGCGAAGCCGGCGCGCGAGTACTCCAGGTAGAAGTGCCACATCCGCAGGAACGTCTCGTCGAACCCGAGCCCGAGCACCCGCTGCGAGCCGGCCAGGAACGTCTCGTCCCACAGCCGCAGCGTCTCGGCGTAGTGCGCGCCCATGGAGAGCCGGCCGGTCAGGGACAGGCCCGTGTGCGCCGAGGTGACCTCGTCGAGCGCGCGCACGGACGGCAGGAAGCCGCCGGGGAAGATGTACTTGTTGATCCATGTGTAGGTGCGCCGGGTGGCGAGCATCCGGTCGTGGGGCATGGTGATCGCCTGGATCGCGACCCGCCCTCCGGGCGCGAGCACCCGGTCGATCGTCTCGAAGTAGGTCCGCCAGTACTCCCACCCGACGGCCTCGATCATCTCGACCGACACGACCGCGTCGTAGGAGCCCTCGACCGCGCGGTAGTCGCACAGGTCGACCGAGACCAGCGTGGAGAGCCCCGCCGCGGCGACCCGCTCGCGGGCCAGGGCCTGCTGCTCGGCGGAGAGCGTGATGGTGCGGACCGTGGCGCCGCGGCGCGCGGCCCGGACGGCCAGCTCGCCCCACCCGGAGCCGATCTCGAGCAGCCGGGTTCCGGCGCCCACGCCGGCCTCGTCGAGCAGGCGCTCGATCTTGCGGGCCTGGGCGTCGTGCAGGTCGCCCGCGACCGGCACGTCGTACGGCGCCGACGCCTGCAGGAGCCCGCCCCGGTCGACGACGTCGCCGGGGAACAGCGCCGAGGAGTAGCTCAGCGTGGGGTCAAGGAACTGCTGGAACAGCTCGTTGGACAGGTCGTAGTGGTGCGCGATGTTGTCGCGGGTGTTGGCCTCGCTGTTGCGGTGCCCGCGCGGCGGCCGCGCGACGATCGCGGCCCGCAGCCGCTGCAGGCTCTGCGGCACCAGGTCGGAGACCTCGGCGGCGAGCACGGTGAGGAACCCGCCCAGGTCCTGGGCGTCCCAGGCCCCGGTGAGGTAGGCCTCGCCGAAGCCGATCAGCTGGTGCTGCCCGATCCGGGCGTAGAGCTCCTCGGGACGGTGGACGACGGCGACCGGGCCGCCCCGGCCGAAGGTCTCCTCGCCGGCCAGCACGGTGACGTCGAGCCGGTCGATCGCCGCGCGGAAGAGCCGCTTCGCGACCCGCGCGGAGACGGCGGCGCGCGGACCGGCGGGCACCACGTCGAGGCCGGGCCAGTGGTTCACGAGGGGACGTGCGGGAGTCATCGTCATCGGGAGACTCCTTCCTGGTGGTGCGAGGGCCGGGGACGGATCGGGAGCCGGCGCAGCCACAGCCGCACGCCGTGGGCCCGGATCAGCGCGGAGCCGCGCAGGGCCTCGGGTGCGGCGCGCCAGGCTCCGCGGTCGGTACGACGCCCCGAGAGGGAGGCCGAGAAGACCTCGCCGTCGTCGCTGCGGAGGGTGACGGCCACGTGCAGGCGCCGGCCCGGGGCGGGCACGGCGAGCTCGTAGGTGCCGTCGGTGCCGTGGAACGGCGAGACGTACATGGCCTTGGGCGTCGTCGCCCGGCCCTGCTCGTCGGGGTGGACGACGTAGGCGTGGCGGTCGCCGTAGGTGTTGTGCACCTCGACCACCGTCGCGGCCAGGTCGCCGGCGGCGTCGTAGCACCAGAAGACGCTGATCGGGTTGAAGCAGTGGCCGAACGCGCGGGTGTGGGCGGCCATCAGGATCCGGCCGGCGCCCAGGGCAAGTCCCTCACGGCTCAGCAGCGCCTCGACGTTGGCGCGGATCGTGCGGTCCGGGTCGCCGAGGTGGTCGCGCGCCTCGAAGCGGCCCAGCAGACCGTGGTCGGGCAGCCGGTCCAGGTCCACCACCCAGGTGTGCGAGCGGTGCTCGAAGGTCCGCGCGAACGGCGTCCGGCGGGTGTGCCTGATCGTGGTCGCGTAGACCGCCGCCGCGCGGGCGGGGTCGGCGGTCTCGGCTGGCGGTGCGTCCCACGTGAGACCGAGACGCTCCGCGGCGGCCAGGCCCGAGCGCGCGCCGTCCTCGTGGAAGCCCCACCCGTGGTAGGCGCCGGCGAACACGACCCGGTCGGTGGCGATCTCCGGCAGCCGCCGCTGCGCGGCGACCGACGCGGGGTTGTAGAGCGGGTGCTCGTACTCCCTCCGGGCGATGACCGTGGCCGGGTCGACGAGGTGCTCGCCGCCCAGCGTCACCAGGTAGCGGGTCCCGGTGTCCAGGCGCTGCAGCCGGGTGAGGTCGTAGGTGACCAGGACCCCAGCGCGACCTCGTCCCTCGGTCGCGGGTCGGCGCACGTTCCAGCTGGCCCACGCGTTGGCGTTGCGCGGCAGCAGGGCGGTGTCGGTGTGCAGCAGGGCCACGTTGGGCGCGTAGGGCATCGCGCCGAGGACCTCGCGCTGAGCGGCGGTGGGCTCGGCGAGCATCGCCAGGGCCTGGCCGGGGTGGGTCGCGAGGACGACGGCGTCGTAGGTCGAGACCACGCCGTTGCCCTCGGTGATCTCGACGCCGTCGGCCGTCTCGAGCACGGAGGTCACCTTGGTGCCGGTGCGCACGTCGGGCAGCCGGGCGGCGAGGCGACCGACGTACTCCTGGGAGCCGCCGGTGACGGTGCGCCACGGCGGCGAGCCGAAGACCGCGAGCATCCCGTGGTGCTGCAGGAACGTGAACAGGTAGCGGGCCGGGTAGTCCAGGGAGACCGCGGGGTCGCAGGACCAGACCGCGGCGACGAGGGGCTCCATGAAGTGCCGCGTGAAGTACGGCGTGAAGCCGGCGGCGGCCAGGAAGTCGCGCAGGGTGGTGTCGGCCCCCTCCGTGGCAAGGAGGCGACGCGCGGCCCGGTGGAAGCGCGGGATCTCGGCGAGCATCCGCAGGTAGTGGGGCCGCAGCAGGTGGCGAGCACCGGGGAACACGCCCTTGCGGCCGAGCGCGCCGGCCCACTCCAGGCCGGTGCTGTCGTCGCGGATCGACATCGACATCTCCGACTCCTGCGTGGTGACGCTGAGCTCGGCGAAGAGGCGCAGCAGGACCGGGTAGGTGCGCTCGTTGTGCACGATGAAGCCGGTGTCGATCGCGAGCTCGCGCTCGCCCTCGTGGACGAGGTGGGTGTCGGCGTGCCCGCCGAGGCGCCCGTCGGCCTCGAAGAGCGTGACGTCGGCGTGCGCGGCGGCGACATGCGCGGCGGTGAGTCCGGCCACGCCGGATCCCACCACCGCGACGCGGCGGCGGTGCTGGTGGCTCATCAGGCTTGCTCGAACTCGAAGGTCAGGACCGGGTCGCCGCTCGGCTCCTCGGAGCCGCCGGCGGGCTCGACGGTGATGCCGGCGCCCTGGGCGGTGGCGGGATCGCCCTCGAGCTCGAGCTCGCCGGACTCGCCCTCCATGATCCCGGCCGGGACCATGAGCCCGTCGTGCAGGAGCCACATCTCGTAGACCTGCGACTCGTCGAGCTGGGGCAGGCCCTCCGCCGAGATGACGGCCTGGTTGAGCTGGGCCGAGCGCACCAGCGTCACGGTGGCGCCGTCGACCCGCTGGGTGAAGGTCTCGGCGTCGGGTGCCCGGCGGACCCGCTCGGCGGCGCTCGGCGTGCCCTGGGACGTGTCGTCGTCCCACGGCTGCCACGCGGCCACGGCGCCGATTCCGACCACGGCGGCGACCGAGGCGGCCGCCAGGAGGAGGGGAAGGCGCCGGCGCTTGCGCTGCTCGGGAGCGGGCACCGCCGGAGGCAGCGGACGCACGGTGTCGATGCCGGCGAGGACCCGGTCGCGAAGCCCGGCGGGCGGCTCCTGTCGGACGGCCTCCGCCAGCATGGCGGTCGCCTCCCGCAGGCTGCGCACCTCGGCCCGGCAGGTCTCGCACTCCGCGAGGTGCCGCTCGAACTGGGCGCGCTCCAGGTCGTCGAGCGCGTCGACGGCGTAGGCACCCGAGAGCGCGTGGATGTCGCTGCTCATGTTCCTACTCCCATCGTGTCGCGCAGCCTGATCAGGCCGTCGCGGATCCGTGTCTTGGCGGTGCCGACCGGGAGGTCGAGCATCGTAGCCACCTCGGTGTGTGTGTAGCCCCCGAAGTAGGCGAGCTCCAGCGCCTCTCGCTGGACCTGGGTGAGGGAGTGCAGTGCGTCGCGCACCCGCTTGGCCTCCAGCGAGGCGTGCGCGGCGTCGGCGGTCGTGTCGTGGTCGACCGCCTGGTTCTGCGAGTGGTACGTCGTGTCCCGGCGGCTCGCCGCCTCGGCCGAGCGGACCCGGTCGACGGCCTTGCGGTGCACGATGGTGAGGATCCAGGCCATCGGGCTGCCCAGCTCCCCGTCGTAGCGGCTCGCCGTGCGCCAGATCTCCAGGAGCGACTCCTGGGTGACCTCCTCGGCCTGCGCCGGGTCGCGGACCACGCGGACGGCCAGGCCGAACACGCGCGCGGCGATGGCGTCGTACAGCTGGGCGAACGCCGCCTGGTCGCCCCGGGCGGAGAGGTTCATCAGGTCGCCGAGGTCCGGCGTCGCCGGCGCCCCCTCCGGAGAGGGGACGCCGGCGACGGCCGGCCTGGTCGGGTCCATGGGCCTGATCCTCGCGCTCAGCTCGTCTCTTGGGAACCGGTCACTTCGCGCCGGCGAGGACCTGGTCGATGATGTAGACCGTGGCGTTGGCGGTGGGGACGTTGCCGCAGATCACGTTGGCGGTGACCGTGCCGTCGCTGACCGTCATGCCGGTCTCGTCGCCCGCGACCGTCAGCATGTCCTTGTTGACCGTCTCCTGCTCGCCGACGACCGCCATCGGGTCGAGCTCGACGCCCACCACGTGGTGGGTCAGGATCTTGGAGAGCATGGCCTTGTCGGCGAGGATCGCGTTGAGGTCCTTCTCCGGGATCGCCGCGAAGGCGTCGTTGACCGGCGCGAACACGGTGGCCTCCGGCAGGTCGTTCAGGGTGCCGGCCAGGTCGGCCTCGCCGACGGCCGTGACCAGCGTCGAGAGCAGCGGGTTGGTGCTGGCCGCGGTGGCGACCGGGTCCTTGACCATGCTGTCGAAGGAGCCGTCGCCCGAGGTCGGGACGGCGGCGCAGCCGTCGCCGAAGACCTGGTCGGCCGCGGCGGCCTCGGTGGACTCCATGGGGGACTCCTCCATCGGGGTCTCCGAGGCGGACTGCGAGGTGTCGTCGGAGCCCGCGCTGGAGTCGTCCTCCTCGCCACAGGCAGCGAGCGTGAGCGACAGGGCGATGGCCGCGGCGGCGAGGCCGGCGTTGCGGCTGGTGGTCTGGAGCTTCATGATGCGTGCCTTTCGTTGATGGTGTCTGGAGGTGGTTCGGTGCGGTCCCTGGTCCGGATTGGCGCCGCCGGCGGCTTTCTGGACGTCTAGTCCACGTTCACGAGGAGCTCGTGCAGCCCGCTGGAGCCTTCGGGGAACGGCTCGGCCGATGCGGTCGTCTGCAGCTCGCCGTCGCCGCTGGTGACCCGGGCGGCGAGGCTGTGCGAGCCGGGAGCGGCGTCCCAGCGGTAGAACCACTGTCGCCAGTAGTCGTTGCCGCCGTCGGGTCCCAGCTCAGCGGCCTGCCACGCCCCGCCGTCGACGCGGACCTCGACCTTCGCGACGCCGCCTCGCTGCTGGGCCCAGGCGACACCGCCGACCAGGTTCTCGCCAGCCGGCAGGTCGTCGAGCGCGTTCGGGGTGTCGATGCGCGCCGAGAGCTTGATCGGCGCGTCGGTGGCCCACTCGCGGTCGGTCCAGTACGCCGACCGCTCGGCGTAGGTGGTCAGGGTCAGCCGGGTGACCCACTTGGTCGCGCTGATGAAGCCGTAGAGGCCGGGGACCACGAGTCGCGACGGGAAGCCGTGTGCGCGCGGCAGCCCCTCGCCGTTCATCCCGAGCGCCACCATCGCGTCGCGCCCGTCCGTAGCCAGCTCGAGCGGGGTGCTGATGGTCATCCCCTCGAAGTCGGTGCTGAGGATCTGGTCGGCGCCGCTCCCGACCCCCGCCTGGTCCAGGAGGTCGGTGAGGCGGACGCCGGTCCAGCGCGCCGCGCCGACGTACTGGCCCCCGACGCTGTTGGAGACGCAGGTCAGGGTGATGTCGCGCTCGATGAGCGGCATCTCGAGCAGGTCCTCGAAGCTGAACGTCAGCTCGCGCTCGACGTCGCCGTCGATCGTGAGCGTCCAGTCGTCGGCGCTGATGACGGGGGTGTCGAGGCGGGTGTCCACCCGGTAGAAGTCCTTGTTGGGTGTGCGGAACGGCGTCACGCCGGGCACCCGGCCCTCGATGCCTTCGGGGAGGGCGCGAGCGGGATCCGCCGCTGTGGGCAGGTCCACGTCCTCCGGACGGCTGCGCAGGCGTCCGATGACCCGACCGGCGCCTCCGAGCGCCGCGGCGGCGACGGCGACGACGGCCGCGGCGACGACCACTCCGCGCCGGCTGGGCCCCGCGTCCTCGGCGTCGGCCGCTGCGCTGCGGCGCCCGGATCGGTAGGCCCGGTCGAGCCAGGCGAGGGCGCCGACACCGGCGAGGGCGGTCACGAGCGCGGGGAGCAGGTCCGAGAGGTCCGCGGTGGGGCGCGACATCGCTGCGGCCGCGGCCACCCCGACGAGCAGCAGGAGCAAGCCCGCGCCGAGGGCGAGCCGCCGACGGGCCAGCAGCCCGGCGACGGCGGCGAGCAGGAGCACGCCGAGCAGCACCGACCCGACCAGGATCGTCTTGTCGCGGTTGCCGAACTCCCGGATGGCCCACTCCTTCATCGGGGTGGGCGTCAGGTCGATCACCGTGGAGCCCACGGCCAAGACGGGCGAGGACGCCGGGTTGAGCAGCGAGGCGGTCAGGTGGCCGGCGCCCACCCCCAGGAGGGCGGCGAGCAGCCCGAAGCCGGCGTAGATCAGTCGAGAGCGCATGTGAAGGACTTCGTCACCGTGCGCCCCACGGATGGGGTGCGGCAGGATGGCCGCCATGTCGAACGTCACCGCTCCCGCCGACGAGCTCGTCCACCTCGAGGTCGCCGACGGCGTCGCGACCATCACGCTGGACTCGCCGCACAACCGCAACGCGCTCTCCCAGCAGCTCGTCGGCGAGCTGTTCGGCCACCTCGCGTCGGTCGACGTGGACACCGACGTCAAGGTCGTCGTCCTGCAGGCCACCGGTCGGGTGTTCTGCTCGGGGGCGGACCTCTCCGAGGCCGCGTCCGGGAGCATGGAGCAGGGCGCCAAGGTCCTGGTGGAGATGCAGCGCCAGATCGTCTCGCACCGCAAGCCGGTCGTCACCCGCCTCCAGGGCGCCGTCCGCGCCGGAGGCATCGGCCTGGTCGCCGCCTCCGACATCGTGGTCGCCGCCGCCGAGGCGACGTTCGCGCTCACCGAGGTCAAGCTCGGGCTCGCCCCCGCCGCCATCTCGCTCACCGTGCTGCCCCGGCTCAGCTCGCGCGCCGCGTCGCTGGCCTTCCTCACCGGCGAGCCGTTCACCGCGGCCGAGGCCGTCGACATGGGGCTGGTGACCCGGGCGGTGCCCGCGGACGACCTGGACGCCGCGGTCGCCGCGGTGGTCGCGTCGCTGGTCACCGGCTCTCCGCAGGGACTGCGCGAGACCAAGCGGCTCCTCGCCGTCGACATCCTCGACCGGATCGCCGCACGCGGGGAGGAGATGGCCGCCCTGAGCGGTGCGCTGTTCGCCTCCGATGAGGCTCGCGAGGCCATGTTGGCCTTCCTCAGCCGGAAGAAGTAGCCCCATTCGGGTCCGCTGACGGTGGATCTGTGGATCTGCTGAGGGTCCTTTGAGGGGGCTCTGTTACCGATCGCTGGGTAAAGCGTGGCCGCGCGGTTGATCGGATGTGGCAACCGGATACGTAGCGTTCCCGAGGTCGGAGACGTACAGCCGCCGGCTACGGGACACGGTCACCCGAGGGTCTGGGGGGATCGCGGGGAACCGGTTCCGACCACCACGGAGACCCCGTTCATGGCGCAGGGCACGACGCGCCGGAGCGGGGTCTCCGCCCTTCTGGAGAACCCGCCACTGACGGCGTGGGACGCCGTATAGGCTTGAGGACTTGCCCGCCGGCGTCCGGTGGGCCTGGCCGTCTGGTGCTGAGGGGACACGTTCGTTGACTGAGGAGCTGGTCGAGCGGGAGATTGCTCGTGAGCAGGACTTCGTGGACCGCGTCTACGTCCAGCTGAAGGACTCCGCCACGGCGGCCCGGGCGCTGGCCCGTGAGGGGCACGACCGCGGTCGCCTGGGCCACGAGGGCGGCCTGGTCGAGCGCGACGCGATGGTCTTCCAGGCGGCCAAGCGCATCGCCCAGCTCGACGCCGCCCACGAGGGACTCGTGTTCGGCCGGCTGGACCTGCGCCACGAGCTGGACCCCCAGCCGCGCTACATCGGGAGGATCGGCCTGCGCGACGCCCACCGCGACTCGCTGCTGATCGACTGGCGGGCGCCCGCAGCCGCGGTCTTCTACCAGGCCACCGCCGCGGAGCCGCACCAGGTCGTACGCCGCCGGGTGCTGCGATGCACCGGCCCGCGGGTCGTCGGCGTGGAGGACGAGCTGCTCGACGCCGAGGCGCACGCCGAGCTCGAGGCCCAGGGCGTCGAGCTGCCGATCGTCGGCGAGGGCGCCCTGATGGCGCAGCTCTCGCGTGCCCGCGACCGCTCCATGCACTCGATCGTCGCGACCATCCAGGCCGAGCAGGACCAGGCGATCCGCGCGCCCGGCAAGGGCGTCGTCTCCATCTCCGGCGGCCCCGGCACCGGCAAGACCGTGGTCGCGCTGCACCGTGCCGCGTTCCTGCTCTACAACGACCGACGACGCTACGAGTCCGGCGGCGTGCTGATCGTCGGGCCCAGTGGCGTGTTCATGCGCTACATCGGCCGGGTGCTGCCTAGCCTCGGCGAGACCGCGGTCGCCCTGCGCTCCCTGGGCGAGGTCGTCGACGGGGTGCGCGCGACCCGCCACGACGAGCCGGCCGTGGCCGACGTCAAGGGCTCCGCGCGGATGGCGGAGGTGCTTCGCCGTACGGCGCGCCAGCAGGCGCCCGGCAGCCCCTCCGAGCTGCGGATCTTCTGGCGCGACGACACGATCGTGCTCGACCGCGGCGTCCTCGGCCGGGTGCGCCGCCAGCTCATGAACCAGGGCCGGCGCAACCGTCAGCTGACCCGGGTCGCGCCCGCGCTTCTCGACGCCATGTGGCGCCAGGTCCGCGGCGAGCGGGGCCGCGAGCGGGGGCGCGAGGCGTTCGACGAGGAGATGCTCTCCGACCAGCGGTTCGTGGACTTCGCGGTCAGCTGGTGGCCGCCGCTCGACGCCCCCCACGTGCTGACCTGGCTGCGCGACCCCGAGCTGCTGGCCCGGGTCGCCGACGGCATCCTGACGGCGGAGGAGCAGCTGCTGCTCACCAAGTCGTGGAGCAGCGACGGCTCGCTCTCGGTCGAGGACGTCGCGCTGCTCGACGAGCTGCGCTACGCGCTGGGCGACGTGCCGGCGAAGGCCGACGACGAGCGCGACGACCCGATGGCGCTGGTCGAGGGCGGGGTCGACATGCAGGAGCTGACGACCGCCGCCGACCGTGAGTACGCACCGACCGGGCGCGCCTGGACCCCCCCCACCCACCGGATCGAGGACGACGGCTTCGCCCACGTCCTCGTCGACGAGGCGCAGGACCTGACGCCGATGCAGTGGCGCATGGTGGGCCGCCGCGGACGCGGCGCCTCGTGGACCATCGTCGGCGACCCCGCGCAGTCGTCGTGGCCGGTGCCCGAGGAGTCGGCAGCCGCCCGCGCCGAGGCGCTGCAGGGCAAGGCGCTGCACGAGTTCCACCTCTCGACCAACTACCGCAACAGCTCGGAGATCTACGAGTACGCCGCGGCGTACGCCTCGCGCGTGGGGCTGGACGCCGACCTGCCGACGGCGGTCCGCTCGACCGGGGTCGAGCCGGTCGAGATCACCGGCGTGACCGACCTCGAGGCCGCGACCCGCGCCGCGGTCGTCGAGGTGGCCGGCCAGGTCGCGGGCACCGTCGGGATCGTGGTCCCGGTCGCGCGCCGCTCCGAGGTCAACGCCTGGCTGGCGTCGTGGCCTGAGCTCGCCGACGACGCCCCCGCCGCGCGTCAGGCCGTCGACTCCTCCGTCGCGCCCTCGGGCACGGACCGCGTCGTCGTCCTCACCGGCCTCGACACCAAGGGCCTGGAGTTCGACGGGATCGTGGTCGTTCGTCCCCAGGAGATCGAGGACGAGTCCGCCACCGGACGCGCCACCCTCTACGTCGTCCTCACCCGCGCCACGCAGCTCCTCACCACCGTCAGCTGACGGCGGGGGCGTCCCCGCGACCGACCAGCGGCGCCCGCGCTCGACGCCCGGCCGACGGCCGTAGGCTTCCCCCATGACCGAGACCTTCGCCGCCAGGGACGCCATCGCCGCGCTCCAGGGGCACGAGGCCTGGGCGATCATCCGGCGCTCGACGCGGGCCGGCGACCGCGACACCGTCGGGCTGGTGGGCGGGCGGCGCAGCGTGGTCGAGTCGCTGCTCGACGTACCGCTCGCCGAGGGGGTGCCGGTCGAGGGCCACCTCGCCGACCGGCTGCTGGCCATCCCGTTCCGCCAGGTCGCCGAGCGCGGCTTCGAGGCCCACGACGACGGCGCCCCGCTCGTGGTGGTGGACGTCGAGACCGAGCTGGAGTTCTCGGTCGCCGAGATCATCGAGGCCATCGACGAGGTGCCGGTGGAGTTCACCGACCGCGGCGGCTTCGAGACCGGCGACGAGGAGTACGGCGAGCTGGTCAAGGCGATCATCAACGACGAGATCGGGCAGGGCGAGGGCGCCAACCTGGTGATCGGTCGCCACTACCGGGCCAAGGTCGCCGACTGGGGCCCGCAGGTCGCGCTCACCGTCCTGAAGAACCTGCTCGAGCGCGAGCGCGGCGCCTACTGGACCTACCTCTTCTTCACCGGCGACCGCTACCTGATCGGCGCCAGCCCCGAGCGGCACGTGTCCATCCACGGCGGCGACGTGCGGATGAACCCGATCAGCGGCACCTTCCGCATCCCGCGCTCCGGCTCGGTGCACGACCGGCTCCTCGACTTCCTCCACGACGAGAAGGAGATCTACGAGCTCTTCATGGTCGTCGACGAGGAGCTGAAGATGATGTGCGACATCTGCCACGAGGGCGGCCAGGTGCTCGGACCGTTCCTCAAGCCGATGACCCACCTCGTGCACACCGAGTACCTGCTCGCCGGCCGCACCGACCGCGACCCGCGCGAGGTCCTGCGCGACACCATGTACGCCGCCACGGTCACCGGCAGCCCGGTGGAGAACGCCTGCCGACTGATCAAGAAGTACGAGACCGAGGGCCGCGGCTACTACGGCGCCGCGCTGGCCGTCCTGGGCCGCGATGCCGTGGGCGGTCCGGTCGTCGACAGCCCGATCGTGATCCGCTCCGCCGACGTCGGGCTCGACGGCAGCCTCAAGGTGACCGCGGGGGCCACGCTGGTGCGCGACTCCGACCCGGCGTACGAGGTGGCCGAGACGCATGCCAAGGCGGCCGGCATCCTGCGCGCGTTCGGACTGGTCCCGGCGGCGCCGGTGCCCGACGTCAACGTCGCCGAGCTGGTCAACGATGAGGACGTGCTGCTCGCGCTCAACGCGCGCAACCGCCGGCTCAGCCGGTTCTGGCTCACCGACCAGGCGGGCGCCCCGCCCGACCCGCGGCTGGCCGGTCGCAGCGTGGTCATCCTCGACGGCGAGGACGACTTCGTGAACATGCTGCGCCACGTCCTCGGCGTCCTCGGCCTCACCAGCACCGTGGTGCGCCACGAGGACTACGTCGCCGGCTGCCTCGACGGCTTCGACCTGGTGATCGTGGGGCCCGGCCCCGGCGACCCGCGCGACGACGCGGATCCCAAGATGGCGCGGCTGCGCGAGGCCGTGTCGTCCCTCCTGGCCGACGAGCGGCCCTTCCTCGCGGTGTGTCTGGGCCACCAGGCGCTGTGCCACGAGCTCGGGATCCCCCTGACCTACAAGGACATCGTCTTCCAGGGCACCCAGTCGCAGGTGCAGATCGAGGGGCGCACCGAGCGGGTCGGCTTCTACAACACCTTCGTCGCCCGCCAGGGCGAGGCTCCACTGCCGGCCGGCGTCTCGGTCGACGCCGATCCCGCGACCGGGGACATCAGCTCGCTGGCCGGACCGCACTACCGCGGCATCCAGTTCCACGCCGAGTCGATCCTCACCGAGCGCGGCTACGACCTCCTCCACGAGCTCGTCGTGGGCCTGCTCCTCGACGGCCCGCGCCCCTAGCCCGGCCTCATGGTCGCCCCGGACGTCGTCGTGGTCGACCACCACGACTCCTACACCTGGAACCTCGTCCACCTCGTCGCCGAGGTCACGGGCGTGCTGCCCGCGGTGGTCCAGCACGACGAGGTCACGCCCGAGCAGGTGCTGGCCCACTCCCACGTCGTCCTCTCGCCCGGACCAGGCCACCCCGAGGTCCCGGCCGACTTCGCGGTCGGTCGCTCGGTCCTCCTGGCCGCGCGGCGTCCGGTGCTCGGCGTGTGCCTCGGCATGCAGGGCCTCGTCGCCGCGTACGGCGGTCGGGTCGACCGGGTGCCGCCCGGACACGGGGTCACGGCGGTCGTGCGCCACGACGGCGACGGGCTGTTCGCGGGGGTGCCCGACGGGTTCCGCGCGGTCCGCTACCACTCCCTGGCCGCGCTCGAGCTGCCCGTCAGCCTGCGTCGGACGGCGGTCGACGAGGTGAGCGGGGTGACGATGGCCGTGGCGCACCGCGAGCTGCCGCTCGTCGGCGTGCAGTTCCACCCCGAGTCGGTGCTCTCCGAGCACGGCGCCGCGCTCGTGCGCAACTTCCTGGCGAACACGTGACCGACAGCCCGCAGGGGGACCCGGCCGCGCTCTTTGCCGAGGTGGCCGCGGCCCACCCGCGCTGCTTCTGGCTCGACGGCGGCGGCGCCCGCGAGTGGTCGGGGCGGCGCTCGCTCATCGGCTGGCTGGACGACGACGACGTCTCGCTGTCCTACTCCGCGGCCCGGCGCGAGGTCACGCGTCACGTCGGTGGCCGCTCCGAGGTCGTCGGCGACGACGTCTTCGCGGTCCTGGAGGAGGAGCTCGCGGGCGGTGAGCCCGGGGACCAGTGGTTCGGCTACCTCGGCTACGCCTGCCGCCGCGACCTGCCCGCGTCGGTGGCTGAGCCGGGCGGGGTCCCCGACGCGGTCTGGATGCGGGCGCGGCAGGTGCGGCTGTTCGAGCACGCCGAGCGGGACCGGGTGCCGCGGCCGGCGCCCGCGCCGGGGGTCCGGCACCCGAGCCCGCCCGCCGCCACCTACGCGGCTGCCTTCGACCACGTCCAGGAGGAGCTCCACGCCGGCAACTCCTACGAGGTCAACCTCACCTACCGCCGCGAGACGGTGAGCGACCTGCACCCCGTCGCGGCCTACCTGCGGCTGCGCCAGCTCAACCCCGCGCCGTACGCCGGCTTCCTGCAGCACGACGTCGCGGACGCGCGCGGGTGGCTGCTCAGCTCCTCGCCGGAGCGCTACGCACTCATCACGGCCGACCGCACCCTGGAGACCAAGCCGATCAAGGGCACCACGCCGCGAGGGAGCACCGCCGAGGAGGACGAGGCGCACCGCCTGGCGCTGGCCACCGACCCGCGCTACCGCTCCGAGAACCTGATGATCGTCGACCTCCTGCGCAACGACCTGGCGATGGTCTGCGACCCGGGCTCGGTGCGGGTCCCGGCGCTGATGGAGGTGGAGTCCTACGAGACCGTCCACCAGCTCGTCTCCACCGTGCGCGGCCACCTCGCGGGCGGCGTCTCCACGGTGGCGGCGCTGCGCGCGCTGTTCCCCGCCGGCTCCATGACCGGCGCCCCCAAGCTCCGCACGATGGAGATCATCCGGGCCGTCGAGGACTCCCCGCGCGGCGTGTACGCCGGCGCGTTCGGCTGGGTGGCCGCCGACGGCCGCGCCGACCTCGGCGTCGTCATCCGCTCGCTGACCACCGCCGGCGACGGGCGCTACCTCCTGGGCACCGGCGGCGGCATCACCGTGCAGTCCGACGTCGTCTCCGAGCACGAGGAGGCCGCCCTCAAGGCGGAGCGGCTGCTCGCCGCGCTGACGCTCCCGAGCTGAGCTGAGCTCAGCCGCGGCTGAAGGTCGCGAAGGCCAGCCGGTACGCCGCCGGGCTGGTGTCGAGCGCGGCTCGGAACTTCGCCCGGAAGTTGGCCGCCGACCCGAAGCCGGTCTGGTGCGCGATCCGCTCGACGGAGTGGTCGGTGGTCTCCAGCAGCGACTGCGCGAGCCGGATCCGGGCCGCCCCGAGCCACGCAAGGGGCGTCATGTTGGTCTGCTCCCGGAAGCGCCGGTTGAGCGTGCGGGTGCTGACCCCGGCGCGGTCGGCGATGTCCTGCAGGGTCAAGGGTCGGTGGGCGTGCTCCTCCACCCAGGCCAGCGTCGCCGAGAGCGGCGTCGCGTCGGGACCCAGCGCGTCGCGGAGGATGAACTGCGCCTGCCCGCCCGGCCGGGTGAGCGGCAGCACGGCGGAGCGCGCGGCGTCGGCGGCGACCGCGGCGCCGTGGTCACGCCGGACCAGGTGCAGGCACAGGTCGATGCCGGCGCTGGCGCCGGCGGAGGTCAGCAGCGACCCCTCGTCGACGAACAGCACCGCCGGGTCGACCTCGATCGCGGGGTGGCGGGCGGCGAGGAGGTCCGCAGCGCGCCAGTGCGTCGTCGCGCGGCGCCCGTCGAGCAGCCCGGTCGCGGCGAGCGTGAACGTGCCCACGCAGATGGACGCGACCCGGGTGCCGGCCTCGTGGGCCTTCCTGAGCGCCGCCACGACCGCCTTCGGGACCGGTCGCAGCGGGTCGGCGAGGCCCGGCACGATGATGGTGTCGGCGGTCTCGAGCGCCTCCAGTCCGTGGGGCACCCGCAGCGAGACGACTCCCGCCCCGACCTCTGGCTCGGGGCCGGCGACCAGCACGCGGTAGGCCGCCCGACCGTCGAGCAGCCTGGCGGTCCGAAATACCTCGACCGGGGTGCCGAGGTCGAAGAGGATGACGTCCTCCAGCGCCAAGATGGCGACGGTGTGCATGGCAGGAATGCTAGCGAGCGCCGATCCCTAGGTCACCCGATACGGCTCAACCACCGGTCAGACGCCGTGGCGCGATCCTTGCGTTCGATGGCGGTCAGGCCACTGGTGGCACCCCCGTGCGGCGCCGTAGCGTCGGGGTCCGGCCGGGCACTCGGCCGAGCGCGCCCGGCGTACGGGCCGGACACGACCCACGGAGGACCCTTGGAAGCCGCACTGCTGGCCGTGCATGTGCTCGGCGGCATCCTGTTCGTCGGGCCCGTGGCGATCGCGAGCTCGCTCTTCCCGCGCTACGCCCCCGTGGCCACCGTCGGGGCCACCGTCGGGACCACCGTCCGGGACGCCGGCCGCTCGCTGGCCGTTGCGCAGGCGCTGCACCGGATCACTCGGGTCTACGGCGTCATCGGGATCCTGGTGCCGCTCGTCGGGATCGCACTGTCGTTCGTGCAGGGCCGCTTCGGGGAGGTCTGGATCTCGGTCGCCATGGTGCTCACCGCAGTGGCCGGTGGCGTGCTCGCCTTCCGGATCGTGCCGGCGCAGGCGGCCGCGCTGTCAGACCCGCTGGACCGGCGTCAGCTCGCCCGGATCGGGATGCTCGCCGGCATCTTCAACCTGCTCTGGGCCGCCGTGGTCATCCTCATGGTGGTCCGGCCCGGCTCGGACTACGTCTCGTGAGGCCGGCGCGCGGCGTGCTGCTCACGCTCGCGGTCCTGGCCGTGCTCGAGGTGGCGACGCTCGGGACGCTGCTGGTCAACCTCGCCACCGCCCACCACCGCACGGTGACCCAGACCATGGGCCCGGTCCACGGCGCGGTCTACCTCTGCGTCGCGGTGACCGTGCTCCTGGCCCCGGGCTTCCGCCCCCGCGATCGCCTCCTCGGCTGCCTCCCGGTCGTCGGCGGCCTGCTCGCCCTGCGCGGGGAGCGCGGGGTCAGGTGACGTCCGCGTTCCGGGCGTGCGCGGAGAACGCGGTCAGCGCCTGGCGCATCCCGCGGACCGCGGCGGCGCGGTCGAACGGCGCCGGGTCGACCAGGTTGAGGGTCTGGATCAGGTCGCCGTTCTGCACGAAGCCGCTGATGAGCAGCGAGTCCTTCTCCGGGCTGATGACCAGGCGGGCGTCGTCGGCGCCGGGCACCTCGATCTCGAGGGTCTCGCCCTCGAGCTCGCCCATACCCTCGAAGGCGGCGTCGAGGCCGGCGGGGAAGAGCAGGTAGTTGGCCTCCATCGCGGGCCCGCCCTTCTCCTTCGGGGTCAGCACGCACCGGGGCTCGCCCTCGGCCCCCTCATCGATCGTGAACGCGGTGCCGAACGCCTTGCGCGCCTGGGCGGGGGTGATGCCGTCGCAGGGGTTCCACGGGTCGGCGGCCTCCCCGTGCGGGCTCGGCGGCGGCTCGTCGTCGGAGCAGGCGGTGAGCAGGCCGCCGAGCAGGGGGGCCAGCACCAACGCGGCGACGGCGGTACGGCGTTCACGCATGCGCGTCCTCTCGGGGATCCGGTGGGGGAGGCGGGGCCGGCTCTTCGGAGCCCGGCAGCCACATGACCAGTCGGGCGCCGCCGCCGGGCGCCACGGTCGCCTCGACCGATCCGGAGTGCCGCTCCGCGACCTGCCGCACGATCGACAACCCGAGGCCGGATCCCGGCAGGCCCCGGGACTCGTCGGCGCGCCAGAACCGGTCGAAGACATGGGGCCGATCGGCCTCGGCGATGCCGGGCCCCTCGTCGTCGACGATCAGCACGCCGCGCGTGAGCCGGACCGTGACCCGGCCGCCGGGCGGGCTCCACTTGGCGGCGTTGTCGAGCAGGTTGGTGACGGCGCGCTCGAGCCCGCTCGCCTCGCCGACGACCCACCACGGCTCGGCGTCGACGTCGAAGGTCAGCGACGGCGCGCGCAGCCGCACCCGGCTGATCGCGTGGTCGACGATGCCGGTCAGGTCGACCGGCTCGACCACGCGGGCCAGGGGCTCGTCGCGCGCGAGCTCGACCAGGTCGCCGATGAGCGTGGTCAGCTCCTCGATCTGGGCGCGGATGTCGTCGAGCAGCTCCGCGCGCGCCTCGGTCGGCAGGTCGGGGCCGCCGGGCGAGGACGCCTGCGTGAGCAGGTCCACGTTGGTGCGCAGCGACGTCAGCGGCGTACGCAGCTCGTGGCCGGCGTCGGCGACGAGCTGGCGCTGGCGATCACGTGAGGCGCCCAGCGCCAGCAGCATCTGGTTGAACGCCGAGGCCAGCCGGGCGATCTCGTCGTCGCCCTCCACCGGCAGCGGGGTCAGGTCCTCGGTGCGGGCGATCCGCTCGACCGAGCTGGTCAGTCGACGCACGGGACGCAGACCGTTGCGGGCCACGCCCCAACCGGCCATGCCGGCGGCCAGCACGCCGAGCAGCCCGAACGTCGCCATCACCACGCCGAGCTTGGTGAGCACCCGCTGCTGGCCCTCCAGCGACTGGGCGATCACCAGCGCCTGGCCGTCGCCGTACGGCACGGTGACCGCGCGGTACTCCTGGTCGCCGCCGACCACCGTGCGGATGCTGGACTTCGCCTCGCCCCGCGCCACGGCGAGCTCGGGGCTGCCGAGCCGGGGGGCGTCGTCGAGCTTCTCCGGCCGGTACGGGGTGGAGCCGTCGGAGAACACGACGGCGATCCGCAGGTCGGTGGCCAGCACGGCCCAGGCCGGCAGCTCGTCACCGGTGCGCCGGTCGATCAGGGTCGGTGCCTTGGTGGTCTGGTAGGCCCGCTCCATGAGCGTGTCGTCCAGCGTCGACTGCAGCTGCATGCGCACGGTGACGTAGGCGCCGGCCGCGAGGAAGGCGACGGTCAGCCCCACCGCCATCGTCGTCAGGAGGGTCACGCGGCTCGCCAGCGAGCGTCGGTAGTGGAACCAGCCGCCGCCGACGGCCTTCGCGGGTGTGTCGGTGCTCATGACTCCTTCAACACGTAGCCGACACCGCGCACGGTGTGGATCAGCCGCGGCTCGCCCTCGGCCTCGGTCTTGCGGCGCAGGTAGCCGACGTACACCTCGAGTGAGTTGGCGGTGGTCGGGAAGTCGTAGCCCCACACCTCCTCGAGGATGAACGCCCGCTCCAGGACCCGCCGCGGTCGCCGCAGGAACATCTCCAGCAGCGTGAACTCCGTGCGGGTCAGCTCCATGCGCCGCTCGCCGCGGAACACCTCGCGGGTGGCGACGTTCATCGACAGGTCGGCGAAGGTCAGGACCTCCTCGGGGGCGTCCTCGTCCTGGACCACCCGGCGCAGCAGCGCGCGCAGCCGCGCGAGCAGCTCCTGCAGGGCGAACGGCTTGGTGAGGTAGTCGTCGGCGCCCGCGTCCAGCCCCTCGACCCGGTCGCCCACGGCGTCGCGGGCGGTGAGCACCAGGATCGGCACCCGGTTGCCGGCGGTCCGCAGGGCGCGCGTCGTCTCGAGCCCGTCCAGGCGCGGCATCATCACGTCCATCACCACGACGTCGGGCTGGGCCGCGCCGATCGTGGCCAGCGCCTCCGCGCCGTCCCCGGCCAGCCGCACGTCGTAGCCGTTGAACTCCAGCGAGCGCCGCAGCGACTCCCGTACGGCGCGGTCGTCCTCCACGACGAGGACGCGCGGCTTGGGGACGGGAGGCACGGCCTCCACTGTGCCAGGACTGCCTGAGCCGCCCCTGAGAAGCCCCACCCCGCTGACGGGTCAGGCGTAGCGGGCGGCGGTCTCGGCGGCGCGGGTGCCGTAGCCACCGCCGAAGAGGCAGGCGTGGACGAGGAGCGGGAAGAGCTGGTGCAGACCGAGGCGGTCTTCCCACCCGTCGGTGAGCGGGGTGGCCTCGTCGTAGGCGTCGAGCACTCGCGGCAGGTGCGGCAGGCCGAACAGCGAGAGCATGGCGAGGTCGACCTCGCGGTGCCCGCCGTAGGCCGCGGGGTCGATGACCCAGACCTGGCCGTCCTGACCCCACAGCACGTTGCCGTTCCACAGGTCGCCGTGCAGGCGGGCCGGCGGCTCCTCGGGCAGCAGGGCAGCCAGCCGCCCGACGACCGCCTCGACGGTCGCGGCGTCGGCGTCGGTGACGGCGCCGCGGTCGCGGGCCAGCTTGAGGTAGGGCAGCACGCGGCGGACGGCGTAGAACTCCGCCCAGGTGGGCGTCGCGCGGTTGGGCAGCGGCAGCCGGCCGATGAAGCCGTCGGCCTCGGCGCCGTAGGCCGCAGCGCCGGCGGCGTGGGTGGCGGCCAGCGCCCGGCCGAAGGCAGCGGCGGACTCGATGCTGTTGCGCCCGGACTCGACCCAGCGCAGGATCAGGCACTCCGCGTCCACCGCGAGGACCTCGGGCACGCCGACGCCGCCGGCGTCGGCGATCCAGCGCAGGCCCGCGGCCTCGGTCTCGAAGAAGGCCTCGGGCGCGTGCGAGAGCGTCTTCATGAGCGCCGTGGTGCCGTCGGAGAGCCGGAGCTTCGTGGCGGTGCAGATGTCGCCGCCGGCCACGGGCGCCGTCGCGACGACCGCGGAGCCCAGCAGGTCCTCGGCCAGTCGGGCGACCAGCGGCTGGCGGGTCACGGGTGGTCGAGCTCTCGCGCGAGGGCGGCGACGAGCTCGGCCGTGGTGCGTTCGACCATGGCGAGTACCTCCTCGAAGCCGCTGTCCCCACCGTAGTACGGGTCCGGCACCTCACCCCCGGGCTCGACGGGATCGAAGCTGCGGAACAGCATGGCGCGATCCGGGTCCAGGGTCGATCCCCCCGACGCGCTCAGCGCGCGCACGTCCTCGAGGTTGGTGCGGTCCATGGCGAGCAGCAGGTCGAAGCGCTCGAACCAGGACGCGTCGAGGGTCTGGGCGCGGTGCCGCGTGGGGTCGTAGCCGGCGGCGTCGAGCGTGGCCGCCGCCCGGCTGTCCATGCGGTTGCCCACGTGCCAGTCGCCGGTGCCGCAGCTGGCGACCGTGACCCGGTCGTCCAGCCCGGCGCGCGCCAGGTGCTCCTGCAGCACGACGTCGGCCATGGGGGAGCGGCAGATGTTGCCGAGGCAGACCAGCGCGACGGCGTAGGCCCCGGGGGTGCGCGCCGGGGGGACGGCGGGGCTCACCGCTGCTCGTCGGGGCCGATGAGGACGTCGACGATCCAGGTGACGAGCGTGATGATGATCGCGCCCCCGACGGCCGGCCAGAACCCGGTCACCTCGAAGCCGATGTCGAGCTTCTCGGCCAGCCAGCCGGTGAGCATCAGCATCCCCGCGTTGATGACGAGCAGGAACAGCCCCAGCGTGACGATGATGAACGGGATCGAGAGGAACGTCAGCACCGGCTTCACGAACGACGTGACGACGCCGAGGATGAGCGAGACCAGGATCAGCGGCACCAGCTTCTCCCGGAGCTCCTCGGTGCCGGAGCCGGGCCCGGTGAAGCGGATGCCGTCGATCACCCAGGAGGCCGTCGCCAAGGCGATGGCGGTCGTCAGGAGCCAGGTCAGGAAACGCACGGGCGTCAGTCTGACAGGTCAGGCGAGCCCCAGCGCCTCGATGATCGCGACCTCCGCGTCGGCCAGGTGGCGGCGCAGGAACTCCGACGCACCGTCGATGTCGTCGTCGTCGAGCAGCTGGACCAGCGCCGCGTGCGAGTCGGCCTGGTCGTGGGCGTTGCGGCGGATCCGGTCGACCTGGGCCAGCGCCAGCTTGAGCTCGACGACGAGGTTGTCGGCCATGTGCACGAGGCGCTCGCTGCCGGTGAGGCCGACGAGCGAGACGTGGAAGTCGAGGTGGCGCTCGTTGAGCCGCTGGTACGACGCGCCCCGCCGGACCGCCGAGATGTAGGCCGCGAGCGTCTCGTGCACGCGGGCCCGCTGCTCGTCGGTGGCCTCGCGCCAGCGGCGTACCCCGGCGCCCTCCAGGACCCACCGCGCGGCGCAGACGTCGCGCACCGAGTCGGCCTGCGGCGTCGAGACGCTCACACCGCGGTGCGGCTCGCGGGTGGCGATGCCCTCGGCCACGAGGATCGTGAGGGCCTCGCGGACGGTCGGACGCGAGACACCGAGGGAGGCGGCCAGGGCGACCTCGCGCAGGTTGGTGCCGGACTCCAGCTCGCCGTCGAAGATGGCACGCCGCAACTCGTCGGCCGCCCGGTCCACGGTGGAGGCGTGCTCCAGGTGGAGGGTCGCGAACGGCTCGGCCATACCCCCATTGTGCGCCACCCGGGTCTCGGCGTGGTGCGCGTCCGCCCGTGTGCCCTACACTGCGGTTCTGTCAGATTGTCTGACAATCCTTCGAGAGAGCCGGTGACCGCCGTGACCGAGTCCACCGATCCGACCAGCACCGAGCTGGCCTGGGGGCGCCACTACGCGGTCGTCGAGCCGACGCACTTTCGCATCGACTACGCGATCAACCCGTTCATGGACCCCGACGTCCAGCCCGATCCGGCGCGCGCGAGCGACCAGTGGCAGGCCCTGGTCGGCACGCTGCGCGGCCTCGGCGCGAGGGTCGACGTGCTGGCGCAGCGCGAGGACGCGCCGGACATGGTCTACGCCATGAACCTCGGCCTCGGCCTGGTCCGCCCCGGCGGCGACCCGCACGTGGTGATGTCGCACATGCGCTACCCCCAGCGGCGCATGGAGACCGGCTCAGCCCAGCAGTGGTTCGCCGGGCGCGGCTGGACGACGTCGTACGTCGGTCGCGAGGGCGTGGGCGCGCACCTGGAGGCCGGCGACGCGTTCGCGTTCGGCGACGCGCTGGTCGTGGGCTACGGCCCACGCACCGAGGAGCTCGCGCTCAAGCACCTCGCGCTCGAGCTCGGCGTGCGGGTGCGGGGCCTGCGCCTCACCCACCCCGGGATGTACCACCTCGACCTGGCTTTCTGCCCGCTCGACTCGCGCCGGGCGCTGGTCTGCCCCGCGGCCCTCGACGCGCCGTCCGCGCGGGCGCTGATGGAGCTCGTGCCGGAGCCGCTCGTGCTCACCGAGCAGGAGGCGCTCACGACGTTCGCGGCCAACTCGATCGTGGTGGGGCGCACCGTCGTGATGCCGGCCTGCCCCACGCGCGTGCGCGCGCAGCTCGAGTCGTGGGGCTTCGAGGTCGTGGTCGTGGAGGTGTCGGAGTTCCACAAGGGCGGCGGCTCGGTCCGCTGCCTCACCAACCCCCTCGACATCACCCTCGGCCGCGACCTCCCGGTGCTCGCCCGCGGCGAGGTCATCACCCCGCTGGAGTGAGCGGGGTGGGCGCGCCCGCCGGCGCCCAGTTGCCGTGGAAGCCCGCCGGCACGCGGCCGGGCAGGTGGACGGCGGCGACGTCGTCGAGGGTCTGCGCGTCGAGGAGCACCAGGTCGCTGCGGCCGGTGGTGCGGTCGTGGACGTAGCCCATGACCACGCCGGCGCCCTCGGCCGAGTCCTCCGCGTCCGGCACGAAGCAGAACTCGCCCACCTCCTTGCCCGGGCCCAGTCGGCGCGTGTGCGTCGTGCCGGCCTGGACGTCGTGGAGCAGCACCGAGTCGCCGAGCGTGACACCGTCGAAGCCGACCGACCAGCCGTAGCGGTGGCGGCGTCCGGTGCGGCGCTCGTCGTGGCGGGGGAACTCCTGGGTGTGCTCGTCGTAGCGGTGCTCGCGCACCTTGCCGGCGACGGTGTCGACGGTGAGGCGGACCAGGGATGACAGCCCCTCGTGGGGGCCGGTGAAGTCGGTCGCGAACATCCGCGGGTGGCGCACCACGTCGATCACCACATCGTCGCCGTCCTCGAAGGCGTTGAGGGTGTGGAAGACGTAGCAGGGGTCGATCTCGAACCACCGCACGTCGGCCCCGGAGCCCTCGCGTGGCAGCAGGCCGACCCGGGCGGGGTAGTCGGGATCCCAGGAGTACGGCAGCTGGCTCGGCGTACCGGTCCCCCGGGCCATGGCGTCGACCACTCGGTCGGGCATCGGGTTGCGCCCGACGACGCTGTTGAGCGCGAGCTTGGCCGCCAGCCGGACCGGGCGCGGCACGCGGCCGGCCACCATGTCGATGTCGAAGGTCACGGGCAGGTCGAAGATGACCGCGTAGTGCTCGGTGAGCGCGAAGTCGTGCATCATCGGGCTCCCGTGGACCTCCACCTCGACCTGGCGGCGGATCCGCCCGGAGGTGTCCAGCACCGAGTAGTCGACCCGGTTGCCGCGGGTCCAGCTGTACGACACCGCGTGCAGCTCCCCGGTGGCCGGATCCTCGTGCGGGTGCGCGGTGTAGCCCGCGGCGAGGTCGCCCGCGAAGCCGCACCGGCCCACGGTCTCGAGCTCCTCGCTCAGCTCGTACGGCGGCGTCCCGGCCTCGACGAGCGCCATCGTGCGCCCGCGGTGCTGCAGGACGTTGGTGTTGGGGGCGAAGTCTCCGGCCTCGGGGCGCACCCAGCGGTTGCGGTACCACCGCGCCCGGCCGTCCTCGATCCGTACGCCGTGGACCATGCCCTCGCCGAGGAACCAGTGGTAGTCCTCGCCCGGGTCGGCGGCGGGGTTGGGCCCGATCCGCAGGTAGCGCCCGTCGAGGTGCTCGGGCAGCGCGCCGGTCACCGGGAGGTCGAAGGCCGTCAGCTCATCGGCGACGGGTGCGAAGCCGTCCTGCAGGTAGCGGTTCATGAGGTCTCCCAATAACGGTGTTATGTGACGACCATAACGCCGTTATGGGAGACTGGCAAGGTGTCTGAGACCGAGCAGCCCGACGTCCGCCGCCGACTGCTCGAGCAGGCGGCCCAGCTGCTGGGCGAGGAGGGACCGGCGGCTCTGACGACCCGGCGCCTGGCGCGCGAGGCCGGGACCTCGACGATGGCCGTCTACACCCACTTCGGGGGGATGCCCGCGCTGGTCCGCGCGGTCGTCGCGGAGGGGTTTCGCCGGCTGGTGGCGCGGGTGGCGGAGGTGGAGCCCACCGACGACCCGGTCGACGACCTCCGCCGGGCGGCCGTCGCCTACCGCGAGCACGCGCTGGCCGACCCGCAGATGTATGCGGTGATGTTCGGCTCGGCCAGCCTCGGCGGCTACCGGCTGCACGACGACGAGCTGGACATCGGGCTGGCGGCGTTCGGCCAGCTCGTCGACCTCGTACGGCGGGCGATGGCCGGCGGCGGCCTCCGCGAGGACGACCCCGCCGCCGTGGCGGGCCAGTTCTGGAGCGCCCTGCACGGCTACCTGATGCTCGAGCTCTCCGGCTTCCACCAGGTGGTGGAGGACCCCGAGGCGCAGCTGTTGTGGCCGATGCTGGCACACCTGCTCGAGGGGCTGCGGGCGGACGGCGCACGGGCTCGGTAGCGTCGGAGGGTGTTCCCGTTCGGTGGCGTCGAGTACATGGTGCTCGGCTCCGTCCTGTCCGGAGCCGTCTGCCTGCTCGTGGCCCTCGCGCTGCGGTCCCGGCTCGGCCTGACCGCCTGGACCGCCGTCGGCCTGCTCTGGTCGCTGGTCGTCATCGGACTGGTCACGCTGATCCCGGCCGGTGGCGCGCCCGGCATCGTCCCGGCGGAGGGGCGGCTGGCCACCTGCTCGTGGGACATCGGGGGACCGGCGCCGGACGGCTTCTGGATCTTCTCCGGCGGGCAGCGCCTGCTCAACACCGTCGTCTTCATGCCCTCCGGCGCGCTCCTCGCGCTCACGGCCGCCCGCTGGCGCAGCAGCTGGGTGACGGTGCCGCTGGGCCTGGCCATGCTGGCGGTGTACTCCGCCACCATCGAGAAGACCCAGCTGGAGCTGGCCCGCATCGACCGCGCGTGCGACGTCACCGACATCATCGACAACGTCACGGGCGCCGCCCTCGGCGTCGCCGTCGGCCTCGCCGTGGCGGCCGTGCTCAGGCCGTGGCGTGGCCGACGGCCCCCGGTCTCCTAGCCTGGGGCGATGAGCAGCCCCACCAGCCGTGCCCACATCGCCCGGATCCCCGCGTACGTCCCCGGCCGGCCGCCCACCCCGCGGTCGGGGCTGACGACGTACAAGCTCTCCTCGAACGAGAACCCCTACCCGCCGCTGCCCGGCGTGGTCGACGCCGCCACGGAGGCGGTCGCGGTGATGAACCGCTACCCCGACATGGGCAGCAGCGCCCTGTACGACGCGCTGTCGACCCGCCTGGGCGTGCCGGTCTCCGACCTCGCGGCGGCGACCGGGTCGGTGGCGCTGGTCTACCAGCTGCTGTCGGCGTACTGCGACCCCGGCGACGAGGTCGTCTACGCCTGGCGGTCCTTCGAGGCCTACCCGATCGCCGTCACGACGGCCGGCGCTGCCTCGGTGCAGGTGCCGGTGACCGCTGACGGTCGCCACGACCTCGAGGCGATGGCCGCCGCCATCACCGAGCGGACGAAGGTGGTCGTCGTCTGCACGCCCAACAACCCCACCGGCCCGGCGGTGACCCAGTCGGAGCTCGACGCGTTCCTCGCCCAGGTGCCGGCGCACGTCCTGGTGGTGGTGGACGAGGCGTACGTGGAGTTCGTGCGGATGGCCGACCCGGTCGACGGGATCGCGACCTACCGCGCCCACCCCAACGTGGTGCTGTTCCGCACGTTCTCCAAGGCCTACGGGCTGGCCGGGTTCCGGGTCGGGTACGCCGTCGCGGCGCCGCCGGTGGCCGGTGCGCTGCGTGCGGTCTCCCTGCCGTTCGGCGTCTCGCACGTGGCGCAGGCCGCGGCCATCGCCTCCCTGGAGGCGACCGACGCGCTGATGGCGCGGGTCGAGGCCCTGGCCGGCGAGCGGGCCCGGGTGGTCGCCGGGCTGGCGGCGGCCGGCTGGGACCTCCCGGACGCCCAGGGGAACTTCGTGTGGTTCGGCCTGGGGGAGCGCACCGCGCAGTTCGCGGCCGCCTGCGAGGAGGCCGGCATCGTCGTACGCCCCTTCGCCGGCGAGGGTGCCCGCGTGACCATCGGCGAGCCCGAGGCCAACGACCGGGTGCTGGCGGTGGCGCGGGCGTTTCGCTTGTAACTCAGTGTTACGCCGTCTGGGTGGGTGACCAGTCATCCACCCAGACGAGGTAACACTGAGTTACATGTACGCCGACGCGCGACGGCGCCGGCCGCCCGAGTTACCGCGCGGCAACACGGGGAGGGCAGGGTGTGGGCCATGTCCATCAAGGTTGCGCTCGAGCACCGCACGACGTACGAGTTCGCGGAGCCGGTCGCCGTCGCGCCGCACGTGGTGCGGCTGCGGCCCGCGCCGCACTGCCGGACGCCGATCGAGGCCTACTCGCTCAGCGTCGAGCCGGCCGAGCACTTCCTGAACTGGCAGCAGGACCCCTTCGGCAACTGGCTGGCCCGCCTGGTCTTCCCCGAGAAGGTCACGACGCTCGACATCACCGTCGGGCTGGTGGCCGACCTGATGGTGATCAACCCCTTCGACTTCTTCATCGAGGAGTACGCCGAGCAGGTCCCGTTCGCCTACGAGCCGGGCCTGGCCGCGGACCTGGCGCCGTACCTGCGCACGGTCGAGGGCGCCGAGGCCGCCGACGCGTTCCGTCGGTCCCTGCCCCAGCCCGAGGCGACCCCCACCGTCACCTTCCTCGCCGACCTCAACGCCGCGGTGCACCGAGAGGTCGCCTACTCGGTGCGCATGGAGGCCGGGGTCCAGACCCCCGACGAGACGCTGGCGCGCCGCGTCGGCTCCTGTCGTGACAGCGCCTGGCTGCTGGTCGGCCTGCTGCGCCAGCACGGTCTCGCGGCCCGCTTCGTCTCCGGCTACCTCGTGCAGCTCACCGCCGACCAGGAGGCACTGGACGGGCCCAGCGGGCCCACCCAGGACTTCACCGACCTGCACGCCTGGGCCGAGGTCTACCTGCCCGGCGCCGGCTGGGTCGGCATGGACCCGACCTCCAGCCTGTTCGCGGGCGAGGGTCACATCCCGCTGAGCGCGACCCCCCACCCGAGCAGCGCGGCGCCGATCGAGGGCGCGACCGACCCGGTCGAGGTGCGCTTCGCCTTCCACAACGAGGTCCGCCGCATCCACGAGGACCCGCGCGTCACCAGGCCCTACACCGACGAGCAGTGGGCCCGCATCGACGCACTCGGCGAGGCCGTCGACGTACGGCTGCGCGAGGGTGACGTCCGACTGACCATGGGCGGCGAACCGACGTTCGTGAGCCTCGACGACGCCACCTCCCCGCAGTGGAGCGAGGACGCCGACGGGCCGGAGAAGCGTGCGCTCGCCACCACCCTGGCCGAGCGCCTGCGCCGCACCTACGCCCAAGGCGGGGTGGTCCACCGCGGCCAGGGCAAGTGGTACCCCGGCGAGCCGCTCCCGCGCTGGAACATCGCGCTGCAGTGGCGCACCGACGGCGTCGCGCTCTGGCGCGACCCCGACCTCTTCGCCGACCCGTGGGCCACCGGCGGCGATCCCGACGCCCGCACCCACACCGAGGCCCTCGCCCGCCGGGTCACGCAGGTGCTGGGCCTCCCCGCCGAGCACCTGCTCCCCGCCTACGAGGACCCGTTCGCGGCGCTCGCCGACCATCTCGCACAGCCCTACGGCGACGCGCCGGAGGGCCACGACCCGACCACGGAGCTGGTGGCGCGCCTCGACGCGGACGTCACCGAGCCGACCGGCTGGGTGCTGCCGCTCGTGACCGGCGAGGACTGGACCAGCCCCGCCTGGCGGTTCCGCCGCGGACGCCTGGTCCTCACCCCCGGCACCAGTGCGGTCGGCCTGCGACTGCCGCTCGACGCGATCGCCTGGACGGACCCCGAGTACGCCGGCGAGCCGTCGTACCTGCAGGCCGGGCCGCCGCTCGACCCCCAGGTCCCGGTCGTCACCGTCGTCGACGCCGAGGGGGTGCCGACCACCGCGCTCGCCTTCGAGGAGCGCGACGGGGTGGTCCACGTCTTCCTGCCCCCGACCGAGCGGCTGGAGGACTACGCCGACCTGCTGCGGCTGGTCGAGGTCGCCACCCGCAAGGTGGGCTGCCCGATCGTCCTGGAGGGCTACGGCCCTCCGCCCGACAGCCGCCTCACGCAGCTCGTCGTGACCCCGGACCCCGGCGTCATCGAGGTCAACGTGCAGCCGACCGCGAGCTGGGCTGAGCAGCGCGACCTGCTCACGACCCTGTACGCCGAGGCGCGCCAGGCGCGGCTGACCACCGAGAAGTTCGACCTCGACGGCCTGCACACCGGCACCGGCGGCGGCAACCACCTGACCCTCGGCGGCGCCCAGCCGGTCGACTCCCCGCTACTGCGCCGCCCGGACCTGCTGGTGAGCCTGCTGACGTACTGGCAGCGACACCCCTCGCTGTCCTACCTGTTCTCCGGCCGGTTCATCGGCCCCACCAGCCAGGCGCCGCGCTTCGACGAGGGCCGACCCGAGGCGCCCTACGAGATGGAGATCGCCTTCGCCGAGATCGCCCACCTCGTCGCCCAGCAGGCCGATGGCGACGGCACCCCGCGCCCCTGGCTGGTCGACCGCGCGCTGCGGCACCTGCTGACCGACCTGACCGGCAACACCCACCGCGCCGAGTTCTGCATCGACAAGCTCTACAGCCCCGACTCCTCGCGCGGGCGCCTCGGCCTGCTGGAGCTGCGCGGCTTCGAGATGCCGCCGCACGAGCAGATGGCGCTGCTGCAGTCGCTGCTGGTGCGCGCGCTCGTCGCGATGTTCTGGGAGCGACCGCTCACCGCGCCCCTCGTGCGGTGGGGCACCCGCCTGCATGAGGACAACCTGTTGCCGCACGGCGCGGCCGCCGACATCGCCGAGGTCGCCCAGGACCTGCGCGACTTCGGCATCGACTTCGAGGAGTCGTGGCTGGACCCGTTCACCGAGTTCCGCTTCCCGCGCATCGGCGTCACCCGCATCGGAGACGTCACCCTCGAGCTGCGCAACGCGATCGAGCCGTGGCACGTCCTCGGCGAGGAGGCCACCGTCGGCGGCACCGCACGGTACGTCGACTCCTCCGTCGAGCGGGTGCAGGTGTCGGTGCGCGGGATCGACCCGCGACGCCACCTCGTGACGTGCCAGGGTGTGCCCGTGCCCCTGACCGAGACCGCGGGCGGCGACCACTACGCCGGCGTCCGGTTCCGCGCCTGGCAGCCGTGGTCGGCGCTGCACCCCTCGATCCCGGTGCAGGCGCCGCTGCACTTCGACGTCGTCGACATCTCGGCGGCCGCCAGCCTGGGCGGCGCGACGTACCACGTCGTGCACCCGGGCGGCCGCTCCTACGACTCCCCGCCGGTCAACGCCCAGGAGGCCGAGGCGCGCCGGGCCAGCCGCTTCGAGCCGCGCGGCCACACCGCCGGCCGGATCGACGTCGGTGCCCTGCGCGAGGCCGGCCGCCGCGCCGCGAGCGCGGAGTACCCGCACACCCTCGACCTGCGCCGCGTCCCCCGGCCATGACCCGACCATGACCCTGCTCCGCGACTACGCCGACCGGCTCACCCAGCCCGCGCTCGGCGACTCCCACGCCCGCTACGACGAGGTCGTGTCGCCCGACGGCACCCTGCGGACGGCGTGGAAGGGCCTGGCCGAGATCGCCGTCGGCCTGGAGGACCGCGACCTGCGGCGGGTCGAGGAGGACATCGTCCGCTTCCTCGCTGACGACGGGGTCACCTACTCCCGGCCCGGCCGGGCGGCGGAGGCGTGGCGGCTGGACCCGGTGCCGCTCGTGCTCGACGCCGCGTCCTGGGCGCCACTCGAGGTCGGCCTCGCCCAGCGCGCCGAGCTGCTCAACGCCATCCTGGTCGACCTGTACGGCGCGCAGCGGCTGCTCTCCGAGGGGGTGCTGCCGCCGGCCGTCGTGCTCGGCCACGCCGGCTTCACCCGGGTGGTGGCGCGACCGTCGGCGCTCGACCCCCGCCCCCTGGTGCTGGCCGCCACCGACCTGGGGCGCGACGCGGCCGGCGAGTGGCGGGTCCTGGCCGACCGCGCGCAGGCGCCGTCCGGGATCGGCTACGCGATGGAGAACCGACGCGTCATCAGCCGGGTCATGCCCGAGCTGTACCGCGAGGCGGGGCTGCACCGCATCGAGCCGTACTTCTGGGCGCTGCGCTCGGCGCTCATCCAGTCCGCCCAGAACGAGCCGGCCGACCCGCGCGTCGTGGTCCTCTCGCCGGGCACCCACTCCGAGACGGCCTACGACCAGGCCTTCATCGCCTCGACGCTCGGCTTCCCGCTGGTGCAGGGCAGCGACCTGGTCGTGCGCGACGGCTGGGTCCAGATGCGCGTGTTCGGCAGGCTCGAGCGCGTCGACGTGATCCTGCGCCGCGTCGACGCGGCCTGGAGCGACCCGCTCGAGCTGCGCGGCGACTCCCAGCTCGGCGTGGCCGGCCTGACCGAGGCCGTACGGCGGGGCCGGGTGCGGGTGGTCAACGGGCTCGGCGCGGGAGTGCTGGAGAACCCCGGGCTGCTGCCCTACATGCCGGCCGTCTGCGAGGCCCTGCTCGGTGAGCCGCTGCGGCTGCCGTCGGTGCCCACCTGGTGGTGCGGCGACCCCGCCTCCCTCGACCACGTGCTCGACCGGCTCCTCGACCCGGGCCCCGGCGGCCGGCTGCTCGTGCGCAGCATCGACGGGCCCACGACGGGGTTGGCCGGCCTGGACCCGGCCGCCGTACGGGAGCGGCTGCTGGACGAGCCGCACCGCTACGTCGGGCAGGAGCGGCTGCCGCTGTCGCAGGCGCCGACCTGGCGGGCCGGCGGCGCCCACTCCGGCGAGGTGGAGCCGCGCTCGGTGACCCTGCGCACCTTCACCCTGCGCTACGGCTCGGCGTACCGCCCCCTGGTCGGCGGCCTGGCCAACGTCTACGAGGACGACCGGCCCGCGTCCAGCAAGGACGTCTGGGTCCTCAAGGGCGACCCCGCCGACCCGGACCAGGGTCTCGCCGAGGTCCTGCCGATGACCGCCGGCCGGGCCTCGACCGGCACGGTGCCGCGCATCCTGGAGGACCTGTTCTGGTTCGGTCGCTACGCCGAGCGCGCCGAGGACATGCTGCGGCTGGTGCTGGCCGGGCACGCCCTCGCCGAGGACTTCGGCTCGCGGCCGCACTCGACCGGCGGGGCCAGCCTCGCGGTGATGATGCAGGTCGTCCGGCGCCTGGGCGGCGCCGTGCACGAGGACCTGGACGAGGAGTTCCGCTCGCTGCTGCTCGACGAGGCGCGACCCGGCTCGGCCGCGCACGCCCTGGCGGGGCTGCGCGAGGCCGCGGCCGGCGTACGCGACCAGCTCTCGCTCGACACCTGGCGGGCCTTCGGCGCCACCGATCGCGCGACGGTCATCCTGCGCGGGTCACGGCACAGCCACCAGATCGGCGAGTCCGCGGGCCGCATGCTCACCGGTGTCCTCTCGCTGCAGGGCGTGACCGCGAGCATGATCCGCGACGCGGGCTGGCACATGATCGGCGTCGGGCAGCACCTCGAGCGCGCCGTGCAGGTGTGCCACCTCCTCGAGGAGACCGCCACCGTGCGCCGCGGCATCGACGTCGACCGCGACGTCCTCAACACCGTGCTGGTCGCGGCCGAGAGCTCGGTCACCCACCGGCGCCGCTACCGCGGCTACGTCCGGCCGGGCGGGGTGCTGGAGCTGCTGCTCACCGACCGGGACAACCCGCGCTCGCTGCTCTTCGGCATGTCCGAGGTCGCCACCCACCTGGCGGCGCTGCCGGCCTCCACCGGCTCCACCCGCCCGGAGCGGCTGGTGGCCGATCTGCTGGCCATGCTGGAGGAGGTCGACATCGCCACGCTGGTCGCCATCGGCGGCGTGTCCCGGCCCAACCTGCAGGCCTTCCTGGCGTCCTTCGCCACGCAGCTCACGCGCCTCGCCGAGGCGGTCGCCGAGCTCCACCACGCCAGCGGGCCCGCCCCGAGGCCGCTCGGGTCGCTGGACCTGGTCGAGTCGCTGGAGGGCGAGCGCGCATGAGGTACCGCGTGCGGCACAGCACCACCTACACCTACGACGACCAGGTCACCGACAGCCTCGGCGTGGCCCACCTGGTGCCGCGCCCGCTGCCCTGGCAGCGGGTCGCGACCTACGACGTCACCGTGACGCCGCAGGCGTCCGACCTCACGCAGGACCTCGACTACTACGGCAACCTGGCGACGTACTTCCAGGTCGTCCGGCCCCACCGCGAGCTCGTCGTGGAGGCGACCAGCGAGGTCGACGTCGCGCCCGCCGAGGTGCCGGCCCAGGCCCTGGCCGAGCCGTGGGAGCGGCTGCGGCCGCTCCTGCGCCCGGACCGCGCCGGCGCCTGGCCGGCCACGGACTTCGCCCTCGCGTCCTCGCAGGTCGAGCAGGTGCCGGCCGCCCGGGAGTACGCCGCGGCGTCGTTCACCCCGGGCCGTCCGGCAGGCGACGCCGTCACGGACCTGATGCACCGCATCCACGACGACTTCGAGTACGACGCCACCGCGACCACGGTCACCTCCACGGTCCAGGACATCCTCGACCGGCGCGCGGGGGTCTGCCAGGACTACGCCCACCTGACGCTCGCCTGCCTGCGCGCCCACGGCCTCGCCGGGCGCTACGTGAGCGGCTACCTCGCCACGGAGCCGGCACCGGGCCGGGAGCGCGTCGTCGGCGCCGACGCCTCCCACGCCTGGGTCGCGGTCTGGCTCGGCGGCGAGCACTGGCTCGCCTTCGACCCGACCAACGACCAGTGGGTCGGCGACCGCTACGTCACGGTCGCGTGGGGCCGCGACTACGCCGACGTGCCGCCGGTGAAGGGCGTCATCTTCACCGAGGCGAGGAAGTCGACGCTTCGGGTATCGGTGGACGTCGCCCGGCTCGACGAGTGAGAGGCTCACCGCCATGAAGGCCTTCCGGTGTCGCGTCTGCGCCAACCAGCTCTACTTCGAGAACTCCCTCTGCGTCTCCTGCGGCACGGCGCTGGCGTACTCGCGGGCGGAGCGCGCGATCGTGCCCGTCGACGAGCGCGGCCGCTACGTCGACGCGTCCGGCCTGGTGTGGCACGTCTGCGTCAACCTCAACCTCTCCGGCTGCACCTGGCTGGCTCCGCTGGAGGGCGCGCAGTGCTTCGCCTGCGACCTCACCCGTACCCGGCCGGCGGACGACGACCCGGTCGGCCTGGAGAACTACCCGTTGGCCGAGCAGGCCAAGCGGCACCTGGTCGTCGAGCTCGACACCCTGGGCTTCCCGGTCGTGGGCAAGGACGTCGACCCCGACGACGGGCTGGCCTTCGACCTGCTTTCGAGCGTGGACGAGAACGTCGTGATCGGCCACGAGGACGGGCTCATCACCATCGACCTGGCCGAGAGCGACGCGTCCCACCGCGAGCAGGTGCGGGCCCAGCTCGCCGAGCCGTACCGCACCATGCTCGGCCACTTCCGGCACGAGGTCGGCCACTACTACGAGTGGCAGCTCGTGCGCGGCGAGGAGCTGATGCGCCGCTGCACCGAGCTGTTCGGCGACGAGTCCAAGGACTACCAGGCCGAGATCGACCGGCACTACGCCGAGGGGCCGCCGGCCGGCTGGGAGGAGTCCCACATCTCGACGTACGCCACCATGCACCCCTTCGAGGACTTCGCCGAGACCTGGGCCCACTTCCTGCACATCGCCGACACCATCGAGACCGCGCGCGAGTTCGGCCTCGTGACGGTGAGCGGCATCGACGCGTTCTCGACGTTCCGCGACGTCGTCACCGGCGTGTGGATCCCCCTGTCCACCGCGCTCAACCAGATCAACCGCAGCATGGGCAAGGACGACCTCTACCCCTTCGTGATCCCGGCCCCGGTGCTCGACAAGCTCGAGTTCGTGGCCTCCTTGCGGCCGGCTGCCTTGGCGTGACGCTCCCGACCGCGGTGGTTGAGTGTTCACCTAGCCTGGGGGTATGAGCGAGGAGAAGTACGTCAAGAAGGGCCAGGAGTTCAGCCGGGACATGAACTACGTCCCGGACCGGATCACCCAGGACGCCCGACGGCCCGAGCACGGCCCCGTCGACGGGCAGCTCTGGCCGGTCGAGCCGGGGCGCTACCGCTTGGTGGCCGCCAAGGCCTGCCCCTGGGCCAACCGGGCGATCATCGTGCGCCAGCTGCTCGGCCTCGAGGACGTCATCTCGCTGGGCACTCCCGGCCCCACCCACGACCAGCGCAGCTGGACCTTCGACCTCGACCCCGGCGGTCGCGACCCGGTGCTCGGCATCGAGCGGCTCCAGGAGGCGTACTTCAAGCGGTTCCCCGGCTACGAGCGCGGCATCACCGTGCCGGCGATCGTCGACGTCCCGACCGGGGAGCTGGTGACCAACGACTTCCCGTGGATCACCCACGACTTCTTCTTCGAGTGGCGCGAGTACCACCGTGAGGGCGCGCCGGACCTGTGGCCCGAGGACCTCCGTGAGGAGATGGAGGAGGTCATGCAGCGGATCTTCACCGAGGTCAACAACGGCGTCTACCGTTGCGGCTTCGCCGGCTCGCAGGCGTCCTACGACGCGGCGTACGAGCGGCTCTGGGTCGCCATGGACTGGCTCGAGGAGCGCCTGGCCGACCGCCGCTACCTGATGGGCGACGCGATCACCGAGGCCGACGTCCGGCTGTTCACGACGCTGGCGCGCTTCGACGCGGTCTACCACGGCCACTTCAAGTGCAACCGCCAGAAGCTCACCGAGCTGCCCCACCTGTGGGGCTACGCCCGCGACCTGTTCCAGACCCCCGGCTTCGGCGACAACACCGACTTCGAGCAGATCAAGGCGCACTACTACGTCGTCCACACCGACATCAACCCCTCCGGGATCGTCCCCGCCGGACCCGACCCCGCCGTCTGGCTGACACCGCACGGTCGCGGCTGACAGGGACTATCCCGGCGGACGCTCGCGCAGGATGAGCAGGCTGGCTCCGTAGCTGGGCCCGAGCCGCCTCGGTCCTCCGCGTCGAGTCAGCGTGCCCGAGACCGCGCGGGAGCTGACTCACCGGGAGAGGAGAATGAGAGCACCAACTGCTACGGAGCGACGATGGGACACGGGCACAGTCACGGGCACGCAGCCGGCCGCGCCGCCGACCGCTCCCGGCTGCGCTGGGTGCTCGCGGTCACCGGCAGCGTCCTGGTGGTCGAGCTGGTCGGCGCCTACCTCACCGGCTCCCTGGCGCTGCTGGCCGACGCCGGCCACATGGCCACCGACGCCGGGGCGGTGGTGCTCGCCCTCGGGGCGTCGTACGTCGCGTCGCGGCCGGCGGGGCCGCGCTCGACCTTCGGCTACCACCGTGCCGAGATCCTCGCTGCGATGCTCAACGCCCTGGTCCTGCTGGGGGTCTGTGGCTACGTCGGCTACGCCGGGATCACCCGCCTCGGCGCTCCGACCGAGGTCGACGCCGGGCCGATGGTCGCCTTCGCCGCCTTCGGCCTGCTGGCCAACGCCGTGTCGTTGATCGTGCTCAACCGCTCGGACACCGGCTCGCTCAACCTGCGCGGCGCGGCCAACGAGGTGCTGGCCGACCTGCTGGGCTCCGTGCTCGCGATCGCGGCCGGCGTGGTCGTCTGGACCACCGGCTGGGACCGTGCCGACGCGGTCGCCTCACTGCTGATCGCGGTGCTGATCCTGCCCCGCTCGCTGGTCCTTCTGCGCGACTCGGCGGTGATCCTCCTGGAGATCGCGCCCGCCGGCCTCGACCTCGACGACGTACGCCGCCACCTCGGCGAGGTGCCCGGGGTGGTCGACGTCCACGACCTGCACGCGTGGACGATCACCAGTGGGATGCCCAGCCTGTCGGCCCACGTGACGGTGACCGACGAGGCGCTGGAGGACCGGGGAGTGGGCCCGATCCTGGACCAGCTGTGCGCCTGCATGGGCGAGCACTTCGACGTACGGCACGCGACCTTCCAGGTCGAGCCGCTCTCCCACCAGGGTCACGAGGACCTCGGCGAGGTGCACTGAGCGGGGCGGTCGCCTCACCAGTCCCAAGTTTCACCGGGCACCCGGTGAATCTCGTGCCTCCCCCACGAAACTTCATGCGGGAGGCGTGAGTTTCACCGGGCACCCGGTGAATCTCCCCCCCAGCCGGCCAGCCGGAGCCCAGCCCTCAGCCCGCGCCCGACGAGACGTCCTGCTCGGCGGCCTGCTTCAGCTTGACCAGGGTCTCGTCGATCGCCTTGCGGGTGCGCGAGGCGAAGACCGCAGACAGACCCAGGCGCAGCGGCAGGGGGTAGCGGGTGAGGTCCCAGGTCTCGGTGACCTGGGTGCCGCCGTCGTCGGTGGGCTCCAGCTCGTAGCGCCAGCGGTGCCGGCCCTGGTGGCGCCAGGCGATCCGCCGGTCCTCCTCGAACTCGACGACCCGGTTCTTGATCTTGTACGGCGCGCCCATCCTCATGTCCATGCCGAACTCCGCGCCCAGCGCGAGTCGCTCGGGCCCGGAGACGGTGTCCCGGACGGTGCCCGAGCCGTCGATGCGGGGGTGCTGGCGGGGGTCGGCCAGGATCGCGAACACCACCGAGGGCGGCGCGTCGACGGTCGTGCGGGCGGTGACGACGGAGGGGGGCATGTCGCCCAGGCTAGTCAGGGGCTGCCCGAGTTGGCGACGCCGACGATGCCGACGGTAGGTTGGCCAGGCACGATTGTGTTCCGGGTCACAGGCGCACCACCCCCGCGCCCCGCGTCCGGACGACAGCCCTCGGCCTCGCGGAGACCCCGTCCCGGCCGGTGACATCCGAAGGAGTGCCCGTGACCCAGCAGACCCCCGGTGAGATCCCCGGTGAGACTCCCGGCGACTCGCCCAGCGAGTCCTCAGGCTTCGGCCCCGACCTCGTGGAGGTCTTCGGACCCTCCCAGCAGGACGGCGGCCCCGAGCTGATCCAGCTGCTGACCCCCGAGGGTGAGCGCGTCCACCACCCCGAGTTCGACCAGGACTTCTCCGCCGAGGAGCTGCGCGGCTTCTACCGCGACATGGTCCTGACCCGGCGCATCGACACCGAGGCCACGGCGCTGCAGCGCCACGGCGAGCTCGGCATCTGGGCCCAGCTGCTCGGCCAGGAGGCCGCGCAGATCGGCGCCGGCCGCGCGCTGCGCCCGCAGGACTACGTCTTCCCGACCTACCGCGAGCACGGGGTCGCCTGGTGCCGCGGCGTCGACCCGCTGCGCCTGCTGGGCCTCTTCCGCGGGGTCGACCAGGGCGGCTGGGACCCGGCGGCCAACAACTTCGCGCTCTACACGATCGTCATCGGCGCCCAGACCCTGCACGCCACCGGCTACGCCATGGGGGTCCAGCGCGACGGCGACGTCGGCACCGGCGAGCCCGACCGCGACACGGCCGTCGTCGCCCACTTCGGCGATGGCGCCTCCTCGCAGGGCGACGTCAACGAGGCCTTCATCTTCGCGGCGTCCTACAACGCCCCGGTGGTCTTCTTCTGCCAGAACAACCAGTGGGCGATCTCGGAGCCCATCGAGCGCCAGACCCGGATCCCGCTCTACCAGCGCGCGCTCGGCTTCGGCTTCCCCGGCGTCCGCGTCGACGGCAACGACGTCCTGGCGACGTACGCCGTCACCAAGGCCGCACTCCAGCGCGCTCGCGACGGCCAGGGCCCGACTCTGGTCGAGGCCTACACCTACCGGATGGGCGCCCACACGACCACCGACGACCCGACGCGCTACCGCGTCTCCGACGACGTCGAGAGCTGGAAGCTCAAGGACCCGATCGCCCGGGTGGAGGTCTACCTGCGCCGCAACGGGCTGGTCGATGACGAGTTCCTCGCGACCGTCCAGGCCGAGGCCGACGAGCTTGGCCACACGCTGCGCGAGGGCTGCAAGGCGATGCCGGACCCGCAGCCGCTGAGCATGTTCGACCACGTCTACGCCGAGCAGACCGAGGAGCTGGCCGCCCAGCGCGACGGCTACGCGGCCTACCTCGAGACCTTCGAGGGCTCTGCCGTAGGAGGGCACCAGTGAGCACCCAGAAGATCACCCTCGCCAAGGGCCTCAACATGGGTCTGCGCAAGGCGATGGAGGACGACTCGAAGGTCCTGCTCATGGGTGAGGACGTCGGCAAGCTCGGCGGCGTCTTCCGCATCACCGACGGCCTGCAGAAGGACTTCGGCGAGGACCGGGTCATCGACTCGCCGCTGGCCGAGTCCGGCATCGTCGGTACGGCGGTCGGCCTGGCCATGCGCGGTTACCGCCCGGTGGTGGAGATCCAGTTCGACGGGTTCGTCTACCCCGCCTACGACCAGATCGTCTGCCAGGTCGCCAAGATCCACTTCCGCAGCCAGGGCCGCGTGAAGATGCCGATGGTCATCCGGATCCCGTTCGGCGGCGGCATCGGCGCCGTCGAGCACCACAGCGAGTCGCCGGAGGCGCAGTTCGCGCACACGCCCGGGCTCAAGGTGGTCGCCTGCTCCAACCCCGTCGACGGCTACTGGATGATCCAGCAGGCGATCGCGTGCGACGACCCGGTGATCTTCCTGGAGCCCAAGCGGCAGTACCACGCCGACAAGGCGGACCTCGACGAGTCAGCGACCCCCGAGCCGCTGTTCACCTCGCGGGTGGTCCGCGTCGGCACCGACCTGACACTGCTGGCCTACGGACCCACGGTCAAGACCGCGATGAGGGCCGCCGAGGCGGCCGCCACCGAGGGACGCTCGATCGAGGTCATCGACCTGCGCACGCTCTCGCCGCTGGACATGGGCCCGGTCTTCGACTCCGTACGCCGCACGGGCCGCGCCGTCGTCGCCCACGAGGCGCACGTCAACCTCGGCATGGGCGCCGAGCTGTCCGCGCGCATCACCGAGGAGTGCTTCTACTCCCTCGAGGCGCCGGTGCTCCGCGTCGGCGGCTTCGACACCCCCTATCCGCCGTCGCGGATCGAGGAGGACTTCCTCCCCGACCTGGACCGGGTCCTGGACGCCGTCGACCGCAGCTGGGAGTTCTGATGCCCGACTACCTCCTGCCCGACGTGGGCGAGGGCCTCACCGAGGCCGAGATCGTGTCCTGGAAGGTCAAGGTCGGCGACGTCATCGCGATCAACGACATCGTCGTCGAGATCGAGACGGCCAAGTCCCTGGTCGAGCTGCCCTCGCCGTACGCCGGCGAGGTCAGCGTCCTGCACGTCGCGGAGGGCGAGACCGTGGAGGTCGGCACGCCGATCATCACCGTCGGCGCCCCGGTGGCCGCGGAGATGGAGATCGACCTGTCCAACCCCGCCGCGAGCGGCCGGGTCGAGGGCGAGAGCCTGGTCGGGCGCAACAAGGCCGATCGCGGTCCGATGCGGCGCCCCCGCAAGGGCTCGGTCACCCCGTCGTCCGAGGCCGCCGCCGCGACGCAGATGCAGGTGCAGGGCGCCTTCGCGCCCGGCGGCGCCCAGCCGCAGGACGTCGTCGAGGCCGACGAGCCGGCCGTGCCCGCGGTCTCGGCCGTCGCGATCGTGCCCGAGCCGGTCTCGGAGTGGGTCCCGACGCCGCCGCTCCACGTCCTGGCCAAGCCGCCGGTCCGCAAGCTGGCCAAGGACCTCGGCGTCGACCTCGCGGGCGTCCCCGCCACCGGTCCCCACGGCACCGTCACCCGCGCCGACGTCGAGGCCGCCGCCGGTGCGGCCCAGGTGGCCGAGGACGCGGCGTCCCTGGACGGGCGGCAGCCGTCGCGGCGCCCGAGCTCGGGAGAGCGCGAGACGAGGGAGCCGATCAAGGGCGTGCGCAAGATGATGGCCTCCGCGATGGTGGGCTCGGCGTTCTCGGCACCCCACGTCACCGAGTGGGTCACCGTCGACGTCACCAGGACGATGGAGCTCGTGGAGCGGCTCAAGCAGCGCCGCGAGCTGCGCGAGGTCAAGGTGTCCCCGCTGCTGGTGCTCGCCCGCGCGGTGCTGCTGGCCGTCCGGCGTACGCCGGAGATCAACTCGTTCTGGGACGAGGCCGCGCAGGAGGTCGTGCTCAAGCACTACGTCAACCTCGGCATCGCCGCGGCCACCCCGCGCGGGCTGGTCGTGCCCAACGTCAAGGACGCCCAGGACCTCAGCCTGGCCGAGCTCGCCGACGCGCTCGCCGCGCTCACGGCGACCGCGCGCGAGGGCAGGACCCAGCCGGCCGAGATGAGCGGCGGGACGTTCACGATCACCAACGTGGGCGTCTTCGGCGTCGACGCCGGCACCCCGATCATCAACCCCGGCGAGTCCGCGATCCTGTGCTTCGGCGCGATCCGGAAGCAGCCCTGGGTGGTCACCACCGACGGCGTGGACGAGATCGTGCCCCGCCAGGTCACGACCCTCGCGCTGTCCTTCGACCACCGCCACATCGACGGCGAGAAGGGCTCGCGCTTCCTGGCCGACGTCGCCGGCATCCTCGAGGACCCCGCCTCCGCCCTCCTCTTCTAGCCGACCCGTCAGAAGCTTTCTGACGGGTCAGCGGGCGGGGGGTGACAGTTTCTGACGGGTCGGCGCCGGGTAGGAAGGGTGGCGTGAGCATGGCGGGGTACCCCGAGCCGGGGGAGATGGTCGGTCCCTACCGGGTCGAGCGACGACTGGGCCTGGGCGGCATGGGCGTGGTGTTCGTCGCGCTGGACCCGGTGCTGGAGCGGCGGGTCGCGCTGAAGGTGATCGCCCCGCATCTGGCCGAGGACGAGACGTTCCGGGCCCGCTTCACGCGCGAGGCCCAGGCCCAGGCGTCACTGGACTCGCCGCACGTCGTCCACGTCTACGCCCACGGCGAGTCCGGCGGCCGGCTCTACATCGCCACCCAGCTCATCGACGGCGGCGATCTCGGGCAGCTGATCCACAGCAGCGGCCCGCCGCCGCTGCGCGTCGCGCTCGACCTGATCGCCCAGATCGCGGGCGGTCTGGCCACGGCCCACGCGCGCGGGCTGATCCACCGCGACATCAAGCCGGCCAACGTGCTCGTGGGCCGGCGCGAGTCGGGCCTGAGCGCCTACCTGGCCGACTTCGGCATCGCTCGCCGCGTCGACGGCCAGTCGCAGCTGACCACCGCCGGCGGCACGCTGGGCACCCCGACGTACATGGCGCCGGAGCTGCACCTCGGCGCCGAGCCCGGCGTGCCCAGTGACGTCTACTCGCTCGGCTGCCTGCTGTGGTCCGCCGTGAGCGGCGAGGCGCCGTACGCCGGCACGTCGGACTACCAGATCGTCACCGCCCACCTCGAGCAGTCGGTGCCGCAGCTGCCCGAGACCAGCCTGCTGGCCCGCGAGACCAACCGGATCCTGCGCCGGGCCATGGCCAAGCGGCCAGAGGACCGCTACTCCAGCGCCGACGCGCTCCGCGACGAGCTGCTCGCCGCGCTCCGGCTCCCGGACCAGGACGCGGGGCCCGCACCGCGGCCACCGCGGCCTCGCCGACGCCTGCTGCTGGTCGCGGGCGCGGCCTCGGTCCTGCTCGTGGCCGGGATCGTGACTGCCTACGCCGTCACGCGCGACGACGACCCGGGCTCGGCTGGGCCGAGCGACCCGAGTGGGTCGACGACGCCCACTGCTGCGGCCACGCCCAGCGGGTCGGCCACCCCCGGCGGGTCGGACGAGGACCAGGCGATCGCCGCCCTGGCGACCGGGTTCGAGCCGGTGGCGGGCGACTCCGCCCGCTGCATGGCCGAGCAGGTCGTCGGCTCGGTCGGCGTGCCTGCGCTGGTCGAGGCCGGGTTCTTCGACGAGGAGTGGAAGTTCCTGGACCCGGACCTGGCCGGCCAGGCGCAGATCAAGCAGGCGCTCAACGCCGCCACCTTCGCCTGCATCGGTGAGGTCCTCCCCAGCATCACCTCCTAGCGCTGGGGACGAGTGGCCCGGTGGCCCACGAGCGCGAGATCACCGAGCCCGTCGACCTGCGCGGCGGCCCGCGTCACCCGGTGCGCGTCCGCCAGGCCGCGAGCACCTCGGCCTCGCGATCGCGGTCGATGCCGGTCACCGGGGCGTCCGGGGCCGACCGCAGCCAGGCCAGCGTGTCGGCGGCCGTCTCGGCGAGCGGTCGCGGTCGCAGGCCGGCGGCCAGGGAGGGCGTGACGTCGTGGGCGAGCATGCCGTCGTACTCGGGGCGGGGCAGCCAGAGCGGTACGGCGTCGGGTCCGGCCCACGGCTCGACGCCCTGCTCGGCGAGGAAGCCCTGGTCCACCCAGGTCCACTGCGGCGCGGCGCCCACCCCGGCGGCGACGGCGGCGAGCGCGTCGGCCAGTGGTTGCGCCGGGCCGACGGCGTCGTAGTCGCCGGTCGTGCCGGCCTCGATCGCGGCCACCAGCCAGCTCGCCAGGTCCCGCACGTCGATGACCTGGACGGTGTCGTGCGGTGCGCCGGGGGCGAGCACCTCGCCGCCGTGGGCCAGGCGCGCCGGCCAGTAGCTGAAGCGGCCGGTGGGGTCGTCGGGGCCGACGATCAGCCCCGGCCGCACGACCATCGACGATGCGACGCCGTCGCGCACGGCCTGCTCGCAGGCCACCTTCATCGGCCCGTAGGCGTCCATGTCCGCGGCGAGGTCCGCGTCCTCGTGCCGTGGCTCGCGCAGGGGCAGCGTGCCGGGCCGGCCGCCCGGCGTGGACTCGTCGGCGTAGACGTTGATGGTGGACACGAAGACCCAGTGGGAGCCGGCGAGTGCCGCGACCGCGCGGCGCACCCAGGACGGCTGCCGGGCGACGTCCACGACGGCGTCGTACGGCGCGCCGGTCAGCTCGGCGGGAGCGTCCTGGCGGCGGTCCCACACGACCAGGCGCGCGCCGGCCGGCAACGAGCCCGACTCACCGCGAGCGGCGCACACCACCTCGTGTCCCCGCGCCGTGGCCGCCGCCGCGATCGCCTTGGACAGGAACACCGTGCCACCGAGGACCAGGATCCGCATCCAGCGACTCTGCGGCAGGTCTTCGGCCCGCGCAACCGGATTCCTCAGGATCGCGGCTCCAAGAGGGACCGGAGCTCGGACTCCTCGGGGGTCAAGACGTCCGGAAAGTGGTTGCCGAAGCGATCCAGCGGACAGATGTCGTAGGTGTGCCGGCCGTCGGGGTCCAGCCAGCCGACCTCGTCGATGGACACGATCGCCTCGTGGCAGTGGCGGCACACCGAGCGCGGGGGCCGGCCCCGGTAGTACCTGAGGATCGCGGTCATCTGATCATCGTCGTCGCGGACCCGACGCAGGAGGAGGGCGCTTCTGCCCGGTTGCCACCGGGCAGTTCGGTCTCCCCGCGGGCGCCGGGAAGCAGGGCGACACCCCGGGCGGCGCGACGGGCGATCGGGTGGCCCGCACCGAGTCCCGGGGTGTCGCGGTCTTGGGCTCGTGGCCCGGCGAGCCTCGCCGGGCGCACGAGTGGAGCTCGGTCAACCCGCCCCGACCTGAGGGGGACGCGGCGCCACGAAGGCGGAGGCGTCGACGGGGTCGTAATGCCCGCTGGGAGTCACGAGCGTGCCCGCCTCCCCGCGCAGGATCGCGATGGCGTCCTCGAGCCGTCCGATGGCGCCGGTGCCGCCGGTGAGCTCCACGAAGCGACAGACGGCCTCCACCTTGGGTCCCATCGAGCCGGCCGGGAAGCCCAGAGCCCGCAGGCCGCCGGGAGTGGCCTCGCGGATCGCCTGCTGCGTGGGGGTGCCGTAGTCGCGCATGACGTTGGGGACGTCGGTGAGGACGAGCAGGACGTCCGCGTCGAGCGCCTCGGCGAGCACCGAGCTGGTCAGGTCCTTGTCGATGACCGCCTCCACGCCCGTCAGCTTGCCGCGCTCGTCGCGGATCACCGGCACCCCGCCACCGCCGGCGCACACCACCACCGCCCCGGTGTTCAGCAGGGTCCGGATCAGCCTGGTCTCGACCACCCGGTGCGGTCGTGGCGAGCCCACGACCCGTCGCCATCCGGTCCCGTCTGGCTTGACGACCCAGCCGCGCTCCGAGGCGAAGCGCATCGCCTCGGCCTCGGTGTACATCTCGCCCACGAACTTGGTCGGGTCGGCGAAGGCGGGGTCGGCCGCGGCCACGAGGGTCTGGTTGATGATCGCCGCCACCTGGCGTCCGGGCAGCTCGTTCTCCATCGCCTGGAGCAGCCAGTAGCCGATCATCCCCTGGGTCTGGGCGCCCAGCACGTCGAACGGGTACGGCGTGGTGAGCCGGGGGTCCGACGCGCTCTGCAAGGCCAGGACCCCCACCTGGGGGCCGTTGCCGTGGGTGAGCACCAGCTCGTGCTGCTCGGCGAGCGGAGCCAGGGAGGCCACCGCCACTCGTACGTTGGCCTCCTGGACCTCGGCGTCCGGCTTCTGCCCGCGCTGCAGCAGGGCGTTGCCGCCGAGCGTGGCCACGATCCGCACGTCAGTCTCCCAGCGTGGCGACGAGGACGGCCTTGATCGTGTGCATCCGGTTCTCCGCCTGGTCGAAGACGATGGAGTGCTTGGACTCGAAGACCTCGTCGGTCACCTCGAGCGCCTCCATGCCGGTCTGCTGGTACAGGTCCTCCCCGACCGTGGTGTGGCGGTCGTGGAAGGCCGGTAGGCAGTGCAGGAACTTCACGTGGGGGTTGCCGGTCGCCTTCACCACGGCCATGTTGACCTGGAAGCTCTTGAGCATGTCGATGCGCTCGAGCCACAGCTCCTTGGGCTCACCCATCGAGACCCACACGTCGGTGTAGAGGTAGTCCACGCCGGCGACGCCTTCGTCGACGTCTGCGGTGTGGGTGATGCGGGCGCCGGTGTCCTCGGCGATCCGGCGGGCCTCGGCGATGATCTCCGCGTCGTTCCACAGGTGCTCGGGTGCGACGATGCGCACGTCCATGCCCATCATCGCGCCGGTGACCAGCAGCGAGTTGCCCATGTTGTTGCGGGCGTCGCCGAGGTAGGCGAAGGCGATGTCCTCGTCGTGCTTGCCGCAGTGCTCGCGCATGGTGAGCATGTCGCACAGCATCTGGGTGGGGTGCCAGTCGTCGGTCAGCCCGTTCCACACCGGCACGCCCGCGTACTTCGCCAGCGTCTCGACGTTGCTCTGGGCTGCCCCTCGGTACTCGATGCCGTCGAACATCCGCCCGAGCACGCGCGCGGTGTCCTCCATCGACTCCTTGTGCCCGATCTGCGAGCCGCTCGGATCCAGGTAGGTCACGCGTGCGCCCTGGTCGAAGGCCGCCACCTCGAACGAGCAGCGCGTGCGGGTCGAGGTCTTCTCGAAGATCAGCGCGATGTTCTTGCGGTTGAGCCGTGGCCGCTCCGAGCCGGAGTACTTGGCCAGCTTGAGCTCGGCTGCGAGCTCGAGGAGGAACTTCCACTCCCTGGGGGTGAAGTCCAGCTCCCGGACCAGGCTGCGGTTCCTGAGGTTGAACGCCATGGCGTCTAGATCCCTTCTCGCTCGATGGGGCACGACATGCACCGGGGGCCGCCGCGGCCGCGTCCGAGCTCGTTGCCCCTGATGGTGATGACCTCGACGCCCTTCTTGCGCAGATAGGTGTTGGTCGTGACGTTGCGCTCGTAGGCGACGACGACACCCGGACGCACGGCCAGCACGTTGCAGCCGTCGTCCCACTGCTCGCGCTCGGCGGCGTGGACGTCCTGGGTGGCCGTGAGGACGTTGATGGCGTCCAGCCCCAGAGCCTCGGCGATGGCTCGATGCATGTCCTCCGCGGGGTGCGAGGTCACCTTCAGCTGGGACTCGTCGTCGCCCGGCTCGATCGTGTACGACGGCAGCATGCCGAGGCCGACGTACTTGGTGAAGGTGTCCTCGCTGACCATCGTCATCACGGTGTCGAGGTGCATGAAGGCACGCGCGTGCGGCATCGACAGCGCGACGATCTTCTGCGCGCTGCCGTTGCGGAACAGCTGCCGGGACAGGCGCTCGACGCCCTGGGGCGTGGTGCGCTCGCTCATGCCGATCAGGACCACCCCGCGTCCCAGGACCAGGATGTCGCCGCCCTCGGTCGTGGCCGAGCCGTTGACCGTCCCCTCGCTCCAGACGTTGAACGAGGTGTCGGCGAAGAGCGGGTGCCAGCGGTAGATCGCCTCGTAGTGGATCGTCTCGCGCATCCGCGCCCGCTTGCGCATGGCGTTGATCGAGACGCCGTCGAACACCCAGGCCGAGGTGTCGCGGGTGAAGAGGTGGTTGGGCAGCGGAGGCAGCAGCAGGTCGTCGAGGCCCAGGGCCTGGACGACGACCGAGGTCGGCTCCTCGACCCGCTCCAGCAGCTCACGCTTGGTCATGCCGCCGATCAGGACCGTCGTGAGCTCGGTGTCGTCCATGTCGCCGAACGCCCGGTGCAGGCTGGGCAGCGCCATGGGCCCGTAGACGAGCTCGTCCAGCGAGCGCTCCAGGATGAACTTCTTCGCCTCGGGCACGGCCAGCGTCTCGGCGAGGAGCTGGTGCAGCAGGTGGACCCGGACACCCTGGTCGCGCAGCGCCTCGGCGAAGGCGTCGTGCTCGAGCTTGGCCTGCTTGACCCACAAGACGTCGTCGAACAGGTACTCGTCGTGGTTGGAGGGTGTCAGGCGCTTCAGCTCCAGGTCCGGACGGTGCAAGATCACCTGCCGCAGCCGGCCGACCTCAGAGTCCACGTGCAACGTCATGGTCCGATCTCCTTCGTTGTCTGGAGATTTCAACCTGCGTGCTGGCCCGCCGCCCCAGGAGGGCCGAAGGTCCCAGGGCCCCGATGACTTCCGGCACGTCAGGCCGGTTGCCTGCCCAGGTTTCGTGTGAGGTGCCCTCGTCCGACGAGCAGAGGAAGTCTCATGGCCAAGCACGCGGCGCCCCCACCCCCCGCGCAGGAAGCCGAGCCGGAGGCCCCCAAGCAGTTCCGGTTCCCGAGCGCGTTCACCGTGCTGTTCGTCGTGACCATCGCGGTCTGGCTGCTGGCCTTCATCGTGCCCACCGGCGCCTACCAGACCGGTGACGACGGAGCCCCCATCACCGGCAGCTATGAGCGCACCTCGGATCCCCTCACCTTCGGCGAGCGCCTGATGCAGCTGTTCCTGGCGCCGGTCAACGGCCTGTACGGCGTGCAAGGCTCCGACGGCTTCATCGGCCCCTACGAGTCCGGAGAGCTGTACGGCGCCGCCGGGGTGTTCCTCTTCGTGATCGCGATCGGCATCTTCATCACGATGTCGATGAGCACCGGTGCCATCGACAACGGAGTGGCCAGGGTCGCGCAGCGGATGAGTGGACGCGGCCCCGTGCTGATCGCGGTGCTGATGGTGCTCTTCTCGATCGGCGGCACCACCGAGGGCATGGCGGAGGAGACGCTCGGCTTCTACGCCCTCGTCATCCCACTGGTGCTGGCCCTGGGCTACGACCGGATGGTGGTCGCCGGGATCATCATGGTGGGCGCGGGCACCGGCACCCTCGCGTCGACCGTCAACCCGTTCGCGACCGGCGTCGCGTCCGACGCGGCCGGCATCTCGATCGGGGACGGCATCGGAGCCCGCCTGATCATGTACCTGGTGCTGGTGCCCATCTCGGTGTGGTGGGTGCTGCGCTACGCGCGCCGGGTCAAGGCGGACCCGAGCTCGTCGCGGGCCCCGGACGCGGAGGGTGACGAGGAGCTGCGCAGGCAGGGCCTGCGCGACTCGGCCGAGCTGACCGGCCGGCAGAAGCTGGTCCTCACGACCGTCGGCCTGACGTTCGCGTTCATGATCTTCGCGATCGTCCCGTGGGCGCAGGTGATCAACGGGCCGAACGCGGAGAGCTACGGCTGGCAGCTCGACTGGTACTTCCCCGAGCTGGCCGCGCTGTTCCTGGCGATGTCCCTGGTGATCGGCCTGATCGGCGGGCTGGGGGAGAAGGGTCTGACCGACACCCTGGTCCGGGGAGCCGGCGACTTCATCGGCGTCGGGCTGATCATCGTCCTGGCGCGTGGGGTCACGGTGATCATGAACAACGCCGAGATCACCGGGACGATCCTGCACTCGATGGAGGAGATCGTGCGCAACACCGACTCCGGGATCTTCGGCGCGGTGATGTTCCTGATCAACCTGCCACTGGCCTTCCTGGTCCCCTCCTCGTCGGGGCACGCCGCGCTCGCGATGCCGATCCTCGCGCCGCTCGCCGACTTCGCCGGCGTGAGCCGAGCGTCGGTGGTCACCGCTTACCAGTCGGCGTCCGGACTGGTCAACCTGATCACACCGACGTCGGCGGTGGTGATGGGTGGTCTGGCGCTCGCCAAGGTGCGCTACGACCAGTACGTCCGCTTCGTCCTTCCCCTCCTCGGGATCCTGCTGGTCCTCTGCACCCTCTACATCGCCGTCATCGCCTCCCTCTGATGCGGTCCGTCGGCCCCTCCTCCGGAGAGGAGCAGGACCTCGACATGAGCACTCACCTCCAGCCGGTGCTGATCGGGGTGGACGACTCACCCGCCACCGGCGCCGCGGTACGCGCTGGGATGGAGGAGGCTCGTCGACTCGACGCGTGGGTCCGGCTCGTGCACGTGGTGCCCGATCGCCTGGGCCTGGTCCAGGTGGGCCGGAGCGTCGGCCGCCGGCTGACCGAGCGGGGCTCGGCCCTGCTGGAGCGGGTGGCAGGCGACGCGAGGCTGCTGGCGCCGGACATCGAGGTCGAGACCCAGCTGCGCTGGGGCGCCGTGGCGACCCAGCTCGCCGAGGCGGCCGCGGAGGCCGCCGTGCTCTACGTCGGCCGTGACGGGCCGCTGCTCGAGCGGCCCCTGGAGGGCACGGCGGGCGCGGGCGCCGCCGCGCGTGCCAGCTGTCCCGTGGTGAGCGTGCCGGTGGCGTGGTCGTCGCAGACCGTGCCCGGGGACGTGGTGGTCGCCATGAAGTCGCCCGGCAGCGCCCTCGAGCTGTTGGCCGACGCGTTCGCGGAGGCGGTCACGCGTCGTGCCCGCGTGGTGGTCCTCCACTCCTGGAGGCTGCCCGGGGTCTACGACGACATCATCGTCTCCCGGGTCGCCCCGGAGGAGGCGACTCGAGGGTCGGCGGAGGCCATCGACGCGCTGCTGCGGGAGTCGCGTCTCAGCTACCCCGACGTCGACGTGGCGGTCCGGATTGTGCACGACCGGCCCGTGCCCGCGTTGGTGGCGGCCTCCCGCTCCGCCGACCTGCTCGTGCTCGTCCGGCGCCCGCACGGCGTCGGGCTCGGCACGCTGGGCGGGACCGGGCGCGCCGTCCTGCGCGGCGCGGAGTGCCCCGTCCGCGTGATCCCGCCGGCGCGGTAGGCGGCGTCCCTGGCTCCGCCCACCGAGCCGATCAGGTGAGGGGCACCGACCAGAGCAGGCTGGTCCCTTCGCCCGGCTCCGAGGTGACGTGGAGGTGGCCACCGCGCCGCTCGGCACGGAGTCGGGCGTTGGCCAGGCCGCTCTCGACGATCGCATCGGGCATCCCGGTGCCGTTGTCGGTGACCTGGACCCGGATCCCGTCCCGGACGCTCACCTCGATGGTGCAGGCCGACGCCGAGCCGTGGCGGACGGCGTTCGACAGCGCCTCGCTCAGCACGGCCAGGATGTCGGGGAGCAGGTCACTGTCGATCAACAGCCCCAGCGGGCCGCGGAACTGGATGGTCGGGCGCAGCTTCATGGTCCGGGCCGCACGCTCCACGATCTCGATCACGGCGGCCCGCGGGTCCGAGGAGTCGTTCGCCGGTCCCAGCGTGAAGATGGTGCGCCTGATGTCGCGGATCGTGTCGGCGATGTCGGCGATCGAGCGGTCCAACCGGTGCGCGATCGCGTCGGGATCCTGCAGCCACGACGTGCCCTGGAGCTCCAGGCCGACGGCGAAGAGCCGCGGCAGGACCAGGTCGTGCAAGTCGCGGGCGATGCGGTCGCGGTCCTCGAGCACGGCCAGTCGCTGCTGGTCCTGCCGCGCCTCGGCCACTTGGAGCGTCACCGCCGCCTGCTCGGCGAGCAGGGTGGGCAGCGCGGCGTCGTGGCAGACCTCGGTGGCCTCGCGGCCGCCGGTCCACCCCAGCGCGACCGCGGCGGTGCCGTCGTGGGAGCGCGGCAGCGGCACGACCACCCCTTGGCCCGTCGGGCCGGTGCCCAGCGCCGCCCCGACGTCGACGGCACGGGGGTGCTCGGCGAGGCTGTTGGCCTTCAGCGCGCGACCGCTGGCGGTGACGCAGCGCTCCAGCGACCGGTCGAAGTCCACGGCGGCCAGGGCTTCGGGAGTGGTGCCCTCGACCCCGGAGACCGCCCACAGGCGCAGGTCGTCCGGGTCGGGTCCGCCGACCACCCAGGCGATGTCGGCGCCGAAGAGCTCGCGTGCCCGGTCGGCGACGACCTGGTGCGCACTGTCGTCGATTGGCTGCGGTGCGGTGGCCGACTCCAACCAGCTGGCTCGGCGCGCGGCCTGCTCGCGCAGGAGCACGGTCTCGATGAACCCGCCCGCGGCGACGGCCAGGGTCGTGACGGCCTCCTGGTCGCCCGCGCTGAAGGCCGGCCGGCGGGTGCTGCCCGTCAGGTGCAGGGTGCCGAACCGCTTGCGGCGGACGTGGACGGGCACCTTGAGGAAGGTGCGCATCGGCAACAGGGTCGAGCCGTGGTCCCCGGCCGGGAGCGGGTCCACGAGATCACCGGGGTCGGCGGACGCCTCCCCGTGGATCAGCTGTCGCAGCAGTGCTGCCCCGGCCTCGTGGCTGTCCTCGGCTCCCGCGGCCTGGTCGGTCAGGCCCCGGGTGTACAGCCGGGGCGGGGTGCTCCCACGGGTGTCGGTGATGCTCAGCGCTCCATGACCCGCGTGCACGAGGTCGACCGCCAGATCGAGGATCTGAGCCAGCAGGTCCTCGAGGGCCCCGTCCGTACTCAGGTCGGCCAGCGAAGAGAGCAGCAGATGCAGGCGGGCCAGCTCGTCGGCCTGGGCCTCTGCCTGTTCCGTGGCAGTGCGCATGAGCTCCTCGAAGGGCCGTCCCCCGCCCGCGCTTCGTGGGTCATCTGGTCCGATATCGCTCGACAACTCCCACATGCCCCGCTCCTCAAGGCCGAATTAGCTACATCCCCCCAGATGGAAAACAGTGTGCTTCGTGGATGGATGACCCTTGGGTCGGTTGCTCCTTGACCGTTGCCCGGTTGTCGCGTTCGCAAAACCTCTCGGTGCTCCGGCGGTTCTCGTGAGTGACTCGCCCCGTCTGCGGGATCTAGTGATGCGGGTTTTCCAGCTGGGCGGCGATGATCGCGGCCTGCGTGCGCGACCTGACTCCGAGCTTGCCCAACACCGTGGAGACGTAGTTCTTCGTCGTCTTCTCGGCCAGTCCGAGACGAGTCGCGATCTGGCGGTTCGTCAGGCCCAGTCCGACCAGGCTGAGGACCTGTCGCTCCTTGGGAGTCAGACGCTTGGTCAAGGGATCGACCGGCGGCCCGTCACGCAGACGGGCGAGCACATGGGAGGTGACGGCCGGGTCGAGCATTGACTGACCGGCGGCCACCCTACGGACCGTGTCGACCAGGTCCGCGCCTCGTACCTCCTTCAGGACGTAGCCCGACGCCCCGGCCATGATGGCGGCGAACAGCGCCTCGTCCTCGTCGTAGGACGTCAGCATCAGCGCGGCGATGCCGGGATCGATGGCCCGGACGATGCGGCATACCTGCACGCCGGTGCCGTCCGGGAGCCGTACGTCGAGGATCGCCACGTCCGGCTTCAGCGCCGGGATCCGGCGAGCGGCCTCCTTGGCCAGGCCGGACTCGCCGATGACCACGATGTCGCCGTCGCGCTCCAGGAGGCCTCGTACCCCATGGCGTACCAGCTCGTGATCGTCGAGCAGGAAGACCTTGATGGGCAGGTCCGGCGCGAACTGCGGCCCCGAGGCCTCGTCGTCCATACCGAAACGGTACTTCGCCGAATCGAGGATCGGGGAGGTCGACGGCCATGAAAGGCCCGGGTCTTTGGCCTCTGTTCTCCGGACGCCGGACGGTCCTGACTGGGTGGATGGGCCGATTACCTGCACTACCGGGCTCGAACACCACCCACTCGGGCAGCGCGCAGGGCCCGGTCCGCGTCCCGGGGGAGGCGCGGTTCTGCCCGCCCCAGTGCCCGATCCGGTGGTCGCGATGACGGTGGTGCCGGGTTGGCGGTGTGCACCCGGTGGGTCCCGGGCGCACCGGGCCGTTGGTCACTTGGCAGGCAAATCGACCCACATCACGCTGAGGGGGCGCCTTCATACCGACGAGGGAGACCGATCATGGACGCCGTCACGCACCGCACCGAGATAGCCAGGCTCGCCGAGCAGTTCATGGCCGAGTTCGCCGGCACGATGCCGCCCGGACAGATCCTCAGGGTCGTGCACCAGGCGGACCGGCTGGTGCTCCGCTCGGCCGGGGGCGCGGAGAACTCGGTCTCGTTGTGCGAGGCCATCGCCCGGGGGCTCATCAGAGTGCGCGTCGCCGAGGCGACCAGGCGCGGCCGAGCGGTCACGCCCCGGCCCGAGCGGCGCCACCGGGCCGGCTCAACCTCGAAGGTCGAGTAGGGACCCCGCCATCTGGCCGCCTAGCCGGTGGAGACACGAACGGCGATCACCGGACCGTCCGGCGACGCACAGAGGGGGCCGACGCCGCGAGGCGCACCGAGCGCGGCGGTCACCGACCACATGAGGAGAACGACATGGCAACGTTGACCGTCTGGAAGTTCGAAACCCCCGAGGGGGCGCAGCAGGCCGAGGACGCGTTGTCCAGGCTGCAGAAGCAGGAGCTGATCACCGTCCTGGACGCGGCGACCGTCTCGTGGGAGGAGGGGAAGAAGAAGCCCAAGACCCGACAGGCCAACAACCTGATCGCGACCGGGATGCTCGGAGGCATGTTCTGGGGACTGCTGTTCGGGGTCATCTTCTTCATCCCCCTCATCGGGCTGGTGGTCGGGGCGGCGTCCGGGGCAGTGTTCGGGTCGCTGACCGACATCGGCATCGACGACGACTTCATCGCCGACGTGCGAAAGCAGGTCACCCCCGGCACGTCGGCGCTCTTCGTCCTCTCCTCCGGTGCGGTCGTCGACCGGGTGCACCAGTCGCTGCGCGAGCAGGGCATCAAGGGCGAGCTGATCGAGACGAACCTGTCCGCCGACCAGGAGGCCAATCTGCGGCGGATGCTGGAGGAGAGCGAAGCATGAGCATCCAGGCCAACCGGGACCGCCACTCCGTGCTCACCGACCTGATGGACTGGATGGGTGCGCCGGGGATGGAGCCGCAGGTCCGCGTCGAGGAGTGGGTGGAAGGCGACCGGAGGATCATCCGCGCCGACATCCCGGGCGTCGACCCCACCAAGGACATCGAGCTGACCGTGGAGGGTGGGATGCTCCATCTGCGCGGTCAGCGCCGGGCCGAGACCCACGACCAGCACCGCAGCGAGATCCGCTACGGCAGCTTCGCGCGCGTCATCGCCCTCCCCGCGGGCACGCGAGCCGAGGACGTGGCGGCCGACTACTCCCACGGCGTCCTCACGGTCTCCATGCCGGCGGGCCGAGGCGGCGGGTCCCAGAGCATCCCGATCACCAGCGGTGAGCAGCGCTCCTCGTCCGACGGCTCGTCCGGCAGGTAGACCCGGTCCCCGCCCGCCAGCCGGCGGGCGGTGCCGGGGCGCCGCGCGATCGCCGCGCGCGGCGCGCCCGGCAGTGGCGTCCTCCCCATGTGGGAGGGCGCCACGTCTCTGTCTGCGGCCCGGCGACGAGACGTCCCTCCGGTCGACCCGGGACGGGTGGGCCGTTGGTCCCGGTCTCCGAGAGGCGACGTGCCCTGAGCGATGACCGCGCATACGCGAAGCGTGGTCTTCATGACCACGACTCCCCGCCCCTTCCCGACGGTCGGGTTCCTCGAGCGGAACCGCCGCATCGGCACGACCATGACCCTGCTGCTGCTCGTCGGCCTGGGTCTCGCCCTCGGCGCTGCCGTCGGGCTGATGCTGAGCGAGACCGTCGGCTGGATGCTGGAGGCCGTCGCCAGCGCCGAGTGAGCGCCCGGACCGCAGCCGCCGTCAGTCGCGCGGCGGGGTCTTGCTGCCGAGCAGCCAGGCGTCGAGGAACGACGACAGCTCCTCCCCGGTCTGCTCCTCGATCCAGGGAAGGTAGTCCTCACGCCCGGTGCTCACGTTGGCACGCTCCTCGGGCCAGGCGCGGATGAGCTCGAGGAACGCCTCCTCGCCGATGCGCTCGCGCAGCTCGTGCCACATCAGGGCGGGGCTGTAGTAGATGTTGCCCGAGCCGAAGGCCTCGCGGGAGTAGGCCGCCGGCGGCCCGGCGAACGCGCGCTCGTCGTCCTCGAACTCGGCCCACTCGTCCATCTGCTCGTCGACGGTGCGGCCGTCGTGCTCGGCCTGCCACATGCCCTGCAGGTACATCGCCATGCCCTCGTTCATCCACACGTCGCGCCAGTCCTCGGGGGTGACACTGTCGCCGTACCACTGGTGCGCGAGCTCGTGGAGGATCACCGCCTCCGAGGTGGTGTACTCGGTGTTGCCGAGGGTGACCAGCGTCTGGGTCTCCATGCCGCTCTCGGAGTCGACGACCACCGTGCCGAAGGTCTCGAACGGGTAGGGCCCGAGCCGCTCCTCCAGCCACGCCATCGCGGCCGGCGTGGTCCGCAGCCGCTCGAGGATCTCGGGGGACTCCGAGCGGTTGACCCAGTAGGTGATGGGGATCCCGGACTCCGACTCGTCCTCGGTCATCTCGAAGTCACCGAACGCGACGGTGGTGAGGTAGGAGGCTGCCGGGGCGTCCAGCGAGAAGACCGTCGTGGTCGTGCCGCCCTCGTCGGTGCGGGACTCGAGTGCGCCATTGGCGACGCCGACCCAGGGGGTGGGGACGGACAGGGTGAAGTCGTAGAGCGCCTTGTCGGCGGGCTGGTCGTTGACGGCGTACCAGGTGAAGGCGCCGAACGGCTCCTGCATCGTCCAGGTCTCGTGGGTGTCGGTCACCGTGAAGCCGGTGCCGCTGAAGTCGCCGCGCTTGGTCGGGACCGGCACCGGACCGGGCTGACCGTCGTACTCGAGGGCGAGCTCGTACTCCTGGTCCGCCACGACGTCCGCGGTGACGACGAGGTCTTTGCCGCGCTCCTCGAACTCGACCTTCTCGCCGTCCAGGGTGAGCGAGGAGATCGTCATCGGCTCGCTGAAGTCGAGCTGGAAGGTCTCCGCCGTGACGGTCGAGCGGAACGTGAGCACCTCGGAGCCGGTGAGCGTGTCGGTGTCGGGGTCCCAGCCGAGCGTGAGGTCGTAGTGGAGCGCGTCGACGCTCGGGTCGCCTGCCTCCGGGTAGACCGAGTCCTCCCGCGGCTCGCTCACCGCCGGCTCCAGTGCCGGGTCGCTGGCCGTGTCCGTGTCCCTCTGGGTCGCGCGGTTCCAGAAGGGCTCGCCCGTCCGGTCCCCGGTGGGCGCCTCGTCTGAGTCGCCGCCGCAGGCGGACAGGCCGCCCCCGGCCAGGAGGAGGGCGCAGGTGAGCGCGGCCAGTCGGGTCACGGGTTGCCCCTCAGCAGTGGGCGGGCCAGCTTGCGGCCATGGTGGATCTGGGCCTTGACCGTGCCGAGCGGAGCGCCCACGTGCTCGGCGATCTCCTCGTAGGACAGCCCGTAGACGTCGCGCAGCAGCAGCGGCTCGACGAACTGCGGGTGGTCGCGCTCGATGGTCTCCATCGCCTCGAGCAGGTCGAGGCGGGTGCCGGCGATGACGCTGGTGGTGCGGGGGTCGGGGGTCTCGAGGTGTGACGGCGTCTCCGCGGCCACCGCATGGTTGCGCATGCGGCGGTACGTCGACCGGGCGGAGTTGAGCGCCACCACGTGCATCCACGTGGTGAACCGGCCGCGCCCGCCCCACGAGCCGATCTTGGTCGCGATCTTGAGCAGCGCCTCCTGGCAGGCATCCTCGGCGTCGGGGGTGTGGGGCAGGACGCCGCGGCACACGTGCAGCGCGCGGGGGCGCACGGCGGCGAGCAAGGCCTCGAGCGCGTCGCGGTCGCCGTCGCGGGCCTGCCGCGCCAGCTCGTCGATCTCGTCGGGCGTCAGCCCCTCGCTCGTCATGTCGCTCATCTCGTCTCGTGTCGTTGGAACATAATGCAGCGTGTCCATACCGAGCCGCATCGGCCGCTACGTGGTGCGGCGGCGCATCGGCGCGGGCGGCTTCGCGACGGTCTGGCTGGCCTATGACGAGCAGCTCGACTCGCCGGTGGCGGTCAAGGTCCTCGCGGACAACTGGACCGAGGACGCCCACGTGCGCCAGCGATTCCTGGAGGAGGGCCGCTACCTGCGCCGGGTGGAGTCGCCGCACGTCGTCACCGTCTACGACGCGGGCGCGCTCGACGACGGCCGCCCCTACCTGGTGATGACCTACGCCGATCAGGGCACCCTCGCCGACCGGCTCGAGGTCGACGGCCTCACGACCCGCCAGGCGCTCGAGGTGGTGCGGCAGGTCGCGCTCGGGCTCCAGGCGCTGCACGACCGCGGCATCCTGCACCGCGACGTCAAGCCCGCCAACGTCCTGTTCCGCACCGCTGACCGCGACATCCGCGCGATGGTGGGCGACCTCGGCCTGGGCAAGGCACTCGACATGTCGTCACGACTCACCATGGTCGCCGGCACCCCGTCCTTCGTCGCGCCGGAGCAGGCGCAGGCCGAGCCGCTCGACGCGCGCGCCGACCAGTACTCCCTCGGTGTCCTCACCTACGTGCTGCTCGCCGGCCGACCGCCGTACGCGCATGCGGACCTGACGGCCGCCGCCTCGCCCGGACCACCGCCCCCGCTGTCGGCGCCGGAGCGCCCGGTGCCGGCCGAGGTCGAGGCCGTCGTGGCACGCGCGCTGGCGCGCGATCGCGAGGACCGCTTCGGCTCCGTCGCCGAGTACGCCGCCGCGCTGGCTTCGGCGTACGGCGACGAGGCCGGTGACCCCGGGCAGATCGCCGAGCCGTGGCTGCCGCTCGACCCCGAGCTGACCCAGCCGGGCGTGCGGCCGACGGCGTCGCCGCCGGGGGCGGCGGGCGGGACCACCGAGGCGGTGCCGCCGCCTCGCCGGCGTCGACGGGGGGTCGCGGCGTCGCTGGCTCTGCTCGTGCTGGCGGCCGGTGCGGTCGCGGGGCTCGGCCTCGGGCTGGGCCTGCGCGACGACGAGGTCGAGGTCACCGACGACACCGGGTCGCTCACCGCTCGCGTGCCCGACGACTGGGACCGCGCGATCGCCGCTGACGGCTGGGTGCCGCCCAACGTCGAGGAGCGCACCTATCCCGCGCTCTCGGTCGGGACGGCGGCGGCGTGGACCGACCCCGCCTCCTCCGCCGAGGGAGTGTTCGTCGGGCTGTTCCCCGGGGAGTCCCTGCCCTCGCTGCTGCCCCGGCACCCCGAGTGCGACGACCACGACGACCCCGTCACGGAGTCCAGCGGCGACCCCTCCACCACCGTCGTCCACACCGGCTGCCCCGGCGGCGTCACCGTCGAGCGGGTCGTCCAGGTCGCCGCCAACCGGCTGTTGTGGGTCCAGGTCCGCAGCGCCGACCGCGGCACCGCCAACCGGGTGCTCGACAGCGTGGACACGCACGGGCTGTGAGGGGGGTCGCTCAGCCGTCGGTGGGCTCCGCGCTGGCACTGACCCGCTCCAGCAGGTCGAGCAGCCCGTCCCGGTCGCCGAGCCGGCCGATGACGACGACGGTGACGTCGGCGATGCCGTCGCCGTCGAGCTCGAGGAAGCGCTCCATCGTGAGCCGCCGGTAGCCGTCCAGCACGTACGTCGCCACGAGCGTGTCCTCGACCTCGACCTCGAGCTCGAACTGGGCCACGGTCGACTCCAGCGCGCCGAGTCGCTGCGCCAGCGCCTGGGCGACCGTCTGTCGCTGACCGGTCACGGACTTGATCCGCAGCAGGTAGCTGTTGACGGGGGCCTTCTGCGGCTCCCACTTGGTCTCGACCAGGTCGCTGTCGGTGCGCACCCAGCCCACCGGCACCGACAGCCACGCCCCGAACTGCCGGTTTCCGATCCGCCGCGGCACCAGCGCGAGCCCGGCCTCCAGCGCCGGCGTCCTGGGGTCGGGGAGCACCTCGACCTCGGGATCCGAGGGGTACGACGGCGACCGGCCCGGCACCGGCTCGGCGGCGCTCAGACGCGCGGGCTCGTCCTCGGTCGCCGTGACCGCCCAGTAGCCACCGGCGACCCCGAGCGCGGCGAGCAGGACCGCCACCCCGAGTGCCCGCGCGTCCATGGCCTCACCGTAGCCACCGCAGGGCGCCTCACCTGGGCAGGACAGGCCGAGCGCTGCGATGACTCGACCGGTGGGCCCGGGGCTGTCGTATCGGCGCCCTGTCCGTAGCGTGGGCGGGGTGATCGTTCGCGACGCCCGCCTGGTGCCAGTGACCCCGGGCCGGGACGTGCCCGACGTACCGGTCGACGTCCTCGTCGAGCGTGGCCGCGTGGTGGAGGTGGGCCCGCGCCTGACCCGGCCCGATGGCGTGGAGGAGATCGAGGCGGGCGGGCGCTGGCTGGTGCCCGGCCTCTGGGACCAGCACACCCACCTCGGCCAGTGGTCGCTGACGTCTACGCGGCTCGACCTCAGCGCCGCGGACTCCCCGGACCACGCCCTCGACCTGGTCCGGTTCTGGCTAGCCGAGCACCCGGGTCGCCCGCTCGTCGGGTTCGGTCACCGGCCGGCCGTCTGGGAGCGCCAGCCCACCGTGGCCGAGCTCGACGCCGTCGCCGGTGAGACGCCCGTCGTCCTGATCGCCGGCGATGCCCACCACGCGTGGCTCAGCAGCTCCGCCCAGCGCGCGCTGGGCCTGGAGGTGCGCGACGACACCATCTCCGAGAACGAGTGGTTCGCCGCCTACGCCGACCTGCCGGGCCTGGTCGGCAACGACGGCATCTCCCCGACCGGCTACCTCAACTCCCTGCACCGCGCGGCCGCCAAGGGGGTGGTCGGCGTCGTCGACTTCGAGTTCGGCGGCGGCCCGAGTGACTGGGTCGAGCGGTGGACCGAGGGCTGCGACGTCCTGCGGGTGCGCGTGGCGACGTACGCCGACCGGCTCGACGAGGTGCTCGCGGCCGGGCATCGCACCGGCGACCTGCTGCTGCCCGGCGACGACCGGCTGACCATGGGCCCGCTCAAGATCATCAGCGACGGCTCGCTCAACACCCGCACGGCCTGGTGCTGCGAGCCCTACGCCGACGGTGGCCTCGGCGCGGCCAACCAGAGCGCCGACGAGCTGCACGCCCTGCTGGCGCGGGCGCACGCCAGAGGCCTCGAGGTCGCCACCCACGCGATCGGCGACGCGGCGGTCGCGCACGCGCTGTCGGTCTACGCCGCGACCGGCGCCCGAGGCTCGATCGAGCACGCCCAGCTCGTCGCCCGTGACGACGTGCGGCGCATGGCCGCGGTCGCCGTGCGCGCCAGTGTCCAGCCCGCGCACCTCATTGACGACCGGGTCCTCACCGAGCAGATCTGGCCGGGCCGCAGCGAGCGCTGCTTCGCGTTCCGTTGGATGCTCGACGCGGGCGTCCCCCTGGCCCTGGGCTCGGACGCCCCGGTGTCGCCGCTGGACCCGTGGCTGGCGATCGCCGCCGCCGTCCATCGCGGCGCCGACGACGAGGGGCCCTGGCACGCCGAGCAGGCCCTCACCCCGGGCGAGGCTCTCGCCGCGTCCGTCGACTTCCAGCCGACGGTCGGTGCCGGCTCCCGCGCCGACCTGGTCCTGCTGGAGCGGGACCCGCTGGCGGCCGGTGCGGACGCGGCGGAGGTCGCCCGCCAGCTCCGTTCGATGCCCGTCGCGCTCACCGTCGCCGCCGGGCGGGTCGTGCACTCGGCGCTGTAGCGGACCGGCGTCGCTACGAGATCGCCGCGAGCACCAGGTCGGCGACGGCGCGCTGGCCCTCGGCGAACGGGTGCAGGGCGAGCGCCCGCTCGGGGTCGGTCTGGATGCCGTTGACCCACGGCTCGTCGGCGCAGATGTCGTGGCCCTTGCTCGCCTTGAACACGTCGACGACCTCCGCGCCGCCGGCCCTGCCGCCGAGCCGGACGGCGTCCGAGAGTGCCTTGTTGACGCGGACGACGTAGGGGTAGTCGCGGGCGGCGATCGGGACGAGGTCGGGGCACGAGCCGCGGTCCGGCAGCAGCTGGGGGTAGTTGGCGACGACCACGCGGGCGTTCGGCGCCCGGTCCCTGATCCCGCGGGTGACGGCCTCGACCCGTGCCCGGATCTTCGCCGCCTGCTCGAGTGGCCGGTCGCCGTTGCCGGCCTGGGCCTGCTGGCACGAGGCGCCGCGCTGGTCGCCCTGCCCTGCCTGCAGACAGGCCACCAGCAGCTGGGAGAACAGCCCGAAGTCGTTGCCGCCGATCGTGACGGTCACCAGGTCGACGTCCGCGTCGAGCGCGTCGAACTGCGGCAGGCTCTGGGTCTCCCCGCTGACCTGCGCGCCGACCATCGAGGTGCTGGACGCCGCGATGCAGCTGACGTCGACGAGCTCGTAGCCGGCCTCCGCCGCCACGAGGTGGGGGTAGTTTCCATCCGAGCGCTGGCAGCCGTCGTCGGGGTCGGTGTCCGGCACCAGCGGCGCCGCCACGAAGGAGTCGCCCAGGGCGACGTAGGTCCCTGCCGCAGCCTCCGAGGCGTCGCCCGATGGGTCGCCCGCGGCGCCGCCCGAGGCATCGGCGGGCGGGGAGGGACGCGGCGTCGGGGTGGTGTCCAGCGGCGGATCGTCGCCCGCGCACGAGGCGAGCAGCAGCAGGGCGGGCACGACCACGCCGACGAGCAGGGCGCGGGCGGTCCGGGGGGTGGGCATGGGCTCTACGGTACGGAGGCCCCGAGCGCGATGGTCAGGGCGAGTACCGTCTGCGGGTCCTCGAGCCGGTCGCCGTACAGGTCGCGCAGCTGGCCCATCCGGTAGCGCACCGTCTGCGGATGCACGAACAGCGCCTCGGCGACGTCGTCGCGGCGACCCTGGTGCAGCAGCCACGCCCGCAGCGTGTCGGCGAGCTTCTCCGCGACGCCGGGCCGCAGGCCGGCCAGGGGCGCCAGCGCGTCGGCGCACAGGTCCGCGAGGGCGTCGGCGTCTGCGGTCAGGACCAGCCGGACCAGGTGTGCCTCGGTGTCGCCGTCCAGGCCCGAGGCCCGAGCCCGCATCGCCCGGTCGTACGACGCGCGCACGTCCAGCCAGGGCCGCGCTGGTCCGGCCACGCAGCTGCGGTCGGCCACCGTGCGCAGCAGGGCGCCGCGCGCCCGGCCGTGCGCGTCGGGGACCAGCAGCAGCGCGACCTCGTCCAGGTCGGGCAGCTCGGTCTGCAGGGTCTGGGGCGAGAGCTCGGCCAGCACCGGGCGCACCTGGGACTCCGGCACGATGACTGCGGTCAGGGTCTCGGGCTGGGCCCAGCCGGCGCGCTCGGCGGCGCTGGTCACGGTCTCGGCCGGCGACCCGACGAGCAGGTGGTGGGCGATCCGCTCGAGCAGCCGCTGGCGCACGCGCCCCGAGGTCGCGAGCTCGTCGGTGTGCCCGGCCACGCTCGCGGCGGAGAGCTCGTCGATGTAGGCGAAGACCAGCTCCGCGAACGACACCAGCGTCTCGGCCGAGAGCCCCGCCGCGACCGCGTACGTCGACATCTCGCGCCAGGACACGCGCGCCCCGATCCGGTACGCCGCCAGCAGGGCGTCGGTCGAGCGGCCGCTGCGGGCCTCGCCGCGGCCGAGCTGGTAGGCGCCCTCGACCGCGGGCGCGGCGGGGGTACGCGGTTCGGCGCCGGGGGTGCCGCCGGCCAGGGAGAGGAACCCGCCGAGGGCGAGCTGGACGGCGTTGCGGATGGTCTCGCCCATCCGCCCGCCGAACGCGTCGGCGTAGCTGGGGACCTCCTCGATGATCGCGGCGACCACGTCGTCGGCCACCGACGGCAGGTGGGAGCGGATCTCGGCGACTGCCTCGACCGGGATCAGCAGGCCCTGGCCGGCCGTCGGACGCCGGGAAGGCGACACGGTTGTCTCCTCCGAACAATTGTGACCTGAGTCTTCACGCCCTGAGGTCATGACTTTACCCCCTGAGGTGGAGGAAAGTAGAGGTATGTCCTCCGTAGCTCTCTTGCGCGCCTCGAGCGGCCAGCCCGCCCGGCGCTCCCGCGCGCTGCGAGACCGGCTGATGCGCGTGGCCGAGGCCGCCGTGACGCCGCTCGTGCCGGCCGACGTCCTCGACATCTTCTCCCCGCTCCGCTCGGGCGCCGACCTGCGCGCGCGCATCGTCTCGATCGTCCCGGAGACCGCCGACGCCGCGACGATCGTGCTCAAGCCGGGCAAGGACTGGGCCGGTCACGTGCCCGGTCAGTACGTCCGGGTGGGCGTGGACGTCGACGGCGTCCGCCTGTGGCGCACCTACTCGCTGACCCACGGCCCCCGGGCCGACGGCCACATCAGCATCACCGTCAAGGCGATCCCCGACGGCGCGGTCTCCACCCACCTGGTGCGCCACGCGCGGGTCGGCCAGATGTTGCAGCTCGGCCAGGCCGAGGGCGACTTCGTGCTCCCCGACCCGGTCCCGGCCAAGCTGCTGCTGGTCACGGCCGGCTCCGGCGTGACGCCGGTGATCGGGATGCTGCGCAACCTGTTCTCGCGCGCCGAGCGGCTCGACGCCGACATCGTGCTGCTGCACTCCGCGCTGTCGCGCTCGGAGGTGATCTTCGGCCAGGAGCTGCGCCAGTACGCCGAGGAGGGCCGGGTGCGCCTGGTCGAGCTGCACACCGACGTCCACGGGATGCTCGACGTGCACGACCTGGACACCATCGTCCCCGACCTCGCCGAGCGCACGACGTACGCCTGCGGGCCGGTCGGCCTCCTCGATGCGCTCGAGGAGCACCACACCGCCCGCGACCTGCCGCTGCACATCGAGCGGTTCCGCACCGCGGTCGTCGCGACCGGCGAGGGCGGCAGCGTGTCGTTCTCCAAGAGCGGCATCACCGTCGAGGGCGACGGCGCCACCCCGATCCTCGACGCCGCCGAGGCCGGCGGCGTCCTGATGCCGAGCGGCTGCCGCATGGGCGTCTGCTTCGGCTGCGTGCTGCCGCTGCGCGAGGGCGCCGTGCGCGACCTGCGCAACGGCGAGCTCACCGTCGCCGCCCCCGGTGACGGCGTCATCATCCAGACCTGCATCAACGCGGCCGCCGGCGCCTGCGACATCGACCACTGACCGATCGACCCAGACCCGAGGAGATCGACATGACCGTCCTTCAGAAGAAGACCGAGAGCACGAACCCGATCGCCCACCTGACGCCGGAGGAGATCGAGCAGATCGGCGTCGAGCTCGACGCCATCCGCCAGTCGATCCTCGACAGCCGCGGCGAGCGCGACGCGGCGTACATCCGCAAGGTGATCGACGCCCAGCGCAAGCTCGAGCTCGCCAGCCGGGCCGTGCTGCTCGCCAGTGCCTTCCCGCCGGCCTGGGTGCTCGGCACCGCCGGCCTCAGCGTCGCGAAGATCATCGAGAACATGGAGGTCGGGCACAACATCATGCACGGCCAGTGGGACTGGATGCGCGACCCGAAGATCCACTCCACCACCTGGGAGTGGGACAACGCCTCGCCGTCGGACCAGTGGAAGCACTCGCACAACGAGCTGCACCACACCTACACGAACGTCGTCGGCAAGGACAACGACCTCGGCTACGGCATCATGCGCGTCGACGAGGACCAGCGGTGGTACCCGCTCTACCTCGCCCAGCCGGTCTGGAACTTCATCAACGCCTGCTTCTTCGAGTACGGCATCGCCGCCTACGACCTCGAGCTCGGCAAGAACCTCGCCAGCGAGAAGCGCCGCAAGGACCCGCAGTTCAAGGCCCGCGCCAAGCAGACGCTGAAGAAGATCCGCAACCAGATGACCAAGGACTACGTCGTCCACCCGGCGATGTCGCTGCCCACGGGCTCGTTCCTGCCGACCCTGGCCGCCAACGTCACCGCCAACGTCGTGCGCAACCTGTGGACGCACTCGGTCATCATGTGCGGCCACTTCCCCGAGGGAGTCGAGACCTTCGAGCGCTCCTCGATCGAGGGCGAGACCCGCGGCGAGTGGTACCTGCGCCAGATGCTCGGCTCGGCCAACATCTCCGGCAGCAAGGCCATGCACTTCATGACCGGCAACCTGTCGCACCAGATCGAGCACCACCTGTTCCCCGACCTGCCCAGCAACCGCTACGCCGAGATCGCCCCGCAGGTGCAGGACCTCTTCCAGCGCTACGGCCTGAGCTACCACATGGCCCCGCTGCCGCAGCAGGTCGCGAGCGCCTGGCACAAGGTCGTCCGGCTCTCCCTGCCCAACGACTTCCTGGCCACCACCAACGCCAAGAACCTGCCCAGCCAGCTCAAGGTCCTCTACGCCATGACCAGCAAGGGCCCCAAGGTCCGCCGCGCCGCCCAGGCCCGCCTCACCCAGCAGGCCCGCCGGCTCAAGGTCCGCCAGGCGGCCTGAAACGTCACCGGCGCAGCCGCGCCGCGAGGACGCGGAGGTCGGGGAGGACCTCGGTGGCGCCGGCGGCGGCCAGGACGGCGTCGTCGTGGGTCGTGGTGACGCCGACAACCTGGCCCACGCCGGCCGAGACCGCCGCGCGTACGCCGGCGGGCGAGTCCTCGGCGGCCAGGCAGCCGGCGGGGGAGACCCCCAGTCGCTCGGCCGCGAGCAGGTAGCCCGCGGGGTGCGGTTTGCCGTCGGTGACATCGGCGGCGGTGACCACGAGAGCGACGTGCTCGAGGACGCCGAGCGCCCCCACCGCCCGGGCCACCCACTGCGCACCCGCCGAGGTCACGACCGCGACCGGCACCGCGGCGCCTGCTGCGGCCAGGACCAGGTCTCGGGCCCCCGGCACCTCGTCGGGCAGCGAGTCCTCGGGGAAGTGGGCCACGACCGCCTCGTGGAGCACGAGCGGGTCCTCGCCGGCCCACGGCCCCGGCTCCACGGCGAAGACGTCGGTCGCCCGGCGCCCGGTGAAGATCGTGAGGTCGGCGACGTCCCAGCCCCGGCTGGCGAAGTACGACGCGTAGGCGGCGCGCTGCAGCGGCTCGGAGTCCACCAGCGTCCCGTCGAGGTCGAGGAGCAGCGCCGCGGGCCTCACGTGGTGACGGTGAAGAGCAGGTCGCCGGCGACCGCGCGGGCGTCATCCGCCGGCGCCGCGACCGAGCCCTTCGGGCGGTCCATCGCCACGACCGGCACCAGCGCCGACATCGCGTCGGTGAGGGCGGCCGGGTCCCACCGGACCATCGGGGTGCCGGCCTCGACGGTGCTGCCCTGCTCGACCAGCACCTCGAAGCCGCGGCCCTCCAGCCGCACCGTGTCGATGCCCAGGTGGACCAGGACGCCGACGCCGTCGTCGGCCAGGACCACGAAGGCGTGCGGGTGCACCTTGACCACCCTGCCCGCCACGGGCGAGACGACCGTGACCTCGCCCGGGTCGGGGTCGATCGCGAGGCCGGGGCCGACCATCTCCGTGGAGAACACCGGGTCGGGCACGTCGCTCATCGCCACGACCCGCCCGGCCAGGGGCGCGAGCACCTCGGTCACATCAGGTCCTCGATGTCGTCGGCGAGGTTGTCGGCCTCGGGGCCGACGACGACCTGGACCACCGTGCCGGACTGCATGACGCCGTGCGCGCCCGCGGCCTTGAGCGCCTTCTCGTCCACGAGGGAGGCGTCGTTGACCTCCGTGCGCAGGCGGGTGATGCAGGGCTCGATCTCGACGACGTTGTCGGCGCCGCCGAGGCCCGCCAGGATCTGCTCGGCCTTGCTGCTCATCTCTGCTCCTTCGGTGGTGAGGTCATGAGTCTGGGTCGGTCGAGGTGACCTTGGCCAGCCCCTGGGGGCGATCGGGGTCCAGGCCGAGGTCGCGAGCCAGCCCCTCGACGATGCGCTGGCCGGGCACGATGGCGCCCAGCGGTGCGGCGGCCTCCGTGAGCTCGGGCCCCGCGACATGGACGGCACACGCCCGCGCGAAGGCCGCGTCGCCGCCGATGCCCACGACCCGGGCACCGCGCGAGGCCAGGTCGTCGGCGAGGTCGACCAGCGGCTGGAGCAGCGGACCGTCCGGCGCGGCCAGTAGCAGGGCGGTCATGCCCTCGGTGACCACAGCGATCGGGCCGTGCCGCAGGTCGGCGTAGGAGTAGCCGCGCACCGGACGCTTGCAGGTCTCCTCGAGCTTCAGCGCGGTCTCGAGCGCGGTGCCCATCATCAGCCCGCGCCCCGACACGACCGTGTACGCCGTGTCGCGCAGGGCCACCACCGCCTCGTCGACGGGAACGTCGAGCAGCCGCTCGATCTCGCCGGGCACCCGGTCCAGCACGGCGTCCAGCGGTCCCGGGTCCTCGAGCACGGAGGCGGTCAGCACCGCCATCGCCACGAGCTGCGTGAGGTAGGTCTTCGTGGCGGGCACGGCGATCTCGGCTCCCGCCTGCGTCACCAGGGCCAGGTCGGCTGCGCTCGCCAGCGGGGAGTCGGCGACGTTGGTGACGGCGAGGGCGGCCGCGCCGCAGGAGCGGGCCCACTCCTGGGTCGCCACGATCTCCTCGGTCGCCCCCGACTGGGAGACGCTGACCACGACGCAGTCCGACAGGTCCAGCCGCGACCGGTAGTGGGTCGCGACACTGGGGGAGACCAGTCCGCCGGCGACACCGGCCTGGGTCTCGAGCAGGTAGCGGCCGTAGATCGCGGCGTTGTCGGAGGATCCGCGGGCGGCGAACAGGACCCGGCGGCGTCCGTGCAGGAGCGAGCGGACCGCGTCGCGGTGGGGACGCAGCGCGGCGAGCGTGCGCCGTACGGCGTCGGGCTGCTCGGCGATCTCCCGGGCCATCTGTGTGCTCATCGCTCCCCCGCCCTGGTCCTTGACATCCCCGGGTGACGGGGCCCACACTCCCAACTGGTACGGACCAGACCGTACCAGTGCTACCAGGCTCCGTCGAGAGGCTCACGTGTCCACCAGTCCCCGTGACCGCACCCTCATCGAGGGACCGCTCACCAAGCACGCCCAGCTCAGCGACGCGCTCGCCGAGCTCGCTGCCCGAGAGCTGGGGCCGGGGGCCGCGATCCCCTCTGAGCGCGACCTCATGGCGACGTACGGCGTGTCCCGCGCGACGGTGCGCAAGGCCATCGACGGCCTGGTCTCCGACGGCCTGCTGCGCCGCGTGCACGGCAAGGGGACCTTCGTGTCCACCCCCCGGCTGGAGAGCCGGCTGCACCTCGCATCGTTCAGTCAGGACATGCGCCGCCGCGGACTGGAGCCCTCCACCCGGCTGCTGTCGGTGGAGCTCGACGAGCCGCCGACCGACGTCGTCCACGCACTCGGGCTCGACGGCGACGGCACGGCATGGCGCGTCGACCGGGTGCGTCTCGCCGACGGCGAGCCGATCGCGCTCGAGCACGGCTGGTACCCCCGAGCCCTGCTCCCCGGCCTGGACCGTCATGACCTCGGCGGCTCCCTCTACGAGCTGTTCGCCGACGTCTTCGACGCCCCCATCGACGCCGCCGAGCAGACGCTGTGGGGGGAGACCGCGGACGCTGCCACCGCGCGGCGTCTCGACGCGCCGGTCAACACCCCTCTGCTCGTGTTCCGCCGCGTGTCGTCCAGCGCCGGGCGACCGATGGAGCACGTCGTGTCCCGCTACCGCGGCGACCGCTACCAGATCCACATGTCCCTGGGCCGCGACGACCTGGGCCACCGCCGCAACACCCCCGAGAGGAAGAGGAAGCGATGAGCACAGCAGAGGCGTCCGCAGGCGCCAACGAGAGGCGGCGCCTCAACCTGGCGCCGGTCCAGAAGTTCGGGCGCAGCCTGATGCTCCCGATCGCGGCCCTGCCGGCGGCGGCCCTGCTGCTCCGGCTGGGTCAGCCGGATCTCCTGGGTGCCGACGGCCTCGGGTGGGACAAGGTCGCGGCCGTCATCGGCGCGGCCGGCGACGCCATCTTCGCCAACCTGCCGCTGCTGTTCGCCGTCGGCGTGGCCATCGGCATGGCCAAGAAGGCCGACGGCTCGACCGCGCTGGCGGCCGTGGTCGGATACCTGGTGTTCACCGGTGTCGGCGACGCCATGTCCCCGTTCGTGCTCGGGGCCGCGCCCGAGGGCGAGCAGCAGGAGCTCATCAACTACGGCGTCCTCGGTGGCATCGTCATGGGTCTCGTGTCGGCGTTCCTGTGGCAGCGCTACCACCGCATCTCGCTGCCGCCGTACCTGGCCTTCTTCGGGGGCCGCCGGTTCGTCCCGATCATCACCGCCGTGGCCGCCATCGTGCTGTCGGTGCTGATGAGCCTGGTCTACGAGGGCTTCGACGCCGGCATCACCGGCCTCGGCGAGTGGGTGACCGACAACTCCGTCCTTGGCGGCTTCGTCTACGGGACCCTCAACCGGCTGCTGATCCCGCTGGGCCTGCACCACGTGCTCAACAACCCGCCGTGGTTCATCTTCGGTGAGTTCGAGGGCAAGACGGGCGACATCGGACGCTTCCTGCAGGGCGACCCCACTGCGGGCGCGTTCATGACCGGCTTCTTCCCGATCATGATGTTCGCGCTGCCCGCCGCGGCCTTCGCGATCTGGCACGAGGCGAAGCCGCAGCACAAGAAGGCCGTCGGCGGCATCATGCTGTCCGCGGCCCTGACCTCGTTCCTCACTGGCATCACCGAGCCGCTGGAGTTCGCGTTCATGTTCGTGGCCTGGCCCCTCTACGTCATCCACGCGCTGCTGACCGGCTCCTCGATGGCGCTGGTCAACTGGCTCGGGATCAAGGACGGCTTCGGGTTCTCGGCGGGGCTGTTCGACTACATCCTCAACTTCAACATCGCCACCGACCCGTTGCTGCTCATCCCCATCGGGCTCGGGTACGCCGCCCTGTACTACGTCCTGTTCCGCTTCGTGATCCGCCGGTGGAACCTGCGCACCCCGGGTCGCGAGGAGGAGGGCGAGGAGTCCCTGGTGGCCGCGGACGCTAGCGTCTGAGCATGCTGATCTCGGCCGGACGGGTGGTCACCCCGGCGCGGGTCTTCGCGCCGGGGTGGGTGCTCGTCGAGGGCGACCGGATCGCCGACGTGGGATCCGGAGTGCCGTCCGGCAGCGCCGACGTGCACCTGCCCGACGCCACCCTGGTCCCCGGGTTCGTCGACGGGCACGCGCACGGCGGGGGCGGCGCCTCCTACGACACCGGCTCGCGGGTGGACGCCGCCGCCGTCACCGCCGCCCATCTCCGGCACGGCACCACGACGATGATGGCCAGCCTGGTGACGGCCACGCCGGATCGCCTCCTGTCCTCCGTCGCCGAGCTGGCGGCGGCCGCCGACGAGGGCGTCGTGGCCGGCATCCACCTCGAAGGCCCGTGGCTGAGCCCGCGCCGCGCCGGCGCCCACGACCCGGCCCTGCTGACCGACCCGGACCCGTCCCTGCTGGACGCCCTGCTCGATGCCGGGCGCGGCCACGTCCGGATGGTCACCCTCGCCCCGGAGCTGCCCGGCGGCCTGGACGCGATCCGCCGGCTCACGGCCGCGGGAGTCGTGTCGGCGATCGGCCACACCGAGGCGACGTACGACGTGGCGCGGGCGGCGCTGGACGCGGGCGCGAGCGTCGGCACCCACCTGTTCAACGCGATGCGGCCACTGCACCACCGCGAGCCCGGCCCGATCGCGGCGCTGCTGGAGCACCCCGACGCCTACGTCGAGCTCATCGCCGACGGCGTGCACGTCCACCCCGCCGCGCTGCGGCTCGCGGCGGAGGCCAAGCCGCACCTCTTCGTCCTGGTGACCGACGCGATGGCGGCCGCGGCCGCCGCCGACGGCGACTACCGGCTGGGGCGGATGACGGTCACCGTCCGTGACGGCGTCGCCCGACTGGCCGAGGGCGGCGCCATCGCCGGCTCGACGCTCACCATGGCAGCGGCCGTGCAGTACGCCGTCCAGGTGGCTGGGCTGCCCATCGCCGACGTGGTCCGCGCCGCCACCTCCACCCCCGCCGCTCTCCTGCACCTCGACCGAGTCGGCGCCCTGCGCCCCGGCTACCGCGCCGACCTCGTCGTCCTCGACCAGGACCTCGCCGTCCAGCGCGTCCTCCACTGCGGACGCTGGGTGACCTGATCTCTGGGCCGTCCAGGCCACCTGGTGTGCACAGGCCGGCGGTAGGTCGGTGGGTATCCACAGACGCTCGCTCGCCGATGGACCGATGTCCCCGGCGAGGCATAGCATCGAACACATGTTCGACGTCATCATGCGACAGCTCGACGAGACCGCCTCCGCCCTCGCCGACTGCCCGCGTGACCTCTCGGACGCTCAGCGCATCGACCTCATCCGCAAGATCGAGGAGCTGCACTGCATCGGCAGCGCGGCGCAGGCCACGACCGCGGTGGACCTCGACGAGTCCCAGCGCGCCGCCCAGGTCGCGGCGGGGGCGCGTGCCGAGCGCGTCGGAGAGGGCGTCGCCGAGCAGCTCGCCCTGGCCCGGCGGGAGTCTCCCCACAAGGGCTCGCGCCTGCTCGGGCTGGCGAAGGTCCTGGCCGGCGAGATGCCGCACACCCTCGCCCTGATGCGGCAGGGCCGGCTCAACGAGTGGCGCGCCACCATCCTGGCCCGCGAGACCGCCTGCCTGGCGCTCGAGCACCGGGCCGAGATCGACCGCCGCCTCTGCGCCACCGGCGAGGCCGCGACCATGAGCGACGCCGCCCTGGCGCGGGCCGCCAAGAAGCTCGCCTGCGAGCTCGACGCCGCCGCGATCGTCGCCCGGGCTCGCAAGGCGGAGACCGAGCGCCACGTCAGCATCCGCCCCGCCCCGGACACGATGTGCTGGGTCACCGCCCTGCTCCCGGTCACGGCCGGCGTCGGTGTCTACGCCGCCCTCCTGGCCGCCGCCAAAGCCGCCGTGGCCAGCGGTGACGAGCGCGGCAAGGGCCAGGTCATGGCCGACACGCTCGTCGCACGCGTCACCGGCGCCTCCGCCGCGGAGACCCCGCGCGTCGAGGTGAAGCTCGTGATGACCGACCGGTCCCTGCTCGGCCAGGCCGACGACGCGGCGCACCTGGCCGGCTACGGCCCAGTGCCCGCCCCCTGGGCTCGCGCCCTCGTCAAGGACGCGACGGCACAGGCGCGAGCCTTCATCCGCCGCCTCTACGTCGCCCCCGCCACCGGCGAGCTGATCGCCATGGACTCCCGCGCCCGCCTTGCCCCCCAAGGCCTGGCCGACCTCGTCGCCACCCGCGACCAGGACCTCTGCCGCACCCCCTGGTGCGGCGCCCCGATCGCCCAGACCGACCACGCCCACGCCTTCCAGGCCGGCGGCGAGACCTCCGCGGCCAACCTCCAGGGCCTCTGTCAGCGCTGCAACCTCGCCAAGCAGGCCCCCGGCTGGTTCGCCACCCCCGTCATCACCCAAGTCCGCCACACGATCGAGACCACCACCCCCACCGGCCACCGACATCGCTCCCGCGCCCCGGCTCAGTTGGTCGGACGTTGAGGTTGACCGCGTCGGACGAGTGTTTCACCGGATGATCAGTTCGGTGACACGGTCGCGGCAATGGCGCCGGATAGACGCAGGTCGAGCTCAGGGCTCGTTGAGGTGGGACGGCGTGCTGTCGGCGACCACCGCTCTGCGTTGACCCGGCGGGCGCTCAGGACCGATGGTGGAGTCGTACCCGGTCTGCCTTTCCGACTCACCGTTGACAGCCGCTCCGAACACGATGAGCAGGATGGTGACCCACAGCCAGAACATGCTGATCGCTACACCGGCGAGCGAGCCGTAGGTGGTCCCATAGGTGCCGAGGTTCTGCACGTATGTGAACAGCGCAGCGGAGGTGGCTGCCCACAGCACGGTGGCACCGGTTGCTCCCCACGTCGTCCATCGCCATTGGGGGCTCTTGCGGTCCGGGGCGAACCGGTAGAGGACAGCAAGCATCGTGCCCATCACCACTGCCAGCATCGGCCAGGCCGCGATAGCCGCCACCCCGCGTACGTAGCTGGGAGAGTCCTCGATGGTCCGGGAGATCATGCCGGCAACGGCGATCACCGCGCCCAGCAGGAGCGCCCCGCTGAGGACGAGCAGCAGGCCGAGGAACGTCCGTCGCAGAAAACTTCTCGTCTCTGTCTCGTGGTAGGCCACGGTCAACGCATCGATGAGAGCCACCATCGCGGTCGTGGCGGTCCAGAGCGCCAGCGCGAGCCCGGCCAGTCCGCGCACCGTCAGCACCTCCGTCGAGGCAGTGGTGATGCTGGTCAGCTGGTCGGTGACGAGCAGCTCGACCTGCGGCGGCAGCACCTCCGCCCCCCGAGCGAGCTGCCTCATCGCCTGAGCGGGCGTATTGAGGACGCCGTAGACCGAGAGGGCGGTCACCAGCACGGGCGCGACCGACAAGACTGCGAAGAACGCGACCCCGGCGCTGAGGAAGGGAAGACGGGCCTCCACCACATGCCGCGCGGCTCGCCCCAGCAGTTGTCGCCAGCTCCGGACCGACAACTGGGAGGGGGCGAGAGCATCCTCCGCCCCGCCGCCCGTGGGATCGTCCACGCTTCGCGTCACCGGACTCATCATTCGCTCCGGTTGCGTGGGTGTCGATGCCCAGGTGCCACCGCCATGAGTACGGGCGGAGGCGCCGCACTCACGGCGATCGATCTCTCATCGCCTGGCAGACTCAGGCCGACACGCGGTGGTAGGACGCGCCCTCGAAGGACCAGACGACGAGCGCCCGACAGACGCCGACGGTCGGGCTCCGGCAGGCGATCATGGTGGAACGATGACGACGGATGTCGGAGCCCCCGGAGCTTCCACGGGTTGACTCTTGTGGAGGCGAGCATCGAGCGAGAACCTCACGTCCGCCAGCGCAACTGATAGGAGCCCATCATGCACCTGTCACCGTACGGCGTCCGCGCGACGGCCGGGACCCTGCGCGCAGCGGAGGGGGTGGTGCTCGCCCACGCCTGGACCGAGGAGGGAGTGGTGGCGGGCCCAGCGGCGAACGGCGCGCAGGTGATGCACCTGTCGGTGGCGCTGTGCGTCCTCAACGACACCTACCGTGAGGCCGAGCGGCTCGGGGTGCGGGTGGACGGGATCGTGGTCGAGGCCGACGGCGGGTTCGACGAGGAGTGGCGCTCGACGGGGGTCACCTACGCGGTGACGCTCGAGTCGCCGGCGTCGGAGGCGGACCTGGCACGGCTGGCCGCGGTGGTCGACGAGGTGGCCGAGATCCCACGCGCGCTGCGCGGCGGCGTACCTGTCGGGCGGTTCGGCCGTTAGGCCTCTCGAACCCCTGGAGGACACCCATGCACCGACGTCTCGTCGCCCTCGCCTCGGCGCTGCTGCTGCCCCTCGTAGCCGCGCCCGTGCTCACGCCCGCCGACGCGGCGTCGGCCCCGGCGCCGACAACAGCCGTGGGGCGCCAGGACCCGGCGGGTACGCCGCTCGCGCGCGGGGCGCAGCGCCGCAAGCTGATCGTGCGGGTGCTGTCCAACCGCGCCGACCTGGTCTCCGAGGGTGACGCGCGGGTGGCGGTCACGGCCGCCAAGGGGGTGCGGCTGCGCAGCATCCGGGTGTTCGTGGGCCGCCGCGAGGTCACGAAGCGCTTCGCCGTGCGTCCCACCGGCCGCTACGAGGGGATCGTGAGGGGGCTGCGGGTCGGCCGCAACGTCGTCGTCGCGCGCTGGCGCGGCTACCGCGCGCGGGCGGTCGTCACCAACCACCCCGCCGGCGGGCCGCTCTTCTCCGGACCGCAGCTGAGGCACTACCGCTGCCAGGCGACGGCGCGCGACGCGCAGTGCAACCAGCCGGCGACGTACTCGCTGCTCTACCGGTCGACGAACCCCCTGACCGGCGGGCTGCAGCCCTACGACCCGAAGGACCCGCCCGCTGACATGGCGACGACGACCACGGACCGCGGCGTCCGGGTGCCGTTCATCGTCCGCCGCGAGGACGGCTTCCAGGACCGCGACCGCTACACGATCCTCACCCTGTGGCAGCCCGGGAAGCCGTGGGCGCCCTGGCGACCGCAGCGGCAGTTCAACGGCAAGGTGCTGGTGACCCACGGCGGCGGCTGCGGGGCGTCGTACTCGCCCGGGACGCCGCCGCTCGAGGACTTCTCCGGCACCATCCCCTCGGAGACGCCCGGCGTCACCCAGAGCTACGTGACCGCGCTCGGAAAGGGCTTCTCGGTCATCTCGACCGCGCTCGACAACACCGGCCACAACTGCAACGTGGCGATGAACGCCGAGTCGCTGGTGATGGCCAAGGAGCGCTTCGTCGAGCGCTACGGGACGATCCGCTACACGATCGGCACCGGCTGCTCGGGCGGCTCCATCGCCCAGCACACGGTGGCCAACGCCTACCCCGGGATCTACCAGGGCCTGATCACCACCTGCTCCTACCCGGACACGCTGACCGCGGGCGCGCAGTTCGCCGACTACCACCTGATGCGCCGCTACTTCGAGGAGCCGAGCCGCTGGGGTCCGGGCGTGGCCTGGCTGCCGACCCAGATGGCCGACGTCGAGGGCCACCTCACCCACCTCAATGCCGTCGTCGCCGACGAGGGTCTCTTCAAGTCGGCGCTGAACCCCGAGGACGAGTGCGGCGGTACGACGGCGCCGGTGGCCGGAGACCCGGCGACCCGCTACGACTCCGAGATCAATCCGGGCGGCGTGCGCTGCTCGGTGCTCGACCTCATGGTCAACCTGATCGGCCCGCGTCCGTCGTCGGTGTGGACCCCGCAGGAGAAGCGGGCCGGGCGCGGCTTCGGGGGCATCCCGTTCGCGAACGCCGGGATCCAGTACGGGCTCGAGGCACTGAAGGCGGGCCGGATCACGACCGCGCAGTTCCTCGACCTCAACGAGAAGCTCGGCGGACTCGACGTCGACAGCCAGCCGATCGCGGGGCGCACCGTGGGCGACCCGGCGTCGGTGGCGCGCGCCTACCGCACCGGCCTGGTCAACCTCGCCACCAACCTCGACCAGGTCGCGATGATCAACTTCGGGGGCCCCGACCCGGGGCTCGCCCACGACTACGCGCACGCCTTCTGGACCGAGGAACGACTGCGGCGCGACCAGGGCCACACCGACAACCGGGTGATGTGGTTCGGCGCCGTTCCGCTCATCGGCGACCTCGGCTGGGCCAACGACGCGCTGGTGCAGATGGACCGGTGGCTGACCCGGGTCGAGCGCGATCGTCGCACCGTCCCGCTCGCCCGCAAGGTCGTCCAGGACAAGCCCGCCGACCTCACCGACCGGTGCACCAACGTGCCCGGCGTCGGCGAGGTGCCCGGCGCGGGCGACGAGGTCGACTGCGTGCTGCCGGAGTCCCTTCAGCTGCGGCTGAGCACGCCGCGCGAGATGGCCGGCGACGACGTCCACAACGACCGGCTCTCGTGCCGGCTCACGCCGCTGGAGCGCAGCGCCTACGACTTCCTCCTGGTGCCGCTGACCGACGCCGAGTGGGCCCGGCTGCAGGCGATCTTCCCGCGCGGCGTCTGCGACTACTCCCGACCGGGCCTGGGCTCCCAGCCCGCCCAGACCTGGCTCGCGTACGCCGACGCGCGCGGCCGGGTCGTCCACGGCGGTCGCAACCTCCCGAGGGTGCCCGCAGCCTCGGGCGAGGGCTGGTCGAGCCCCTCGTTCCGCGGCCTGCTCCACCGCTGACGACCCCGCCGGTCCGACCTCCGGGCAGCAGGGGGGACCGGGGGTGGCGGCACAATGCAGGCATGGTGGAGCAGAGCGCGTGGATGCGGAAGGTGGCCGCGGACCCGGGCCACTCGTCCTGGTACGTCGAGCGGATGCGCGGCATGGCGGCCGCCGGGGAGGACCTGGAGGGCGAGGCCCGCCTGGTCGACGCGATGGTGGGGCGCGGGTCGCGCATCCTGGACGCCGGCTGCGGACCGGGTCGTGTGGGTGCCGCGCTGCACCGCCGGGGGCACGACGTGGTCGGCGTCGACGTCGACCCGGTGCTGATCGAGGCGGCCGTCGCGGACCACCCGGGGCCGCGCTGGATCGTGGGCGACCTGGCCGAGCTGGACCTGCCTGCCCAGGGGATCGAGGAGCGATTCGACGCGATCGTCTGTGCCGGCAACGTGATGACGTTCCTGGCGCCGAGCACCCGCGTGGACGTGCTGCGCCGGATGCGGGCGCACGTCGAGGAGGAGGGGCGGGTCGTGGTCGGCTTCGGTGCCGCCCGCGGCTACGACTTCGCCGACTTCCTGACCGATGCCCGCGCCGCGGGGCTGCCGCCCGACCTGCTCCTGTCCTCGTGGGACCTGCGTCCGTGGTACCCCGGCTCGAGCTTCCTGGTCGCCGTACTCAAGCCCAGCTAGCCGCGCTGGCTCGTGGGTGAGCTCTCGCTGGCGGCGGCCCCGCCGGCCCCGCGGCCCCCGACGTCGGACGGCGCGGCCTGCCGGATCACCCCTTCGTCAGCGGGAGGCTGACCCGGAACGTGCTGCCCGTCCCCAGGCGACTCTCGAGCGTCACCTCGCCGTCGTGGGCGGCGACGATGGAGCTGACGATGTCGAGCCCGAGGCCGGTGCCCGGGATGTGACGGTCGCGCGCCTCGTGCCCGCGGAAGAAGCGGTCGAAGACCTGGTCGACCTCGTCCCTCGCGATCCCGATGCCGGTGTCGCTCACCGTGAGCCGGACGGTGCCGTCGTCCTCCGACAGCGCCACGGTGACCGAGCCGTCGCGCAGGGTGTACTTGACCGCGTTGGAGAGCAGGTTGTCCACCACCTGGCGCATGCGCTGCTCGTCGACCACGGTGTCGAGCCGGTCGGGCACGTCGACCTCGAGGGACACCCCGGCCTCTTCGGCGACGGCCGCCACGGCCTCCACGGCGTGACGCGTCAGCGACGCGAGGTCCGCGGGCCCGCGCCGCAGCGGCAGGCTGCCCTCGTCGGCCTGACCGACGTGGAGCAGATCCGTGACCAGGGCCTCCAGTCGCAGCGCGTTGCGCTGCACGACCCGCAGCTGACGGACGACCTGAGCCGGAAGGTCGTTGCGGGAGCCGAGGATCTCCAGGTAGCCGAGCACGGACGTGAGCGGCGTACGCAGCTCGTGCGACACCGAGGCCACGAACTGGTCCTTGACCTGGATCGCGCGCATCAGGTCGGTGATGTCCTGGTAGGCGAGGGCCGCGCCGAGCCTCTGGCCCGACGCGCTGCGCAGCTGGCGGGCCGAGGTCGAGAAGGCGGTCCGCGTCAAGGGATCCTCGCCCGCCCAGTACGCGTAGTCGTCGAACTCCTCGCCCATCGCGGCTCGCTGCGACGGCATCTCCTCCTTGGTGAGCGGCGTCGTGCCGTCCAGACCGTAGACGTGGCCGAGCTGGCCGGCGTGGCCGTCGTGGCCGTCGGGGAACGGCAGCCGCATCGTCTCCTCGTGCCGGCGGTTCATCCGCTCGTACCGGCCGTCCGGCCCGATCAGCAGCAGACCGACCCCCACCGTCTCGAAGATCGCCTCCAGCGCCTGGCGCTCCCGCTCGAGATCGGCGTTGGCCCTCCTGAGTCGCTCCTCCTGCTGGTGCTGGTCGGTGACGTCGAGGATCTGGGAGATGAAGTGCAGCGGGGTGCCGTCACGGCTGCGCACGAGGGCGGCGGACAGGTCACCCCAGATGACCTGGCCCTGCGCATGCAGGTAGCGCTTGCGCAGCCGGAAGGAGTCGATCTCCCCCTCCAGGGTCCGGGCGACCAGCCCGAGATCTGCGGCGAGGTCCTCGGGGTGGGTGATCTCCTGGAACCCGCGCGAGGTGAGCTCGTCGACGTCGTAGCCCAGCATCCCCGCCAGGGCGGGGTTCGCCATGAGCAGGCGCCCGTCCGGCGCGACCAGCGCCATGCCGATCGGGGAGTGCTGCAGGGTGAGGTTCCACAGGTCGGAGCTGCCGGAGGACTCAGTCACCGCGGGCCCCTCTTCGTCGACGCTGCTGAGGACAACCGTAGGGGAACCGGCGCCGAGGCGGCACGCGGCCCGCGCCTACGCTGGCGCCGGCCGGGTCCGGCCCGGCCCGGCGCAGGTCAGCCCAGTGCCGCGGACACCACCTCGCGGGCCTCCTCCTGCACGCGGGCGAGGTGCTCGGGGCCTTGGAACGACTCGGCATAGATCTTGTAGACGTCCTCGGTCCCGGAGGGCCGCGCGGCGAACCAGGCGGACCCGGTCGTCACCTTGAGCCCCCCGATCTTGGCGCCGTTGCCGGGCGCCTGCGTGAGCTTGGCCGTGATCTCCTCGCCGGCCAGCGTGGTGGCGGTCACGTCGTCGGGGGACAGGGCGGCGAGCTTGGCCTTCTGCGCGCGGTCGGCGGGGGCGTCGATGCGCGCATACGCCGGGTCGCCGTGCTGGGCGACCAGGTCGGCGTAGTGCTCACTGGGGCTGCGGCCCGTCCTCGCCAGGATCTCGGAGGCCAGCAGCGCGAGGATGATGCCGTCCTTGTCGGTCGTCCAGGTGCTGCCGTCGGTGCGCAGGAACGATGCGCCCGCCGACTCCTCGCCGCCGAAGCCGAACGAGCCGTCGATCAGGCCGGGCACGAACCACTTGAACCCGACCGGCACCTCCACCATCGGCTTGCCCAGCGACGCGGCGACCCGGTCGATCATGGAGGACGACACCAGCGTCTTGCCGATCCGGGCGGCCTCGGGCCAGCCGGGACGGGCGCCGCCGAAGAGGTAGCCGATCGCGACCGCCAGGAAGTGGTTGGGGTTCATCAGCCCACCGTCCGGCGTGACGATCCCGTGCCGGTCGGAGTCGGCGTCGTTGCCGGTGGCCACGTCGTACTCGTCCTTGCGCGAGATCAGCGACGCCATCGCGCTCGGGGAGGAGCAGTCCATGCGGATCTTCTCGTCCCAGTCCAGCGTCATGAAGCGCCAGGTGGGGTCGACCAGCGGGTTGACCACGGTCAGGTCGAGACCGTGCCGCTCCGCGATCGCGCCCCAGTAGTCGACGCTGGCGCCGCCGAGCGGGTCGGCGCCGATGCGCACCCCGGCCTCGCGGACCGCCGCGAGGTCGAGCACCTGCGGCAGGTCGTCGACGTAGGTGCCCAGGAAGTCGTAGGACGACGCCGCCGCCCGGGCCCGCCCGAAGGGGATCCGCCGTACGCCGTCCAGCCCGGCGGCGATCAGCTCGTTGGCGCGCGCGGCGATCGCCGACGTGGCGTCGGTGTCGGCCGGTCCGCCGTGGGGCGGGTTGTACTTGAAGCCGCCGTCGCTGGGCGGGTTGTGCGAGGGGGTCACGACGATGCCGTCGGCCAGCCCCGAGGTCGTGGCGCGGTTGGCGCGGATGATCGCGTGCGAGACGGCCGGCGTCGGCGTGTAGCGGTCGTCGGCGTCGACCAGGACGGTGACGTCGTTGCCCGCGAGCACCTCCAGTGCGGTCGCCCACGCGGGCTCGGACAGCCCGTGGGTGTCGCGGCCGATGAAGAGCGGGCCGTCGTAGCCCTGCTCCTTGCGGTAGTCGCAGATCGCCTGGGTCGTGGCCAGGATGTGGGTCTCGTTGAAGCTGGTGCGCAGGCTGCTGCCGCGGTGCCCGCTGGTGCCGAACGCGACCTGCTGGTCGACGTCCTCGGGGTCCGGCACCCCGGTGTAGTACGCCGTCACCAGGTGCGCGACGTCGACGAGGTCCTGGGGCTGGGCGGGCGTTCCCGCGCGAGACTCGGCCATGGCGCCCATCATGCACGCTGGCCCCGCCCTACGATTCACCCATGAGCCACGTGACCTGCACGATCGAGGACGGCATCGCGCACGTGCGCCTGGACCGGCCCGAGAAGCTCAACGCGCTGACGCTCCAGATCCTCGACGACCTGGTCTCGACCGCGCAGATGCTGCGCAAGGACCGGGCGCTGCGGGCGGTGGTGATCTCGGGGGAGGGTGACTCGTTCTGCGCGGGGCTCGACTTCGGCCAGGTCCTGAGGCAGCCGGCGAAGGTGGTCACCAGCTTCCTGCCGCGGCCGTGGCGCGGGACCAACACCTTCCAGGAGGCCTGCTGGGCCTGGCGGCGGGTGCCGGTGCCGGTGATCGCCGCCGTCCACGGGCACTGCCTCGGCGGCGGGCTGCAGATCGCGCTGGCCGCGGACTTCAGGATCGCCACCCCGGACTCGAGCTGGTCGGTGCTCGAGGGCAAGTGGGGGATCATCCCCGACATGTCGGGCATCCGGAGTCTGGCCGAGCTGGTCGGGATCGACGTGGCCAAGAGGTTGACGATGACCGCCGAGACGGTCTCCGGCACCGAGGCCCGCGACCTGGGTCTGGTCACCGACCTGGCCGCGGACCCGGTGGTCGCCGCGGTGAACCTCGCGGAGCGGCTCAAGGCCCGCAGCCCCGACCAGCTCGCCGCCGCCAAGCGGCTGTTCAACGACACCTGGACCTCGAGCCCGCGGCACACGTTCGCGCGCGAGCGGGTCGAGCAGGCCTTCCTGCTGTTCGCGCGCAACACCAAGGTCGCCCGCGAGGCGGCGTTCGCGAAGGTCTCCCCGCAGTTCGCGCGCCGCGGGCGGTGAGGTTCCAGCGCTCCGCCGCACTCCTGGCGTTCGCTGTCCTCCTGTGGGCGCTCGGACCGCTGGTCCTCGTGCTCGGCCTGGGCGCGCTCGCGGTCTCGCGCGTGCGCCGCTGGCTGCGCCCCACCTGGCGCGTCGTGGTGGCGTGGGCAGGCGCGGTCGCGGTGCTCACCGGCGTCGTGGTCCTCGTCCCGGACGGCTACCTGCCTGTCCCGCCCGGCGCCGGCGCGCTCGTGACCCCGACCTACACCGGCCGCCCCGCGACTCCGACGCCGCTGGATCTGCGAGTGCCTCAGCACCCCCGCCTGGCGCCCAACGGGAGCAGCTCGATGCACAACGACGGCTGGGCCTCCGACGCGTACGCCGGTCCCGGCCCGGTGGGCGAGTCCCCCGAGGTCGACACCGCCTGGTACGGCGTGAAGGAGTGCGCGACCCTCGCCTTCGACAGCCGCGAGCGGCTGGTCGCGCTGTGCGGGACCGTGCGGGGCCCGGTGCTGCACGTCATCGACCCCGAGTCGATGCGCCCGCGCGACACCCTCGAGCTGCCGGCGCGCCGCGACAACGGCAACGGAAAGCGCCCGTGGGAGGACCTCTGCGGCGGCTCGTACTTCTTCCTCGACGACCAGGACCGCGCCGTCACGGGCACCACCGACCGCAGCATCGTCGCGGTCGCGACCGCCGACGGCGCGGGCGAGCCCGACCTGACCGTCCAGACGACCTACGACCTCACCGAGCAGGTCCCCGAGGACGACTGCCTGATCGCGCTGATGCCCGACTGGCAGGGGCGGATCTGGTACGAGACCGAGGACGGCCGGGTCGGCTTCGTCGACCCCGGCACCGGCCGCGTGACGGTGCTCGACCTGGGCGAGGAGATCGCGAACTCCTTCTCGGTCTCCCGGGACGGCGGCGTTTACGTGGTCACCGTCAACGCGCTGTACGAGCTCGGGGTCGACCGCGCCGAGCGGCCGGTGGTCCGCTGGCGCACGCCGTACGACCGCGGCACCGACGTGAAGCCGGGGCAGCTGAGCCGCGGGAGCGGGACCACGCCGACGGTGCTGCCCGGCGGACTGGTGGCGATCACCGACAACGCGGAGCCGCGCATGAACGTGCAGCTCTATGACACCGACGATGGCTCCTTGGTCTGTCAGCGCGCGGTCTTCGGCGACGACGCCAGCGCCACCGACAACTCCCTGGTCTCGGTCGGCGACGGGGTGATCGTCGAGAACAACCACGGCTACCGCAACCCGCTGAGCACGGTCCTGGGCTTCACGCCGGCGGGTGGGTTCGCCCGCGTCGACGTCGCCGGCGGCGAGTGCGAGCTGGTGTGGACCTCCGAGGCGATCGCGCCCACGTCGGTGGCGAAGGTGTCGCTGGCGACAGGGCTCGTCTACGCCTACACGAAGCGCTCGAGCCTGCTCGGCGTCAACGCGTGGTACCTCTCCGCCCTCAGCGCCGAGACCGGGCGCACCGTCTGGTCGGTCCGCACGGGCATCGGCTCGATGTTCAACAACCACTACTCGGCGGTGACGCTGTCGCCCGACGGATCGGTGTACGTCGCCACGCTGGCCGGGTTGGTCCGGGTGCGCGACCGGCGCTGACTACTCCTCGTCGCGCGCCCGCGCCCGCGCCCGCAGCTCGTCCTGCTTGCGGCGCCGGGCGATCTCACGGCGGGCGAGCACGTAGGCGATCACGATCGGCCAGACGTACTTCGACTTGTCGAGCACCTCACGCACCCACCCCGGCAGCGAGACCTCGAAGTTCGGCAGGTCGGGAAGCGGCAGCGACGGCAGATCCGGGAGCGGGAGGCGCGGCAGATCCCAGTCGGGCCAGTCGACGGAGAACGCGAGCCGCGCCAGCAGCACCGTCACCAGGATCGGCACGACCACGGCGGCCACGCCGCCCCCGGTCTCGATCAGCGCGTAGCGGCGCGGGTGCGCGCGCACGCGGTCCTCGTACGCCGCCGCGGGCGAGCCGGGCTCGGGGTCCAGGTCGATGCCGGCGAGCTGTCCCGGCGCGACGACCGTGGCGCGCCGCGGCTTGCCCAGGCCGCTGAAGCGCAGGGCCAGGGTGCCGAGCTCGGGCCGCTCCTTGACGGTGAGGCGAGGCTTGTCGTCGGCCGACTTCCGCTCGAGGACCAGGTCGCCGTCGACCCACCACTGGATGCGGCGCGAGACCGAGCCGTAGACCTCGACCCGGTGCGAGCGCCCCTCGACGCGGAGCTCCCAGGTCTGCAGCGGGTCGTCGGAGGCCATGGGCTCGACGCTAGGCGGGCCTGCCGGGCGCCACATCGGTCCGCGGTCGCGGACCCTTCGACTTTGGTCAGGGGTAGCGGGTGCCCGTGGTCTGCTCGCTGATCTCCCACAGCCGGCGCTGGGCGTCGGGGTCGCGCGCGGCCCTGCTGGGGGTGACCACCTGGGGCGCACCGGCCATCTCCCCGAGGCCGCTGGGTCCGCAGTAGCTGCCGCCGGGCAGCTCGGCGGTGGCGGCCATGAGGCTGGGCCAGGCGCCGGCAGCCGCGGACTGCGAGACCGCGCGGATGGCCGCGTCGAGGATTGACGCGACGCCGCCCGCGGACCGGCCGTACTGGCCGTTGGCGGCGAGATGGGTGCCAGCGAAGCCGGGGTGGGCGGCGTACGCGCGCAGCGGGATCGCGGCCGCCGTCGCGCGGCGCTCCAGCTCGTAGGTGAAGAGCAGGTTGGCGAGCTTGGAGGCGGCGTACGTCGGCCACCGCGAGTAGCGGCCCTGCTGGACCAGGGGATCGCCCAGCGGGGCGGCCTTGGCGTAGCGGTGGAACTGCGAGGACACGGTCACCACCCGCGCATCGCCGCTCGCGACGAGCTGGGGGAGCAGCAGCCCGGTGAGCAGGAACGGGCCGAAGTGGTTGGTGGCCATCTGCAGCTCGAGCCCGTCGGCCGTGCGGGAGTACGGCGTCCCCATGACGCCGGCGTTGTTGACGAGCACGTCGATCGGGCCGAGCCTCGCCGCCGAGGCCGCCGCCCGGCGTACCGAGCCGAGGTCGGACAGGTCCACCGTGAGCCGCTCCAGGAGCGCGTCGGGCAGCTCTGCGCGCACCGCCCGCTCGGTCTCGTCGATCTTGGCCTCGGTGCGGCCGGACAGGACCACCCGGGCGCCGCGGCGGGCGAGCTCGAGGGCGGTGTGGTGCCCGAGCCCGCCGACCGTCGTCCCCGTGACCAGGACCGTCCGGCCGGTCTGGTCGGGGATGTCCTCGAGCCGCCAGCCGCTCACGGCGTCGTCGCCATCGCGTCGACCACGCGCTCGCCCAGCTGCCGGTCCCCGACGACCTCGACCGCCCCGGGTGCGGGCGGACGTCGGCCGCCGGCGAGCATGACGAAGGTCTCGCGGTCCATGCGCAGGCAGGCGGTCGGATCCGGCGGCGGCGAGGGCAGGCGCTCGCCGCGCCCGGAGCCGCTGACCGTGAAGACGAAGGGCTCACTGCCTGCCATCTCCAGGACCAGGGTGGTGCCCTCCGGCGCGCCCACCTTCTTGGCGAGCACGTAGCCCAGGCTCTCGGCGAGGTACTCCGCCGTGTGCCGGGCCACGGCGAGGTCCATCCCGCCGGGTCGTCCGACCGCCCGCCGGATGTCCTGCGCGTGCATCCACACGTCCAGCGGGCGATTGCGCAGGAGCGTCTCCCAGCTCCACGGCACGCCACCGAAGACCACCTCGGGCCGGGCCTGGGCGTCGGTGGGCGGGTCGGCCAGCAGCGCCGTGTGCCGGGTGGTGGCGGTCTCGCGGATCTCGTTGATGATCAGGTCGGGGGCGGCGTCGCGGCGGTTGACCACGCCGATCTCGGTGTAGAGCCCCATGGGTGCGGTGACGTGCGCCGGCTGCCCCACGTCGGCGGTCTCCTCCGGCGCGCCGGCGAGGATCGCCTCCAGGTGGGCGACGTGCGCCGCGACCGCACGCACGTCCCAGCCGGGCAGGTCGGTCGGTGTGTCCCACTCGTCGGGCGAGAGCTCCTCGAGCACCCCGGTGAGGTCGTGGATCGCCTCCCACCACACCTCGACGTACCCGGCAAGTCGCTCCTGGTCGCTCAGCATGCCGCCTAACCTAGGCCAAGCCGGAGGGCGACCACGATCGCGCTGACCCGTCACAAGCTCGCCCAAATCACCGCTGACCCGCCAGAAAGTCTCTGACGGGTCAGCGGTGGGTGGATCAGAAGACGGACTCGTCGAGGTCCATCAGGGCGAGGTCGGTGGCCTCGGCGATGGCCCGCTCGGCGGTGAGGCGCGGCAGGTTGGTCTGCGCGAAGAACTGCGCGGCCGCCACCTTGCCCTCGTAGAACGCCTTGTCCTTGCCGGGGTCGCCCGCGAGCTTCTCGAGCGCCACCTCGGCACCCTTGAGCAGCAGCCAGCCACAGACGACGTCCCCGAGGGCCATCAGCAGGCGGGTGGTGTTGAGGCCCACCTTGTAGATGTTGCGGATCTCGCCCTCGGCCGACATCAGGTCGTTGATCATGTGCCCGACGATCGCCTGGGCGTCCTCGAGCGCGGTGGCGAGCAGGGCGCGCTCCACCTTGAGCCGACCGTTGCCGGACTCGGCGTCCAGGAAGCCCTGGATCTCGCCGGCCAGGTGGCCCAGCGCCTTGCCCTGGTCCTTGACGATCTTGCGGAAGAAGAAGTCCTGGCCCTGGATCGCGGTCGTGCCCTCGTACAGGGTGTCGATCTTGGCGTCACGGACGTACTGCTCGACCGGGTACTCCTGCAGGAAGCCCGAGCCGCCGAAGGTCTGCAGCGACTCGGTGCCCAGCAGGACCCACGACCGCTCGGAGCCGTAGCCCTTGACGATCGGCAGGAGCAGGTCGTTGACCTTCTCGGCCAGCTCGTCGCGCTCGCCGGCGTGCTCGGCCAGCATCACCCTGTCCTGCCAGGACGCGGTGTAGAGCACCAGCGACCGCATCGCCTCCGAGAACGACTTCTGCGTCATCAGCGAACGGCGGACGTCGGGGTGGTGGGTGATCGTCACGCGCGGCGCCGTCTTGTCGCCGGACTGGGTCAGGTCGGCGCCCTGCTGGCGCTGCTTGGCGTAGTCGAGCGCGTTGAGGTAGCCGGTGGACAGCGTGGCGATGGCCTTGGTGCCTACCAGCATCCGGGCGTTCTCGATGACCTGGAACATCTGCGCGATGCCGTTGTGCACCTCGCCGAGCAGCCAGCCCTGGGCCGGCTCCTTCTCGCCGAAGGTGACCTCGCAGGTGTTGGAGACCTTGATCCCCATCTTGTGCTCGACGTTGGTGACGTAGGCGCCGTTGCGCTCGCCGGTCAGCTCGCCGGTCTCGTGGTCGAAGTGGAACTTCGGGACGAGGAACAGGCTCAGGCCCTTGGTGCCGGGGCCGCCGACGCCCTCGATGCCGACGGGGCGCGCCAGCACGAGGTGCATGATGTTCTCGCTCATGTCGTGCTCGGCCGAGGTGATGAAGCGCTTGACGCCCTCGATGTTCCACGAGCCGTCGTCGTTGAGCGTGGCCTTGGTGCGACCGGCGCCGACGTCGGAGCCGGCGTCGGGCTCGGTGAGGACCATGGTGCAGCCCCACTGGCGGTCGACCATGAACTGCGCGATCTTCTTGTCGCGCTCGTTGCCGTTGCGGTAGACGACGTTGGCGAACGCCGGGCCGGCGGCGTACATCCAGACCGGCGCGTTCGCGCCGAGCACCAGCTCCGCGGTCGCCCAGATCAGGCTGGAGGGGGCCGGCTGGCCACCGAGCTCCTCGACGACCTGCAGGCGCCACCACTCGGCGTCCATCCAGGCCTGGTAGCTCTTCTTGAACGACTCGGGGAGGTCCGCGGCGCCGGTCGTGGGGTCGAAGACCGGCGGGTTGCGGTCGCTGTCCACGTACGACGCCGCGAGGTCCTCGCGCGACAGGCGGTCGACCTCGGCGAGGATCGAGCGGGCGGTGTCGCCATCGACCTCGGCGAACGGGCCCGTGCCCAGGACCTCGTCGCGGCCCAGGACCTCGAAGAGGTTGAACTCGATGTCGCGCAGGTTGCTCTTGTAGTGGCTCACTGACCCACCATTCTGTGTCTCGGGTGTCCGGCCTGGAGGAGCAGCAGTCCGCTACTGACCGGTAACTTAATGATAAGGAGCCCACGAGGGCCACGCAAGCGGGGGGCGGGGCTGGGTGACCGGGGTCTCGCGGCCCGCTCCCCGGGCCGGTTGGTCCAGTGTGTGCATCGGGATATCTGACACACTCGCCCTATGCGTGTCTCCGCGAAGTCCGACTACGCCCTCCGAGCGCTGATCGAGATGTCCCAGCGCGCCGACGGTCGCGCGGTGAGCGCCGAGGAGCTCGGCAAGCTGCAGGAGATTCCCCACGGCTTCCTCCAGGCGATCCTGGCCGACCTGCGCCGAGCCGGCATCGTGATGTCGCAGCGCGGCCAGTCCGGTGGCTGGCGCATGGGCCGCTCGCCGAGCGACGTCTCGGTGGCCGACGTCATCCGCGCCGTCGACGGCCCTCTGGTCTCCGTCTACGGCCTGCGCCCCGAGGCGGTCAGCTACAACGAGTCCGCCGAGGTCCTCCAACATGTGTGGATCGCTGCCCGGCGCTCGCTGCGCGACGTCTTCGAGCAGGTCTCGATCCAGCAGCTGGCCGACCAGAAGCTGCCCAAGGCCGTCACCTCCCGCACTGCGGATGAGGATGCGTGGCAGCCGCACTAGACTTGATGGATCCCCGCCCGACTCAGGCCACCGACGGCCCGGCGCTGCGCCGCCAGCGCCGCCGGGGCTGCTCGAGCTCACCGACACGCGTCTCGAGCGTCCGATTGCGCCGCTCGAGCCGATCGACGGCACGCAGCGCCTCGGCGAGGGCCTCGTCGGTGGGGGCGATCAGCGAGACCGGGTCCGGGGCGGGTGCCATCTCGGGGACCAGGTCCGCCAGGTCGCCGCGGACGTCGAGGTCGCGGCTGAGGATCTGACCGGCCCAGCGGTGCCCGAGGCCGCGCAACGCCGCGTGCTGCTCGGTCGAGACCAGGCGCGGCGGACGTGCGTCGGTGGCCACCTCGACGCCGTCCAGCGACAGCGACGCCGTCCCGAAGCCGACGACCTTGCCGAAGGCCTTCCAGGTCGTGGCCGGGCGGCGCACCGGCGGCGACACGATCACGTGCACGCGGTCGGGCCGGCCCACGGCCGTGATCCAGCGGTCGAGCAGCGCTCCGAGGGCGAGGTCGCCGGGGGTCCAGGTGTCCGGGGCGGCGACGGTGATCACCACGTGGCGCTTGAAGCCGCGCAGGCCGTCGAGGAGGAGCTCGATCTGGTCGGTGGTGGCGTCGGCGAGCAGCGGCTGGGAGAAGACCAGGGTGCCGGTGCCGCGCTGTCCCCGTCGGCAGATGGCGGCCCACGCCCCCTCGACCTCCTTGCGGCGGTAGCCCCAGGTGCGGTGGCTGCGCAGGATCTCGATCGCGGCGCGGAACATCTCGTCGGTCGAGGCGGCGGGCGCGTGCACCCCCAGGGCGGACAGCGCGTGCGCGTGCCGCTGGAGGGCGGGCTCGAGGCTGTCGCCGGAGCGGTCGTCGAGGCCGACGTGTAGGTATGCCGAGCGCTTGGCCATGCCGCCAGCGTGACCAACCGCGGTGAGCGGCAGGTGAACCCGTCGTGAAGGCCGCGGGGCCGCTGGCCGAAGGCCGCGCACTAGAACGCGTTCCAGTTGGCCCTACGATGCCCCCATGATCACGTCGGACGCCATCACCTGGAACGCCCCGAACGACCCGCACCCGGCCCGTGCGGCCTCGCAGCGGTCCTACTCCGCGGTGGCCAAGGGCGACCTGGAGGAGTGGCTGAGCGTCTACGCGCCCGACGCTGTGCTGGAGGACCCGGTAGGCCCCTCGCTGTTCGACCCCGAGGGCAGGGGCCACCACGGCCACGCGGGGATCCGCGCCTTCTGGGAGCAGGCGATCGCCCCGATCGCGACCTTCGAGTTCACGATCACCGACTCCTTCGCCAACCCGGGGAGCAACACCTGCGCCAACGTCGGGTCCATCCGCACGGCGTTCCCCGACGGCAGCCACACCACGACCGAGCTGATCATGGTCTATGTGGTCAACGACGACGGCACCGTCGCCTCCATGAGGGCCTACTGGGAGCCGGAGCGGACGATGGCGACCTTCACGAAGGCGTGACCCGCCAGGGACCCTGACCCGGTGAGACCGAGGGGTCAGGCGGCTGCGGCGAACGCACGTTCGAGCCACGTCACCAGCGGCTTGAGCGCGCGCCAGTCCTCACGCACGTGGTCGAGCAGCTCCGCGGTGTGGATGAAGTCGGCGAAGCCATAGGACTTCCCGGCGGCCAGCGTCTTGTGGCGCAGCAGCTCGATGCGCGGGTGGTCGGCGTCGTAGCCGCGCGGCGTCGTCTTCAGCCGCTCCCCGCTGATCTCGAAGTCCGCCTTCTCGAGCGTCGTCAGCACCCGCTTCAGCGCCGGTCCGGTGCGCCCGTCCGCCATGGCCTCGCGTACGGCGCTCAGCCGCGGGCCCGAGGCCTCGTAGAAGCCGGCGCCGACCCGCATCCCGCGCGGCGCGATCTCGACGTACCAGCCGGTGGCCGGCCCGGACGCCACGAACGCGCCCTGGTGGGTCTTGTAGGGCGTCTTGTCCTTGGCGAAGCGCACGTCGCGGTAGGGCCGGAAGATCTTGGGCGACCCGAACTCCGGCTCCAGTGCGGCGGTCAGCGCCTTCATCGGCGCCAGCACCGCCTCGTCGTAGACGGCCTTGTGGGCGGTCCAGTAGGACCGGGTGTTGTCGACCTCGAGGTCGTCGTAGAAGTCGAACGCCGCGACGGGGAAGCCGGTGAACTGCACTCCGGAAGACTAGGTGGAGCGGACGACGAGATTCGAACTCGCGACATCGACCTTGGGAAGGTCGCGCTCTACCAACTGAGCTACGTCCGCACTGACCCGGCGGACCGGGTCGGCGGCCAGACTATATCGAGGTCGTCCGGTCCGGCACGCCCACCCGCCCGAGAGTGGGGTGGCGCGGTGAGACGGCGTCGCCCGAGGAGCGGCCGGTGAGCCGCCGGTGCACCCACGGCGCCGCCGAGGTGCGGACCCAGGCGGCGTGCTCACGCAGCTGCTCGCGGCGCCGCAGGGCCGCGGACTCGCGCAGCGTGAGCGGCGCCAGGTCGTGCTCGACGCCGAGCACGTCGAGGACCGCCATCGCCATGCGCTGGTGACCGGCCGGACCCATGTGCAGGCGGTCGTCGTCCCACAGGCGCCAGTCGCGGTACTCCCGCATCCGCCAGTAGTCGACGATGTCGGCGCCGTGCCGCTCGGCGCTCTCGCGCACCAGCTCGTTGTAGATCGCGAACCGCCCGCGCAGCATCTTGTACGTCGCCGAGTCGCCCGGGTCGAAGGCGGTGAAGACCAGCAGTCGGGCGCCGGTGGCGGCGAGCTCGCCCAGCGCGGCGTCGTAGCGCCCGACGAGCGCGTCCAGGTCGACCCGGGGGCGCAGGATGTCGTTGGCGCCGGCGTAGATCGTGACCAGGTCGGGCTCGAGTGCCAGGGCGGGGCGCAGCTGCTCGGCGAGGACCGCGTCGAGCTTGCGGCCGCGGATCGCAAGGTTGGCGTAGCCGAAGTCGTCGGTCTGGCGGGCCAGCACCTCGGCCACCCGGTCGGCCCAGCCGCGCAGCCCGTTGGGGCGGTCGGGGTCGGGGTCGCCGTACCCCTCGGTGAAGGAATCGCCGAGGGCGACGAAGCGGGAGAAGGCCATGTGACCCATCCTGCCTGGAGCCTGGGCGAGGTCCGCCGTCAGGCTCAGTCGAGATGGGCGAAGGCCGCGTCAGCGCGGCCCACCTCGTGGCGGACCCGGGAGGCGGCGTCGATCAGGTCGAGCGCGCCGCCCGCGCGCAGGGTCGATTCGATCGACCCGCACACCGCGGCCAGCGTCACCGCCCCGAGGGCGGCGCTGGAGGAGCGCAGGCTGTGCACCACCGCGCTCACCCCGTCCGCGTCGTCCGCCGTGGCCGCGACGTCGAGCTGCTCGAGCTGGTGACGCGACTCGCGTCGCCAAGCGGCGACGAGCGACTCGCGGAAGTCCTGGGCGTTGGCGCCGACGTGGCGGGTCAGGGAGTCCAGCGCGGACGGGTCGACGGCCCGGTCCTCCGCGGAGGGCGGATCCGCCGGCGCGGCCAGGTCGGAGCGTCGGGCCGGGACCCGGCTGAGGACCGTGGCCAGGTCCTCGGCGCGCACCGGCTTGGCCAGGTGATCGTCCATCCCTGCCGCCAGGCTGGCCTCGCGGTCCTCGACGAGCGCGTTGGCCGTCATCGCGACGATCCGCGGCTGTCGCTCGGGAGCCAGCTGGCTTCGGATCTGTCGGGTGGCCTCGAGCCCGTCCATCAGCGGCATCTGCACGTCCATCAGCACCAGGTCGTACGACGCGCCGCGCACCGCGTCCAGGGCCTCGCGCCCGTTGCTCACCACGACCGGCCGCTGGCCGAGCCGCTCCAGCATCATCACGGCGACGCGCTGGTTGACGGCGTTGTCCTCGGCGAGCAGGATCCGCAGCCGTCCCAGCGGAGCGGGAGTGGGGGCGGCGGCGTCCTCGCCCTCGGGGGAGCCCAGCACGCGCGCGACGGTGGTGCGCAGGGCTCCGGCCTTCACCGGCTTGGTGAGGTGCACGAGGTCGGGCACCTCGGCCACCGAGATCCGCTCACCGATCGACGTGAGCAGGATGATCGGGACCTCGGACCACCCCTCCAGTCGACGCAGCGCCGCGGCGAGACGGCCGCCGTCCATCCCGGGCATGTCCATGTCCAGCAGCGCGACGTCGAACGTCGCGGTCGCCTGCCCGGCGAGCGCGAGCGCGGAGCCGGGGTGACCGTGCTCCTCGACCGACATGCCCCAGGCCTCGAGCTGAGCGCGCAGGATCCGGCGGTTGGTGGCATTGTCGTCGACGATGAGCGCGCGCTTGCCGGGCAGCTCGGCGGGGGCGATGCGGATCCGGTCCTCCACCTCGTGCCCGGGCTGGAACGGCGCCACCAGCGTGAACGTCGACCCGCCGCCCAGGATGCTGCTGACGTCCAGCCGGCCACCCATGGCCTCGGCGAGTCGCAGGCTGATCGCGAGGCCGAGCCCGGTCCCACCGTGCGTGCGGGTGGTGCTGCTGTCCACCTGGCTGAAGGGCCGGAACAGCCGGCCCATGCGCTCCGGCGGGATGCCGATGCCGGTGTCGCCGACCGCGAACGCGAGCATCCGACGGTCGTCGCCCGGGTCGCCCTCGGCCGCGCTCACCGTGAGCAGCACCTCGCCGGCGTCGGTGAACTTGACCGCGTTGCCGAGCAGGTTGACCAGCACCTGGCGCACCCGGGTCACGTCGCCCACCAGGACCGGCGGCACCTCGGGGTCGATCTGGCAGACCAGGTCGAGCCCCTTGGCGGACGCCTGCGCCGCCACCAGGTCCAGCGAGCTCTCCACGCAGTCGCGCAGCACGAAGTCGTGCTCCTCGAGCTCGAGCTCGCCGGACTCGATCTTCGAGAAGTCGAGGACGTCGTTGATGATCGTGAGCAGCGAGTCGCCGCTCTGGCGGACGGTCTCTGCGAACTCCCGCTGCTCGGGGTCCAGCGGCGTGTCCAGGAGCAGCCCTGTCATGCCGATCACCGCGTTCATCGGCGTGCGGATCTCATGACTCATCGTCGCCAGGAACGCCGACTTCGCGGCGTTGGCCGCGTCGGCCTCGCGACGGGCCGAGATCAGCTCCTCCGAGCGCTGCCGGGTCGTGGCGCGCTCACGCTCCAGGGCCTCGGCCATCTCGTCGAGGCCGTGGCCGATCGCCCGGAGCTCGGCGGGCCCCTCCCCGGTGCTGCGCGAGCCCAGCTCGCCGTCGCGCAGTCGGCCGATCGTGGTCAGCAGGTCGTCGACGGGGGCCACGACGGACGCGTTCAGCGCCCGCCCCTGGCGCCGGAGCACGACCCAGCCGGCGAGCAGCAGCAGCACCTGGATCGCGACGGCGGCGCCGACGGCCCGCCCCTGAAGGCGTTCGGCCGCGGTGCGCAGGTCGTCGGCGGCGTTCTCCGCCAGGTCGTGCGCCGCCCGGTAGTCGTCGAACCTGATCCGCCCGACGTCCATGAACTCGCGCTTGTCGGCGACGGGCGAGCTCGCGGCGATCTCGCGGCCGTCGTTCAGCGCCCGCTCGGCCCATTCCGTGTGCCAGCGCTCGATGGTCTCGTCGCGGGCGTCGATGAGATCGAGGAGCTCGGGCTCGTCGTGCAGCAGCTCCCGGACGCGCGTGCGGTGCGCCTGCAGGCTCGCGCCGCCACGCTCGTACGGCGCGAGGTCGGCGTCGTCGCCGGTGATCAGGTAGGCGCGCAGGCCGGTCTCCTGGTCCAGCATCGCCAGGTGGCCCAGGCGAAGCTCGCGCCCGGCGTCGGACGCCCTGGCCGTGACCGCGTCGGCGTGGAGGCCGAGGTAGGCGAGCAGCAGGAGGTTCACCAACGTCGCGCCGGCGACCACGAGGATCGCCGTCAGGCTGGCACGACCGACCTGACGGGAGAGTTGCACGGGTGCAGGGTTTCACGGACGGCGGCTGCTCGGCCCAGCTACCCACTAAGGTCGTGCTCGTGCTGCTGAGCGACCGCGACATCCTGGCCGAGATCGACGCCGGCAGGGTCGCGATGGACCCCTGGGACCCCGCGATGCTGCAGCCCTCCTCGATCGACGTGCGGCTGGACCGCTTCTTCCGGGTGTTCGAGAACCACCGCTACCCCCACATCGACCCCGCCGCCGACCAGTCCGACCTGACCCGCGAGGTGGAGCCCGAAGGTGACGAGCCGTTCATCCTGCACCCGGGCGAGTTCGTGCTCGGCTCGACCTACGAGGTCGTCTCCCTGCCCGACGACGTGGCCGCGCGCGTCGAGGGCAAGTCGTCGCTGGGCCGGCTCGGCCTGCTGACCCACGCGACCGCGGGCTTCGTGGACCCCGGCTTCTCGGGGCACGTGACCCTCGAGCTGGCCAACGTCGCCACGCTGCCGATCAAGCTCTACCCCGGCATGAAGATCGGCCAGTTCTGCTTCTTCCGCCTCACCTCCCCCTCGGAGCATCCCTACGGTTCGGAGAAGTACGGCTCGCGCTACCAGGGTCAGCGTGGACCGACCCCCTCGCGGTCCTTCCAGAACTTCCACCGCACCTCGATCTGACCGCACTCCCTCACGACGCAGTGTAAGGTCGTCCTAAGTTAGGACTGCCTAATAGAGGACCGCCGATGACGACCACCGCTTCTGCCACGCTGCCGCTGCTGCTCGAGCAGGTCGAGGTGGTGCGGGTGGAGCGGCTCTCGCCCAGCTTCGTTCGGGTGGAGCTCGGCTCGCCCGCCCTGGCCGACTTCGGCGTCGACGGCCCGCTCTACGACCAGCGGATCAAGCTCGTCTTCCCCGGCCTCGACGGGCTGCCGGACGTGACCGGCATGGACGAGGCGGCGATGCAGGCGTGGTTCGCGCGGCCGGCCGAGGAGCGCGGCCACATGCGCACCTACACGGTCCGCGACGTGCGCGGCAGCGGCGTCGCCACCCGCCTGGTGGTCGACATCGTGCTCCACTTCGGCGACGGCCCGGTCGGCCCGGGCGCCGCCTGGGCCGAGGAGGTGAGCGTCGGCCACCGCATCGTCATGATGGCGCCGCGCCGCGGCAGCGCGTTCGGCGGCATCGAGTTCGTCCCCGGTGCGGCGGACCGGCTGCTGCTCGCCGGCGACGAGACCGCCGTACCGGCGGTCGCGAGCATCCTCGCCGACCTGCCGCCGGACGCCCGTGGCGCGGCGTACCTGGAGGTGCCGCTGAGCGCCGACGTGCAGAGCCTCGCGCACCCCGACGGCGTGAGCGTGACCTGGCTGCCGCGCGACGGCGCGGCCCGCGGCCTGGCCCTGCAGCAGGCCGTACTCGACCATCTCGGCGCGCCGCTGGTCCTGCCCGAGGTGGAGGAGGTGGACCCCGACCTGTGGGAGACGCCGACCTACTCCTCCTCCGGCGAGGAGATCGACGACGCCGTCGCCGTCGTGGGCCACGACCTCGATGGCCTGTACGCCTGGATCGCCGGGGAGGCCAAGGTGGTCACGGCGCTGCGCCGGGCCCTGGTCAACGACCTCGGCGTGGACCGGCGCCAGGTGGCGTTCATGGGCTACTGGCGTCTCGGCGTCGCCATGAGGTCCTAGCCGGGAGCGGTCCGCCGGGGGTGACCGCCGGCTCTTTGCCGAGGCCGGCGACCGCCGCGAGGATCAGCCCGGTGCCGGCCGCTCCGGCGAGGCCGATCCGCTCACCGAGGAACGCCGCGGCCGCGAGCGCGGCCGTCACCGGCTCCAGCAGGGTCGCGATCACCGCGGAGCTGCCCGGCGTCGTCCGGAGACCGGCGTACAGCAGGCCGTAGGCCAGCGCCATGGTCAGCACCCCGAGATAGGCCAGCGTCGCCAGCACCACCGGGTCGCTGCTGAGGAGCGGGCCACCGGCGGAGCCGCTGACGGAGCCGCTGACGGAGCCGCTGAGGAGGGCGAGGGGCAGCAGGACGAGGGCGCCGACGGCCGTGGTCGTCGTCGTGAGCGCCAGCGGGCCGGCGCGCTGGGCCAGCGGTCGCCCGAGCACGGTGGTGAGCGCGTAGGTGCTGCCAGAGCCGGCCGCGGCCAGCACGCCCAGCACCGGGTGCGGCCCGGTCTCACCGATCCCCGCGCCAACGGCCACCAGCAGCAGCCCGGCCAGGGCCGCCGCCAGCACGGCCACCCGGCCACCGGCGGGGAGGCGGCGGGCGTGGACGGACTCGCCCACGGTGAGCAGGACCGGCGCCAGGCCCAGGCTGAGGACCGTGGCGACCGAGACGCCCACCTGGACGACGGCGCCGAAGTACAGCGCCTGGTAGGCCGCCGTGCTCGCGCCGACGAGCGACGCACGCCAGGGCCGTTCGCGCAGCAGCCTGGTGAGCGAGCCCAGTCGGCGCAGCGCCAGGACCGCGGCGACGAGGACGACGGCCGCGATGAGCATCCGGTAGGCGCTGATGACGATCACGGACATCGGCTCGGCCTCGCGGATGACCTGCACGGCCAGCCCACCGGTGCCCCACAGAACACCGGCGAGCGAGATCTGGAGGAGGCCCAGCCGGGCCGGCTGGTGCGGGGACATGGGATGCGGCCGGTCAGACGACCGAGGGCTGCGGCGAGGTCGCGAGGTGCGGCTGCCGGGTCATGCGCCGATTGTGTCGGATGGCCGGCGCGGTGGCACCGGATTTTGCCGGGTGCGTGGTGGGGCGTGGGGGTGGTGCGCGGCTCAGGAGTCGAGGCGGTCCGCGAGCGCGCGGAGCCGGCGCGCGGTGCGGGAGGCGCGCCGCGAGGGCAGCGACGGGGCGGCGGCCTTGGCGACGCGCTCGGCGATGCGGTGGCGGGCCTCGACGTCGAGCTGGTGGTGGAGAGTGGTCATGGCGGTGCTCCTCTGATGCGTGGGTGGATGATGGGGTTGCTCAGATCTCGGTGAGGACGACGTCGCCGCTCACGATCTTGGCGCGGACCTCGACGTGGTCGGCGCCCTCCTCGGGCTGGCCGGCCCCGTGCAGGGTGGAGTGGATGCGCCCGGTGACAGTGGAGATGTCGGTCCAGACCGGCACCCCTGCGGGGATCCCGATGCGCACGTCGCCGGACGCGCCCTTGGCGGTGAAGCGACCACGGGTGGCGGTGCTGATGAGCAGGTCGCCGCTGCCGGTGGACATCGAGACGTCGTGGGTCGCCTCGACCACCTTGAGGTCGCCGGAGCCGGTCTTCACGACGGCCGGCCCGTTGTTGGAGCCGACCTGGACGTCGCCGGAGCCGGTGGAGACCGCGACCGCGCTCGAGGTGTGCTCGACGTGGACGTCGCCGGAGCCGCTCTTGACCCGCAGCTCGGCGCCGGCGCGGTCGACGCGGATGTCGCCGGAGCCGGTCTCCACGGTCGCCGGCCGAGCGAACTCCTCGACGTGGACGCCGCCGGAGCCGCTCTTGACCTGCCCGCTGCCGAACGTGCCGCGGCAGGCCACGTCGGCGCTGCCGCTCTTGATGGCCACGTCGCTGTCGGTGGGCACGGTCACCACGATGTGCAGCGCGGAGTCGCCGCCCAGGAAGCCGCCGCGCTGGCGGGGGGCGACGACGCTCAGCTGGTCGCCGGTCTGCTCGACCAGCACGTCGCCGGCGTCGCGGCCGGTGATCTCCACGTGGGACTCGGTGGTGTCGGTGCCGATCACGCGCACCGACCCCTTTCCGAGCTCGACATACAGGCGCACGGGACGCAGGGTCTCGAAGTGGTGGACGGTCATGGGGTCCTCTTCCGGGTGTGCTCGTCCGCGGGACCGGCCTGCCGCCGGACCCGGGTGGTGGGTGTGGTGCCTAGATCCAGCCGGTCATCCGCCGGCCGGGCTTGTTGCCGCCCCCGAAGGGGTCCTTGCCGAGAAACGGGATGCTGGACAGGTCGATGTCGACGTTGATGGAGCCGTGGTGGGTGGCCGCTCGCACGACGTTGACCAACCAGGTGTTGAGGGACTGGCCGGCCTGGGCGGCGGCGTCCTCGGCACGGGCCTTGACCGACTCCGGCAGTCGCAGCGTGATCCGCGCAACGCCGCCCTCCTCCTCCCCCTCGCCGGCGGGCGGCGGCGGCACCGAGGCGGCGGCGGGGGTCGGGGCCGCGGGGGGCGCGTCGACCACGAAGTCCAGCTCGCGACCGTTCAGCCGCACGTCGACGCCGCCGTCCGGCATCTCGGCGGTGATCTCGGCTGCGGCCTGGGAGATGGCCTCCATCAGGGCGAGGCGAGCGGCCGGGTCCAGCGCGAAGCCCAGCCGCTCCGCGGCCTGGCGGGCCTCCGGCCCGGCGCCCTCGACCGCCGCCAGGAGGTCCCGGCGGAGGCTGTCGACGTAGGGAGTGATGTCCATAGGCACCACTGTGACGTCAGAGTGATGTCATGTCAAGGACTTATGACGTCAAATCGACGGCCCTGTGGTGTCACGTCGCCGCCGACGGTGTTTCGGCGCCGCGCCGAGCGGGAAACGGTTGCCTGGTCTGTCCGGGCAACCACCACCGGAGCGGGAGAGAGAGGGCTGCTCGATGACGAGTTCGTGGCCCGCCCCCGTCGCACTGGCGAGCGACACCCTCATCTCGGCCAACTGGGTCGACTACCTGATCATCTTCTTGTACTTCGGTGTCGTCCTCGGCATCGGCCTGGTCGCGCGGCGGCAGGTGTCGGACTCGATCGACTTCTTCCTGTCGGGCCGCTCGCTGCCGGCCTGGGTCACCGGCCTGGCGTTCATCTCGGCCAACCTCGGCGCCGTCGAGATCATGGGCATGTCGGCCTCGGGCGCGGAGTTCGGCCTGCCGACCGTGCACTACTTCTGGGTCGGCGCCATCCCGGCGATGCTCTTCCTCGGCGTCGTGATGATGCCGTTCTACTACGGCTCCAAGGTGCGCTCGGTCCCGGAGTTCATGTACCGCCGGTTCGGCACCGGCGCGCACCTGGTCAACTCGATCTCCTTCGCCGTCGCCCAGCTGCTGATCGCCGGCATCAACCTGTACCTGCTCGGCAGCATCATCCACGCCCTGATCGGCTGGCCGCTGTGGGTGGCGCTCGTCGTCGCGGCCGCCATCGTGCTGTCCTACATCACGCTCGGCGGCCTCAGCGCGGCGATCTACAACGAGGTGCTGCAGTTCTTCGTGATCGTGGCGGCCCTGCTGCCGCTCACCCTGATCGGCCTGAACCGGGTCGGCGGCTACGGCGGGCTCAAGGACAAGATCACCGAGGCGGCCTCCGGCGGGGGCGACATCGCTCCGGCCGACCAGCAGCTCAACTCCTGGCCCGGCCAGGCGCTGTCGGGGTTCGACTCGCCGGTGCTCTCGGTCATCGGCATCGTGTTCGGCCTCGGGTTCGTGCTGTCGTTCGGCTACTGGACGACGAACTTCGTCGAGGTCCAGCGCGCCATGGCCTCCAACTCGATCTCCGCCGCGCGCAAGACGCCGATCATCGGTGCCTTCCCGAAGATGTTCGTCCCGTTCATCACCATCCTGCCGGGCATGATCGCGGCCGTCCTGGTCACCGAGATCGCCGACGTCAAGGCCGGCGAGACGGTGGCGGGGGGCGCCTCGGGGGAGGGCGTGGCCTACAACGACTCGCTGCTCTACCTCATGCGCGACCTGCTGCCCAACGGCCTGCTGGGACTGGCGATCGCCGGCCTGCTCGCGGCCTTCATGGCCGGCATGGCGGCCAACATCTCGGCGTTCAACACCGTCTTCAGCTACGACCTGTGGCAGCGCTACTTCGTGAAGGACCGCGACGACGACTACTACCTGAAGGTGGGTCGCCTGGCGACCGTCGCTGCGACCTTCATCGCCATCTTCACCGCATCGCTGGCCAGCAACTTCTCCAACATCATGGAGTACCTCCAGACCCTGTTCGGGTTCTTCAACGCCCCGCTGTTCGCGACATTCATCCTCGGCATGTTCTGGAAGCGGATGACCGCCACCGCCGGTTGGGTGGGCCTGGTCTCCGGCACCACGGCCGCCGTGGTCGTGGCCTTCCTCAGCGAGGACGCGTTCGGCTCCTGGAGCACCGGGACGATCCCGCTGGGCGGCCAGGGTGCCGCCTTCGTCGCGGCCGCCGCGGCGTTCGTGGTCGACATCGTGCTCAGCGTGCTGGTCTCGCTGGTGACCAAGCCCAAGCCGGTCGAGGAGCTCAAGGGTCTGGTCTACTCCGAGACCCCCCGCGAGGACCTGGTGGACGCCGACGAGGCGTCCTACCCGTGGTACCGCCGCACCCTCCCTCTCGCCGGCGTCGCGCTGGCGATGGTCGTCATCTTGAACCTGGCCTTCTGAGGAGGACCCGATGCCCAGCCCCCACGAGCCCGAGAAGTCGACCGCATCCCGCAGCCGCCACCAGGCCGGCCTCTTCGACATCCGCAGCATCATCGGCATGCTGCTGGCGACCTACGGCGTGATCCTGACCTTGACCGGCCTCATCGCCGACCCGCAGGAGGACAAGACCGGCGGGGTCAACGCCAACCTCTGGGCCGGCCTCGCCCTTCTCGTCGTCGGCCTCGGCTTCGTCACCTGGGCGCGGCTGCGCCCGGTGCTCGTGCCGGAGAAGAGCGAGAGCAGCGACTAGCGCGCCGCGCATGCTGTGGAAATGAGTGCGGTGGATCGCACGTACCAGGTTAGGGGGGTCCACCCCCGAGTTGGGGAGGTGGGGAAGTGGGTCCCCG